>DAOTXW010000027.1:0-144511 GCA_034435035.1 Anaerolineae bacterium | reverse complement strand
ATGCCTTGCTTTCTTAACACATGCGCCACCCGAATCCGTGTTACACTGTCCATACTGCGACCTCCGTGATTTGGTTGGTGTTTGGTCACTCACAACTTTATCACGGAGTCGCATTTTTATTGAGAATACTGCGTCTAACCAGCCTCCAGCCACTGTGCGGCCGCCTCGGCCAGGTCACCCAGGCGCCCCCGGCGCAGCGTACACGGCGGCAGCGCCTGGATGAACTGCTGGCCGTATGATTTGCTGAGGATGCGCCGATCCAGGATTACCACGACCCCGCGATCATCGCGCCGCCGGATCAGGCGTCCAAATCCCTGCCGGAATCGCAGAACCGTTTCAGGAATCGCATACTCCTCAAAGGCGCGCTCGAATGTCTCGCTGCGCGCAGCGAACAGCGGATCAGAAGGAACGCTGAAGGGTAGACGGACGATTACCACCACGCTCAGGTCGGCGCCAGGCACATCGATCCCCTCCCAGAAGGATCGTGTCCCCATCAGCACGGCCTTCTCGCTGGAGATGAATCCATCCAGGAGCTGGCTGCGGCTTCCACCGTCACTCTGATCGTACACGATGATGCCATCGCGAGCCAGCGGTCCACTGATCGCGCCGGCTGTCTGTCGCAGCTGGGCATAGCTGGTGAACAGAACCAGCGTCCGGCCACGCGTCGCGCGGCAGAGATCGATCAGCCCTCGCTCCACCGCACGCTGATAGCCAGTTTGATCAGCTGGCTCCGGGATATCGTTGACCAGATAAAGCAGTGTGCTGGCGCGGTAGTCAAAAGGCGTGTCGATGACAACCTCATCCACGGCGTCTGCGTCAAGCCTCTCCCGGATGTAGCGAAAGGAGCCATCTGTCCTCAGCGTGGCGCTGGTCATGATCACGGTGTCTTTGGCCTGCCACACATGCTGCTGAACCAGCGGCCCGACATCCAGCGGAGCGGCGTGCAGTGAGATCCGGCTGCTGTCAGGGTAGAACTCAGCCCAGTAGACTGTGTTGTGATCGGGTTGCAGCACAATTTCGTTCAGCCGCTGGTGCAGCTGTGTGAGCTGCCGCGAGGCGGCGCGCGCCCCGGCCAGCAGATCGTCATACTCATGGATGTCAAAGTCGCTGAGTTCAAGCAGGCCGACGACCAGCTGGGTCATCGCCTCCGCGATCCCTGAAGTGAACCGGCTCAGGTTATCCCATGCAACCTCAACCTGGCTCCAGGCAGGCTGTGCCCTCATCGAGGGTAGGATGCGAATCTGCTGCACATACTCGTTCCGCACAATGCGCACGTGCGCCTCGATAAACTGTCTCAGCGAGCGGAAAAAGTAGTCCGTGTGCTGGTTCATGAAGCCGGCCGCCTGAATCACCATGTTCACGAATGATTCCAGCGTGGCGAAGTACTCTGATGGGATGCTCCCGCGACATTCGCGCAGTACTTCCCCGAGCAGGCCGCTGCTGGGGCCGCCGAGTTCGGCGATCTGCCGCGCAATACCCTGCGCATCAGTCCGGAAAGCCATGCCATTGGTCGTTGCATCCTCCAGATGGTGCGCCTCGTCGATGACCAGGTAGCGATAATCAGGCAGCACGCGCCCTTCCGTAGCGGCATCCGATAGCAGGAGAGAATGATTGACCACCAATAGATGCGCGCTCTCTGCCGCCCTGCGGGCGCGGTAAAACGGGCAGGTGCCCCCCATCTGCGTGGCGCAGCGCTCCATGGTGCAGCCTTCATCCTCGGCGCTAAGCCGCTGCCACACACCGGCCTCCGCCGGACCGCGTAAGGTTAGCTCGCCCCTGTCCCCAGACTGGCTTTCCGTCAGCCAGACAAGCACGCGGGCCAGCAACAGCATCTCTTCCGGGCTGGTCGGCCCCCGACGACGAAGTGCGGCCAGCCTGCGCGGGCATAGATAGTTGGCACGCCCTTTCAGGACCGCTGCGCGAAACGGAACATCAAGCGCAGCCTGGATCAGCGGCAGGTCCTTCTTGACGAGCTGTTCCTGCAGGTTGATGGTATTGGTGCTGATGACTACCCGATCATCATTCTGCACAGCAAAATGAATGGCGGGTAGAAGATAAGCAAGGGACTTTCCCACTCCGGTGGGCGCCTCGACCAGCGTATGTCGTCCCCGGTTGAATGCCTCGCAAACTGCCGCGATCAGCTCCGCCTGCTGCGAGCGATACTCGTACCCCGCAAGCTGCTGAGCTATCCGGCCGCTGGGTTCGATCAGGCCAACGATCTCCTGCGTCTTCAGCGGAACAGGCCGCGGGCGTGGCCGGAGAACAGGCGCGCGGTCGCCGGCCCCGGCAAACAGGCCAGCGATGTCCTCATCGACCTCCGCATCTGTGAGATCGGCGCGCGCCCTGAACACCTCGCGAGTCCGGAGGCTCAGAGCCGCCTCAAAGACTGGCGCCCCCGCCCATGTGACATGCTTGCCAGCTCTGACGATCTCCGCCAGCGTGTCGATTGGCAGCTCAAGGGTGCGCTCCCATAGGGCGCGATACAGGCGGAACGTGGTATTAGCATCACTCAGGGCACGATGTGCCTCATCCATTGCCACGCCCAGCAGGCTGGCCAGGGACGTGAGGCTGTAGCGCGACGCAGTCGGAAACAGCGTGGACGCGACTGCATAGGTGTCAATAATCGGGCCGGGAAACCTGACTCGCGCGGCCTCCAGAAATGCAAGGTCGAACCCGACAGAGTGGCCCACCACGGGCGCGCTGCCCACGAAGCGTTGCAGCCCTCGCAGGAGCGACTCGGTCAGGCGAGGCGCGCGCATCAGGTCTTCGTCGCGGATGCCCGTCAGCCGGGTGATATACTCTGGCAGAGAGAACCCGGGGTTGACCAGCGTCTGCCAGGTATCAAGCACCTCATCGCCGCGGAACTTGACAGCCCCGATCTCGATGATTCGGTCCCGGCTGGCATCCAGGCCGGTGGTTTCCAGGTCAAGCGCAACGATGATACCCTGCACAATTAACCTTTCGCAGTCTGCTGCACAGCGCGGAGCAGATGGTTAGAGAGTGGAATGCCCGGGCGAGATGGCCATGTGGCGCCCGGCAGATTACGCATCAGCGTCTCGTCGAATCACCACGCAGTGCGCTTCCAGATGGGCAAGCAGCTCATCGTAGCCCTCTAGGGCATCCGGTGTGATGATAATCGTCTGGCGCAGCCCCTGTCCATAGACCAGCCCCGGCAGTCGATTAAGCGGTGAAAGGCCCTCGTACAGACCGATGCTGGCCACCTCTAAATGGGCTCCTGTTTGGCCGTTCTGGTAGGCATAGACGATTATTCGGTCGATGGCATTCCAGGGTACGTACCGTCGGGGCAGTACCAGCCGATGGATGATAAGGCCATCTTCAACCACTGTGATTTCGCATACGCTCACCAGAGCACTGATAGCCACATACGTCAGGAACACCATAGCTGCCGCTTCAATCAGGCGGAACCGCGGCCCCAGCAGCCATCCGCAGATCCCCAGCATTCCGAGCATCAGTAGCGGTAGCCACAGGCGGATATGCGGCCGCGTGAAGCGATGACGAGAAACAACCTCGCTTTCGGGCCAGGCGAATCGATGCATGGGATTTTAGTATCGCAGAAGCGGACGGATATGCCGCCACTTTCATTGTACCGCTGATTGCCACGAAACGCCGCATGGGCTGTGGATCCTGCAGACGCAAGCCCAACCTTCTCCAAACCTGTGGACTGCATTGACAGGTGTGGATCCATGGTACACTGTGTTGCATTCACCAGAGGCCACCCCAATGCCCACGACCGATCCATCCATTCCCATCCCACCCCCCGACCTGCCTGTCAGGCCGGCCTCCGAATCCCGGATTCTGGTGGTGGACGATGATGAGCGGATCGTGGATATCTTCGCATTCATCCTCAGCCGGGACGGCTATCAGGTGCTCACAGCGACCGATGGGTTTGCGGCTCTCAACCTGATCGAGCGTGAACACCCGGACGTGATTGTGCTGGATGTCCTGCTGCCAGGGATCGACGGCATCGAAATCTGCCGCCGCATCAAAAGCTCCGAAAGCACGCGGTTCCTGCCGGTGATTCTGGTGACCGCTCTGTCTGCACGTGCCAGCCGCCATGAAGGACTGAGCGCAGGCGCTGACGATTTTCTCCAGAAACCCCCGGATACCGTGGAACTGACGGTGCGGGTGCGCTCGCTGCTCCGCGCCAAGCAGCTGCATGAAGAGCTGGAAGCGCATCGCCGGGAGCTTGAGGAGCGCGTCGCCGATCGCACACAGCAACTACAGCAGGCTTACCAGCGTCTCCAGGATCTGAGTCGAGTCAAAGACAACGTACTTTCAATTGTCTCGCATGAGCTGCGAACGCCGCTGCACCAAGCCAAGATCGCACTCAGTCTTGCGCTTCAGGATGGCATAGAGGAAGAGCGCAGAGCCTCCCTGCTGCGCGAGGCTCATGATGCGTTCGGCGTCCTGGAGTACCGGGTGGGCGATATCGAAGCCTTCAGCGATCCCACTGGCATCAAGCTGATGCCTGCCTCGACGCGCGATTTGCTGGCGGGAGCCGTGGAGCAGATGCGAGCGCTCAGACGCACGCAGGCTGACATCGTGGAACTCGATGTGGCGCAGGGTCTGCCGCCGGTCATGGTGAACCCCAATGCCATGTCGCGCGCCCTTGCTCATCTGATACTCAACGCCGTGAAGTTCGGTAACGGCAAGCCAATCAGCGTGCGAGCACATCCTGATGACAGCGGTGCCGTAACAGTGGTCATTGAGGATCAGGGGGACGGCATCAACCCGGAGCAGCTTCCGCAGCTTCTGGAGCCGCTTGTCCAGATGGATGCCAGTTCGACCCGTCAGCATGGTGGGCTGGGTATTGGCCTGGCGCTGGTGAAGATGATCCTCGACGCGCATCAGGTGCCCTTCACCATTGAACCGCGACAGGATCACGGGACGGTGGTCACGCTGCGTCTGCCCCGCGCCGAGATGGACGCCTGGTACAGCCGTGGAGACTCGCTCTGAGCCGCTACAAACACGCTGAGACGAGCCTGCTGCATCGGGCGCTGGTCGAGCCGCTTCGGATCGAGCGAGTTCCCCGCGCCCTTGTCCTTTGCACACTGGCAGCGGCATGCGCAGCAGCCACCCTGGCCTGGCCCGCGCCGCAGCGGCCCGGTCTCCTCGCCCTGCATCTGGCTTTGCTTCTCATCGACTGGCTGTCGCTGGAGCTGCTTCCGGTCATGCGCCGCTCATTCGGCCCGGTTGCGCCGCCTCTGGTCGCGCTGACCATGCTGCGGATCGTCGCCAGTACGGCAGGGGCGCTGCTCGTCGGCCCGCAGGCGTGCGTCGTCGTGTGCGGGTTTCAGTTCGCCGTACTGGCCCTGAGCACCTACGGGTTGTGGATCGAGCCATTCCGTCTGGGCCTGACTGTCGAATACCTTCGATCCCCGCTGCTGGATCCGGCAGCTCCGCCCGCCCGCATCCTCCATATCAGCGATCTGCATCTGGAGCGCGCGAGTGTGCGGGAAGAATCGCTGCTGCGGCTGATAGAGGAAGCCCGCCCTGACGTGATCCTGTTCTCAGGCGACTTCGTAAATCTGTCCTATCGCGACGATCCGATCTCGGCAGCATCGATCAATGAGATGGTAAGGCAGTGGGCCGCCGCGGGTAGGGTCTTCGCGGTATCGGGCAGCCCGCTGGTTGAGTCTCACGACAGGGTTGCATCCTTCCTGCACGAAACCGGCGCACGCTGGCTGCAGGATGAAGCGATTGAGATAGAGGTAAACGGTCAGTGGATTGTGCTGCTCGGGCTGACGTGCAGCCATGAGGTGCAGGCCGACACCCAGCGACTTGTCTCAGGAGTCGCCAGCCGGGCATCGGATCGATTCGCGATTCTGTTGTACCATTCTCCTGATATTGCCCCGGCAGCCAGCCAGTGGGGCATTGATCTGTATCTCTGCGGTCATACCCACGGAGGGCAGATTCGCCTCCCATTCATCGGAGCGCTGATCACAAGCTCAGCCCGGGGCAAACAGTACGAAATGGGGCGTTACAGGGTGGGTTCAATGACCCTGTATGTATCTCGCGGGGTAGGTCTGGAGGGCGCAGCCGCCCCCAGGGCTCGCCTGTTATGCCCACCGGAGATAACCCTGTGGATTCTGAGCGGCGAAAACTGACGGCTGGCCGGCGCAATGTCGCGGTGCTGAGCGCTACGGCCTTTCTGATCGTGGCCTCACGCTACCTGTGGTACGGACTGCTGGCACTGCATCTGCGCAATCTGGGCGCTTCCGACCAGCAGGTCGCGCTGGTTTTTACCGGATCGTTTCTGCTGCTGGGCCCAACCCAGATTATTGGGGGGGAGATGAGCGACCGCTGGGGGCGCCACCATGCCATATCGATCCCCAGCGTGATCATGGTTCCCATCCTGTTATTTGGCGCCCTGGCCCGCACGTGGACGGATCTGGCGATCACGGTATGGCTGATCGGGCTGTTCGGCGGCATTCAGCAGCCAGGTTTCAGCGCCCTGCTCGCTGAGAGCGCCTCTGACGCGGATCGGGGCCAGTTGTTTGGCATGTTCTATGCTGCTGTCAATGCAGCGCTGATCCTTGGTCCTGCGGCTGGCGCGGCCCTTGAGCCGCTGATAGGGGTGCGCGGGCTGATCTGGATCAACGTGCTCGTCGCGGGGATTGCGGCCCTGGTTCGGCTGCTCATGCTCCGGGAAGGCCCATTCACTGGCGAGCGCAGCGCACGGCTCCCTGTCAATCTGGGTGTGCTGCTGCGAATGCCCGTGATCTGGAAGCTGACCGCAGCCAACGGATTATTCGTCCTGCTCCTCACCCTGACGCGCGACGGGCCGTTCATTGCCCTGCATGCCGCAGACGCGATGCGGATGGACGAGCCATCCGTCAACCTGCTGCTGGCAGTGGGTGGCGTAGGGGCCACGATCGCCTCTCTGCTCGGGGGACGCCTGACCGATCGTGTGGGTGGGCGCGCCTTGAGTGGACTGTCACTGTCGATTCATGCGGCGCTGCTGTTGATCTGGGGGATGCTGGAGCACGCATCTGTGGGGAGCTATAGTCTGTTTGGCTTGAGCTGGGTTGCCGTCCAGGTTGGTATTGTGGGCTTTTCGAGCTGGTCCAGCGCTTACATCCCCACCGGCATTCGCGGGCGCGCTCTTGGGCTGGTGGGCGCGATCGGTTCAGTGATTAGCGCCGCGGGGCCACCACTCGGCGCAGCGCTGCGCGATGCTTTCATCAGTCAGATCGGCTCGGATGGAGGGGCTGGTGCCCGCCTTGCATCGGCCGCGCCGTTCAGCGTTGCGCTTGTCATGGCCCTCGTACTGGGCATCTTGGTAACCCGTATGCCCGCGCAGGAAGGGGTTACGGTCGCAGCCAGCAGCAACGCATCCTCAGCCAGCAGGGGGCAGCGCTAGCAGCCTATCTCCCATCCGGCTGCGGGTCCGGGCCGCAGACTGTCAGCGCATAGGCGATCGCAGCCCGTATCTGGCGAAGATGAGTGCGGTCGTGTTCGGTGGCGAAGCGAACCATTTCCTCGAAGCTTGTCGGCCCAAAGATGGCATGTCGGGCGGCCCGGCTCCAGACATCTGCAGGCAGCGACTGCAACCAGCTCACCATGCCGGCGCGGAAGTGAACAAACTGCTCCAGGGCCTCATCCACTGAAGTCTCGCGGTATTGGTGCGCATGCGCCCAGGGATCGTAATTCGCTGACAGAAAGGGCGTGTCCTCGGCAAGAATGCGCTGCAGCCGCGCCCGATCTTCCTCGATGTCATGGTCGCGCAGGTGGCAGATGATGTCCCGCGCCGACCACTCCTGCGAAGACGGGCCGCATTCCAGCACCTCGCTAGTATGCCCTTCGACCACAGCGGCCACACCCGCGGGAAATGCAGCCAGCCGCTGAATAAGTGCGCTTCGGGTAACCGGGCGACTGTCCAGCCGATCCAGCCAGCCGCTGCTTACCTTCAGAACAAATTGCTCGAAGGTCCCGATGCCGTCGGGGCGGAGCTCTCCGACGGGGACGGCCCTATCAGGCTGCCCGACCCAGTAGGTATGCAGACCCGCCGCCGCCGCCGGCGCAATGTCGTTTTCCCAGTCATCACCCACCATCAGAGCCTCAGACGCCTCAACATCCAGCCGCAGAAGGATTTCCTCATAGTACTCCGGTTGCGGTTTGCCGAAGTGCATCGTCTCCAGCGAGGTAATCAGCGCCCAGGGCCACTCATTCGGATCAATGCCGCCCTGGCGGAGGCGATGCTCAATAGCAATGCGCGGCAGGCCGGGGTTTGTGGCAACCACCATCTGGTAGGGCCCCCGTGCCAGCTGCCGCAGCAAATCTTCCGACCCGGGCTGAGGGCGAACATATCTCTCAAGCAGCGGCGGATACTGCTGGTGGTAGAACGCGTCGAAATAGACCGGCAGCGCGGGATCAGACTCACCGGTGGCCGCGCGAAAGTGATCAAAAAAGCGCTCTTCGAGCGTGCGCAGCGGGTTGTACTCGGCTACTGCTGCCTGATATGCCCCCATGATCTGTGCGGCAACCTGCTCAGGCGTCCCAAACCGGCTGGCATACTCGCCCAGAGTATGGAGATAGGCCGAAAACAGAGCGGGGGTCTGGCTGATGATCAGCGTATCATCCAGATCGATCAGGACAGCCTTGATCATGAGGGGTTAGTATCCCGGTCAAAGACGTCAGCGAGGTCGGGCTTCTCCGCGGCGCACTCCGGGCATCCGACGTAGGGATCGGGGATAGTGGTGCGATGACGGGCGCAGGTCGCCTCGACCTCCACACGGCGGGCAAGGCCCAGCAGTGTTACCTGTATAGCTCCCGTCAGCCGCAGATGCTCGCTCGCGTTGGCCCACAGGATGTCAGGGACTGGGCACCGGCGGCAGTCACGGGGCTGCCAGCGAGGGCCTGGCATACCTCTCAGCAGCCGGCACTCCTGAGTGCTACGCCCGCGATGGTAGTCCTCGTAGTAATAGCGGCATTCCCGCCCGGCAGGTGTTTTCATTCCCTCGTACCGGGGTGCACGTCTGTAGCAGCGAGGCTAAACACGGGTGATGTACGCGCCGTTACGCGTGTCAATGCGGATCACATCGCCGGTCTCGACAAACAGCGGTGTGGTGACCTTCAGCCCGGTCTGCACCGTGACCTGTTTAGTGGCTGCAGTAGCCGTATCGCCGGCAACAGCCCGATCCGCCTCAATCACCTCCAGATCAACGGTCGTTGGCAGCTCGTAGTCGATGATCTCCCCCTCGTAGGACGAAAGCTTGATCTGAAGGTTCTCAGTCAGATACAACAGGTCGTCGCCGAAGACGTCTACCCGCACCTGGGGCTGCTCATAGTTCTCAACGTCCATGAAGTTGAGGAACTCGCCGTCATTGTACAGATACTCGACTACGCGGGTTTCCAGCCGGATATCCTGGACGCGGTCGCCCGAAGGGAAGGTCATCTCGCGCGTGGTTCCGGTGCGCAAATTGCGGACCTGAACGCGAATGGTGGCCTTGCCGCGTCCGGGCTTGTTGTGCCAGTACTCCAGCACGCGATAGAGCTCGCCGTCGATAGTGAAGCTCACTCCACGGCGTAGTTCGTTTACATCGATCATGTTCCGGCGTTCTCCCTGTTGTTCTTGATGCCTGCTCACTACGGGGCGGATTATAGCCCGCCGATCAGGCCGCCAGCAAGGTTATATCGGCGGCCAGGTTTGCGGGGCCAGGTTCGGCCGCGCTATAATCCCCCGGACTCGGGGGAGTGTCGGAACTGGCAGACGAGCATGACTTAGGATCATGTGCCGCGAGGCGTGCGGGTTCGAATCCCGCCTTCCCCATCGCTCGGTGAAGTAGGGGGCTCTACGCTGTGTAGGGCCTCGATTCTGACCGGGGCAGGCAAATAGCAGGCGCCACCGGCCCATGCTATAATCCGCACCAGTATTCCGCAAGGACAACACAAGAACGTGCTGACCGTTGAAACGCAGCTCATTGAGGATCGGCAGGCTCGGCTCATCGTCTCTGTAGACTCAGAGCGGGTTGAGAAAGCTATGCACGAGGCCGCTCGCCGAATCGCCCGGAAGATTAATATTCCGGGTTTTCGCCGCGGGCACGCGCCCTACCACATCGTGACCCGGTACGTGGGAGAGGGCGCCCTGCTGGAGGAAGCACTTGATCCACTCGGGCAGTCCGTCTATGCCGAGGCCCTCGAACAGAGCGGGCTTGAGCCCTATGCACCGGGCGCGCTGACAGACCTGAAGCGCGATCCGTTCGAGATGACCTTCACCGTGCCACTCCGCCCGGAGGTTGACCTCGGCAATTACCGCGACCTGCGCGTGCCCTTCGAGGCCCTCCCGGTCACTGACGAGGAGGTGGATCGGAGCCTGAGGGCGCTGCGTGAAGAGCACGCTACCCTTGAACCCGTCGATCGCCCCATTGCGCTGGGCGATGTCGCCACCATGGATATCCGCGGCGTCATCGAGCGCATGGTCCATGCCGGCGCAGAGGAACCCCACGATCACACACTGATCGATCGCGAGGGCGTCCGTGTTCTCATCACAGAGGAATCGACCTACCCGGTACCGGGCTTCCCGGCACAGGTTGTGGGCATGGAAGCCGGGAGCACACGCGAATTCCAGCTTGTCATGCCTGACGAATCAGACTATGACGAAGAGGTAAGAGGGCAGACGATCGCGTTCACTGTCAGGTGCCGTGAGGTTTTCAGCCGGGAAGCACCGGAGATCAATGATGAATTAGCCCACACTGCCGGCGATTACGAGAATCTGGATCAGCTTCGTGCCGGGCTGCGCAAGAATCTGGAGGAAGCGGCGCTCCGGCAGGCCGAATCGGACTATGCCGATCGGGCACTTGAAGCGCTGCTCCCCTCAGCCCGCGTGAGCTTTCCTCCGATCATGGTGGAGGAGCAGATCGACTCGCTGTTGGAGGACTTTGACCGCCGTCTGCGGGAACAGGGCCTGACGTTCGAAGACTACCTCCGTATGAGCCAGAGAAGCCGGGACGATATGCGGGAAGAGTTTCGGCCTGCCGCTCGGCGCTCTGTGATGCGCGCGCTGGTGCTGGGCAAGCTGATAGAGAATGAGGCGCTTGCCATATCAGAGAGCGAGATCGATGATGAAATCGAAAATATGCTGCTGGCGTTCGGTACCCAGGCTGGCGTTGCACGCCAGCTCCTGAAAGGGCGGGACGCCCGACGCTCCATCAGCAGTCGTCTGCTTGTGGATAAAGCACGTCAGCGCCTGGTAGCCATTGCGCGCGGGGAAGCGCCGCCGCTCGAGAATTCGGATGCGCTGCCGGAGACTGCGGCAGCGCAGGAGATGGTGCAGAAGCCAAAGACGCGCCGCAGCAAGAAGGAACCAGTTCCATCCGCCACACCGGAAGCCGATTAAAGACCGCATCATGCTGCCTCGGCCAGACACGGCAGGGCAGAGTGCATACAGGAGATTACTGTTCAATGTTGCCCACCATCCCTACCAGCCTCATCCCGATGGTTATCGAGACCACCGGCCGCGGCGAGCGTGCCTATGACATCTATTCGCTCCTGCTCAAGGAGCGCATCGTCTTTCTGGGCACACCGATCAACGACCAGATCGCCAACCTGATTGTGGCACAGCTTCTGTTCCTGAACCGCGAGGATCCCGAAAAAGAGATCCAGATGTTCATTAACAGTCCGGGCGGGCAGGTGTATTCAGGGCTGGCGATCTACGACACAATGCAGCAGATCACCGCGCCGGTCAGCACCGTTGCAGTGGGGTTCACGGCCAGTTTCGGCACCGTCCTGCTGACCGCGGGGACTTCCGGCCGGCGCTACGCACTGCCCAACGCAACAATCCATATGCATCAGCCGCTTGGCGGCGCGCAGGGGCAGGCGTCGGATATCGAGATTCAGGCCAAGGAAATCCTGCGTCTGCGTGAGCGCCTGAATGCAATCCTCTCGGCGCATACCGGCCAGACCGTCGAGAAGATAGCGGAGGACACGGACCGCGATATCTACCTGACCCCTGAGAAGGCCGTTGAATACGGGCTGATCGACGGCGTGCTGGCACCTCCCCAGAAGGGCGCGAGCTAGCCCGCTATGCCGACCGAACTCGCTGGACCGCAGCACTGCTCGTTCTGCCGCAGACCCCAGGGGGAGGTGCGCCGCCTGATCTCCGGACCTGAGGGCGTATTCATCTGCGATGAGTGCGTTGCGCTGTGCCGCGAGATTCTGGATGAGGAGCAGCTGACCTTTCCGACAGAGCAGGAAGCGATCGCGCACGATGTACCGACCCCGCAGCAGATCACGGATCATCTCAACCAGTATGTGGTAGGCCAGGAGCGGGCGAAGCGTGTGCTTTCGGTGGCGGTCTACAATCACTACAAGCGAATCCGGGCACAGAGTCGCTTCGAAGACATCGAGATCGACAAGAGTAACATCCTGATCGTCGGGCCTACCGGCGTGGGCAAGACGCTGCTGGCCCAGACGTTAGCTCGCATCCTGGATGTCCCCTTCTGCATCACCGACGCGACCGCGCTGACCGAAGCCGGCTATGTCGGCGAGGACGTGGAAAACATCCTGCTCCGCCTCATTCAGGCGGCTGATTTCGACCTCAAGCGCGCCGAGCGGGGCATCATCTACATCGACGAGATCGACAAGACAGCCCGAAAAACCGGTGACAATCCCTCGATCACCCGCGATGTCAGCGGGGAAGGCGTTCAGCAGGCGCTTCTCAAGATCATCGAGGGTACGGTAGCCAATGTCCCACCTGCCGGGGGGCGTAAGCACCCCCACCAGGAGTTCATTCAACTGGATACAACCAATGTGCTCTTCATTTGCGGGGGCACCTTCGCCGGCATTGAAGACATCATCGGCAAGCGTATCGGCGCCAAGGGTACCATCGGCTTTCATGGGACTGGCAACCGCCGTGAGTTTGAGCGTGCGGAGATCCTCCGCCATGTCATGAACGATGATCTGATCGAGTACGGCATGATCCCGGAGTTTGTTGGGCGGCTTCCTGTTATCACTACGGTGGAGCCGCTGGATCACGCCACGCTGGTGGCTATTCTCACCGAGCCCAAAAACGCCCTGACCCGGCAGTATCAGGCCATGTTCTCGTTGGATAACGTGGAGCTGGTGTTCACCGAGGACGCACTCCACGCTGCCGCAGAAATGGCCATTGACCACGAAACAGGCGCGCGCGGACTGCGCTCCATCATCGAGTCGTGCCTGCTGGATGTGATGTTCGAAATCCCCTCGCGGGATGACATCCGCAAAGTGGTGGTCAATGCCGATTCGATCCGTGGCCGCCGCCGGCCGCTGATCCTTTCCGCAGCTGAGGCGCCGCTCAGCTGGTCAGATGGGGAAAAGGCTGCCTGAGTCGGTTCAGCCTGTCTGGTAAGAGTTATGAGAAAGCAGGGCGCGCTGTTCACGTGCCCTGCTTATATTTTCAGACCAGGCTGAAGTTAACTGTGCAGAGTGCGGAAGCTCTCGCTCTCGGGACGCAATTCCACCGCCTCAACTCCGCCATTCACCGCCTGGCAGAAATAGCGGCCATCATCTCTGCTACCGGGAATCTCTCTGCCGTAATGCATCGGAATCGCATAGCGGGGGCGAATGAGGCTCACGGCCGCAGCTGCTTCCTCCCAGTTCATGGTAAATGCTCCGCCAACCGGCACCAGGGCGATGTCACAGCCGATCTTTTCCATCTCCGGGATCATGTCGGTATCGCCCGCAAAGTAGATGTCATGCCGCATCATGCAGATCAGAAAGCCCAGCCCACCGTACGCAGCAGCGTGGTAGGCCTTCTCCCGCGTGTAGGCTGGCACGGCCCGCACAGACACATCGCCCACATTGACGGCGCCCTGCCACGGGCGCAGCACCTGCACCCCCGCGCCGATCAGTTCCGCAGCCCGCTGATTGGCGACTATAACAGTGTGGTCTGCGCGGACGCGGGCGATATCCGCCAGCGAACAGTGATCATGATGATCGTGGCTGACGAGGATCAGATCGGCTTCAGGCGACCCCTCTGGCAGCTGCCAGGGATCGATATAGACCACTGGCCCATCGGTATGCGGAGGCCCGTTGATGCGGAAGCTGGCATGCCCCAGCCAGTGAATGCGGTCGATCATTTTTGGATCTCGATGGAACCTTGTTGAGTGATGTCCAGCTCTAACCAGCCTCATTATATCGCTCCCTGAAAGCTGTTGCCCTACGGAAACCGTACGCTGCACCCCTTCGGGCGCTTTGTCGGGGGAGGCGCAGATGCTATATAATCGCGGGGGTGCTGGTTCGCGTCTCCGCTTCCCCACTTGCGGATTCTCGCGCACGCCTATAATTACCATTATTGTCCATGTGGGTGACGCGTCTGAGGAAGTGACATTATGAGCAGCATCAAGCCGACAGCCGCACAGATAGCGCAGCAGCAGGCTGCACAACGTCAGGCAGCCGGTGCCGCAAGCCCTGAGCCTTCCCGCAAGGAGGACCGCTACGGGATCGGCGCCGGCGAGAACTGGCAGCCACCTCCAGTATCCAGCATCGAGGACACCGGCCTGACCCTGATCGGCCTGTCCGAGCTGGTGCTCAAAGTCCTGTACTTCAGCGGGTTTCTTTCCGGCTACCGGATCGCTGAGGTCATTAAGCTGCCTTTCACCGGCGTTGTTGACCAGGTCATGGAGTTCCTCAAGCGTGAACAGGCGGTCGAGGTCAAGGGAAGCGGCGGCTTCGGCGAGGGGGCATACCAGTATGTGATCACGGGCATTGGCATCGCCAAGGCACGTGAAGCGCTGGAGCGATCCCAGTATGCCGGGCCTGCGCCGGTGCCGCTCACTGTGTACAGCAAGGCGATCTATGAGCAGCACCGTCGCACACTCGTCAACCCTGACATCATGAATTCGGCGCTGACCAGCCTGGTGCTCAACCGCAAGCTGTTCGACAAAATCGGGCCCGCCGTTAACTCCGGGCGCTCGATCTTCCTGTATGGCCCCCCTGGCAACGGTAAGACGACGATTTCCGAGGCGGTCGGCCGGGTGGTCCTTGGCCAGGGGATGTACATTCCCTACGCCGCGGATATCGATGGGCAGGTTGTGCGAGTATTCGACAGCGTCAATCACGAGCCGATTGAGGATGAGCAGGGCACAGGAACCGGCTCGGCGCGCAATAAACCGGATCCGCGCTGGATCCGGATCCGGCGACCGGTCATCATGGTTGGCGGCGAGCTGACGCTTGAGAGCCTCGACCTCGTTTACGACCCGGTCAACAAGTACTACGAGGCCCCGTTCCAGATGAAGGCAAACGGGGGCATGTTCCTGATCGACGACTTCGGGCGCCAGCAGGTGCGCCCGCGCGACCTGCTGAACCGCTGGATCGTCCCGCTGGAGAAGCGGGTGGACTTCCTGACCCTGCATACTGGCCGCAAGCTGGAAGTCCCATTCGACGTGCTGATCGTCTTCTCAACCAACCTCGAGCCGCGCGATCTGGTCGATGAGGCATTCCTGCGCCGCATTCGTCACAAGATCGAGATCACCGATCCATCCTACGAGGAATTCCGGGACATCTGGATGCGCGTGGCGAAGGCGCGTGGCCTGCCCTATGACGATCGCATGCTGGCATATCTGCTGCAGGAATGGTATATCAAGCGCAATCGCCCCCTGCGCTCTGTGCACCCCCGCGACCTGATCGATCAGATGCGCGACATCTCCGGTTACCTCGGGGTGCCATTTGAGATGAGCAAGGATCTGATGGATCGTGCCTGTGAAGCCTACTTTGTTGAGCTGTAGCGGCAGCTGATGGAGCAGCCGGCCCGTGCCACGGCGCGGCCGGCTGCTCTGCCCCGGATCCGCGCGTGCAGCCCCTGCCCCTGCCCCACTTCTATCAGCGCCAGCCGTTGATATTCGCGCACCGCGGCGCCCGTCAGGCAGCGCCGGAGAACACGCTGCCTGCCTTCGAGCTGGCCGCGCAGATGGGCGCCGACGGGATCGAGTTGGACGTCCAGCTAAGCGCGGATGGCGTGCCAGTGGTCATCCATGATCCGCGGCTGGATCGCACCAGCAGCGGTCGCGGGCCAGTGAGCAGCCTGCCGCTTGACGCGCTGCGCCGGCTGGATGCTGGCGCCTGGTTTGCAGCCCGCTACGCGGGCGTGACGATCCCGACCCTGGAGGAGGTGCTGACGCACTTCGCGGACCGGCTGTTGGTCAACATCGAACTGAAGATCGGCGGCGGCCAGGCCCTCTCAGCCGCTGTGATTCAGGCCATTCGCCGTCACGGTGTCAGAGACAGAGTGTTGATCTCCTCATTTAGCGCCCTGTGCCTGCGGCGTGTTCGCCGACTGGACCCGGAGGTGCAAATCGGCTTCCTGTACGCGCCTCGCACCGGCCCGGTCTGGCGGGCCGGGCTGATCGGACGCTACCAGGCTCTGCACCCGCACCACTCCATGGTCAGCGACCGGGCGGTCGAGGCGGCCCATCGACGCGGGCTACGGGTCAACACCTGGACGGTGAACGAGCCAGAACCGATCCGTCGCCTGGCTGGCATGGATGTTGACCTGATCTTCACCGATGTGCCCGACGTGGCAGTCGCCGCCTTGCAGAGATAGCTGATGCCCAGACAGCTGATTGTGAATGCGGACGATCTGGGGTACTCGCCCGGTGTGACGGCTGGCATCCTGCAGGCCCATCTCCAGGGTATCGTCACATCGACCAGCGCGATCGTGACGCTGCCCGGCGCGGCTGAGGCCCTGAGACGGGCGCGTGCCGAAGCCCCTGCGTTAGGAATCGGGCTGCATCTTACCCTGACCGCCGGTCAGCCCGTTGCACCCCCTACCGCTATCCCCGATCTGACTGACGCCGACGGGAGATTCCATTCATGGCGCGCGCTGGCGCCCCTGTTGCCGCGGATCAGCGCCGATCAGATTGCACTGGAGTTCCGCGCCCAGATCGATCGCTTTCTCGAACTCAGCGGGCACCTGCCAGATCATCTCGACAGCCATCACCACGTCGCCTACCGCAACAGGGTAACCCTTGCCGCCCTAGCTGAGTTGGCGACAGAGTTTGCTCTTCCGGTGCGCTGGCCGGATCGGCAGCCGGCCAGCCCGGTGGGTGACGCACCAGATCTGTCTGACATGATTGCCCTGCGCACACGGCACATCCTCAGGACACCCGATCACTTCGAGCCGCACTTCTTTGGCGAGCAGGCAACCCTGGGCGATTTGCTCATCCTGCTGGCAACGCGGCCCGAAGGCACGACGGAACTGATGTGCCACCCCGGCCTGGTGGACAACCTGCTGATACAGAACTCGAGTTACGCGGCGCCACGCGCCCGTGAGCTGGCTGCTCTGACGCATAGCAGCGCACAGGAACTGATACAGTCAGAGCAGATCGAACTGGTCACCTTCGAGGCAGTAAGGTGAACCACGCTGGCAGGGCAGCCTGCGTGTGGTGGCAACTGGTACGCTTTGGCTTTCGCCTGCTGTACAACGAGTTCGCCTGGACGTATGACCTGGTCAGCTGGAGTGTATCGCTCGGGCACTGGCGAAGCTGGCAGCGCGCCGTACTGCCGCACCTCGCTGCCGGGGACGGCGGCCGCGTTTTGGAACTTGCTCATGGAACTGGCAACCTGCAGCTCGATCTGGCGGACGCCGGCTACTGGGCGATTGCGATCGACCTGTCTCCGTTCATGGGCCGCCTGGCTCGTCGGAAGCTCCGGCGGGCCCGCCGCATACCCCGGCTTATTAGAGCCAGCGCCATGCAGATTCCCCTGGCAGCCGGGGTGATGGATTCGGTGGTCAGTACTTTTCCTACCGAGTTCATTGTGGATCCACTCACCCTGGGAGAGGTGTTCCGGGTGCTGCGGCCGGGCGGGCGGCTGATAGTCGTTCCAAACGGCCAGCTAACGCTGACCCATCCGATCGCGCGCTTCCTTGAATGGCTCTACCGGGTCACCGGCCAGCGTGGCCCCTGGCCTGTCGATCCACTGGCCGCATTTCGCCGGGCCGGATTCGAGGCGCAGCTCATCATCGAGTCGATCCCGGGCAGCCAGGTCTGGATCATCATCGCAGACAGGCCGCCGAACCTTCAGCCTCTACCGAGCAGGAAAGCCCCATGAGCATCTCGCCCGCTTTCACGTTTGGCTTGCTGCTAGCCACACTGTACGGTGCTGTGGCACATCTGATAGCCGGCGGCGACGGGAGGCGCCTGGTGGGGTTAATTGCCGCTGCCTGGGTGGGTTTTGCGATTGGGCAGGGTGCAGGCCAGATCCTGTCGATCCGTTTGTTTGCTGTCGGCCCGCTCAATCTGTTCTCCGCGACGCTTGGTGCAGCCATCGGCTGCCTGACCGCCGCCGTCCTGAGCGCCCGCCGCGGTGCCGGCAGAAGCTAGCCCCTGATCGGGAGGCAAGACTTCACACATACCGAGGGGCGTGCTATAATTCGGCTACAGTGTGTTCCCGGTTGCTCCGGGAAGCGCCACCGCGCGTTTTACACACCCATACCCGTCGAGAGCTGCCATGGCCAATGCACCGGTCGAACCAGAGGTACTCGAAGCCTCGCGGCAGGCCCGCAATGTTACCATCGCCATAGCGGTCGCACTGGTCATCCTGACAGGCGGTCTTATCGCACTGGCCATCGTCCTGGCGCTCAATGCCGATACGGCCGGGGCAGGGGTCAAGATCGTCCGGGATATGGTGATCATCCTGCTGGCTATCGAGGCTATCGCGGTAGCGGTGGCGATCACAGTGCTGGTGATCCAGGTCGCGCGCTTCATCAATCTGCTCACCAATGAAGTGCAGCCGCTGATCACGACAGCCACTGACACGGTCAAGACGGTGCGGGGTACAGCAGAGTTTGTCAGCAAGCATGTCACTCAGCCGGTTATCGCCGCCGCGGGCACGGTAGGCGGGATCGGCAAGGCCATGGCTGACGCGGATGTTATTCGCAAGGCCGCCGGCATTGCCTTTCAGACGTGGATGGCCAGTGGGTCAGCCAACTCGCAGGCCGGCAGAGGAGACGCTGGCACACCTGTTGACCCGGCTGCGCCGCCCGCAGCCCCGTCTTCTGGTGCTCCGCCTGCATCTGGCGAGAACCGTGCTACAATCAAGCCAGACGGCACAGGCCCCGCTGCGGAAGCGGTATGTGATAACTTCTAGCACCTGTGACGAACAACTTAACATTACGCAGGGAGGAATAGGATCATGTCCGATAACAGCAGTGATTTTGGGGCGTTCCTGAGCGGGTTCATCATCGGCGGCCTCGTCGGTGCAGCGGTCTCATTGATGCTGGCTCCTCAGTCTGGCCAGGAGACCCGTGAGCAGATGCGGGCCAAAGGCATTGAGCTCCGCGATCGCGCGGATGACGAGATCCGGCAGATCCGCTCGCGTGCCGAGCAGACCCTGGCCGAGGTGCGAGCTCAGGCAGCCGATCTGGAGGCAAAGACCAAGGATATCCTGGAAGAAACCCGCAGCAAGGTCAATACCGCTGTGGAGCAGGGTAAGGAGGCGGCTCGCCGCGTGCGGCGCGAGAGCGACGCCCGGGGTGATTCACCGGCCTGAGTGACGTTCGAGTATCCGAGCGAGGACCCTCTTCTCTGTAAGGAAGGGAGTCCTCGCTCGACAGCGCCGGATTCAGCGCCCGCGCTCCAGCAGGGCCAGTGCTTCAGGCAGCGCCCGCAGTACATCGCCCGCGACCACCGACCGCGAGGTGGCGGCGGCGGCGGCGAGCTGCCCGGCGAGTCCATGCATGTAGGCAGCGATGATCGCCGCCTCATACCCCCCTACCCCTTGAGCCATCAACCCGGCAATGCAGCCGGCCAGTACATCCCCTGTTCCCCCCGTGGCAAGCGCATCGGTGGCAAACGGCAGGATGGTGAGGCGTCTATCAGGCGCAGCTACCAGGGTAAAGGCTCCTTTCAGCACCACTACAGCCTTCCATTCCGCAGCTTTATCCTGCGCGACGGCGAACCGCGCGGCCACCACCTCATCGCGTGATAGCCCGCTCAACCGCGCCATCTCCCCGGGGTGAGGGGTCAGCACGGTATTCGCCGGCAATGCCTGCGGCCATCCTTCGATCTGACTGAGCAGGTTCAGCCCATCTGCATCGATGACGAGCGCCGGCGGCAGCCGGCGTGCTCCGGCCTCAGGCTCCTGCAGCGAAGCGCGGCCGCCGAAGCCGATACTGCCGCGCTTTGCAAGTTGCTGGCCCTGCAGGAGCCCTCGCATAAACTCCAGCGTCGCCTCTTCCCGGCCAAGCCCGGGGCCGATCAGCAGAGCCTCATAGTCGCCGACTTCCTGATGAAATACCTCCAGCGCGGGCGCGCTGATGACCCCCATATCATGCGGGAGCAGAAGCCAGGTTGCCTCAGGGACCTGCGAAGCCACAATCGCATAGATGGCCTGCGGCACCGCCATCGTGACCAAGCCGGCTCCCGCCCGGTAAGCAGACGCGCCTGCCAGTGAGGCAGCTCCCGTGTAATTCACCGAGCCTGCCAGCACTACAACCCGCCCGAAAGTGCCTTTGTGGCCGCTGATGGGACGCGGCGGCAGAAGCCTCCCTACCCCGGCTGCGGTCGCCAGTTCCCAGCGAATCGTCGCCAGCTCAGGGAGGTCGGGTGGCGTATTGATGTCAGCCACCACCAGGGCACCGACCGCTTCAGCCCCCGGGAACGACACCTGCCCGACTTTGGCCGCCGCAAAAGTCACAGTCACATCTGCGGCAATTGAGGCGGGATCCAGCAGGCCGGTATCACAGTCCAGCCCGCTGGGGCAGTCCACGGCCACCACCATCGGCCGGGCAGGAGCCAGGCGCTCTGGCAGAGCGGGCCATACCAGAGGAGCCGGTTTGCCATCTCCGGGGCGGATCAGGCCAGCAGCCACCTGCTGAAGCAGTTTGCGCAGGTCGCCCTCGATGGGCAGCCGCGCTCCAGTGCCCAGCAGCGCGTCAACGATCACGTTGGCGCTGCCCAGCAGACTTTTCAGCACCCGCCAGCGCTGGTCATCACTGGCCGCTGCGATGAAGACCCCGGCATCACGCGCCGCGGTGAAGACCGGATCGGTGTCATTCCGTGCCTTGCTCAGATAGCAGCTGACCTGCGCTCCGGCCTCCTCTTTCAGGATGCGGGCAGCCACCAGCCCATCTCCTCCATTGTTGCCCGGCCCGACGAGCACCACCACCCGTTTGCTGGGGATGTCCTCGCCCAGCAAGGAGCGCACCACATCGGCCACAGCCCGGCCGGCATGCTGCATCATTTCGTCATAGGTTGTGCCTGCTGCGTCGGTGGCTCGTTCGATATCACGCATCTGTTCGACAGTGACGACCTTGATCATGAGCCTCACCTCGGGATCGCAAAACCTTCCCGCCCTGCCAGTACGGAAGAAGAGGACTAGCCTGCCCCCTGCTGATGCAGGATGTGGAACAGCACGATGGCTGCGCTAACATGCACATTCAGTGAATGCCCCCGGCCATACATCGGCACGAAGACCGAAGCATCGCACACGGCTAACGCGCTGCGTGTGACACCGTGATCCTCGTTCCCCACAACCAAGGCGACACGCTGCGGGTACGGGTGCAGATAGTAAGGCCGGGACTGGTCGGTCAGTTCCAGGGCGATCAGGCAGTAGCCACGCCTGCGCAGTTCCTCGAGCGCCTCTTCGACGCGCTCCTGGTACACCCAGGGCACGATGCTCTGCTTGCCGCGCGCGACTTTACGAATGGTCTGCGTTTCTGGCAGAGGCGTCGCGCCGCACAGGATGACCTGGCTGACGTTAGCCGCATCGGCGATGCGGAACAGCGAGCCGACGTTGACCGGATAGCTAACGCTGTGCAGGACAAGAGCCAGGTCAGCCGCTGGCGGGTTGGCACGACGCCAGTCGCGCAGGAAACGCTTCAGGGCAGTGCCATGCAGCAGTTTCACGGTGAGCGATCATCTCCGCGGCGAGTTTTTCGCGCCCGCAGGCTGAACATAATCAGCAGCGTACCCACGGTCCCGATCAGTGGGCCGCTGAGCACAGCCAGCAGGATTGTGATTCGCTCGGGCAGATGGGCAGCCGTCAGCGCCAGATAAACGCCTCCGCTGATCCCCAGGAAGATAGCCGCCAGAACCGGACCGCCGGCACAACCGAGCAGCAGAGCCCGTTGTGACGCTGCCGCCGGGCCGCTACTCGACATCGGTGATTGCAACCTTACCGCTCTCAGTATCCAGGACGACAAAAGTCCGCCGCCCGAAGCGCCCCATGATCTCTCCGGGGTTGATCAGCAGCGTGCGGCCGATCCGCTCTTGAAACAGCCGGTGATCGTGCCCATAGCAAACGGCCTGATAGTGCCCCGAGGCAGCCAGACCCCGGGCGATTTCCGGATAGTGAGTGACGGCCAGGATCATCGCCCCAAATTCCAGCTCGGCAAACTGCCCGTGCAGGATGACATTGCCGGCCTGCTGCGCCATTTGCATCAGAAGCCGGGGGTCACCGTCATTGTTCCCGAAAATGGCGTGCACCGGTCCGCGAAAGCCCTGAGCCATCTGGGCCAGGGTGAAGGGTGCGCAGAAATCCCCGCAGAACACCAGTGCATCCGCATCCGCCATCTGCGGCAGTGCTCGTTCAAGCGCCCAGATGTTGTCGTGAATATCCGAACAGATGGCGATTCTCATGAGAGGCTCATTTCCTCAGTCTGTCCAGGCGTCAGATTCAGCCGCCCCACGGCTTCCGTCACATCCTTCGGCCAAATAAACAGCCGGTTGTACGGAGCCACGCGAAAGTAGTTCTCCGGGTAAAAGATCCCCCGGGTGGTCAGATCCACGCAGTAGCGCTCGATCCATGAGCTGCGTGCCGTGCTGGACAGCGTCTCACCCGCTACCAACCGCTGGGTGATCTGAAACAGCTTGATGACCATCCGAAACTCATAGCCAGTCAGAGTGAGGGGATCTGCCCAGATGCCCCGCCCGGCAAGGTAGGCTTCCTTGGCGGCTCCCCGCAGCATCACCAGATCGCGGTACTTGGGCAGGCTGGGATAGATCACAAAAGGGGCAGCCCAGCCGGATCGTACCATCAGAAGATTGAAAGTGGCTCTCTCCCACAGAGAGAGGCGGGCCAGTTCCTCGCTGGAATAGTGCGGAGCGACGTAAGCCAGCAAGCGCCCATACTGATCGAACTGCTCGTCCGCCGTGTGCAGGAACACGTTGCGGCGGGTGCCATCCGCGCGAGTCAGCATGCGGCTGACCATCTCCTCAAAGACGGCCGCAGCCTGCTGGCCCTGATTCTCCTGAATGGAACCGGCCTGCCCGGTAGCCAGCTTGGGGTGAATGTAAGCGGCCAGATCGGCGCTGATCGGCGCGCGGCCCTCATAGATCCACCGGGCAAGCTGCGCCAGGTCCGCGTCATGGCGCGAGGGTCTGGTGCGGCCCGGATAGTGCGTCTCCGGCGCATCGATGCTTAGCATGCGAATGGACATAGAAACCGATGGCGTATCACCATCGCTGTTGCCCAGATACTTATTGCTGCCCAGAGAGTCCAGCGCGAATCCCTGCGGATCCCAGAATATCTGTACATCGGCCATCATGCACCTCTCCCCACAGGATCAGCGGCTCATCGATCTCTGACCACGCGGCGCCTCAACAGGATGCCTGCCGCAGCCAGCGCGACGGTGGCGATCACACTGAGGCCCCCGGTGAGCAGCCGGACCGCGGGCGGTCCCTCGGACACCCCCAGCGCGGCGGCCGCTTGCTCCGCCGCTGCGCCTGGCATAATCTCAATCGGTGTATCGTTCTCGCCCGGCAGTTCTGCGACAGACTCCACGATGTACAGCGGCGGTCCACCAATCATACAGTAGTCTCCGGTAGTCTGCTGGCATTCGCCGGCCAGCAGCAGCACGGAGTAGTAGCCGCCCTGTGGTGTGAGTTCGTGCGCGTTTCCCCACATATCTACGACAACAGCCCGATCGGCCAGCGCCGGCAGCCGTGTCAGCTGAGGGGACGGCACGCGTGACCACAGCATCCTCACCACTTCGCCCGGGCGCTCCACCACGACCTGCGCCACCAGATGACGGTCCGTCCACCGGACACGCTCCGCCCCACTGAGCCTTGCAAAGGCAACCTGTGTGGTGCGAAACGCCGGGCGCGGTGTGCCGTCTGCACGCACCAGTCCGAACGGCTCCGGGTTAGCGGCAATGTCTCCCGGCGTATCGATCAGCTTGTAAACCCCGATGCGTTCAGCGCCTGCCGCCAGCCCCAGGGCTACCGCCTGAGGCATGTAGGCAGCCTGCTCCAGCAGCGAGACCCGAAACGTTGGCTCGGTGACAGGTCTGGCCGGGTCAGATGACGGGGGCGCGTTCGTCTCAATCAGCCAGAAAGGCTTGTCGATCCCGTGCTCAGCCTGAATCGCCTGATACTGCACAAGAACATCATACACACTGGCAGGTTCAAAGTACAGATGCAGCGTGGCCGCGTCATAAAAGTAATCGTTTGCCGCCGCATCGGGCTCGGCTGTCAGCTGATCCAGCAGCCGGCGGAAGTACAATTCGCGGCCATACAGTACGTCCCACCAGTGGCTGAGGGCAGCCAGATGGATCACTACCTCAGGGTTTGCTTCATGCGCCACCAGATAGGCAGTCCTGAGCAGCTGTATATAGTCGCCTTCATCGCCCGGCCAGGTGAAACCGGGGTGTGAGGCGTCCCATATATCCGGTTCGTTCCAGATGATCCAGTGATCGATCTGCCCCCGGTAGCGAGTGACCGCCTCTCGGACGAATACCGCCCAGGTATTGCCTGGATCGTCTGGCGGGAGCGTCAGTCCTCGCGGCAACCCTTCCGGGCTGCGTGCCCATTCCGGGACCCCGATCAGCAGACCGATCACCTCACGCCCGGCATCCTGTTCAGCTAGAAGCTGAGGCTGCGTCATTTCAGCTTCGATCCACTGATCGGGGCCATCAGGCTGTATCAGCCCCCAGTGGAATCGCGCCCGCCCCCATGCGGCCCCGATCTCATCGGCTCGCGCCGGGGCAGCATGGGGCTCAATGAGGCCGAATCGTGGGTCAACCGCTGGCGCTGCCGCCCGCGTCATACGGAGATGCTCGGGCTGTCCGATCGCGGCAAGTGCCAGCAGAGCCGCTGCCAGTTGCCGCCTGATCAAGACGGGAGGTGCCCTGCGGACAGCCATGCTCGGAGTCACGTTTCCAGGGTTACCGGGGCCCCTGCGGCCAGTCCGGCACACGCGCCGCCAGCAGGCCAACGAACTCAGCGAAGTCACCGGGCTGCATCTCCACACCGGAGTCCCAGCGATCCTTCTCGGCACTGCGCAGTTGACCCTGCTCGGCCACCCTGGCGAGCAGATATTCCTCCCCGCGCCGTGGAGCTTGTTTGGCAGATACCAGCAGCTCAAAGCCGCGCCACTGAGGCATCTGCTCAGCCTGTTCCGGCTTCATGAAACTGTACACCGAGATCACATTCTCATCCTGCGTCAGGCGGCAGGCGGCGCAGTACCACCCCCGCGGCACCCATGTCCGCCCGCGCCGTATCACAAAGTGCCAGGACAGTACATTGATGCGGTCGCGCCACTTCAGCGTAATCGATTCGCGCACCCCCTGGCGCAGGATCAGATACTCGTCGCTGACTTCAAGGCGATTGCCGCTTGGCCAGAGATTCGGCAGATACTTTTCCACGCCCCATGAGACTACAAGCCCGAAAGCCAGGACCCCGACAACACTGACACAGAGCTCTGGCAGGCCCGTCATCCGCAGGAGCCCCAGAGCAGCTGGCATCAGTACCAACAGGCCGAGCAGCATGCCCAGGATCAGCGCCAGCACGACGGCAAAGCGTATCCCGGCATGATTGCGATCCAGCAGGTACTTACGAAAGGAGTGGTCCATTCAGCCCGCCAGTAGAAGTAAGAAAGGAAGCAGGAGTATGCACGGATCAGGCAGAAACCCTTCGCCCTGCGGGTGCAGGCCACAGAGTTGCGCCGAGCATCGCCTCCACCTGCAGGCGGAGGGTGCCCGCGTCAAACGGCTTGGTAATATAGGCATCAATCGGGCTGTGGGCAAACTGCTTCATGATACGGTACCGATGAAGCTGGCCGGTGAGCATGATGACCGGCACTTGATTGAAGGCGCTGTCAGCGCGAAGCTCCTCATACAGCGTCCAACCGCTGCGGTCGGGCATCATCACATCTGCGATGACCAGGTCAGGATGCTCGCGGCGTGCCAGCGCCATACCCTCGAAGCAGGTGGACGCGGACAGCAGCCGGATCTGCGGGTGCTCCAGGATCATGTGGACCAGTTCAACGATTGCGGATTCGTCCTCAATGTATAGAATCGTGTGAGGCATCGTTGTATTCTCCATCTGATCGGAGAGCCGATTGTAGCATTGCCACCGATAGGTGTCTAGTCGGCTCAACAGCCTGCCGATTCTGCACTAACCGAAGGAGTACCCATGACACCCTCGCTCGCAGGCATATATGCAGCAGTCGCCACACCCTTTGATGACGACGGTGGGCTTGCCCTCGGCGACCTGGTGTCACTGTTGGGTCATCTGGCGGCACAGGGTTGTCATGGCGTTCTGGTAGCCGGCACCACCGGCGAAGGCCCATCCCTGAGCGTTGCCGAGCGCCGCGCGCTGTTCCGGGCTGCCGTGGGCGCCGACACAGGATTGCGAATACTGGCGGGGACAGGCGCTGCCAGTCTGACAGATGCCTGTGAACTCGCGCGGGCAGCATTTGATGCCGGAGTGACCGGCATTGTGCCGATCCCGCCTTTCTTCTACGCAGACCCCCCCCTGGAGGGTCTGGTCCACTTCTATACAACGATTATCACGACCGCAATGCCATCCGATGGTTGGTTGATGCTTTACCACAATCCCTTCGTCAGTGCGCCCCCGGTTTCGCTTGAGCTGATCGCGCGGCTGACCGACGCCTTTCCTGAGCAGGTGATCGGGATCAAGGACAGCAGCGGGGATCCGATGCACGCGCAAACGCTGGTCAGCCGCTGGCCGGGCTTCCAGGTGTTGATCGGCGACGATCGTCTGCTGACACCGGCCATCGGCTGGGGGGTTGCAGGGGCGATCACGGCGCTGGCCGGACTGTTCCCTGCGCTTGTGCGTGCAGCCTACGATGCAGCCGCCACCGGCGAGCCTTCCGGGCCGGCGCAGGAGCGCCTTAACAACGCCTATCAGCAGCTTGACGGCCTGCCGCGGATTTCGGCCATCAAATGGCTGCTGGCCGCTGGCCGGCTCATCAGCCAGGCCGCTGTACGCCCGCCTCTGTCCCCGCTGACAGATGAACACATCGCGCTGATCGAGCAGCGGTTCCATTTGAACGCAGTGGGCTAGATCAGCCCCTTTACCGGAGAGGCCGATCGCATGGTCACCGCCCCGCTGACACTGGGAATCGAGGAGGAATATCAGATCATCGACCCGCGCTCGCGCGAACTGACGGCCTACATCCAGCAGTTCCTTGAGCATGGCCGGGTGCTGGGAGACCAGATCAAGCAGGAGTTCATGCAGTCCCAGGTCGAAGTGGGAACGCGCATCTGCCGGACGGTGCATGAAGCGCGCGCCGATCTGGGGCGCCTGCGCCGGACGATGGTGGAGATAGCCGACAGCGCGGGGCTTCAGCTGGCTGCCGCTGGCACACACCCGTTCTCTCACTGGGCTGATCAGGTTATCTCCGACAGCGAGCGTTATGTGGAGTTTACCGAGGACATGCAGCACGTGGTTCGCAGCCTGCTGATCTTCGGCATGCACGTCCACATTGGTTTTGATGACACACCTGCTCAGCGTGAGCTCATGATCACGGTGATGAACCAGGCACGCTACTTCGTGCCCCACATCCTGGCGCTGTCCACCAGTTCGCCATTCTGGATGGGCCATCTCACCGGGTTGAAGAGCTACCGCAGCATTGTGTTCCGCTCCCTGCCGCGCACTGGCCTCCCCATGGAGTTCCGCTCATGGACTGAGTATGAGAACTTCGTCAAGGTGCTGGCGCGGGTTGGCGCATTGGGCCGCGACGTGTCCGACGTCGCCGATGCAACCCGCATCTGGTGGGATATCCGCCCGCACCCGCGCTACAGCACGCTGGAGTTCCGGATTGCCGACATCGCCACCACCCTGGACGAAGCCATCTGCATCGCCGCCCTGTTTCAGGCAGTCGTGGCCAAGCTGATCCGGCTGCGCCAGCAGAACCTGGGCTGGCGTATCTATCGACGCGACCTGATCAACGAAAACAAATGGCGCGCAGTCCGCTATGGAGTCACGGGAAAACTCATTGACTTCGGCAAGGAGCAGGAAGTGCCCCTTCCCGACCTGATCGATGAGCTGATCGACCTGCTCGACGACGTGCTGGATGAGCTGGACAGCCGCGCCGACGTGCAGTATGCCCGGGTTATTGCACGCAATGGCTCCAGCGCCGATCGCCAGATCCGGGTCTATCAGCAGCGCCTTGCCGAGGGAGCCACGTCGGCAGAGGCGCTGATTGCAGTAGTCGATCATCTGGTTGCCGAAACCCGGAGCGGGCTGCCGTGAACATCCAGCGCTGGATCGCCCTGGGTATGCTGGCCCTGCTAATCGCCTGTGTGGCCACCAGCAGCCTGTGGACCGCGCCATTTCGGGACGAGGTCGATGAGGAGCCGACGGCCACTCTCCAGCCTGACGGCTCCGATCTGCCCCCGGAGTCTGCCGCCCTGAGCGAAACACCCGCAGCCGGCACCGCTACCCCGACGCTGAATCCGATCATCGAGGAGATGATGGCAACGGCAGGCGCCGAGAGCGTCGCCATGAGCAACCAGCCGTTCGTGATCCTGGCGGGCGACTTCACCACCATTGATGCCACCCACCAGGGCACTGGCACAGCCTCCATCTATCAGGTCGGAGAGACGCAGCGAGTGCTGCGGCTTGATCCTTTCGCGGTCACCAGCGGCCCGGACCTGCGTGTGCTGCTCTCCACCCACCCCGCGCCGCGCACCAGCACAGAGGCGCTGGTGGGTTCGATCGATCTGGGGCCGCTTCGCAGCGCCACAGCCGCCCAGAACTTTGAGATCCCGGCTGGCACTTCAATGGATCAGTATCGGAGTGTGGTGATCTACAGCCTGTCTTTCAACATCGTCTACTCGACGGCAACGCTTGAGCCTGTCCGCGGGCAGTAGCCCTCATGCAGCACAGCTGGCAGGCTCAGATCGCAGCATACTTTGACCAGGTCGCTCCTCTATATGCGCACAGCATCGAGCCAGTCTTCCAGCCGCTGGTGGAGTGGCTGGTCAACTCGGCTCAGCTCCGGGCAGACGACCGCGTGCTGGATCTCGGCTGTGGCACCGGTCTGGCCGCCCGCGAGGCAGCGCGGGCCGCGGGCACCGTCGTGAGCCTCGACCTGTCCAGAGGCATGGTCCGCAGCGCCGCGGCGCTGCGGACTCCGCACCCCGTTCAGGGGGATATGCACAGCCTGCCATTTCGCGCCGCCTCATTCTCCGTTGTCATTGCCGCGTTCGCTCTCAACAGCACGGAACCCCGGCAGGCGCTTGGTGAAGCCCGCCGCGTGCTCAGGGAGCATGGCCGGCTGGTTGCTCTGGAATGGGATGAGCCTGACGATCTCAGCGAGATGGTGTCGGAGATCATCGCAGGCTACGCTACCGAGGATCCTCCGCCGGCGCTGGCGGCATTCCGGGATCGGATGACGCTGGCGATTCCCTGGGATGATCTCGACTCCATCGTCGGGCTGGAGCCGCTGCTCAACCAGGCCGGCTTCACTCATATCAGGCTGGAGCAGCGAACATTGCACGTCCAGCTACCCGATATCAACGCCTTCATTCGCTACAAACTTTCGTGGCCGATGCGCAGTGTGGAAGTTGACAACATGCCCGAGGAGATCCGTGCCCTGTGCCTGAGCGACCTGCGCGAGAACCTGCAAGCCTGCGCAGATGCCTCCGGCAGGCTTACCTGGAAGCCGCGCCTCATCCGGATTGTCGCCTCGGCTGGTGCGGGTTAGAAGCGCAGATGCGCCAGCTCGGCGCTCAGCCTCTGCGCCTCCTGGCGCAGCGCGCTGATCTGCTGCTCGGTTGCGCCACGATCCCCGCGCCGCGAGCGAGCGTGCTTCTTGTAAGCCAGCTCGGTGAGAATGTGGAAGAAGCGCCCCACTTTCCACCAGCTTGCAGGCCCCCCTGCCCCCAGCGCGGACAGCCGCGCGGACATGCGGCGAGCCACTGACACGGCAGCCTGATACTGCGGCTCGCGGAGGGTCGCCTGCTCTACTTCATCGGCCAGCTGAGCCACGATCCACTCTCGCTCGCGCCGGATCGCAAGCACCATGACAACCAGTACGAACAGCACCCCACCCCAGTCCGCCAGGAAGGTCACACACAGCAGGGCCGGCATCGCTTCGACAAGCGATACGGTCGTATTATGCAGGCTGTGCATGACCACCGCAGCCGCCAGCCCAATCAAGGGCGCCAGCAAGCGCGCCCAGGCTCTGCGTGCATGGCGGGCGATTCCCAGGCCGATCCCGGTCAGGCTGGTGAAGAAAGCATGGTTGAGACCGAACACCACTCCCCGCAGGATGACCAGCTCAACCCCCCCTTCCAGGAAATACAGGACGTTCTCGATGGCCGCAAACCCAAAGCCGACCAGCCCGCCGTAGATGATGCCATCAAAGACGCCGTCGAACTCGTTACGCCACAGCAGGAAGATGGCCAGCACCGCCAGCCCCTTGAAAATCTCCTCAGTGATCGGCGCCACCACAATGCTCCCCACCAGGTCGACTGTCTCGGATGTCCCGTCCAGTAGATACAGCGGCACTTCCAGGATCAGCTGACTGATCAGCGAGAAGATCGCCGCCGGAACAAAACCCCACAGAAACACCGCAATCAGTAAACCTGCCGGCTCCTTCTCATACCGATCCATCCAGTATAGGAAGAGCGGATAGATGAGCATCGGAATCACACCTGCTACAAAGGCGACCACGAAGTCCATACGGTGCCTATCCTCCGGTGAGCGATCCGCTACGGTTGCCGAAGAGAGGGTCGCAGCCGCTTCATCCACTTGGCATAGCGCGAGCTGAAGTGCACCAGCGGAGAGCTGAGCCGCCCCTCACGGGTACCCTCTCGAAGCGCCTGGCGCAGCCCGTCGGCGGTGTTGGCGAACGGCCGTGCCGTCAGCACCGCCATAGCGTACTCCGCCGCTACATGGGCATCACTCCCACAACTCATCAGCTTTCCGTGCTGCCGGGCGAACTTCTCCGCCTCAGCATTATCCTCAAGATGCAGGCACCGGGAGTTGAAGACCTCGATGGCATCCACATCGTCCGCGATCGCCAGCAGATCCTCAAGCCGCCATGCCCCTCGCCGGTACCGGTCGAACGGGTGTGAAACGCCGATCACCGCCCCCTGGCTGCGCAGCCGGGCGATAGTCTCCTGAGGCGTCAGACCCGCAGGAACCTCCTCGGTGATATACCAGGCCAGCAGTTCCCCCTTGGTGGTCATGATCTCCTCGCCGGGTATGATCAGCATTGGGTACATCCGCGCGAGTTCAAAGGCGCCCCGCGCCGTGTTGTGATCAGTGATTGCCAATCTGTCAAGGCGATGCTCTTGGCAGATGGCCTGTATCCGGCCAAGGCGTGTCAGGCTATCTTTGGAGTAGATGGTGTGGGAATGAAGTTCGATTCTCCAGACAGGGGTTGCCATGGTATTTACCTGTGTAGCTGCAGGTCACCCAAGAAATGCGCCTGCTCTAGCAGCAGTATACTCATCCTGTCCCAGAGTCAAAACCCGGTTGTACCCCCAGCGCTGGCAGACTCCGTGTCTGGCGCCCACAGATCCGCCGCTTTATCCGGAAACAGACGATGGCGAAACAGAATCGCTGTCACCAGACCCAAACCTGCACCGAACCACAGAGTTGCCAGCCTCACCAGGATCGCCGCCGTCCCGGCCAGCCCCGGGTCGGGGCGCGCCAGTATCAGAAGCTGCACCATCCCCACAATCGACAGCTCGGCTGCCCCCAGCCCACCGGGCAGACCGCTCACCGCCCCAATGATAGATGACACGGCCAGGATGAAAGTCGCCTGAGAGAGCAGCAGCAGGCCCGGTTCCAGCCCCAGACCGGCCAGGATAAGGTAGAAGGCCACACACTCTCCCGCCCAGCTGATGACCCCGATGCCAATCGCCATCAGCAGCGGCCCGGGCCGCAGAAGTTGATAGCTGGATTGATAGAGTTCGTGCAGCGTGTGGCTGATCCGCCCGATCAGCGGCATGCGTTCCATGCAGGCAAGCAGCCAGTTGAACAGCGGCCGCACCTGAATCAACATGATGCCACCGAGCAGCACCGCCAGAACCGTGAAATAAGCCGGCAGGTACCGCTCAAGCACTTCCTGCTGCCCCCTGGCGCTGGTGAGCATCCCGGCAAAGCCCATGGCTGCCAGGATCATCATCCCCAGCCCGTCGGTCGCCCGTTCGGCCAGAACCACTGGCGCAGTGCGAGCCACCGGCATGCCGGTCATGGCACGCAGGATCGCTGCCTTCAACAGCTCCGCCACTTTGCCCGGCGAAAGAGCCAGCACAAAGCCGGAGACGAACAACGCAGCGCTGTCGATAGGCCTCATGGCGTGGACGCCTACCAGGCGTAAATACCGGTGCCACTTCATCCAACGCAGCGCATAGTTGAATAGAGTGAAGCCAAGCACAGGTACGAACAGCAGCAGGGGGAAGCTGCGCAGGTTCTCGCCGATGTGTCTCAGGTCGGTGTAAAGCAAGAGGGCCACTATCACCCCCAGCCCAAACAGAGCCCCCAGGATCAGCTTGCTGCGCAGTTTTGCCATGAATCTCGCCTCGGTCAGTGACGGCGGCACATTCTAGCAGATGCATACGGCGCGGGCCAGCTGTATCCTGTGCTTTTCCTGCGGTTGTGGCGGGCGGGTGTTCTGGCTACACTACACCTATCCGGGCAGGCCCGACTCCCGCCCGCACAGGATGCTGGCTTGACGCGATGCTCCAAACCCCCTCTCAACCGCAAGCACCTTATAGTGAGCGTGCCGCACCCGGGCAGGTTGCGGCTGTGATCGCCTTGCAGGGCGTGATCATCGCCCTGCTACTGGTGGCAGCTTCGCTCAGCAGACCACCCGGAACCCGGCATGGTCTGGCATCTATTTGCGGTCTGATCCCGGTTGGCCTGGCATTCTGGGCAGTAACCTCAATCGTCTGGCTTGTTATCCTGCGCCGATGGAGCCCGGGTTCGGCGCGTCCCGGGCAGCCAGATGAACCGTTGATTGGGCAGGCCGGGGATATAACCGCACTGAACGAGGTCGCTGCCATCATCAACGCTTCGCTCAACTTGCAGGAAGTGCTCGATCTCTCGCTCCGCAGTGCCCTCCGGGCGATCGGCTGGGAGGCCGGTGCGATCTATATGTGGGACGAGAAGTCGGCGGTGCTCAACCTGGTGAGCTACGCCGGCTTCATCGAGGATCAGGTTCGGGAATCCCTGCTGTTGGCCCCGGGGCAGGGCGCGGCTGGCCAGGCCGCGCAGACACGCGCACCGGTGGTCATGATCGAGTCATCCGACATTTCCACAGCAGCCAGCGAGGTACCGCGCAGCAATCAAGTCACCATCCCCCTGATGACCGTTCCCGGTGATCTGGTTGGCGTGCTCGAGGCACGCACATCGGCTCATGAACCTATCAGGCCTGCCCAGCTGGCATTTCTGACCACTATCGCTCATCAGATTGCCGGTGCGATCACCAAGGCACAGTTGTATGTGGATGCTCATCGGCATGCACGCGAACTGGAGCGAATCGTGGACGCTCGCACCCAGGAGCTTGCTCAGGTAGTTGATGAATTGAGGGTGGCTGTGAGTCAGGCCCAGGAGGCAGAGCGTCTGAAGAGTCTGCTGCTTTCGACCGTCTCTCACGAACTCAGGACGCCTCTCGCTACCATCAAGGGGAGCGCATCCATGCTGCGAGAGCACTATCATCAGCTGGCTGCTGATCTGCTCCAGCAGCATCTGTGCGACATCGAAGAAGAAGCCGACAAGCTGACCGAGCTGATCAGCAATCTGCTCGAGATGTCCCGGATTGAGGCTGGCATCCTCCATATTCAGCCTCAGATCATTGACCTCGGCGCCACCTTACAGAGGGCGGTCAGCGCGGCGCAGAAGCGCCTGGTCAACCATCCGGTGTCGCTGGAGATTGAGGGGAATCTTGTCCCCTGCCAGGGCGATGCCCGACGGGTTGAGCAGATTGTGGCCAATCTGCTGGACAATGCAGCCAAGTACTCACCTGCCGGGATGCCCATTGTCGTGCGGGCCACACATCAGGATCGGCAGCTCCTGGTATCTGTGGCCGACAGGGGCGCCGGGATTGCACCGGAGCACCAGCTCCACATCTTCGACCGTTTCTATCAGATCGATCAGAACCCGGATCGCGGTCGACATGGCATCGGGCTTGGGCTGGCCATCTGCCGCGGCCTGGTTGAAGCACTTGGCGGGGGCATCTGGGTGGATAGCATGCTGGGAGAAGGAAGCACCTTCACATTCTCACTGCCAGCCGCAACCGTGGGCGCTTCTCAGGAGGGAAGGTACGCCGATGAAAAAGCAAACGATTCTCATAGTTGATGATGAGCCCAAGATCGTGCGTTTCATCCGGACTTCGCTCAATCTGGCTGGCTTCGATGTTCTGGCTGCCGGTTCAGGCAGCGAGGCGCTTCGGGTATGCGAGCAGGAGCAACCTGATCTGATCATCCTTGACCTGGGGCTGCCGGACATCGATGGATTCGATGTATTGCGCCGGATCCGCGAGTATTCGACCCTCCCGATCGTGATTCTGACCGCCCGGGATGATGAACCAAGCAAGGTTCAGGGGCTTGAGCTCGGGGCCGACGACTATCTGACCAAGCCGTTCGGAGCCCGCGAGTTAGAAGCCCGGATTCAGGCTGTGTTGAGACGCGTTCAGTGGTCGCCACATCCCGGGGACGCTACAACCTTCCTGTACCGCGATCTCCAGGTGGATATGCGGCGCCGCCGGGTGTGGCTGCGTGATCAGGAACTACATCTGACCCCGACGGAGTACGAATTACTGCGCATGCTGGTGCAGCACCCGGGGCAGGTTCTGTTGCATGAGGATCTGTTGGGGCGCGTCTGGGGTGACGAATACCGCAGCGATCTGGCCATACTCCGGGTTAACATCTCGCGGCTCCGGCAGAAGCTGGAGGACGATCCGCGTGAGCCATCCTACATTCTCACTGTGCCCGGTGTTGGCTACCTGCTGTCTTCGGACTGACCGCGCAGGCGGTTTGTAAGCATTCTGTTACAATATCCGTGTAAGTTGTAACACGGCTGCAATCCCACTGCGCTACAGTAGAGTCACAAGCAAACAGTGGTGGAAACCGCCGTCCTCCTGATTCCCTGCACACTATCATCCCGCACGCGGCGCCCACCCTGCGGCGGAAGCATCCTCACCACCCTCAGCAACGCGCTTCCGTCAGACAAAGGAGCAGGCTCGGCCTGCTCCTTTGCGTTGCTGAGATCCTCTCATCCATCACGGGGGCCAGAGCCGGCGGAGGGATCCCGATCTTGGTGTGCCCGCCCGCTGACCCAGCGCCTCAGCGGATTCCTCGATGGGCGCTGGGATGTTTCCTGCCCGGGCTCATCCGGGGTGTGGACAATCCGCAGGGTCATCCGCAGGGCGCCAAGCTCAATGACGTCCCCATCCGACAGAGGAAAGTCCCGCCCCGGCAGTAGCCGCCGCCCGTTGACCCAGGTCCCATTCGTACTGTTCTGGTCAATCAGATACAGAAGCTGCTCACCAGGGCGAATCAGGGCATGGCGGCGAGAGACTCCGTGCCGCATGGCCCCATGGGGCGTGAAGTCCAGATCGGGCCGGAATGCGCTCATCTGATCGCCGCGTCCCAGAACGGTCACCCGCCATACATCCAGACCGATCGTGGTGGCCTGGGCCCCGCTCAGGTGGAACAGCACGCGCCAGGCCGGCCCCGACCGTTCAGGCGTGAGCTCAGCGGGTGGAGGCGATGGCTCAGTATCCTGGACCTGAAAAGGCGCCTGATCTTCCAGCGCACCGGGTTCTTCTTCCAGAGGTTCACGGGGATAATTGAGTGGTTTGGTGACCACGGACCATCCTTCACTGGCTTCGCCATCCAAGCAGCAAAGCCATCGTTCGAGTGCGCTAACCGGTTTCTTACTATTTGTACACCGGTTTGCCCGACTGCACAAGCCCACCCGGTCCGCGCGTTAGCTGCGTGTGACAACCGGATTGCTGAGCACACCGATTCCTTCGACTGACACATCGACGCGATCGCCGGGTGCGAGTGGCCCTACCCCAGCCGGTGTGCCAGTCAGAATCAGGTCCCCGGCCTCCAGCGTCATGATCCGCGAGATATAGGCGATCAGAAAGGGCACGGAGAACACCATCTGACTGGTACGAGCGTCCTGCCGGAGATCGCGGTTGACATGGCAGGTGACCCGGATATCCGCTGGATCAAGATCGGCCACGATCCAGGGGCCGACGCTGCAAAATGTGTCAAAGCCTTTGGCACGTGTCCACTGGCCGTCCTTCTTCTGAAAGTCGCGGTCGCTGACATCGTTGGCGCAAGTATAGCCCAGCACATAGTGCTGCGCTTCCGCAGCGGAAATGAAGCGGCCGCGGCGGCCGATCACGACAGCCAGCTCGGCTTCGTGATCGACTCGGCCCATCTCTGGCAGAATCTCGATGGCAGCCCCCGGTCCGATCACCGCGCTGGGGGGTTTCAAGAAAAGGAGCGGTTCGGTGGGGACCTCATTCCCAAGCTCCTGGGCATGAGCAATATAGTTCCTCCCCACGCACACGATCTTGCTGGGCACAGTTGGCGCCAGCAGGTTGACCCGCCCCACCGGCCCTATAGGCATGCCGGGCTTCCATGGCGTATCGAACGGATCCCCATCCAGAGCCAGCAGCTCGCCATCCCTGCAAATTCCATAGCGGGGTCCCTCCGGTGCAGCATAGCGGCACAGATACATCAGATCACCTCCTGTTATACCGGGTGGATGCATCGGGCAGCCGCGGCATCAGGATCACGCCATCCGCCACCCGGTAATCTGTGCCACAGACAGGGCAGCGCAGTACACTCGGGGAAATATCCAGCCCCGGCTGCCAGCATGAAGCGCACAGCAGCACCTCAATCGGCTGACAGCTACCCGGAGGGCTTTCTCCGCTGCGCTGCGCCCAGACCAGATCATAATCAACCTGCCAGGCCTCGATGCGAATCTGCCACATCCCCAGTTCCTCCAGCAGCGAAGTCAAGGCAGCTGGGCTGTGCGTCTTGCCGGGCATCAGATGAGCATCCACGCCCCGGCGCCTCGAGGTCAGCAGCAGCCCACCTGGGCGCAGCACCCGCGCCGCCTCCCGCAGCTGAAACTCAGGATCCGGTGTGAACTCGAGCATTTCTAAGCAGGTGACCGCAGAGAAGACCCCATCGCCAAATGGCAGACTGCTTCCGTCGCGCCAGATCATCATCACCCGGTCCCGGTAGCCGGACAGCTTGCCCGCGGCAAGGGTAAGCATACGCCGCGAGGCATCGATGCCAATAATGCGCCCCTGGAATCCCGGCTGACCCAGCAGTGCCAGCGGTAGGCGCCCCGTGCCTGTGCCTATATCCAGCACCAGCGGGCACCCCATGTCGCGCAGAGCATCAGCCAGGGGTTGCCCCAGGCAGATCGCTTCGGCGTGAGCGTCAAACCCCTTGATCGAGTCGTAGCGTGCGGCGGTCAGATCGTACAGACAGGTGACAACTCTTGGTCCCAGATACACACCTTCGGTGATGACCAGCAGCCAGTAGGCTGCAGCCGCTGACGCGGCAGCCAGCAGGACAGCCACCCAGATAATCATAGCGCTACAGGTACTGCGCCGCGCGCAGCCAGGCTTCCGATCGCCGCAGTCCTTCTTCCAGTGAGATCTGCTGCTGCCACCCGAGCAGTTGTTTACTCCGGTTGTTGAGCACTTGCCCGGTGCCCTGCATCTGGCTGGCAACGTAGCGCAGGCTGATCCCGGGCAGCAGGGGATCGAGTGCCCCGGCTGCCAGCGATACCAGCCATCCCGGCAGCCGCAGCGCGCGGCTGGTCCCGGCCATCTTCATGTAGGCCCCCAGATACTCAGCCAGCGTAACCGGCCCATCATCGACTCCGTTAAAAACTCCGCCGACTGCCGCCGGGTGCCACAGGCAAAGCATGATCAGGTCGAGGAGGTTGTCAATGTAGATCGGGTAGGCCGTGCCGCGCCCACCATCCACCAGCGGCAGGATACCCTGACGCGCCCAGCGCGCCATCCGGATTGTCCAGCCGGGCGATCCCGGTCCGTAGACCATCCCGGGCCGGACAATCACCAGCGCAAGTCCGGTTTCGTGGCTTACCTGCTGCAGCACAGCCTCAGCCCGGATCTTGCTGTCACCGTATGGATCGCCGTAAGTCTGAAGAGGCCAGTCTTCAGCCACATCCTGATTCCCATGCAGCCCATAGACCGCGATGCTGCTTGTGAAAACAAAGCGGCTCACTGAATGGCGCACGCTGGCCTCCGCCAGGCTGCGAGAAGCCGTTTCATTGACGAGCACAGCCTCGCGTAGGTTGCGGCCCCGCAGCCAGGCGGCCAGATGCACTATGACATCCACCCCGTGCGCCAGGATAGCTTCCATGCGAGGGCCATCCGTGATGTCTCCTGTCACGACCTCGATACCGGATGCTGCCAGTGCACCGCCCCGCCCCGGCTTCCGCTCCAATGCCAGGACGTGCGCCCCCTCTGATGCCAGCCGCCGGCACAAATGCGCACCGATGAAACCGGTCGCGCCGGTGACCAGCACGCGCTTACCGCTGATCGCTGCTTCGCTCAATGCCTGTATGCCCTCACTCGGATGAAGGCCGAAGTCGCGGAACCCTGGCCCGGCCTCAGTGTATCGGCTGAAAGCGCAGGGCGCAAGACTCGCCGCATTAGCGGCGTCCATGGCCAGATGCTACAATCGCCCGCGTGGACTGTCAGAGGAGAGCATCTATGATGATTCGTGGAACGGCGCATGCCTGGCGTTCGATATGCCTGGCTGCCCTCGCCCTGATCGCAGCGCTTCTGTCGGCCTGCACAGGCGGCACGCTGACCCCTTTACCCACACAGACTCCGATCTACCTGATCGTCACCGGCGAAGAACCCGCCCGCGGCGCGGATCAGCCGGCTGCAACCGGTTCGCCGGAGATCTTTCCCACACCCTATGCCTGCCGGGCCGAGGTGGTTGAGCAGGCATTTGAATCGGGCCGCATGTTCTGGGTCGGCAGGACTTTTGAGGAGCGCTGCAGGGAATCCCACGAGTTCGCACCGGGCAGCGGAGAGATCTGGGTCGCGATCTTCGACGAAGGAGCGGACGATCAGGGCATCTGGCTGGCGTTCACCGACGACTGGAACAGCGACACCGAGATCCCCTTCGATCTGACGATGACTCAACCTGCCGGGCTGCTGCAGCCCGTGCGGGGGTTTGGCAAGGTCTGGCGGGAAAAGCTCACCGGTGAGCAGCGTGCCCGGATCGGGTGGGCAACCAGCCCGGAGATCAAGTTCATCACAACCTATCGCTATGACGCGGGTGGAATGGTGGACCGCAGCGGGGTCTACGTGCCGCGCCCGGGTCAGCACACATTGGAAACTTTTGGGGGCGAGAAGTTCTTTCTGGATGAGCAAACCGGGCGGTTTGAGTTCATCCCGTCCGATTAACAGATGGCTACACCGGCCCTACGGTGGCCTCAGAGAACTCTTCAACCTGATACGTCTCAACATCCAGATGCGCATACAGCCAGGATCGGCGCGGCAGTCCCATCTTCTCGCACAACATATCCAGGAATGTGGTGGCATCGGGGACTTTTTCCCACACCTGCGGCAGAAACGTGGCACGGTGCGGGCCCCTGATCAGCGTTACACCATCGATGCCCGGCCGCAGCAGCCCGGGCAGACTGGCGGATGTGCTATAGTCGAGCCGGGAGGGAGGGGTGAGGACAGAGATCTCGATCTCCAATTCGGCGACCTCGTCGGGGGTCACGGGCCAGAACCGGGGATCGGCCATGGCGGTCTGGCTGGCTGTGCGGACCACTTCCAGTGCCAGCGGAGCGCGGGCGCTCAGGACACCGGTGCAGCCGCGGAGCTGGCCATGTTTGTGCAGGGTGACAAAACATGCTTTGGGCTCCCGCAGCGCCGCCGGCAGCTCATCGAGAGCGACGGACGGAAGTGGACGATGTCGGGCGGCTGCGTCAATCGCCTGGCGCGCCAGGGTCAGAAGTATCCGCCTCTCTTCAGATGTAAGTGCAGGGGAAATCTGTTCAGACACGGGAACACCCCGGGGATGAGAGTCATCGCACTCTGATACTCATCATAAGACGGTAGGGGGTGCGCCGTCAATCACCTCATGCCATCTGCTGATCACAGCCCATCAGCACAGCGCAGTCAGAAGCGCAGGCGCAAATCCGGTGAGATCTGTCAGTCCGCTCGCGAAGGCATGCCGGGCTTCGCCAAAGATCACTGTCGGCACCAGATTGCGGGTGTGGCCGCGCTCTGCCATGTCCTCCAGGTTGCCATGATCACTGGTGATGACGACCAGCCCCGCCGAGTCATCCCATGCAGCCAGCAGTCCCGCCAGCACACCGTCCATCAATTCAACTGTCTGGACTGCATCGGTCAGGCTGCCCCGGTGCCCCACATAATCAGTCAGCCAGCAGTCAAAGAAGGTGAAATCCTTCTCTTCAGCCAGTGCCGCCAGCTTGTGGCCGGCATCATAAGGGGTCATAACGGGCGGAGCCTCGTCCCCTGATCGGGCACGCCATTCCTGGCTTGCGCTATCGCGCAGCGCGGCATGGCTCCACCACATCTGCCCGGTGAAGTCAGCCGATAGAGCCCGCCCCTCCAGCAGGGCATGCCCATCGCGCAATTCCACGCCGGCCACGTGCAGTGCCAGTTGGCTGGCCGAGAGCAATCGTTTGCCACTGCGGAGGCTGGCCAGATGCTGCGACGGATACGCGTTGAGCAGGCCAGCGCTGCGCCCACAGGCGGCCAGCCGGCTAATGACGCTCTCGCGCATGACAATTTCGGCGATCTCCGGGATGGGCTTGGGGCCGTAGTGCCGCCCGATTAGCCGGGGCACATTCAGGCCGGTCAGGATCGCCGCCTGCCCGGTAGCGCTCTGCGGCTTTCCCTCCACACCCATACAGGCGTCGGTTGGCGCAAACAGCGCTCTGCCGCTGTCCCGGCGCTCCGATCCCCGCACCCAGCGCTGTCCCCCTGCCAGTTGCGACAGGGTCGGTGCCTGCGCCGCGGCAAAGGGGTTGCGCTCCGGATCCTCATCCCCCAGCCCGATGCCATCAAAGAACAGGAACAGAATGCGCATCAGCTGGCGGCTCTTCGCTCAAACCGATACCAGGCGGAGCCAGCCTGTGCGGCCCGATCCTCACCGATCTCTACCAGCTGCAGGCGAAAGTGCTCGGAGAACAGCGCCTCCACAGCCTCCGGCTCGAGACCCACGCGACGCTGCTCGGTCGGACGGAACATGTACAGCAGGAGCAGCCCGCCGGGACGCAGCACCCTTGCGACCTGCTCCGCGTACTGTGCCCGCTGGGCTGCACTCAGGCTGTGAGCGCAGCCGATATCCACACACAGATCAACAGGCGCATCCAGCGGAAGCCTGTCCAGTCGGCATACATCACCCACCAGGAAGCGTGTCCGCCCGGCTACTCCATGTTGTCGTGCCCGACGGCGCGCCGTCCGGACAGCATCCGCCACAAAGTCCACGCCGACAGCCTGCCATCCCTTATCCGCCAGATACAGCGTATTGGTGCCAGTTCCGCAGCCCAAGTCCAGCGCGCGGCCCGGCGGGAGGCCTTCATCCTCCACCAGGCGCACCAGTTCAGGGGGCGTGATGCCGGTATCCCAGCGAGCCTGTTTGCTCAGGTAGCGCCACCAGAAGAACAGCCGTCGCATTACGCGTGCTCAAGATCGTACAGGATTTTGGCCTTGTCCAGCACGAACACGCTGTCCCGCACTTTGTTACCACGGGCGTCATAGTAGACAAAGGTCGGCGTGAATACGACCTTGTGCTCCTGCATCAGCGTCTTGCCCGGTTCAGTATCGATGCTCAGACGCAGGATGCGCAGGCGCTCGCCGGCTTCCTTGGCAAGCTGATCAACCACCGGCTGGATCGCCATACAGCCCACGCAATACGATGAGTAGAACTCGATCAATGTAGGTTGGGTGCCATCCTTGATCAGCGCCCGGATGGCCTGCACACTGTTTGGGCCGCTCTGCTGGGGGCGCAGGAGAAGCCATATCCCTACGCTCACCACGCCAACACCCGCCAGCGCCGCAACGTCATACCATTCCACGCCATCGCGAGCCAGCAGCACAGCCGCCAACACAAACACAACACCTACTAGCACCGGGTAGAAACGATGATTGAAGACCCACACCAGAATCTTGACCATCTCTTGTCCAATCCTGTCCGGGTGATCCAGAGTTAAACGCCTGCGCACAGGCTAAACAGAATATAGCGATGGATTGCGCCAATTGCGACCGAGGTTCGCCGTGCAGCGGCGCGCTATGCATCCATGCGTGGCTGCGCGGGGGCGCGCCGCACTATCTGCAACAGGGACAGCGGGATCGTCCGCACCTCATGGATGCCCAGTGCCAGCGCCGCCGCTGTATAGACCGCTACCCCCATCGCGCCACCCACTACCAGCATGACCGGTGGCTGCGGCTGCCATAGCCTTTGCAGCACGGTGAGACTGGCAGCCATGGCGCCAGCGGCAGCGGCGGCCTTGGCCGCATCCTGCACGATCCGCCGCGCATCAACACCGCGCCAGCGCAGATGCAAGATCACCATACCAGTGAGCGCCTCCACCCCGACCGCGATCCCATTGGCCAGCGGCGGCCCGCCGTGCTCCAGCCCACCCCGGTTGATCGGCCGGGAGAGCCAGATCGCCAGACCGATGTTGAGGGCAGTCGTGAAGAATGAGACCAGCAGCGGCGTCAGCGTGTCTTTCTGTGCCGCAAAGGCCCGCACTACCGCGTCCAGCATGGACAGGCTGATCAGGGTCAGCGCGTAGAACTGCAACGAGTAGTAGACCAGCTCAGTGCTGCGCGGTGTGAATTCGCCGCGTTCAAACAGCACCTGGATGAGGGGATGCCCCAGCACCAGCAGCCCGGCTGCTGCCGGGATGGCCAATGTCAGGATGGCCCTCAGGGAGCCGCTGAGGGCGCGCCGCTGCGCCGCTACATCGCCGCGGGCTGCCAGAGCCGCCATCGTGGGGAAGACGGCTGTTGCAATGGCCGTGCCGATCAGCGTCCACGGCATATTCATCAGCGTATAACTGTAGCGCAGCGCCGAGACCCGCCCTTCCCCCATCCCGGACGCCAGGTTATTGTTAAGCCACTCAATGCTGGCCCGCGCCATCAGCAGATCGATCACCCGGGGCAGCATCAGCGCTGCAACGCGGCGCACGTCGGCATCGGCGAGGCTCAGCGCGGGCAGCCAGCGCACCTGGTACCGCAGCAGTCCCGGGACCTGGACTGCGAAGTGCAGCCCGGCCCCGATCACAGCGCCCCATGCCAGGCCAAAGATACCCCACAGGGGCTGCAGCACCACCGCTCCGATAATGATCCCGCCGGTATACAGGCTGGGCGCCAGCGCCGGCAGCAGGAAGTGCTGCCGGGCATGGAGTGTGCCGGTCAGGATGCTGCTGACTGAGAATACAACCGTCGAGAGCAGCAGCACACGCATCAGCTGAACGGTCAGCGCCTGCTGCTCAGCGGGGAAGCTCGGTGCGACCCCCCACTGAACCGAGACCAGCAGCGGGGCCGCCACCGCCGACGCGGCTGAGGCAGCGGCAGTCAGCAGCAGAATGGCATTGAATACCTGGCTGAACAGGCGGTTGGCAGCGGCGGCCTCGGATCGGCTGAGCGATTCTGCATAGACCGGGATGAAAGCAAACGCCAGCGCACCGCCGGAGAGCATCGTATAGAGCAGCTCAGGGATCGTATTGGCAGCCGAGAAGGCGTCATAGGCGGCACTGGTGCCAAAACGGCCTGATACGATCGCCTGCCGCACGATTCCCAGAACCAGCGCCAGGCCAAGCCCTGCCATGATAACCACGGTCGAACGGGCAACCTGTACTGTGGTGCCAGCCTGCGGCGCCGGAGCATCCGCCATAAAAGATTCCCCCCGCGGTCCTCGAATGTGGGGTGAGTGTACTGTCTCTGCGCCCAGGAGGCTAATTATCGGGCAGGGAATCCAGCGCATCCTGCGCAGCGGCATAATGCGCATTGTTGCGTAGCGCCAGCGTGAACTGCGTCCGGGCTGCGTTCACCTGCCCACGCTGGGAATAGACCAATCCCTTATAGTAGTAGGCTTCCTCAGAGTATTCATTATCGGCCAGGATTGCATCGGCGAGCGTGAGCACATCCTCGTAGCGCCCCACCTTCAAATACGCTTCATACGGCCCGAACTGATACCACAGAATGCGCCATGGGAGCCCGAGGCTGCGCGCCTGGTCAAAAGCGGTGGCCGCGCCAGCATAGTCGCCGAGGGCCGCCAGACTGCTGCCGATGTTGAACCAGGCAAAGGCGTTGGCAGGATTCTGCTGCACGGCTGCCTGTGCGGTGGTGATGGCGTTCGCATACATCTGCGTGTCGCCCATCTCAGGCCCAATCAGATCCTCAAGGATGGCCCGCTCCCCCGGCGGGAACACCACCATGTACAATCGATTGAAGTGCTCCCAGAAGCGGTCAAGACTCTGATAGCCCTCCGACCGGTCCGGCCCGAGATACGAGTCCATCGTATAGAACACGCCGTCAGCATCGGAATAGCCGGTCAGTACCAGATAGTGCCCCATCCAGCCAAGCCGATCCGGCTCCGGATCAAACCCTTTCTCAATGACCACCGGGTAGCCCGCTGCAAGGATTCGCCTGAGGAGTTCCAGGTCGCCGTCAGCCCGCACGATGGCCTCATACCCGAGGCTCTCTACATAGGCCGCCAGCTCATCCGGCCTTACGTTGCGATCCTCAGGGTTGGGCTTGACGAACGCAGCGACGTCCGGCTGGGTGACTCTCAGGTTCCAGAAACTCAGCGTGGTCGTCAGGGTGGCGGGTCCGCAGTTGTTCCATCCCTGATAGGTATGCGTGAACCCGGTCAGTTGAATCGTTGGTGGCCAGTCGCCAGGCGCCGGGGAGGGGGGGTCGCTGGATGAAAAAGCCGGGGTGAAAGTGACCGTCGGGGCAGCTCCGCCCCGGGTAGGCTCCGCTCCGGCCCCCGGCGCAGCGATGGTTGGCAGCGGCGAGGGTGACAGGATTTCTGTTGGCGGCAGCACAATGCTCGGGTTTGGCGGCACGGCAGCGGCAGTAGGCAGAGTCTGACCGGCATCGGTGTCAAAGACCAGGCGCTGCAGCGGCTCCGGCGCGTAGGCCATGATGTACCGGTCGGGTACCAACCAGCGCACAATGCCCGGAAGCCATATCGGCAGAGCCAGGGTTACCACCAGCAGCAGCAGAGAGCCTGCGATCACGGCCCGGGCACTGCGCTGGCCAATCGTGAGGCGGCCCCTGCCGCGCCGGCGCACATGGGGTTCAGGGTGACGGCGGTCCGGCTGCCTCATGCGCGATCAGCCGCCATCCAGCGTCTCAAGGGCGGCCCGAGCCTCAGCATAGTTCCTGTTCTGGCGAACAGCCATGCTCAGCTGAATCCGGGCGCGGTCGGTTTCTCCCAGTTCCAGCAGCGCCAGTCCTTTGTAGTAATAGGCCTCCTCACTGGCTTTCTTGCCCAGGACATCGTCGGCCAGCGCAATGACATCCTCATATCGGCCAACCTGCAGATACGCTTCATAGGGAGTGAACTGATACCACAGGAATCGGCTGGGCAGCCCGAGATTCCGGGCCTGATCAAACGCCAGTGCGGCATCCTCATAGCGCCCCAGCGCCACCAGGCTGCTTCCCAGGTTGAACCATGCGAAAGGATCTTCGCGATTGAGGCTGGATTCGGCCTGCGCGGTGCGGAGCGCGTTTTCATACATCACGGTGTCATTCATTTCATCGCCGACTATTGACGCCACCGCCACCGCCTGGTCAGGGCGGAAGATGATGATATAGCGCCGGTTGAACTGACGCCAGTAGTAATCCACCTCGTTGTACGGGTAGAACCAGTTGGGGCGCCGATAGGTATCCATCGCAATCAGCCCCTCGTCGGAGTAGCCAGCCAGGGTCAGATAATGCGACGTCCACCCGATGGTGTCTGGCTCAGGGTCGTACCCGGTTTCGATCAGCACCGGATAGCCTGCCAGCAAGAACTGCTTGACCAGGTCGAAATCGCCATCTACCCGGGTTAGAGCCTGGTAGCCGTACTGCTCGACGAAGGTTGCAATCTCGTCCGGGCGCACGTTGGGATCCTCGGGATCCGGCTTCAGATAGGCCGCAGCCTCAGCCTCCGTGAACTCTACACCCCAGTAGCTCATCAGGGTCCGCACGGAGGCAGGCCCGCAGTTGTTGTAACCCTGCTGTTCCCATTCGAACCCCGTCAGCAGATGGCTGATGTCCCCGAGATCAGCGCGGTTCTCCCGATCTACTGCCCGCGAGTCAACCTGCACGGAGAACACAGGAGTCAGGGTCGGCGTCGGCGCGACTGCCATCGGCGTGGGTTGGACAAAGCTGCCCGGCCCACCGAAGTTGCTGCCGCCCGGGGTAGGAGTCGCGGTGGGGGCCAGGCTGGCAAGCAGGTTTTCTGCCTCCGCGCTGTCCACTGCCGCAACAGTGGGCACCTGCTCAGCCGGATTGACCTGGAAAACCATCTGCTGGATCGGCTCAGGCGCATATGCCATGATGTAGCGATCGGGGATGACCCAGGAGACGGCCGGTAGCCACAGCGGAGCTGCCGCGATGACGGCCAGCACGATCGCAACTGCCATCAGCCACCCGATGCTGCGCGAGCCAGGGCTGACGGACTGCACGCGGCGGCCAATGGCGCCCGCTGGGCGCCCGCGCCGCCGGAAGAGCAGTAAACCGGGCTTGCGCCCGGCCGGATAATTTCGTAGCTGGGGCAGCGAGCCCCGCCGTCTGAACCGCATCATCGACTTCGCGCCACTATCAGTCTAACACGTCGCTGCAGAGCCGGATCTGTCAGACAGTATAGCGCGGTGCCTGTTGAGCCGCCAAGCGCCGCGCCCTTCGCCTGCCCGCCGATCAGCCATCAAAGCGGCCCCAGCAGCGTTAGATGAGCGCAAACTCCGCCGTGAAGTGCCTCAGCAATGACGGCTCCTGCACAATCCGGACCCCATGCAGCTGCTCACGCCGGCGTGATATCTCTGCCACGGTTTCAATGACGAAGTCGAGATGGCTCTGTGTGTAGACCCGGCGCGGGATCGCCAGCCGCACCAGCTCAAGCGGGGGATGGACTATCTGACCAGTATCCGGATCGCGGTGGGCGAAGGCGACGCTCCCGAGCTCAACGGTGCGGATGCCGCCTTCAAGATAGATCTCAATCGACAGCGACTGCCCCGGATACTCGCCAGGCGGGATATGAGGAAGGAGCCGACCGGCGTCGATATACACCGCATGCCCGCCCGGAGGCTCCACAACCGGCACGCCTGCGGCAAGCAGGCCGTTAGCCAGGTAAGCTGTATGGGCCAACCGATAGGCCAGATACTCTTCGTCCAGGGCTTCCCACAGACCCGTGGCCAGCGCCGCCAGGTCGCGGCCCGCCAGCCCACCATATGTTGGGAAGCCCTCACGTAAGATCAGCGCCTGCTTGACACGCTCAAACAGCGCCGGATCGTTCAAGCACAGCAGGCCGCCGATATTAACCAGCCCATCCTTCTTGGCGCTCATTGTGGCGCCGTCCGCCAGCGCAAAGATTTCGCGTGCGATTTCTGCCGGTGTCCGATCTCCGTAACCCTCTTCTCGCAGTTTGATGAAGTAGGCATTCTCCGCATAGCGGCACGCATCGATAAAGAAAGGGATGCCATACCGATGGTAGATATCAGCCACGGTACGGATGTTAGCGAGCGATACAGGTTGCCCTCCTCCGGCGTTGTTGGTGATCGTGATCATCCCGAAGGGGATCCGATCAACCCCGTGCTGCTGGATGAAGTTCTCCAGCTTGACGGGATCCAGGTTGCCTTTGAACGGGTGCCGGTTCACCGGATCGTATGCCTCAGCGATGACCAGATCCACGGGCTTCCCGCCGGCAGCCCGAACATTGGCACCGGTGGTGTCAAAGTGGCTGTTGCTGGGGATCAAATCCCCGGGTTTGACCAGCAGTGAGCACAGAATATGTTCCGCTGCGCGCCCCTGATGCGTCGGCACAAAGTGTTGGAAACCGAAGATCTGATCGACGGCATCTTTTAGCTCATAATAGCTCCGGGCCCCGGCATACGACTCATCGCCTTTCAGTAAGGCACTCCACTGCGCATCGCTCATGGCCGATGTGCCGCTGTCTGTCAGCAGGTCGATATAAACATCTTCAGCCCGCAGCCGGAATAGATTGTAGCCAGATGCTTGAAGCAGTCTCTCGCGCTCCGGGCGGCTCGTCCGTCGGATCTTCTCAATCACCTTGATGCGGAAAGGTTCAGGGGGCATCTGGGGCATAGCTTCTATTCTCCGGTTCCACGATCGTGGCCTGCGGCGGCGATATTCCAACTATAGTACACATTGCTTCCCTGATCAGGTGAAGATCGTCACCCGTTCAAGCGTTGACAAGCACCCCAAAGCACCTTAAAATCCCCATGCTGTAGTGCCCGGAAGGGAAGCCCCGCGCCGCTGTGGAGGCGTGCGCAGGAAGCGCCCGGGTCTCTTCATATCCCCGTTTGCCCTGGAGGGCATCCTTATGAAAGTGTATGCAACCTCAGCCATCCGTAACATTGCGCTGATCTCGCATCAGGGAGCCGGCAAGACCTCACTGGTGGAGGCTGCTCTGTTCAACGCAGGCGTCACCACCCGGATGGGCAGTGTCGAGCAGGGAAATACAGTCTCCGACCATGACGAGGAAGAGATCCGCCGCAGCCTGTCATTGAGCACCTCTGTTATCCCTCTCGAACTGGGTGGCCTCAAGCTGAACCTGCTGGATGCGCCGGGCTATACTGACTTTCAGGGTGATGTGAAAAACGCCCTCGCGGTCAGCGATCTGGCACTCTTGCTGATCGACGCCAGCTCTGGAGTCGAGGTCGGCAGCGAGCTCTACTGGAGCTTTGCCGAGGAACTGGGGGTTCCGCGGATCGTGGTGATCAGCAAGATGGATCGCGATATGGCCCGGCAGCCGCAGACTCTTCTTACCGAGCTGAGCGACATCTTCGCGGCGCGCTTCGTCCCGCTTCAGCTCCCTATTGGAACGGGGGCCGCGTTCACCGGTGTGGTTGATTTGCTCACCATGACAGCCCGCATGGGCAAAGAGAGCACAGGGCAGACTATCCCGGCAGATTACGAAGAGGCAGCCGCTGAGGCAAAGCTGGCTTTGATGGAAGCTGCTGCCGAATCCGATGACGCGCTCCTCGAAAAGTACTTCGACCAGGGCGAACTCAGCGCCGAGGAAGTCTGGCAGGGTGCGATCGCCGGTGTCGGTAAAGGGACCTTCGTCCCGGTGGTATTTACGGCAGGCACAGCCAATATCGGCGTGTCAGCGCTGATGGAGCTGCTGGCCCGCCTGGCACCCCCCCCCACCCGGCGCGCATTCTCGGCCCAGACAGCTCAGGGCGACCGCCAGCTGCAGGCAGATGACAGCGGTGAACTGGCTCTCTACGTATTCAAGACAACTGCCGACCCGTTTGTGGGCCGACTGACCTATTTCCGGGTGATTTCGGGCCTGCTGAAGGCCGACAATCGTTATTACAACCATGCGCGCGGTGAGGAAGAGCGCTTCGGCCCGCTGCTGGTTATGCGCGGCAAGGAGCAGATGCCCGTTGATACGCTGCATGCCGGGGATATCGGGGCTATCGCCAAACTCACCCACACCGTAACGGGCGATACACTGGGCGATAAAGCCCACCCCATCCAGGTGGTGCGTCCGGAGTTCCCCAGGCCAGTCTACTCGGTGGCTGTTTCCCCGGCTACCCAGGCCGATTCGGCCAAGATGGGGCCCACGCTGACCCGCCTGTGCGATGAAGATCCAACGCTCCAGTGGCGGCAGGACCCGGCCACCAGGGAATCAGTCCTTGAGGGGATGGGCGATGTGCATGTAGATGTCGCGATCAAGCGTGCGGCCCATCTGGGAGTACACCTGGAGACAGCGGTTCCAAAGGTCCCCTATCGCGAGACTATTACTCGCACAGCTTCAGCACAATACCGCCACAAGAAGCAGACCGGTGGCTCCGGTCAGTTCGGCGAGGTGCATCTACGCCTGGAGCCACTGCCCCGCGGCAGTGGGTTTGAATACGCCAATGAGGTCTTTGGTGGCGCCATCTCCCAGCAGTTCATCCCCTCGATCGAGAAGGGCATCAGGAGCGTTCTGGAGACCGGCGTCATCGCCGGTTACCCCGTGGTCGATGTCAAAGCGATCGTCTACGACGGCAAGATGCACCCGGTTGACTCCAAGGATGTCGCCTTTCAGATCGCGGGCCGGGGCGCCTTCAAGGCGGCGTTCAAGGACGCGGGCCCGGTGCTGCTGGAGCCTATCATGACCCTTCGCATCACAGTGCCGGAGACGAACATGGGGGATGCCATTGGGGATCTGACGAGCCGCCGTGGCCAGGTCATTGGGACGGACTCTGTGAGCGGGCGCGCAATCATCACTGCCCAGGCCCCACTGGCGGAGATCCTTCGTTACAGCAACGATCTGCGCTCATTCACCCAGGGCCGCGGCGTCTACACGCTCGACTTCTCGCACTATGCACCGGTGCCATCGCATATCGCCGAGCCGTTGATCGCCAAGGCCAGGAAGGAAGACGAAGAAGAGTAGCCGCTTCAGCATCCAGCCGGGCAAGCCAGAAGCCACCTGTTCAGGACGGCAGGTGGCTTTTTTGATCGGGCTTCGCGCAGCCAGCAGACAGAGGCGCTACCCACCCAGCAGCTTCTGACGCAGCTTCAGCATCGTGCGCAGGCGCTTCTGCTCGCCCGTCGGCTTCTCGATCAGCATCAGGCCGCTTTCGTAAGCAGCCAGGCCGGCGGTGCGGCTGCCACGCTGGAACAGGAGCAGTCCTTTCGCCATCAGCACTTCGCCGCGCCGGTTCTGATCGTTCAAATCCTCGAAGATTGCCGCCGCCTGCGAATAAACCTCCAGAGCCCGATCCGGATCGCCCTGTTTGCTGTACAGCGGCGCAAGATTGCCCATGGTCTGCGCCTCGCGGCTGCGATCCCCGGCCTCGGCAAAGATGCGGCGCGCCTCCTCCAGCTTCTCGGCAGCCGCTGCCAGCTGACCGTCCAGGCGGTGGATCACACCAATATTGTTGAGCATCTCCCCAGCCTCGACGATATTGCCTGCTTCCATGAAGCTGCGGTATGCCAGTTCAAAGTGCTCCAGCGCCTCAGGGTATGCTCCATCCTCAAACAGGCGCAGGCCTTCTGCCTTCAAGCTCTCCGAGTCAGCGGTCATCTCCTGTTCATTTTCCTTTGCATACAGGCCGAGCTAGTACGTAATCTCCAGAATGCTCTCCGCGATCAGCCGCAGCCGGTTCACCTCCATCTCGCTCAGCCGGACAGCCAGTTCCAGGTAGCTGCGATTGATGGGACGCACCACAAAGGCACGCAGGTCGGGTGGCAGCTGCACAAAAGCATCGAACTGCTCCTGGGCCTGTATCCAGCTTCCGACCGTGCCATGGCCGTCCATCAGGTCCTCAATCCGACCATTGGCAGCCCGCGCAAGGCTCTCCATCACCGTCAGCGGCAGGGGGAGCAGGCCGCGCTCTACCACCTCAACCTGACCCGGGCTGAGCCCGCACTTCTCCGCCAGCTGGGCCGTGGAAAGGCCCGCCTGCTCGCGCAGCTGGCGGATTTTGAGGCCGATGACCTTTTGACGCAGCATGGTCAGCTCGGCTACCCGATCTTTGATGTTGCGGTCTTGCTGAGTCTGCGCGAGGGTCTGCGTGCCAAAGAAATGCTTGAGAGGCACGTTAAAGACATAAGCCAGGATCTCAAGCTGTGGCAGAGTGGGGGTATGATCCCCTGCCTCGAACCGCGCATATTCTTCTTCAGGGATCCCCAGCAGATCACTGCAATCCGCAGGGGACATGCCGGCGTTCGTCCGGGCATCTCGTATCAATACGCCGAGGATCCGCTTGCGGACGGTCAGGAGTTCCTGTGCACTGGGCGCGACCATAGATAGCTACCCTACCCTTCAATGGGATTCTTCTCGGCTTTTACCATCGGCATTATAGATGCCGCCTACCGGAGTGTCAACCGCATTGGAGGGGTTCCCAGTTCGTGCTACAATTGCTGAGACTTCTCCAGAAGCAAGGAGCATCCCGTGATCCGAGTCTCCCGCGACCTGGTCTGGCGCACAGGCCAGGCTGCTCTGCGTGCACAGCAGGCCGGCGATCTGCCCACTTTCAACCTGCCTGCGTTCAAGGTTACCCGGGTAGCCCGCCCCGAGCACGGTGATTACGCCACCAACGCCGCCCTGCAGATCCAGGGCATGGTCGGGCTGAAGGGGCAGAGCCGCCAGATTGCCGAAGTGCTGGTGCGCCACTTCCCGGCCGCTGACTACCTGGCAGCCACTGAGATCGCCGGGCCGGGTTTCATCAACTTCCGCCTCTCAGAAACCTGGCTGCAGCAGCAGGTTGACCGCATCCTTGAAGAAGGGGATAACTTCGCCCGGATGCACGACTTCGCCGGGCAGCGGGCGCAGGTTGAATGCGTGAGCGCTAATCCTACCGGCCCGCTGCACGTTGGGCGAATTCGCGGTGGCGTGATCGGCGATACGATGGCGCGACTTCTGCGCGCAGTTGGCTACACAGTGGAGATGGAATACTACTTCAACAACGCCGGGCGGCAGATGCGGGTGCTGGGAGAGAGCCTGCGGGCCCGCTATCGAGAGCGCCTCGGCCTTCCCGCTGAGTTTCCCGCCGATGGCTACCAGGGGGATTACCTGTATACCATCGCCGATGCGCTGGTAGCCGAGCGCGGGGGGGCGCTGGCTGAGGAACAGGATGTGGAGCCTTTCAAGCTGTTTGCCGAGGCATACATCTTCCAGATGATCCGAGCCACCCTCAGCCGCCTCAACATGCACTTTGACAGCTACTTCAATGAAAACAGCTTGTACACAGATGGCTCGGTCGAGAGGACGCTCGCGCGGCTGCTGGAAGCCGGGCTGACCTACGAGGCAGTTCAGCCGGAGCGCGATGAAGGTTTTCAGGGCTCGGCCCTGGCCGGGGAGGCCGCCGCAGCCGCTACTGGCCCGGCGATCTGGCTGCGCGTGCGCCAGCTGCGAGGAGCGCCCCAGGATGTGGCGCTCGTCAAGTCCACGGGTGAGCCGACCTATCGGCTTCCAGATATCGCCTACCATATCAACAAGCTCGAGCGCGGATTTGACCTCGCTATCAATATTCTGGGGGCCGACCATCTGGAGGAGTACAAGGATGTCAAGGCCGCGCTCGGCGGACTGGGCTATGCGCCCGAGCGCGTTCAGAACATCATCCACCAGTTTGTTATGGTCCAGAAATCCGGCGAGGCCAGAAAGGGCAGCACGCGCCGGGGTGATATCATCCCCGTGGATGAAGTGCTTGACGAGCTGGCCGCCGATGTCGGGGAGCGCGCTGCCGTGGATGCCGTGCGTTACTTCTTCCTGGTACGCAGCCCCAACAGCGAGATCATCTTTGACCTCGATCTTGCCCGCTCGCAGACGAATGAGAATCCCGTCTACTACATCCAGAATGCGCATGTGCGCTGCGCGGGCATTGCCCGGCAGGCAGCGGATCGCGGGCTGTCTCATGAAGGCGGGGATGTAGCTATGCTGACTGACCCCCGTGAGATGGCGCTGATCCGCAGGCTGATTGAACTGCCGGAGATTATCGAGCACGCAGTCGCGGATCTTGAACCGCACCGAATCGCCTACTGGGCGCATGAGGAGCTCGCCAGCGTCTTCCACCCCATCTACGATGAAGTCCGCGCGCTGCACAGCGAGGTCCCGGTGGAGCTTGCGCGAGCCCGGCTCAAGTTGTATGCGGCGGCACGCATCGTGCTGCGGCGGGCGCTCGAACTGATGGGGATGAGCGCGCCCGATCGCATGTAGCAGTTCTGCGCTGTGCCACTTTTCGGTTCAGGAGCGGGCATGAGCATTAAAGCCGACCGATGGATCAGGCAGATGGCGCTCGAGCAGGGGATGATCGAGCCTTTTGTAGATGAGCAAATGCGCGAGGGCGTGATCTCCTTCGGCATTTCCTCGTATGGATACGATATCCGCGTAGGCAGCCATTTCAAGGTCTTTACCAACCTGTACTCGACGGTCGTCGATCCCAAGCGCTTTCGGCCTGAAGCCTACGTGGACATCACCGGCGATGAATGTATTATCCCGCCTAACTCATTCGTCCTGGCTGAATCGGTGGAGCGGATTCGGATGCCGCGCAATGTCACCGCCCTGGTGCTCTGCAAATCGACCTACATCCGCTCCGGGGTGCTAATCCCCACGACCGTGCTGGAGGCTGGCTGGGAAGGCACGATTACGCTGGAGATCGGGAATATGACCCCGCTGCCGGCCCGTATCTACGCGAATGAGGGTATAGCCCAGGTGCTCTTCTTCGAAGGCGACGAGCCGTGTGAGACCAGCTACGCCGACCGAAAGGGGAAGTACCAGAATCAGTCCGGGGTGGTGCTGCCGCGCATCTGACCCCGGCGGGCGCCAGTTGACACCCGCCGCCGCGGCTCGCTATAATGGCAGCTGATGGGCGGTTAGCTCAGTTGGATAGAGCGCTTCCCTTACAAGGAAGAAGTCACAAGTTCGAGTCTTGTACCGCCCACACCACAGACGCCCGGCAAAACCGGGCGTCTGTGTGCTCTCCTGTGGCCCGGCGTCATCGCATAGGACGCCGTCCGACTATTTCCGGGATCGGGCTGCCCTTCCACATCTGCTCCGGATATCCCTCCGTGGCGCTCAGCGCGAAGCTGAACAGCGCCCCGAGGTTAGGCGACAGCCGCTGGGCCTCGCTGTAGAACTGCACGTATTCCCGCGCCTTGACATCCTTGCCGATGCGCTCATGGGTGTTGCTGAATTCCGTGACCATGACCAGCTGGTTGGGGAACCGGTCGCAGAACTGGCGGACCTTGCGTATAGAGTCCAGGTAGGTGCTGCCATCCGCGCCCCAGTAGGTATGCATACAGACGAAGTCAGCCTGGCGCACTGCGCCTTCGGCCTGCGCCAGGAACACCTCCGAGGACGCTCTTCCCTGCCGCGCGTCATCCGGACCCGGCGACAGCCCGGGGAAGCCGAACTGCGCCCCTGGCACCAGCCCGCGCATCTGCTCAACCACCTCAAGGAAGAACTGCCCGAACTCGCGTCCGTTCTGCCAGGCCACCCACATCCCTTCCGGGCTGACGGCGCTGTGCAGATTCGGCTCGTTATGGACCTCAAAATAGCGCACACCGGCGTTGTAAAGGCGGATCGTCGCGGCGGCGACTTCCTGCACAAAGCTCTGCGGGCTGCGGCGTTCGTTAAACTTGGCAAACAACCTTGCCATCAGGAACCGAACCCCCTCGCGGCGCAGGCGCTCCACCACCGTGGCCCCGATATCCCCGGCGGCCAGCAGCTTGACCGCCTCGGCGCGCGCCACACGGATGGTCACATAGGCGCCGTCATCCCAGGGCCATTCGCCGGGGTCCGCGGGGCCATGCAGACCAACCAGCGCATGGCCCACCGGCCAGGAGAAATAGGGTGGCATCAGTTCAAGGAAGAAGGCGCCTGCCCAGCCAACGATCCCCTGCACCGTCTTGACCTGCACCCACTTTCCGCGCTGGCCGAGCATCACCCGCACCGCCGAAGGCTGCCCGAGCGCCTCCAGTCGGTCAGCCGGAAACGCTGAGGCGATGGGCTGGAACTGCGTGCCCGGGCCTGATCGGATGAAGATGCCCGTTGACGAATTGGTTCGCAGATAGAGGGGCCCCGTCTCGGAGGGGCCTTCTGGCTCACTGCCTGTGTAGGCGCGCTGGACTACCCATGCTTCAACCCAGCCATTAAGATTGCGCGGTGTGCGAACCTTGAGCCACTGCCCCGCTTTGCCAACGCTGGCCAGTACATCAGGCCGCGGCTCCAGCAGCTCCAGCAGATCGCCCATGTAAAGGGTTTCCAGCGGTTCGAACTGACTGCCCGGGCCTGCCCGGAGCAGTACGCCGGTGGCATGCACAGGGGTCGCGTATGCCTTCTGGGCGGGAGGTATATCGATAGGCGCCGCGCCAAATCGTTCGACCAGCCACGCAGCGACAAACCCCTCCTCTTCGGCTGGCGTGCGGATGTTGAGCCACTGCTGATCACGCCCGATCTTGGCCAGCGCATTGGCTTCTGGCTCAAGCACACCCAGCCGATCGCCGGGATGAGTCAGGGTGATGGCGGCATGGCTGCGGGAAGGCCCCTTACGCACCCACAGGCCTTCGACCGGTATCGGCGTTACATAGAAAGTCGGTTTGGTGGGGGTGGTAGTCGCATCGATGGTCCCGGGATCATCCTTTGTCGACTCAATGTAGCTGATCAGCGACTCGGCTACCGGCCCGTTGATCTCGAAATCGCGTCCCCAGCGCTCGCCCAGCGATCCCCAGGTGAAGATCGTCGCACCGACGATATAGGGATCCTTCTGCATCTGCCGGTCAGCCCACTTGAGCTGCTCAACGTAGAAGGCCTCAGCATCGCCGCGCCCATCCAGATTGCGCCAGGCAGGGGCGCATGTGCGCCAGCCCGATGTGGGATAACCCGCAAGGGCCGTTGTGTCCACTGTGCCGGCCATATCCAGCCCAAACTCAGTCAGAGCGATGCGGATGTTCGTCCAGCCGTTCGGCTGGATGTGCCGCCGCCACACCTTTCGGTAGCGCCCAAAGAGCCAGCCCTCCTCACGAGCCTCCGGGAACGGTGTCCGATTACCGCTGCGCAGCGCAGCGCTCTGATTTGGGCCATACCATAGATCCATCCACAACCCACCATATTCATGGAGGCCGAGGAGGTTGCCCAGTTCGTGCGCAACCTCCAGCGCCGGGTAGAAATCCCGCCAGATATCTTCGCGAGTCGTATCGTCGGCGGCATTACTGATGGGCGGCGACCCGGTGGAGAAGTTGCCAATGCATGCCTTGAAGCCCTCGGCGGCCATCAGGCGTTGGCGCTCGGCCTCAAACTCGCCGTAGAGCCGCAGGCTGGGCCAGTCGGACATCTCGTTGAAGCTTTCCCAGTAGGCAAAAGGGGCCTGCACGATGGCCGGCCGCATCCCCTCCAGCCAGCGGCGAGCCGCCTCGCGGGGGTTGTCAATCCCGCCAAAGCGCAGGAAGTCGTCGGTGACTTTCCAGTCGCGCGCGATGAACACGGTCCGATCGCCAAGCGCCTGGTGTAGAATCTGCAACATCCCGACGGATGTAATGACCTTGACCACGCGTGTGCCGGCCCGGATCATTTTCTCGATCTGGCCGTGGTAGCCCTGAATATCGACGTGGAATCCGAGCTTGCTCTTCACGCGTACCTCCCCGTTGCGCCACTTACCTACGCGTTGGTTGTAGCACACTTCTTGCTGCGTGCAACTGTGCGTCTACCCGGCAAATGAAAGAGGCCCTGTCGCGCGGGCAGGGCCTCCTCGCTATCGGGCCTGCAGTCAGCTGGCCCCGGCCGGTTCCGGGATCGGACGGCAGCACAGCACCAGCTGCTTGGCTGCGCGAACCTCGTCCAGCCGACCTACCGGCGTAGTATGAGGTGCGCTGTGCAACAGATCGGGATCCTCATGCGCCTCACGGGCGATCTGTAACAGAGCATCGGCGAAGGCATCGAGCGTTTCCTTGTTCTCGGTCTCCGTCGGCTCGATCATCAGCGCCTCGTGGACGATCAGCGGGAAGTAGTTCGTCGGTGGGTGAAAGCCGAAGTCCATCAGCCGCTTGGCGATGTCAAGCGCATGGATATCGGGGGCATCGGCAAAGCGCCCTTCCATCACGAACTCGTGCATGTTGATCCGGTCATAGGGCACATGATAGGTCTCACGCAGCCGGGCACGCAGGTAGTTGGCATTCAATACAGCCATTTCGCTGACCCGGCGAAGACCGGCGCCGCCATAGGTCAGCATATAGGTCAGGGCGCGTACATGCATCCCAAACTGACCATAGAACGCCTTGATGCGACCAATGCTCTTTTCCGGCATGACGAACCCGTAGGTGGGCAGATCGTCGTCGCTTAGAGGCTCCTCCACGATATCCACGATCGGTCCCGGCAGGAACGGCGCAAGACGCGCCGAGACACCCACCGGTCCGGAGCCTGGCCCCCCTCCCCCGTGTGGTGTGCTGAACGTCTTGTGCAGGTTGTAGTGCATTACATCAAAGCCCATGTCGCCCGGTCGCACAATCCCCATCAGCGCATTGAAGTTGGCACCATCCCCGTACACCAGCCCACCACACGCATGAACGATCTCGATCACCTGGGCCATGTGTTCCTCGAACAGGCCCAGCGTGTTGGGGTTGGTGATCATCAGGCCGACAACGGTATCGTCACAGGCAGCTCGAAGTGCGTCGATATCGACATTGCCACGGGAATCTGACGGCAGTTCCTGCACCGTTAGTCCACTCATCGTAGTGCTGGCCGGATTCGTTCCGTGCGCCGAATCGGGGATCAGCATCTTGATGCGCCGGGTATCCTTGCGATCAAGGTGATACGCCCGCATCATCAGGATGCCGGCGAACTCGCCGTGTGCGCCCGCAGCAGGCTGCAGCGATACTCTGGCAAACCCGCCAACCTCTCTGAGCCATTCCTGCAGCTCATACATCACTTCCAGCGCACCCTGCACCGTATCGGGATGCTGATACGGGTGCAGCGCCGCGAAGCCGGGTAGCCGGGCCATGTCCTCATTTAGCTTGGGGTTGTACTTCATCGTGCACGACCCCAGCGGGTAGAAGCCCTTGTCGATGTTGTGGTTAAGCTGCGATAGCCGCTGGAAGTGGCGCACTACCGTCAGTTCATCCACCTCGGGTAGATCAAGCTCATCACGCAGCAGGTCGACCGGCAGATCGGCGAGCGGCACGTCAGGTGCCGGCATCCGCACTCCTTCGCGTCCCGGCGCACCAAGATCGTAGATCAGAGGCTCTCTCATTCTGTCACCTCCTGCAGCCCCTCGGCGAGATCGTCGATCTCGGTGCGAGTATTCATCTCTGTCACAGCAATGAGCATCTGGTTCTTTCGCTCCGGGAAGAACGTGGAGAGATCCAGCCCGCCCACAATGCCGTACTCGTCCAGCAGGTACTGGTTGATCTCATCCACCGGCCGGGGGCACTGGACAACGAACTCCTTGAAGAACGGCTGGCTGCGGTCAACCTGATAGCCCTTGACACGCTCGATGGCATCGGCAGCGTAGTGCGCTTTGTGATAGCACAGCTCGGCTACCCGGCGCAGACCATGCTTACCAAGTGCGCTGAGATAGACAGCGGCAGCCAGCGCCATCAGCCCCTGGTTCGTGCAGATGTTGCTGGTGGCGCGTTCGCGCCGGATGTGCTGTTCGCGGGTCGCCAGGGTCAGGACATAGCCAGTATTCCCCTTCGCGTCCTGAGTTTCGCCGACCAGCCGACCAGCCATTCTGCGCACATACTCCTGACGGGTAGCGAAGAACCCGAGATAGGGGCCGCCAAAGCTCAGCGGGATGCCCAGACTCTGGCCCTCACCCACCACGATGTCAGCCCCCATCCAGCCCGGCGGTTTCAGCATCCCCAGCGCGATCGGGTCGGTCACCACGCAGACCAGGGCATCGGCTGCATGTGCCGCTTTAATCACCGGGGTGATATCGTAGATCTGGCCGAAGAAGTTGGGGTACTGAATAGCAACGAGAGCGGTTTCCCCGTCAATCAGGGAGATCAGGCGTTCCAGATCAACAGTCGGCGACTCATCACCTACGATAGTCACACCCATGCCCTGTGTATAGGTGCGCACCACCGCACGATATTCCGGGTGAATGCAGGAACCCATGACCAGACGCTTACGCTTACCACGCGCATTGAGCGCCAGGATCACGGCCTCAGCCAGAGCCGTTGCGCCATCGTAGTGGCTGGCATTGGCCACGTCCATTCCCGTCAGGGCGCAGATCATGCTCTGGTACTCGAAGATCGCCTGCAGAGTGCCCTGGCTGACCTCAGGCTGGTACGGTGTGTAGGCCGTCAGGAACTCCCCGCGCAGGAGTGTGTGATTGACCACCGGTGGGCTGTAGTGATTATAGGCACCGGCACCTAAAAAGATCGCTGTCTTGCCCCCCGGCAGGTTGGCGTTGCTCAGTTCCTCCATCCGCCAGGCCGTTTCCATCTGGGAAAGGGCTTCAGGCAGATCAAGATGCGGGAAGCGCACGCTGTCTGGGACATCATTGAAGAGATCGGTCAGTTTCTGGACACCGATCCGGTCGAGCATTGCGCGAATATCCGCTTCGGTATGCGGTAGATAGCTCATGTGCAGAACTCCACCACTTGGCCGCGGCCTTCTCAGGCTCGCGAATTGACGTAGTTGATGTAGGCGGCGGCATCCATCAGCTGGTCCAGCTCAGCAGGGTTGGTGATTTTGATCCGCACAAGCCAACCCTTGCCATACGGGTCCTCGTTGATGATTCCCTCGTTGCCCTCCAGTGCGCTGTTGACCGCGATCACCTCGCCGCTGACGGGCAGCTTGATGGGGGCGGAAGCTTTCACTGACTCAACCGCACCGCAGTCCTTGCCGACGGCGAATTGATCGCCCACTTCAGGAAACTCGACGAACACCAGATCGGATAGCTGGTCCTGCGCATAGTCGGTGATGCCAACTACCCCCTCGGTGCCCTCCACGCGAATCCACTCGTCTGTCTTGGTATACTTGCAGTCTTCAGGTGCCTTCCAGTCGCCCATGATATCGCTTCCTCGCTTTCTGTTCTGGGAGTGTACCATCTGGCCTGGCCATAAACGGCAGCAGGGGAGCGCACCGCATGGGACTGCTGTGCGCTCCCCTGTCATCGACCTGAGAGATTCGCCCCTGTCGGGAAGGGCTTGCCCCGTCGGTGCTGCAGCCAGCGATCGGGCCTCATGGTGGCTGCAGGCTTTTCAGAGGATTCCGGATGCGCGGTCCTTGTGCCTGAGAGTTTCACCCGGCCAGCGCAACAGGGCCAGGCTTGCCCCTTCGGCGCTCCCCAGGCCACCGGCCCGGGAGGCTCTCCCCCGCATCTTTCCCTGTACAGTTTGACCGCAGATACTCGCGTATCTATGAGATCAATTGTAGACACCCTGCGAGAGAGTGTCAATGACAAACGGCACAGCCGGCGGCTGATGGGCACCACTTTTACCGCACCACGCGTGGGATATCGGCCGGGATGCACGCCAGAAGTGCCAGATTGGTCACCTGCCCGGCGCGGGCTGCTTCCTCAGCCGTGATTGTCTGGTCGCCCTGCTGGCCAATCAGCACAACTTCATCGCCAGCCTGGATCTCGGGTAACAGGCTGACCTGCGCAGCGCAGGTGTTCATCCCAATGCGCCCGACCAGCGGGGCGCGCTGCCCTCCGATCAGCACTTCCCCTCCCTCGGCCATGCTGGGTGGCAGCCCATCGGCAAAACCGATGGGCAGGATGGCAATCCGTTCCGGCCCTCGGGTGCGATAGGCTCTGCCAAAGCCGACTCCCCAGTCCTCCGGCAGCGATCGAACCTGTGCCACCCGGGTCTTCCAACTCAGCACCGGGCGAAAGCCGCTCGGGCAGGCCACCTCGGGCGAGGGATCCAGACCGTAGAGGGCTGCGCCCGGCCGCACCGTATTGAACAGACTGCCCGGCAGCGTGAAAAGAGCGGGCGAGTTCGCCGCATGAACATAGGGGATGTCGATCCCGGTAGCCTGCAGACTGCGAGCCACTGCCTCAAACCGCTCCAGCTGCTCACGGGTTCGGGCGGCTTGCAGCAGTTGATCCGCTTCTGCAAAGTCTGTGCACAGCCCCTCCAGTACCAGTGCATCCTGTCGAACAATCTCGCGTACGATCGGAGCCACATCCTCAGGCAGCAGGCCGAGATGGCCCAGCCCGGTATCCACCCGGATATGTACCCGGACCCGGTGGGGCAGGCTGTTGGAGATCGCCGCAAGGCCCGGGAGCTGGTCGCGGTCATACAGGCTGATAGCAGCGTCCTGCAGGGCGGCTGACCGCGCGGTCTCCTGGCTGACAGCCCCGGTGACCAGGATTGGCCCGCCAATGCCTGCATCCCGCAGCACAGACACTTCAGCCGGGCTGCTGACCGCCAGCAGCGCCGCCCCATTGTGCAGGGCCGTGGCAGCTGTCATGACCGCATCGTGACCGTAAGCATTCGCACTAACCACGGCCATGATCTGTATCTCTGGCCCTATGCGCTGGCGGATCGCCTTGACGTTGTTTGCCAGTGCATCCAGGTCGATTTCAACCCACGACCGCAGCCCGGCAGGAGCTACCTCTGATTCCTCCGACCGTCGGGCCAGGCGCCCGCGATCGGCCGGATCTGCCAGCAGGCGCGCGCACACCCGCTCCATGCGCCCCCGACGCCCACCAATCACCACGACCCCGTCTTCCGGGCTGGCGCCGCGGAGTACCGCGTTAGCTGCATCCTCGGGCCGGAAAGCCAGCACCGCCCGATCCGCTGCCAGCCCGACGCTGCGCGCTGCTTTCAGAGCAGTGGCAGCGTGTTTTCCGCAGGCCACCACCAGATCGCAGTTCGCCGCCTGTTCGCCGATAGTCCGATAATCCGCCTCGTCAGGCGCGGCATCATCTTCCAGATCACCCAGCACAAACACGCGACGACCATCTGTCAGATCCGGCGCAGACAGCAGAGACAGGCTGTCAAGTGCCATCACCGGTCCCGCGTTCGCAGTTGCATCGATCAGCAGCAACCCTCCCACGCCATCGAGCAGGGTCAGCATCCCGGGCAGCGGCTGGCATTCCCGGAGCGCACGCAGACCCTGTTCCATCGGAATACCAAAGAATGCGCCGGCGGCCAGACCTGCCAGCGAGGCCAGTAGGCCGGGGCGGCCAAGCAGCGGAGTCCAGTGACCCTTGTGGCGGCGCCCTCCTTCCAGAAGATCAAATGCGGTCTTGTCCGCGAAGTAGCGCACATTAACGCCAACCAGATCCGCTGCGCCTGGGCCGCCGCCCATGTCGTATGTAAGTCCGGCAATCCGGCTGGCGGCTGCTCCTTCGCGAGCGGTCTCATCAGCCGCCCAGAAGATTATTCCCCCACCGGCGGCCAGGCCCTCTATCATCCGGGCAAGCGTCGCCCGGCGAGCCGCAGACGCTGCAGCGCTGGCCCGCGCTCCGGCTGGAGGCGGGATAATCGCCAGGTGCGGAGGCGCTATCATCAGGATTTCATCGACCTCTGGCCCGGTCTGAGCCGGCAGCGACAGGATGACGACCTGAGTTGAAGGCTCAAGGCGGCTTAGAGCCACCGCAAAGCCAGAAAGCCCCGGCACAGTTGGTTCCAGCATCAGCGTGCGGTAGCGGGCAGACAGCACAGCCGCAGCAGCGGTCCGAGCGGCGGCGGTCCCCTCCTCCTCAGCTACCCCCACGACCGCGATCTCCTGCTGCCTCAGCGCATAAGCCGCCCACTGGCTGAGTGCGGCCAGCACACTCCCCACCAGCACCACGGTGATCCCGGTGGTATCACCTGGAGGGGGGTGCTCGGACAGCAGCCCTGCCGCACCGCCAGCGATCGCTGCTTCCATCTGGCGTCGCCCCTCTACGGGATTCAGTGGCAGCAGCGCATAGAGACAGCCCGGCGAGACATCAGTCGGCCGGCAGGCGATGCTTGTGAATTCGGACGCTGCCGGATCACCAAACAGCTGTCCCCCGATGGCATGACACAGGTCGTGGAGTGTAATCATCGGCGGCACACTTCACATCTGAATGGACGGGCTCTAGCATATCGGGCTCAGGTGGGCCAGAGGCGGCCGGCTTCGGCCAGCGGAAGGCTGGCTCAGCGGATGACGCGCTTCATGACCCGGTCCGCCACGTCGGCTCATCGCGCCGGGAGACACCAGTATAGACTCTTACTTGCCCGCGAGAAAGTCACATCCCCCCGTTGGGATGCATTTTGCGCCCAGGGGGGACGCCTGAGGAGCCTCACCGTCACCCCCGAATTGCATCTGACCCGGTCTGCGCGCTGCCGCGCAGCGTCGGGGATGAGCGCACGCACCGCGGCCCTCCCACGTCAAATGCCCCCTCTTGGCCTTTCCTGTCCAATTGGCTTTCTTGCTGGCTGGTCTTATACTATTCTAGGCAATCAAGGTGACCAGCAATGCCGGTCAATGGCTGTGATCACGGAGGGAAATCGTCCGCATGAGCCGTGCACAGAAGTTCATCGACATGTGCATTAACCTGCCGTTTGAGGAGCTTCGCGATGAACGAGATGAGACAACCATCCCGGAGCTGCTTCATGTTGCCGAGATGCGGGATGCCGGCAATATGCAGGATGCGATCGACTATGGTCGCGCACTGACCAAGATGTACCCGGATTTTGACCTCATCCCGTTCATGATTGCCTACATTTACTATCAGAAAGACTTCTCTCAGGAAGCGCTGCAGACCGCGATCGAGGCGGTGCCCAGGTGTCCGCGTAAGTACCGGTTGTATGCGGTAGCCGGCTTGGCTGAGTTCCGGCGCGGCCATCTGCCAGAGGCGTTTGTCTGGTTCTCGCGCAGCGCTGTCGCGCAGTGCAAGATTCAGGATTTCCAGGAATCGGACCCTTTCTTATACCTGGCAAATGCTGCTGAGATCCTCGGTGCCAGGCGTGAAGCAGAGATGTTGTTTCAGATGGTCGAGGCTATTGAACGGCAGAAGCCGCCCCATTTGAATCCCGCTGACATCGATCTGCTGATTGAGTTGCGCGAATCCTGGGCGCGCGAGCCGCTGCTGCAGGTGCTGCGCACCATCGACAGCCAGTATCTACATGCAGGATAGCGCCCTGTCCGCCGGGCAATCTGGGGTCGGCGCGGAGCCGCTGCCTCCTTTCCACTATCAGCTTCTGCATATCGACGGCGCAGCACGGGCCGGCGTGCTGCACACACCGCACGGCCCCCTGGCTACCCCCGTTTTTGCCCCGGTGGGCACCCAGGCCACTGTCAAGGCTGTTTCTCCTGCCCAGCTTGCCGAGCTGGGAGCAACACTCATCCTGGCCAATACCTACCATCTCTATTTGCGTCCGGGTGACACCCTGATTCGTGAAAGAGGCGGACTGCATCGCTTCATGGGCTGGCCTGGGCCAATCCTTACCGACAGCGGCGGGTTCCAGGTCTGGAGCCTGAGCGACATCAACCGCGTCGATGAAGAGGGTGTGACGTTTCGCTCCCATATCGACGGCTCCCACCACCGCCTGACGCCCGAAACCTCTATCGCGATTCAGCAGAACCTGGGCGCAGATATCATGATGTGCTTTGATGAATGTGCGGACCCGTCTGATCGGACTTACAACCGCCAGGCGCTGGAGCGCACGCATCGCTGGGCCGAGCGCTGTCTGCAAGCGTGGACTTCACAGGGCACCCAGGCGCTGTTCGGAATCGTGCAGGGAGGTATCTTTGAGGACCTCAGGCGCGAGTCCGCTCGCCGGTTAACCGCACTGGATCTACCCGGTTATGCCATAGGCGGCCTTTCTGTCGGCGAGAGCAAGGCAGACATGTATCGGATCCTGGAGACAGTTGCGCCGCTGCTCCCCGCAGACAGGCCGCGCTATCTGATGGGCGTTGGCACGATCCAGGATCTGATCGAGGGCGTTCGACGCGGCATCGACATCTTTGACTGTGTGCTGCCAACCCGCATCGCACGGCACGGGGCAGCCTTGACCCGCCAGGGGCAGATCGCCATCCGCAACGCCGAACATGCTCAATCCGATGCCCCCCTTGATGAGAGGTGCGACTGCTACACCTGTAGGCATTTCAGCCGGGCTTATGTGCGCCACCTGGTCAAAAGCAGAGAGATCCTCGGGGCGACGCTGCTTTCGATTCATAATCTGCGAATGCTGGTGCGGCTGGCCGCTGACATGCGAACCGCTATTCTGCGGGGAGAGTTCGCGGCATTTGCCGAGTCAATCCTCGCCCCTCTCACAACGGCTCAGCGGGCTGACCGGTGAAACGCACACCAGCGATTGTATACGGCCTGGCAGCCACCTGTGCGGTGTACCTGGTGAGCTGTGCAGTAGCGGCTCGGCCTCCACGGAAAGGGGCCGAGCGCCTGGTGATAGCAGTGGACAGCGCCGTTCTCCCGATTGCGGAAGGGTTAGCCGGCAGCTATGAGGAGGCTTATCCGGACGCTGTTATCAGCCTGATTGCAGCTGGCCGGAGCAGTGTGATGCGCCGGGTAGCTGCCGCCGAGGTCGATGGGGGGTTGCTGTTGCTTGCGCCCGTTGATCGGTCGCTGTTTCATACCCCGGTAGCCCGCGACCTGATCGTGCTGATCGCCCGTAGCGGGGCGCAAACCCGGGACTACCCATCCGCCGTGCTGGCGGACCTGCTGACCGGGCGACTGGCAGCGTGGCCTGCCAGCGATCCTGAGCGCGGCCAACCCGTGACAGTCTTCACGCTGGAGGCAGGGGAATCGGCACGCCTTCTCGTTGAATCAACACTGCTGGAGGAAAGATCATTCTCATCGGCGGCCCATCTGGTGCCGGACACCGCAGCCATGCTGGATCAGGTGCGGCAGACCCCCGGAGGGCTTGGCTATCTGCCTCTCAACACGCTTCCGGATGCCCCCGGCGTCACCATATTGAGCATCGCAGGCATACCGCCTGCCCCGGAGACCGCGCTGGATTGGCGCTATCCACTGGTTGCCGATGTCGTGCTGCTGAGCCAGCAGGAGCCTCGCGGCGCACTCCGGCACTTCCTGGATTGGCTGCTGAGCGCGGAGGGGCAGCAGGTGATCGGACGTTACGCCCTGCCACTGAGTCGTTGAGTTATCTCGCCAGCCAGGGATTCGATTCTCGTTCGGCTCCGATCGTGGTCGCCTCGCCGTGGCCGGGAAACACGCGCACGGCATCCGGCAGCTTCAGGATCGTCTCACGGATCGAGCGCATGAGCGCGTCAAAGTCTCCACCGGGCAGGTCAGCGCGCCCGATCCCGCCGCTGAACAGCACATCGCCATCGAACAGCACATCGTGAGCGCGCTCGTAGTAACAGACATGCCCCGCTGTGTGCCCGGGCGTGTGCAGCACTTCGAAGCGCAGCGCGCCAACTTCAAGCACCTCCCCGCCTGTCACGGCCCGATCCGGTTCCGGGCTTGCCTCCAGCGGGATCCCCCAGAGATCGGCGCCACCCTTGATGCGAAGCAGGGACAGGTCTCCTGCCGGGACAACCAGCAGCGCCCCGGTGCGCCTCACCGCCGCCGCATTGCCTCCGATGTGATCAAAATGAGCGTGCGTATTAAGGATCAGGGTGATGGTGGCGCCCAGCCGCTCGGCCGCCGCAAATGGCTGCTCATCATCCCAACCGGGATCGATCAGTGCCGCCTGCTGTGTCAGCGGGCAGACAGCCAGGTAGCAGTTGGTCTGGAGCGGGCCCAGCGGCAGTTTTTCTACGTGCATGGTGTCTCCCGGCTGGCGGCCTACCGCACGATCCCGATGCCCGGGGGAGTTCCTGGCTAATCGATCACCACGCCGGCAAATAGATCGCGTTCGCGGAGCCGCCCGTCAGCCGGGGGGATGGCCCTCATATAAGTATCATCCTTGGTTTCCAGCAGCTCCCGGATGCGCTGCATAAGCCCAGGCTGCCCAAAGCCGCCCATCTGGCTGGCATGGCACTCGCTGGCCTGCCGTGCCAGTTCGGTGTAAGCCCGGGTGTCAATGCGCGCATGGATAGGATAGGTATGATCGGCGATCTCGACCAGATCGATATCACCGTTGCGACCGAAGCGCCGCGGGTCCCGGCCAAACAGCGGCAGCAGTTGCAGCATCAGCCGCAGCCAGCGCCGGTCGAAGGTGAGGTAATAGAGCTTCTGCGGATGATAGGGCTCAAGTCCACCGGCGATCTGATCAGGAAAGCGCGCCGGGTCGCTCGCTGCCGCAAATGCAGCCACGGTCGCCTCATGCATTCGGATATGGTCAGGGTGCCCATAGCCGCCGAACGGATCAAATGTGACCACCACCTGCGGGCGCACCTCGCGGATCAGCGCAGTGACGCGGCCCACGACTTGTTCCAGGGGCGCGGCAACCAGCGAGTCCGGATGTTCATTGTCCGGGCTACCCTGCATCCCTGAATCCCGATAGCCGAGCTCATACAGGCCGGCCAGGCCCAGGATCTGGGCAGCGCAGCGGAGTTCCGCCAGCCGCAGTGATGCGACGGTCTCATGCCCTTCCAGATACTCCTCGTCGGCGGTGCCCACATCGCCGTTAGTTGCGCAGATCAGGTGAACCGCTGCACCTTCACGTCCATAGCGCACGATCGTGCCAGCCATCCCAAACGACTCATCGTCCGGATGGGCCAGAGCGATGAGCATGCGTCGTCCGTTGGTCTTCACTGCACCTGCTCCCCGAGATTATGTATGGCTAGGCCGTGCCAGCCTCCGGCATGATCCGGTTCCTCAGCCGGGCCTCAAGGAATTCATCGATTCCGCCCTTAAGAGTAGCAGCCAGCTTGCCGGTCTTCAAGCCTGTTGCAATATCCACTACGACATGCCGCTTGAAACGCGAGTACGAGCGTACCACCTCGCCCCAGGCAGGATCCGAGGCGCGGTGCGGCGGGTTGGCGGCCATCAGCCTGCCGATCCGCAGGAGCGCAATCGCCTCCTCCTCCAGGTCTTCCAGCGGCAGGCTGCCGGCCAGGGTGATGGGGCTGTCGCCTTCAGCTCCCCGGACTTCGACCTGGCTCACGATCCGGTTGATCAGAGTCCCTGGGCGGTCGGCGACCTTCCTGCTGATGCCCACTGATGCCCGGTCAAAGGCGGGCAGGTCCGCCAGCGGGATGTCGGGCCACACGCTCACTCGCGCCTGGATCATCTGCCGCTGCTCCGGCTGCCGCGGATCTGGCTGGATCAGCCGGTGCAGACCACTCTCTTCGCGCAGCAGCCCGTAGATGCCATACCCATCGATGCCCAACCAGACCGACTGCAGCCGGCCACTTTTGCCGGATGACTCTGACACAACGCTCGCCAGGAATCCGCGCCGCTGCGCCCACTTCAGATACATGGTAGCCAGCTCGGCAGCCCAGTGCGCGGCCCCCTCGCGCGCGCCTGCGGCGCTGATGTACACGTAGGCGCCCAGTGTATCCCACGGGTGGGTGAACAGGAGGGCCAGCTCCGCGCGAGGCAGCTCCCGGACCAGGTAGCGGTAGCGCAGCGCCGCCTCCGAGAGCGCATCGGCCCCGTTGCCCTCCGCCTGCTGCATGAAATGCGCCAGCTCGTCCAGGTTGCGCCGCAGGCCATCAACCAGTTCGATCTGCGTGCTGAGATGGCTGACTGTGTTCAGGCGCTGCTGTATGTTCTCCGGATCATCCCAGAAGGCCGGTGCCGACATCGAATGGAGAAGATCGCTCAGACGGGCGCGCGCCTCGCGGACCTGATGGGCTTCTTCCAGCGCCTCCACACGTTCCCGCAGGGCTGATATCCTGGCGCGAATGTCGGCCCAGGACAGCCGACGAGGCAGCCGCGCCTCTGCCGGGAGGCGCTCCCGGGCTGTCGTGTGGTCGACGGCCGGGTGCGCCCGGGTCGGCAGCACCAGGGCCGAAGCCACGCGGTCGTTATGCAGGAACAGTCGCACCAGCGATCCGGCAGGGGGATCGTTGCGAATCAGCTGCTGGGCCAGGGGATAGGTGATCGTCTTCTCGATCTGCCTCGCCAGGTAGCGCGCCCCGTAGCGTTCGCTGTAGCCATAGTTGACCACCCAGTCGATGACATCCTCATCGACCTCGACCTCCACCCCCCGTCGGGACAGTCCCTCGCGCTGCAGGACTTCCTGAATGCGGCGGTAGGCGATCTCACGCAGCACCGTTTTGGTCAGTGGTTTGAAGAAGGTGACCGCGTCGATCCGGTTGATGAACTCCGGGGTGAAGAAGCGCACCATCTCCTCTTTGAGTCGATCCTCGCGGTCATCCGCGCTGACCACCGGCCCAAACCCCAGCCGCGGCGCGGACAGCAGCCGCACACCAAAGTTGCTGGTCAGGATCACAATGGAGTTCCGGAGATTAAGCGTCTCGGACGCGCCGTTCACCAGAATACCTTCATCGAAGAGTTGAAGAAAGCGCTGGAATATCTCGGGGTGCGCTTTTTCAAACTCGTCCAGCAGGATCACGGCGAAGGTGTGATCCTGCATACGAATGGTGAACTGACCGCGTCGGGATTCGGGGCCAAACCCCAGCGGACTGCCGAACAGCGTGTCGCTGTGCCATTCGCCGGTGTAGTCGGCCATGTTGAAGCGCACGAGGTGCTCCTCGCTGCCAAACAGGAACTCCGCCAGCGAACGCGCCAGCTCCGTCTTGCCGACACCCGTCGGACCAATGAACAGGAATACGCCCATCGGCCGACTGGGGTTGTTCAGCCGGGTCCGCAGCAGACTCAGGGTTTGCACTACCACATCAACCGCCTGATCCTGCCCGAGCACGCGATCGCTGAAGTAGCGCCGCACCGCCTGCTCGTCGTAGCTTACATCCTCCGACAGCAGGATCAGCGGCAGCCCGGTCTGGGCGGCAAAGCGCTCCACAATGTTCTTCTTTACCACCCGCGGATCAGCAGCCTGTTCCTCTGACTGCAGAGCCATCGCCTCAGCGATCAGGTCAATGGCCTTCCCGGGCAAGCGTTCATGAAGCGAGAACCGCCGGGTCAGATCAATGGCGGCTTCGATCGCCTCGGGCACGATCTGGATCGCCTGCCCGGCCTCCAGATCGGCTGCCGCTTGCTGTACAATCATACGAGCCGTCTCCAGTGGCGGCTCGCTGATCCGGACTTCCATCAGGACATGCTTGTACTCGGCGTAAGTCTCCAGAAACGCCTGCACTGCCTGCGTGCGGCCCTCCGCCAGAATCCGGTTGTTGGAGCTCTGCAGCTGCCCGAGCAGAAACTGGCCCATGTCGTAAGGATCCTGGGCCGTTGCGCCGGCCATCAGGGTCGTTGGTAGCGCATCAACGCACAGGATTACTTCGGGCCGTTCAACCCATTTCTCCATCAGGTACCCCAGCTTGTCGTGCCAGTCTCGCACACCGAAGGCCCGCAGGATGCTGCGGGCACTGAGGCTCCAGACTTCGCTGCCTTTGAGCGCATCCGCACAGCGCCCTTCCTGGACTCGCGCCGCCACCCCCTGGATGACCGCCGTTTTACCCACACGCGGCCCACCGGTGATGATGATCCGGCCTTTCAGCGGCGAAGCCAGTGAGGTCAGGATCTGCTCAATCTCCTGCTCTCGCCCATAGACGACCGGCAATTCACCCTGTGCGGCTTTTTCGGTCAGGTTGGTGGCACACTGCACCAGCAGATCGTGGAGCGTTGGCTCGCTATCGGTGCTGAGGGGGGCGGGTATTGGCAGCATGATGCGCCTCTTTCACGCCTTCAGGTCATGCCGGTTTGACCGGCTTATACAAATGCAGAGCAGTGTGGCCCTATCGCGCCCGGGCAGCAAGGATCGGGATCAGGAATCGCCCGGTATGGCTGTCTGGGGCCGCCGCAACTTCTTCAGGGGTACCCTGAGCCACAATCTCACCGCCGGCATCGCCGCCTTCAGGCCCAAGATCGATGAGATGATCGGCCACTTTGATGATATCCGGATTGTGTTCAATGATGACTACGGTATTGCCCTGATCGACCAGCGCCTGCAGCACATCGATCAGGCGCGCCACATCGGCGGCATGCAGGCCAACGGAGGGTTCGTCCAGGACATAAAGGGTCTGGCCCGTGGCCCGCTTCGCCAGCTCGCGGCTCAGCTTGACGCGCTGCGCCTCCCCGCCGGACAGCGTCGTCGCCGGCTGGCCGAGGCGGATGTAGCCGAGTCCCACCGACTCCAGCGTCTCAAGCTTATTGCGGATGGCCGGGAACGCCGCAAACGCCTCCAGCCCCTCGCTCACCGTCATGTCCAGGACATCGGCGATGCTCATCCCTTTGAACTTGACCTGCAGAGTCTCCCGGTTGTAGCGCTTGCCATGGCATACATCGCACGGGATGAACACATCCGGCAGGAACTGCATCTCAACCTGCAGCACGCCCTGCCCTTCGCAGGATTCGCAGCGCCCGCCGCGCACATTGAAGCTGAAGCGACCTGGGCCGTAGCCGCGCACCTTGCTCTCCGGCAGCTCGGCAAACAGCATGCGGATCGGATCGAACATCTTGGTGTAGGTCGCTGGATTGCTGCGCGGGGTGCGCCCGATGGGTGACTGATCGATATTGATGATCTTGTCGATGTGCTCGATCCCCTCGATCCGTTCATGCCCCCCGGCCCGTTCGCGCGTCCCATGCAGCAGCTGCGCCAGTCGCTTGTACAGCACTTCGATCAGCAGCGTGCTTTTCCCGCTGCCCGACACACCGGTGATGCACACCAGCTTCCCCAGCGGGATGTGGACATCGATCGACTTGAGGTTGTTCTCGCTGGCGCCGAGGATGGCGAGCTCGTGTCCGTTACCAGTCCGGCGAACCGCCGGAATCGGGATCACTGCGCGGCCCGAGAGATAGGCGCCAGTCAGGGAATGGGCATCGTTCAGAATATCGCTCAAAGTGCCCTGCGCCACCACCTCACCCCCGTGCTCCCCGGCTCCTGGCCCCAGATCGATGATCCAGTCCGCATGCCGGATCGTGTCCTCATCGTGCTCGACAACCAGCAGCGTGTTGCCCAGATCGCGCATCCCTTCCAGCGTCTGGATCAGACGCATATTGTCGCGCTGGTGCAGCCCGATGCTCGGCTCGTCCAGCACATACAGCACGCCCATCAGGCGTGAGCCAATCTGAGTCGCCAGCCGGATGCGCTGCGCCTCGCCGCCGGACAGGGTGCCAGCCGTGCGCCCCAGAGTCAGGTAGTCCAGACCCACGTTCACCATGAAGTGCAGACGGGACTCGATCTCCTTCAGAATCTGGTGGGCGATCGCCAGTTCCCGATCATTCAGACGCGGAGGCTGTCCATTCGCGCCAGTGAGTTCACCCACCCAACTGAGCAGCTGCTTCACGGGCATCGCGGACACCTCATGGATGCGCAGCCCGGCCACCGTGACCGCCCGGGCCTCAGGCCGTAGGCGCTGACCCTGGCAGGCCTCACAGGGTAGTTCCGTCATGGCTTCCTCAATGCTGGCCCGGATGTCCTGCGAGTTCGTCTCGCCATAGCGGCGCTGCAGGTTGCCTATGACCCCCTCGAACCGGGTAGCATACTCTCGCAGGCCCCCCTCACGGCTGCGGTAGCGGATCGGGATCCGTCGGTCGCCGGTGCCATACAGGAGCGCCTTCTGGTGATCGGGCGGCAGATCCCGCCACGGGCGGTCCATGTCGATCTGCAGCTCGTCAGCCACTCCCTCTACCAGCTGACGATAGTAGCCATCCTTCTCCCAGCCGTTCCACCCGGTAGCGTCGAATGGGCCCTGCCGAAGTGTCAGTTCCGGGTTCGGAACAACCAGCTCCGGGTCGATCTCGAGCCGCACACCCAGGCCCTGGCACTGGTCGCATGCCCCGTGCGGGCTGTTGAATGAGAAGCTGCGCGGCTCAATCTCCGGCAGGCTGATGCGGCAGGCCGGGCATGCCAGACTCTCGGAGAATAGAGCATCTTCCTCCGTATCCAGCCGGTTCACAATCGCCACCCCGTCGCCCAGTTCGAGCGCAGTCTCAATGCTGTCCGTCAGCCGTGCGCGGGCAGCGCTTGCGTCTTCGCCCTCTGGATCGTCGAAGCGGCGGACGGTCAGTCGATCGACCACGACATCGATGTTGTGCATCTCGTACCGGGCCAGCTGAATTGTCTCCTCTACTTCACGAACCTGACCATCCACACGCACCCGGACAAAGCCAGCCTTGCGGATATCCTCAAAGACACGCTGATGGTGTCCCTTTCTGTCTTTGACGATCGGGGCCAGCACCTGGATGCGTGTGCCATCCGGCATCCGCTCCAGGCTGTCCACAATCTGCTGCGCGCTCTGGCGGGTCACCTCACGGCCGCAGTTGGGGCAGTGCGGCACGCCAACCCGGGCAAACAGAAGGCGCAGATAGTCATAGATCTCGGTGACCGTGCCGACCGTGGAGCGCGGGTTGCGGCTCACCCCCTTCTGGTCGATGGAGATCGCCGGGCTCAGCCCATCAATCTGATCAACATCGGGCTTCTCCATCCGCCCGAGAAACTGGCGCGCATAGGCCGAAAGTGATTCAACATACCGCCTCTGCCCCTCGGCAAAGATCGTGTCGAATGCCAGCGAGGATTTCCCGGAGCCTGACAGCCCGGTGATGACCACCAGCCTGTCGCGTGGGATCTCAACATCGATGTTCTTCAGGTTGTGTTCACGCGCGCCGCGCACCACAATGCTGTTCTGTGACATATCCGTAGTCTGACTCCACCTCATGCCGATCGGGGAGGATCGGCATTGACGCTGACGGGCTGCTGTAAGCCGCAAAAGTGCGAACACATATTCTACACCGCAGCGTTTTGCGATTCAACCCGGGTTGTGCGGCCGCCCGCGGGATGATAGAGTACCCCCGGAGATGGCTACGATCATGAACGCGCTCACTCCTTCGGTCCCGTTCGTACCGTCAGCACAGACCGCCCCGGCGCTCGACCGCCGCCGCTACCGGCGGGTGCTGGGGTTCTTTGCCACCGTCACGTTGGACATCATGTGGTGGGAGATCGTCCTGCGCCGCGTGCTGGGGCGACAGGCCACGGCCCGGAACCGCGCCGGCCGCTTCCGCGGCTATGCGCGCCGGTTTCGGCGCCTGGCCGTGCAGCTCGGCGGCGTGATGATCAAGCTGGGCCAGTTTGTGAGTGCGCGAGTGGATGTCATGCCGCCGGCTATCACTGAAGAGCTGGCCGATCTCCAGGACGAGGTGCCTCCCGAGCCGCTACCAGCGATCCTGGGGATGATACGGGATGAGCTGGGAGCGGGGGCTGAGCAGGTCTTCGCCGACTTCCAGCCAGATACTGTGGCCGCCGCCTCGCTGGGACAGGCCCATCGCGCGCGGCTACCTGATGGCACATGCGTGATCGTCAAGGTACAGCGCCCCGGTATCGAGAAGCGCGTGGCTACAGATCTGGCCGCTCTGGAGCGCGTCGCTCGCTGGACCATGTACTGGCCGCTGATCCGGCGGCGCGCAGATGTGCCTGCTCTCCTGCAGGAGTTCGCTCACACCCTCTGGCAAGAGCTGGACTATGTGAGTGAAGCTGAACACGCCCGCCGGTTTCGTGACCTGTTCTCTGGAGACTTCCGCGTCTATGTGCCTGAAGTGTACGATCGGTACTCAACGCGCCGGGTGATCACGCTGGAAGACGTGACCAGCATCAAGATATCGGATGGGAAGGCAATCGAGGCTGCCGGGATCGATCGGGCTGTGGCAGCGCAGCGCCTGCTGGACATCTATTTGAAGATGATCTTCGACTTCGGCTTCTTTCACGCCGACCCTCACCCCGGCAATCTTTTCATCTACCCTCTGCCTCCCGATGCAGCCGAGAAAATGTATGGTAGATCACCGGGACACAGAGGCACCCCCTTCTATATCGTCTTTGTTGACTTTGGCATGGTCGGGTATATCTCGGCGGAGATGAAGGCGGGTCTCCGCGAGGCGCTGATCGCAGTGGCGACCCGCGATGCACGGCGTGTACTGACGGCCTATCAGCAGCTGGGGGTGCTGCTGCCGGGCGCAGACCTGGCGCGCATCGAGCAGGCGGAACGCGAGATCCTCGATCTGATCTGGGGGCGGAGTGTCCCGGAGCTGGCGCAGATGCCCCCGTCCCAGATGCGCGAATTCGCGCTGCGCTACCGGGATTTGCTGTACGAGATGCCGTTCCAGGTTCCGCAGGATTTTATCTACCTGGCGCGTGCCGTGGGCATGTTATCGGGCCTGTGCACGGCGCTGGATCCTGCTTTCAACCCCTGGGCCCTGATCGCGGACTATGGCCAGAAGCTCGTCACCAGCGAGGCAACTCGCTCGGTGTCAGCGATCATGCAGGAGGCGCTGAGTCTGGGGCAGATTGCCCTGGGCCTTCCCCGCCAGATGCAGGACGTGCTGGCGCAGGTTCAGCGGGGCGACCTGCGTGCCAGAGTAACCGCGGATCAGGAGCTGAGCCGCGATCTCGTCGGGCTGCGTGGCGCAGTCATGGGGCTGGGCCGTGCAGTGGTATTCGCGAGCTTTCTCATCACCGCGACCCTCCTCTGGACGCACGGGGATGTGAGCGTCGCACTCGCGGCGCTTGGGCTGGCCACCCTGACGGCCCTGTCGTCCCTGCTGCCCGGGCGCCGCACCTGATTCGGGGCTACCCCACATAGGCGACCGTGTTTGTGACAATTGGCCCTGCGCATTGTGACATTCAGAACTATCGACGGGGCGGCTGCGCCTGCTATCCTAAGGCAACCACATCCTGTCTGTCCGGGGGGCCGCATGGTAGCTACACCTGATCCCGATATCACAGTACTTGAGCGGCGTCAGCGCCTGGGCGCTGCACCCATCTCCACTTCATATCGCGACCCGATCGAGCGGATCCTGGACTTCGACGAATGCAGTCTCGGTTTCTCCGTCGAAGAAGCCATGGCCGAGGCTGCCCGCTGTCTGCACTGCCCGCAGCCATCAGCGTGCATCGTGGCCTGTCCGGTGGGCAATGACATTCCCACTGCGCTGTGGTATATCGAGAAGGGCGACTTCTTAGCTGCCGCCGAGGTGTACCGCGCCACCAATCCGCTGCCGGAGATCTGCGGGCGCGTCTGCCCCGGTGAAAGCACCTGCGCAGCCTCGTGCGTTCTGACCCGCCGCGATCGCGGGATCGCCACCGGCGCGCTGGAGGCATTCGTGGCCGACTACCAGCGCCTGACGACCGGCGTGCCGCTGCCCCCGAAGGCCCGGTCCACAGGCAAGAAAGTTGGGATCATCGGCGCAGGGCCTGCCGGCCTGACCGTGGCGGAGATACTGGCGACATCCGGGCATTCAGTCACCATCTACGAAGCATGGCCAACACCCGGGGGCCTGCTGGTATATGGCATACCCAGCTTCAAGCTCGATAAGAGCCTGATCCAGTGGAAAGTTGATTGGCTGCGAGACCTGGGCGTCGAGTTTGTCACGGGTGTGCGTGTGGGGAAGTCCATTTCACTGGACGAGTTGATCGCTCGCGAGGGCTTCGATGCTGTGTTCCTGGGTACAGGCGCAGGCGTTGAGGCTCGCCTTGAGGCCCCGGGCGAGGACCTGGGCCGTGTCTACAGTTCGATTGACTTCCTGGTGCGGGGCAACCTGCCGCCTGAACTGCTGCCCGAGTCACGCCGGCAGGCCCTCGAAGTGGGGCGCCGTGTGGCAGTTATCGGCGGCGGCGATACAGCCACAGACTGCCTCCGCACCGCCCTGCGCCTGGGCGCCGAGGATGTGGTTTGCTACTACCGGCGCACGGAAGTCGAGATGCCCGGTAACAGGAAGGAGCGCAGGCATGCGGAGGAGGAAGGCGCTCGCTTTGAGTATCTGGTTGCGCCTGTTGAGCTGATCGATCTGGACGGCGATGGCAATGTCGATGCTATCCGCCTGATCCGGATGGAGCTGGGTGAGCCAGACGACTCGGGCCGCCGCCGCCCGGTGCCGATCAAGGGCTCCGAGTATACCGTTGAAGTCGATGATGTGGTGATGGCTATAGGTTTTTGGCCCGATCCGTTGCTTGGCGAGACAACACCGGATCTCAAGACACGGAAGTGGGGCCTCGTGGTTGTGGATGAGGCTACCGGGCGCACCAGCCGGGAAGGCATTTATGCCGGCGGGGATAATGTGACCGGCCCGGCGCTCGTCAATGCGGCAGTGGCAGCCGGCAAGCGCGCCGCGGCAGCCATCGATGAGTATTTGCAGACCCACTGAGCCTGCGATACTTTTGACCGTCCGGAGATTCAGGCAGGCTGTCGCTCTGACAGCCTGTTTCTTTTTGCCGTGCTATAATCTGCGCACGGTCAGGCAGGCGGCTGCTTGATTGGCAGGACGAGACACACAACGTGGAACGATTTCGCGATCTCTATCTTAACACTCGAGGAGCACCCGGCCTCTTGAGGCAGCGGCGTAAACGTCGGACACTGCGCCGCGCCGCGCTCATAGTGGCGATCGGGCTGGCGGTGGCAGTTGGCCTGATTGATGGCCTGCCTTCCGGCATGGGAATGGCCCTGATGTCCGTAGGACGCGCGCTGGCTGCCCTGGCGTTAATGGGGCTCGCCGGCATCATGATCGGTGTGCTGCTCACCACCCTGGCTGTGCTGGTCTACAACGGCATCTTCAGCGGGTCCGCATCGCTGATCGACCTGGAATATATCGACGAGGTGCCGCTGGCCTTTGCCGCCATCGCCGGGGTGCTTGGCATATTCTGGTCGCCCCGCTGGCCCGATCTCGTGGGATTACTGGGCTGGGGGCTGGTTCTGCTGGTCGCCAATGAGTTGCTTTTTCCCCGCCCCGGCCACGAAACGCGCCGGTAGCCGCTGACGCGGGCATGCCGGGCGACTCCCTGCGCGAACGCCTCAAAACGCGCGCCCGCGAACTGGGCTTCTCATCCGCGGGTGTGGCCCCTGCCGTCCCGAGTCCCACCCTGAATGCCTACCTGCGCTGGCTGCGTGCCGGGATGCATGGCGAGATGGCTTATCTCGCACGCCCCGATCGGCTTGCCCGGCGGGCTGATCTCTCTCTGGTGCTGCCCGGCGCGCGCTCGCTGTTCATTGTCACCCTGGACTATCCGGCGCTGCGCCCTGCAGAACCCGCCCTCGCGAATCCGGAGCGTGGCCGTATTTCCGCCTATGCCTTCGGGCCAGATTACCATGATCGCATGCTTTCCGGCCTGAACGCTCTGATTGAGACGCTGTACGCCGAAACCGGTCAGCCTGTCGGGGCCAGAGCCTATGTCGATACGGGTGCCTTTCTGGAGCGCGCTCACGCAGCGGGAGCCGGGCTCGGCTTCACGGGCAAGAATACGATGCTCATCCATCCGCGGCGTGGGAGTTACTTCTTCATCGGCCTGATTATCACCGCGGCAGCGCTGGAGCACGATCCGCCGCCGCCCATGCCGGGCTGCGGATCGTGTGCTCGCTGCTTGGCGGCCTGCCCGACCGCGGCCTTCCCGGCGCCCTTTGTGCTGGATGCACGCCGCTGCATCTCTTATCTGACGATTGAGCACCGGGGTGCTATCCCCGCCGATCTGCGCCCCTCGATGGGGAGCTGGGTCTACGGGTGCGACATCTGTCAGGAGGTTTGCCCCTGGCAGCGGTTCGCAGCGCCGGCCCTCAGTCTGCAGCCCGATCAGGTGGCGCCGCGGCTGGACGACCTGCTCACGCTGACACCGGATGAATACATGCGTCGTTTTCGTGGCACAGCAGTCTGGCGGATCGGACGTGAGCGCCTGGTGCGCAATGCCTGCATCGCCGCGGGCAACAGCGGCCTGCCGGCTCTGGTATCGCCGTTGGCCGGGCTGCTCGCAGATGCCAGTGCGCTCATTCGCGGGCATGCCGCCTGGGCGCTGGGACGCCTGGGGGCTCCCGCCGCTCTATTGGAATGTGCGCTGGCTGCTGAGGAGAATGAAGAGGTGCGGCATGAGCTGGCCGCTGCGCTGCAGGCACTGGCGAACATGTCATGATAGCGAGCACAGGAGCAGGCCATGACTCCCGATCATCGCCGCCTGAATCAGCTTCAGTTTGGCGCCTACGCTGAAAACTTCGTGACCAGCGCCGCGCATGCGGGTGGCTACAGCCTGCGCCGCCTGGTCGAGATCCTCGATCCGCAGCCCGGCTGGCGCATCCTGGATATCGCCACTGGAGGCGGGCACATGGCGCTGGCTCTAGCCAGTCGAGTCTCCCGGGTGGTAGCCAGCGATATCACTGCCCGCATGCTGCAGGCGGCACGGCAGCACGCCCTGGAGCAGGGCATCGCCAGTATCCGGTTCTGCCAGCATGCCGCAGAAGAACTCCCCTACCCCGACGGAGCATTCGACTGTGTGACCTGCCGCATCGCCCCCCATCACTTCATGGATGTGATGCGCTTTGTCCAGGAATCAGCCCGGGTGCTGCGGCCCGGCGGCTATCTGGCGGTTGCTGATAACATCGTCAGTGGTGAGCCGTCCATCGCGCGCTTTGCCAACACGGTAGATGCGCTGCGCGATCCCTCTCACCACTGGGCCTATAGCCTGCAGGATTGGGAAACCTTCTATTTTGCAGCGGGCCTGACTCTGCTCCACCGCGAGGTATTCCGCAAAGAGACCGACCTGGACGAATGGGCCGCTCGTGTTGGGCTTGTGGGTGCGGAGCTCACCCGGCTGCGTGTGCTCCTGCTCCGCGGGCCAGACGGGGCAAGAGAGTGGTTCTTGCCCCGCCAGGTTGGTCAACGCGTTATTCTATCGCTTACCGAAGCGATCCTGGTTGGCCGCAGGCCGTAGCCCGATCAGGCGGCGGGTAGCTTGCGCCCGGCCGCCACGAAGATGCTGACAGCGGCATGGTCAGTGCCGCAGGACGATGTGGCGCAGCAGTTGGAGCCCACACTCTCCACGGATACGTCGGTCAGCCCGGCCCCGATGAACCACTTCACGATGGACTCCCGGGCAAAGCCGGGCCAGCGATCATGATGCTCACGCATCAGGAATTCATGCTGATGTGAATCCAGGTCGGTGATGACAACGCTTCCCCCCGGCCGCACAATCCGCGCCATCTCGCGGATAGCGGTGGCCGGCTCTTCCACATGATGCAGATACATGTTGGCCAGCGCATGATCCACGCTTCCATCAGCCAGCGGCAGCGCGTCGCCGTCGGCCCGATGGATGGAGACGTTCTTCCCATCGCCTACCCGCGCCGCCAGCACTTCGAGCATGCGGTCGGATTGGTCGATGGCGACAACGTGCAGACCTGCCTCCAGCAGCCCCAGTGTGAGGAATCCGCTGCCTGCTCCCACGTCGGCAGCCGTCTGTCCCGCCGTGACGCCCGCCGCGCGCAGAGCGGCCACACGCACGTCTTCGGAGAAGAAAGCGCTGCGCATGGCATCCCATTCTTCGGCGACCGCGTCGAAGTAAGCGCGGCTTCCCCCCTGCTGGGCGTCTTCCGGCGGCTTGAGCGCCACAATGCGGGCGCTGATCACCCGCCCCGGCTCCTCGGGCAGCTCTTGCAGGCCGATGGCATCTGCACCATCAATGACGCGAACCGCCGTGAAGCCTGCCGCTTCGATGAGCCCAACATATTCCCGAATGTCCACCGCCCCGGCCAGGCACCCGGCCCACAGCTCCAGGTCCTGTCGGATATCCGGGGCCAGCTGGCCAATCGTAACCATATCGCTGACGGCCAGCTGACCGCCCGGCTTCAGCACACGAAAGGCCTCGCGGAAGACCGCAGCCTTGTCGGGGGAGAGGTTGATGACGCAGTTCGAGATCACCCGATCGACGCTGGCATCCTCCAGAGGAAGGGCCTCAATCCGCCCCTGTACAAACTGAACCCGGTCTCCCTCCAGCCCCAGCTTCCCGGCGTTCTGACGTGCGCGGGCGATCATTTCCGGCACCATATCCACACCAATGACATGCCCCTCCGGCCCGACCAGGCGGGCAGCAGCGAAGCAGTCCAGCCCGGCGCCGCTCCCCAGGTCAAGCACCGTCTGCCCGGGCCGCAGCCCGGCGATGCCCACCGCGTCGCCGCAGCCGAGGTATAGATCATCCACCTTGCTGGCGTCAGGGGCTGCGCAGCCGCAGCCCGTCGCGCTGTCGGTTGAGCTGCAGCACGACTCCTTCGCGCCGATGGCCAGGGCGGTGTAGTACGCCTTGACGGCAGCATGAATCGAATCTTCCTGGGCCATGATCCCCTCCCTGCGATACATCGACTGATATCGATAGATTGAGCGAAAAAAACAAACTACCGGTCCCGGGATACCATCTCCCGCCGATCCGGTCCAGCGCTGGCAGCCGGTTGGCCTGTGAAGTCGGGCGCGAAACGGCTCACCAGCATCCCGCAGCACACAGTCAGCTGTGCCTGATTCAGCGAGTAGAAGCGCTGGCGTCCCTCCTGGCGTACCAGCACCAACCCGGCTTCCTCCAGCTTTTTCAGGTGATGGCTCACTGTCGGCTGGTTGACACGCCCGCCCAGCGCTTCCACCACCTCGTTCACGCTGAGCCATGCACAGCACAGGTGCTTCATAATCTCCTGGCGTGTTTCATCGGCTAAGGCCTTGGCGAAAGTGACCGGGTCGGCATCCATACATCTATTATATCGACATTTGTCGATGTGTCAACCCTTCACCTCCATTGAAGTGTCGGCTGCCAGGCGTTACAATCGAGTTGTGTGATCCTGAAGGCATCCTGTGCCTCATTGTTTCTGAATTCGATTCTCATCGCTATTGCTGAGGGAGCCCGTAATGGAACGTGCTGACTATATGCGCTGGGGGCAGCTGCTGGGCATCCTGGCAGCGCTGGGAGATGTGGAGCGGCAGGTTGTGCTTCAGGGCCATGAGCCGGGTGCTTTCGTGCCCGATACTCTGATCGAGCAGTGGATCGATACATTTCGGGGGGGACGGCGGCTTGCTGCCGCGGGTGTCCCGCCCCAGCTGATCGGCATTCTGCGCGATTTCGACGCCAATCTGCACACTATCAGCGAGTACCTGCCCCATGATGCGGCGGATAGGCTGGCATACATCCGCCATGATGAGGCCTGGCAGGCGGTACGCGAACTGGCAAACTGGACGCTGTCACGCATTGTTGAGGCGACTCGCCCTCTCGAGGTGACCCAGGGTCGCAATTAGCCCTTGTGCCCGGCCCGGCTGAAGCGAGGGGGCACAGACCGCTCCCTCGCTCTTGATTTCGCCCCCGAATCCGCTATCATGGTCGCCGGAGGAGCCTGCGATGAATGTATCATCCGTGCTGCCTGATCGGCCTGAGCCGGTGAGGACCTATCATATTCGCACCTGGGGTTGCCAGATGAACGAGGCCGACTCCCAGCGCCTCGCCAGCGAGATGGAGCGGCTGGGGCTCACCCCCAGCGACGACGCAGATACGGCTGACGTGATCGTACTGAACACCTGCGTCGTCCGGCAGAGCGCTGAGGACCGGGTCTACGGGCGCCTCGGGCAGCTCCGTCACCTTAAGGAGGAGCATCCGGGTAAGGTCATCGGCCTGATGGGCTGCCTGGTGGGTGTTCGCGATCCCCTGTCACTCCGGCAGCGTTTCCCCTTCGTGGATGTCTTCATGCCCCCCAGCGAGCCGGCTCCACTGGTCGCCTTTCTCAGAGAGCGCGGCCTGGAGCAGCAGGCGGTCGCCGCGCAGATGCGCGAGCGCATGACACGGGACGCCCTCCAGGATGGTGATCTGGTGCTGCCCCTGCACGAGCGCGGAAGGCTGGTAAGCGCTCACGTACCGGTTGTTTATGGGTGCTCTCATGCCTGCTCGTTCTGCGTCATACCCTTTCGCCGCGGCGTTGAGCGCAGCCGCAGCATCGGCGAGATCGCAGCCGAAGTTCGCGCACTGGCCCGGCAGGGCGTCCGGGAGGTCACGCTCCTGGGGCAGATCGTCGACCGATACGGCAGGGACATTCCGGACGGCCCTGACCTGTCTGACCTGCTGCATGCCATCCATGCCATTGACGGGATTGCACGGATCCGGTTCCTGACTTCGCATCCTAACTGGATGACCGATCGGCTCCTGGACACTGTCGCCGCCCTCCCCAAGGTTTGCGAACACATTGAGGTCCCGATCCAGGCAGGCGATGATGCCGTGCTGCAGCACATGAAGCGCGGCTACACGCAGGCAGACTATCGCCGGCTCATTGCACGCATCCGCGAGCGCATCCCCGGTGTGGCGATCCACACAGACATTATCGTTGGCTTCCCCGGCGAGACGGCTGCCCAGTTCGAGCAGACGGTACGTGTGCTGGCCGATCTCAGACTCGACAAGGCCCATCTGGCCATGTACAGCCCGCGCCCGAACACCGTTTCCGCCCGCACCATGCCGGATGACGTGCCACCCGCCGAGAAGAAGCGTCGTCTGCAGGTGTTGGAGGCGCTTCAGGAACAGGTTGTGAGCGAAATCAACAGCCGGCTGCTGGGCCAGCAGGTCGAGGTGCTGTTCGAAGAAGAGCATCGCGGCAAATGGCGCGGCCGGACCCGGCAGAATAAGCTGGTCTTTGTGGATGCTGAAGCGGACCTGCGCGGCCAGGTAAAAGAGGTTGAGATCACCTGGACAGGCCCCTGGAGTATGCAGGGGCGGCTGCCTGCATCTGCCGCGGGTTACGCGCCGACAGCGGCCGCCCCGCTGGCCTCACTGTCCGACTTGCCAACCAGAGGGAGTGAGATTTGACGCGTCTTGTTCTGGTACGCCATGCAGAAAATGATTTTGTTCGTGCCGGCAAGCTGGCCGGCTGGACGCCTGGTGTACACTTGAACGAGGAAGGACGGCGGCAGGCAGATCTGTTGGGGCGGCGTCTTGCCGGCCAGAAACTGGCGGCGCTATACTCCAGTCCGCTCGAGCGTGCAGTCGAGACGGCGCAGGCGGTTGTAGCGCACCATGCAGAGCCGCTGGAGATTCGCCTTGACCCGGAGCTGGGCGAGGTGCAGTATGGTCAGTGGACCGGTCAGCGCCTGCGCAGGCTGGCCCGTACCCGGCTGTGGCACATCGTGCAGAATTTCCCCAGCGGGGCGCGCTTTCCCGATGGCGAGAGCATCCGCGAGATGCAGAGTCGGGCGGTGACCGCTGTCGAGCGCTGCGCGGCATCCCACGGTGGGACGGTTGTGCTGGTTTCCCATGGAGATGTGATCAAGGCCCTGGTAGCGCATTATGCCGGGATTCACCTCGATCTGTTCCAGCGCATCAGCATTGCCCCGGCTTCGATGTCGATCATTGAGGTGCACCCACGCCACGGCCCGCGCCTGATGCGTCTGAACGATACGGCTCATTACGACCTCCCCCCCTCTGCTCCTGCGCCGGCAGGATCAGGTGAGGAAAGGTAGAGCGCCACCCTTAAGGAACAGGCATGTCAATCGAGTTCGACTTCGAGCATGTGGATTTCATCACGGTCGGGACCATCGGCGCGCCCGGCCAGCGTGTGTTTCATTTGCAGGCCGGGCAGGCCAGCCGCCTGTTGACCCTCACGGTCGAGAAGGAGCAGGCCGCGGCGCTGGCGGAGAGCATCACGGCGCTGCTTGCCGAGGTGGAACAGCAGTTTCAGCGCCCTACCCCAGACCAGGCGCAGGCCGAATACGATCTCGATCTGCGCGAGCCTATCCTGCCGGCCTTCCGTGTCGCCCAGATGGGGATCGGCTACGACAGCGACAACGATAGGGTCGTGCTTATTCTGAACGAGCTGGTACCAGAAGATTCGCCGCAGGAGCCGCGATCGGCCCGGATCGGCGCATCACGCGAGCAGATGTTCATGCTGTCGGCGCACGCCCGGGAGGTTGTCGCTGGCGGGCGCCCGATTTGCGGCAACTGCGGCCGCCCGATTGACCCGGACGGGCATTTCTGCCCGCCCAGCAATGGGCACCGTAAGCCAGTCGAGTGGGCCTGAGACGCAAGTCGCCGCACAGGACGGTTCTGATGGCTGACACAGTCCCGGCCAGGCAGCCGGGCACAGGAGGCATTGCCACTCAGCGCGCACTGAGGCTGCTGCGCGAGGGGACCCTGCGCGAGACACAGGGCCTGCTGCCCTGGAGTTCCAACTACACCTTCCTGATGGCCATCGCAGACAGCGAGATCGAAGGGCTGGCTGTCTACAAGCCGCGGCGCGGAGAAAGACCCCTCTGGGACTTCCCGGATGGCACCCTCTGCCAGCGCGAGGTGGCTGCGTTTCTCGTGAGCGAGGCGCTGGGCTGGATGCTCGTGCCGCCAACGATCCTCCGGCAGGGCCCTCACGGGGAGGGCAGTGTCCAGTTGTTTGTCGGCCACGATCCGTCGCAGAACTACTTTACCTTCGGACCTGAGCACCGTGAGCAGTTGATGCGCATTGCCCTCTTTGATCTGCTCATCAACAATGCTGACCGCAAAGGCGGGCACTGCCTGCTGGACCGTACCGGCCGCATCTGGGCCATTGATCACGGCATCTGTTTCCATACTCAGCCAAAGCTGCGCACAGTGATCTGGGACTTCGCCGGGGAGCCAATCCCGCCGGATATGCTGGCTGATATCAAGGCATTCTGTGGTAGGCTGGCGGACGGCGAGCTGCGGGGAGCGTTGGAAGAAGTTCTCTACCGGCCGGAGATCGATGCCCTGCGGCGCCGCGCAGCGCGTCTGGCCGAAGCCGGCACTTTCGCACAGCCTGGCCCTGGCCGTAACTATCCCTGGCCCCCCGTCTGATGCGTCAGCCCGGGCGCGCTACCCGCCGGCGGCAATCTCTCGATACAGCGCTTCGGCGTTGGCCCGGTGCAGCTGCTGGACAAGCCCGTTGAGTGGGACGCGGCTCTTGCCGCACGCTTCGAGTTCAATCCCTGCCACGGCCTCGATGCCCCACTTCTTGGTGATCAGCGCCTCAATCTTGCGGCGCAGCGTTCGCAGATAGTGCAGGTCCTCTTCGATCTTGGATTGCACTTCGCCCCGCAGGATGACTTCTCCATGCCCCTGCACCACATTCTCATAGGTCTCAGGCAGCAGCCGCTCCAGCGTGGCAACATAATCATGCCAGTTCCCATCGGCGAAGAAGGGGAGCGGCATCAGGGTATCGGCAGCAAACAGGATCCGCTCCTCCAGCACCAGGCAAATCACCGAGTCCGGACTGTGACCCGGCGCGTGCGAAATCTGCAGCGTCAGCCCGCCGATATGCAGATTCAGGGTGCCGGCGTCAAACACCATATCAGGGAGCTCCAGCTGGATATCGGCCAGCTCGCGGGAGCTGCGCTGCGCCTGCTCAAGCCCGGCACGCCCCCGCGAGTCAAGGAGCTCGCGGCACAGCCGGTGGCCTACCACCCGGGCCTGTCTGAAGAAGCTCGTTCCATAGGTGTGATCGGCATGGTAGTGCGTGTTGACAACCAGGCGCACCGGGACGCCGTGCCGTTCTTGAACGAACTGCAGGATCTGGCGCGTCTCGGACGGAAATGGCAGCGTGTCAATCACGACCGCCCCGGCCGAAGTGATCACCGCACCAGCGGTTACCTGCGCATACAGTTCACTGGTGAAGACGTAGATGTTGTTGGCGACGCGCTCACGCAGCATGGCAGTCAAAGGGTGGCAGTTATACTCTCAATCACGGGCACCGATAGGCCGCCTGGGCAGCTGGTTCACCAGCATAGCACATCGGCCGGGGCGCCGCCAGGCCATCGGCCCCTGTGGCAACAAAAAGCTCCGGATCTCTCCGGAGCCTCTCAGGATGATGGCAGGTGCACGCCCGCTGTACAGTGCTCGCTTGTCTTTGAACCTGCTTGCGCAGGGTGGGTACTGCATCCACGGATCAACGGTGGCTAACGAGAGCCGCGTATCAGCCGGGGAACCACAGTTCCCAAAGAGATAAGTGTTGGCTCAAGACCGTTTGCGAGACCGCACAGTGGGCGGTGCAAGGTAGTTGTACCACATCCAGGGCAGCCTCGCAAGGACTTTGTCACCGGCCCGCCTGCTCTTCGTCCCGGGTTCCTGCGTCCTCAGCGATCCGGATGTGAAGCTCCTGGAGCTGCCGCTCATCAACCTCACTTGGCGCGCGCGCCATCAGGTCGGCAGCTCGCTGAGTCTTGGGAAATGCGATCACCTCCCGGATGTTGGGCTCGCCTGCCATCAACATCACCAGTCGGTCAATGCCGGGCGCAATGCCGCCATGCGGTGGCGCCCCATACTCGAACGCCTCCAGCATGTGGCCAAAGCGCTCACGCGCCAATGCCGGCTCAAGCCCGATCAGCGAGAAGATCTTCTCCTGAATCGATCGATCGTGGATACGGATGCTGCCCCCGGCCACTTCGTAGCCATTGCACACCAGATCGTACTGCAGGCTGCGCACAGCTCCGGGATCGGTCGTCAGCAGGTGCACATGCTCCGGCTTGGGCGACGTAAACATGTGATGCGAGGGATCCCAGCGCTGCTCCTCCTCGTTCCACTCGAATAGCGGGAAGTCAACCACCCAGCAGAACGACAGCTCATCCGGATCGATCAGGCTGAGTCGGCTGCCCAGCGTGGTGCGTAGAGCAGACAGCGCCTCATTCACCACAACCGGCCGGTCAGCCACCATCAGAATCAGGTCACCTGGGGTGGCCCCGGCAGTAGAAACCAGTTCATCCATCAGCTCGCCAGGGAAGAACTTGGCAAGTGACGATCGGATCGACCCATCCAGCTCCACCGCCACGGTTGCCAGGCCCCTGGCGCCGGCATCGCGCGCGATCTCCTCCAGTTCGCCAATCTCCTTACGGGAGTACCCGGCGCATCCCGGGGCAGTGAGAGCCCGCACCTGGCCACCGGCAGCAAGCGCATCGGTGAAAACCTTGAACTCTCCCCGCGCCGCGATCGCGCTCAGATCGACCAGCTCGATGCCGAAACGCACATCAGGCCGATCCGTCCCGAAGCGCTCGATGGCTTCGTGATAGCTGAGTCGGGGAAATGGCTTGGCCCGCAACCGCCGCTCCGATACCGTCTCGACCATCTCAATGATCAGCGACTCAACCAGATTAAGTACGTCCTCGCGCTCGACAAAGCTCATCTCCATATCCAGCTGCGTGAATTCCGGCTGACGGTCGCCTCGCTGATCCTCATCCCGGAAGCAGCGGGCGATCTGGAAGTAGCGTTCGAAACCGGCCACCATCAGCAGCTGCTTGAGCTGCTGCGGGCTTTGCGGAAGGGCGTAGAACTTACCCGGATGCACACGGCTGGGAACGAGATAATCACGCGCGCCTTCCGGGGTGGTTTTGAACAGGATCGGTGTTTCAATCTCTACGAATCCGCGGGCGCTCAGGAAGTTGCGGATGAACAGCACCGCCTCGTGCCGCAGCAGGATATTGCGCTGCATGCGTGCGCGTCGGAGATCCAGATAGCGATACTTCATGCGCAGCGTCTCATTCGGCTCCTGCTCGCTGGCGATCTCAAACTCCGGCACCTTGGCCGGGTTCAGCACCCGCAGCGCTGAGGCTCGAACCTCAATCTCGCCAGTGGGCATCTTCGAGTTGACCGTCTCAGGTGCGCGGGCCACGACCTCGCCCTCTACCTGCAGAACATACTCATTGCGCACAATCCCCGCGGTGTTGTGGGCATCAGGCGACTGCGCCGCGTCGACCACAACCTGCGTGATCCCCCAGCGATCGCGCATATCCAGAAAAATCAGCCCTCCGAACTCGCGCCGACGGTTAACCCAACCCGCCAGCACCACCGATTGGCCGATATGGTCCGTTCGCAGCTCCCCACAGGTGTGTGACTTCAGCATCGTCTCCCTCTCCTGGCACAGATGACGGCGGCTCAACAAAAAGCCGCCCGTCGCAGGGCGCGGGCGGCTCGGTATCCCTTACTGGAGCATCATCGATGCCGAAACGCCGCCCACCATGCATGAGGGCAGTTCGCATTAGCATCAACATTGATCGTGAATCTGGCGGCAGCTGGCTTCATTGTACGCTTTGCGCCTATGGACAGATTGCCCGGCATTGTAGCATGGCGTCCAACACCGAGTCAATAGACCCGGGTTAGCGGGAGTGCGCCTGTCAGTTCGCCTGCCTCAGCGAGTCGATATCTCAATCACACCCAGATCGGAATCGACAGCATCCGACGGCACATCCAACCAGTTATCCTCACACACGGGCTCAATGCCGGGATATATGAAGAAGGCCGAGTAGACCTGTCCACGCGGCACCCCGTTCAGCGAGAACACGCCGGCCTCATTGGTCTCGGCGGCAGCCACCACCTGATTCAGGTCGAGCTGTGGCGCCCCGAAGAACTGGGAGCACGAAACGCCCGAAACCAGCACACCGAACGTCCCGCCTGCCAGCGGCTGACCGCTGCCGCCATCAACGATCTGCCCGGTCAGCTGAATCCCGCTATCCGACTTGGATCCACCGCTGCCGGAACTCCCTCCATCGTAGTTGATCGTCAGCGTATAGGGCTCCAGCGGTGTGGCGCCGCTGTAGGCGATCACCGCGATCCAGTAGGTCGCCGCCGAATCGGGCGTGTACTGAATGGTCTCGTCGGATGTCTCCGTCTCTGAACTGGCCAGGATGTTCTCGTTGCCATCCACCAGATACAGGTCATAATCGGTGCCCGCCGGCCCGGACAGCGTGGCCCGGATTGGCTGGGTTGTGGTCACATCGATGAGGTAGAAGTCAACATCCTCTTCCCACGAGACAAAGGCCTCAACCGTCTCGCCAGCCGGTACAGGCCCGGTCGCATCGCTGAAAGTATTATTTGGCTCAAATCGGTCAGGATCAGAGTCGGGCGGCTTGACGGCGGCACTTGGCGGGGGAGCGCCCGGCGCCTGCCGGATCACGGCTGCCAGGTTGATCGGGCGCAGCATACTGATCCCGCCCAGGGTCACACCTTCGCGCACGTCCGGGTTCACAGCAGTTGGCACAGCGACCAGGCGGCCGAACAGATCAACCGCGGTCCCGCCGCTGCTGCCTCCGGCGATATCAGCATCCGTCTTGATGATGACACGCTGCTGTGTGCCGCCTACGGTCGCGCTCTCAAAGCCGCTTACCGAGCCGGTCGTGAATGTGATGGTGCTTCCTCCAACGCCCGGATAGCCGAAGATGTAGACTTTGTCGCCCAGCCGCAGATCATCCGAATTGCCGACTTCCAGATACGGCAGATCAGACGGCGATACCGGGTTGCCGTTCATATCGGTGCGCACCTGCAGCAGTGCCAGGTCCAGGTCTTCATCATAATGCGTGATCTCGGCGCTGAATACAGGCTCCGGTGGTTGATCAACATCCGTTGTCATCAGCACAATCAGGACCGGGGCCCCGCAGGCCACATGGCAGTTGGTGAGGATTTCCCCCGTCGGGGAAATGATCGTGCCCGACCCGGTCCACAACGGCTCCAGGTTGCCACCGGCCACCTGCTGCGCAGCGATGATCTGGACGGATGCCCGACTGATCGCATCGATCTGATCCACCGTCAGCGAATCAGGCGTGCCGGCCAGCGAGCCTGAGGGCTGACCCTGCGGCTCCTCTGCGGATGGGGCTGCCGGCTGGACAGGCTCGAGGGTCGGGGACGTTGATGTCCCGGTGCACAGGCAGGCAGCCGCGGCCAGTGCAAGAACCACCCCTGAAACATAGATTGTTCTACGCATCGTGCATTTCCCTCAACCAATACCGGCTCAAATTACTCCCCCGCCCCAAACTTCGCAGATGCCAGCAGGCGCTCATAGAGACCCAATCCGGCCGTGAAATCGGCGGGCTCAGCTTCATAGCGGAAGATGTACAGCTTGCCCTCATGCAGCACATAGGTGGCTGCTCCGGTGATAACTGCCGGGCCGGCCGGTGTGCCGGCTGCATACTGATAGCGCACCTGGATCGCGGGTTGCCCTGCTACTGTCACCGAATCGAGCCGCTGCGTCTCCAGGTAGAAGGCCCGCCCCTGCTCCTGCGCGATGAGATCCTGGGCTACCACAAAGTCCAGCGCCGCCCCCTCAGTCGCCCGGCGCGCTTCGACCACCATCATCGGGTTGAATACCCCGCCTGCTGCCAGGTCGCTGACCGCGACACTGGCACTCCCACCAGCCTCCAGCGCCCAGCCTGCCGGGTAGCGGAATGTCACGGGCAGCACATCCCCGGCGTAGGTCACAGCCCGTGACCGCTGCACAACTCCGGCACCCACCCCGACGATCAGGGCAACCAGCAGTCCGCTAACCAGCAGGCCATCGTAGCGCAGAGCGATGTCCCAGGGCATAGATTTGGCGCGGGCATGGATCTGCTCAGACACCGTTGCCAGGTCGCCGCTCGCGCGCCGCAGCGCCAAACGGAAGAAGTAGAACAGCACAGCGCCCACTACAGCTGCCAGCGCGGCGGCAACAGCCAGGTCCAGCCACGGGTTGTAGGCAAATCGCCTCGAGAGCTCATTCAGCGTCACCTGGTAGATGCCATTGACCAGGGTTGTCATAGCGACCCCCGTGGCCAGCCAGGGCAGCTGCTTGCCGTCGATTTTGACACGACCAATGTAATAGCCCGTCACCGCGCCCAGCGCCCCGTGAACCAGCACGTTATCGACCGCGCGAATACTGCCCGACAGCGGCAGCACCCCGCCCGACTCCAGCACATAGGCGATAGTCAGCACCGTGGCAAACCCCACCCCGGAAGCTAACCCGTAGACAATGCCGTCCGGGTGTTCGTCGAACTCGCTGGTTCCCAGCACCACATACCGGACCATCGCCACTTTCAGCACCTCCTGCATCAGGGAGATGGTCATAATGGTCAAAACAAGCCTGCCTGCCAGGCTCCCGATGCTGCTGATCGCCTCATTGGCCACCTGCACAGCAAACGGCACCGCTGCCGCCCCGGCAGCCAGTGCCCCGAATGCAAAGACGCGCACCAGTAGGCGCTTGGGTTCCGGCTCGGCGCGATCCTGGAAGTAGAAGAAGCCTATCCATACCAGTGCTGGGATAAATGCTAAGAACAGGCTCAGAGTCAGTAGTTCGGCCTGGCCGGTAGGGCGCGGGATCACAGCGCTGACTCCCACAAACAACGCTAATGCTGCCAGCGCAACCAGGCTCGATACCAGCCAACTCCGGCGCAGGGAGTCACCTTCTTGCACGATTCCATACCTCCTGAGCATGAACTCGATCCCTGGGTCAAGGGGATCGATTGACCATGCTGCGGGCTTTCATTGCATTGCAGTGTAGCGTACACCCGATCCCATAGACCGGGCAAATAACCCTGCCAGCCCTCCAGATCGGCGGGTTCGCCCGTTTGCGGCCCCTATCCGCGACTCGTATACTGGAGTCGCACTCTCACACAGAGGAACTGTCATGCCAGCCAGGGCCTTTCAAGCAGCGCGATCCGCTGCAGCTGTGATGATCCTGCTCCCGCTTGCAGGGGCGCTCTTCGCCTGCTCGCGCACAGAGCCTGCGCCTTCCCCGACAGCAGCGCCGTCCGTCACCCTATCGCCTACCGCCCCGATGCCCTCTCCGCCACCGCCGGCGGACACCGCGACTCCGGCTGCCACGGCAACCCCGATCCCGACGGCTACCGCGACGTATGACCCGGGCCCGGCTGGCGCGATCCTGGCCGCAGGTAACCGCAACTACGAGTCGGGCAACTACGTGCAGGCCATCAACGACTACTCTCTCGCGATTCTGGCCGATCCCAACTACGCGGACGCCTACTACAACCGCGGCCTGGCCTACCTTGCCTTTGGCGATTCCGATGCGGCTTATGAGGACTTCAGCACGGCGATTGTGCTTGACCTGTACCGGGCTGATGCCCATGTGGCCCGTGCCCGGCTTGAAATAGAACGCGGTGATGCCGACGCGGCGCTTGAGGACCTCGCCCGGGCTGAGCAGTATGAGCCAGGCTACGCGCCCACCTATCTGGTCAGAGGACGTCTGTACCGCGATCTCTACCTCCCTCAGGGTGAGTATGCCCGCGCTCTGGCCGACTTCGAGAAGGTGATCGCGCTGGCTCCCGACGAGCCGGAAGGATTCATCGAGCGGGGCTCCCTCTACCTGGCCATTGGGCAAGCCGAGCTGGCGCTGATCGATCTGAATGTGGCGCTGGCCATTGATCCGCAGAATGCCGAAGCGCTCTTCCGGCGGGGCCTGGTCTATACCGCCCTGGAGCAGCCGCGCAATGCGGTAGTGGATTATGAAGCTGCCATCAACCTCGGTCTTGACTACACCGCCCTCTATGTTGAGCTGGCGATGGCCTATGTTCGCATCGATGAGTACGATCTGGCTTTGCGGATGCTGGAGATCGCCCTGCAGCAGGATCCACAGAACCCGCAGGCGCACTATGTCAAGGGGTTGGTCCTGGTCGTGCTCGGCCAGGACTATGCCGGATCGCTGGAGGCAACGCTGGCCCTGCAGAACCTGCCCAACTATGTCGAAGCGCTCGGCCTGAGGGCGACTGCTTATCTTAACCTGGCTCGCTATGATGAGGCGGTGGCGGATTTCCGTGCAGCCTATGCGCTGGATCCAACCTATATTGACGCGCTGTTCGGGATAGCGCAGGCCTATGCCAGCCAGGGGAAGCGCCCTGAGGCGCTGGCGGCATTGGAGGAATATCTGGCGCAGGCCCCGGAGGAGGCGCGCAACCGTCCGGCAGCCGAAACCCTGCTGGCAGCCCTGCAGAGCGGCGGAACCGCGGTGCCGGCAGCCACACCCACCCCGTAGCTCAGCCCGGAGGGAGCGGTCCGTGCTCAGGTGAGCGCATCAGAAGCTGACGCGCACGCCCGATGTCAGCCTGAATCTGCGCCACCAGCGCAGCGATGCCGTCAAAGCGCTGCTCGTCGCGCAGCCGCGCGGCGAAGTGCAGCTCCACCTCCTGAGCATACAGATCGCCGGTGAAATCAAGCAGGTGCGCCTCAACTGTCAGGCTGCCGCTGCCGTCAAATGTTGGCCGCAGCCCGATGTTCACCACGGCCGGCGCCATCCCCGTCTTGATCTCAACCCAGCCGGCATAGACGCCGCGGAGGGGGATAGCTTGCTCAGGCGCAATATCCAGATTGGCGGTGGGAATCCCGATGGTAGACCCACGCCCCACCCCGCGAACGACCCGCCCGGGCACACTGTACAGCCGCCCCAGCAGGCGCGAGGCTTCCTGCACCTCTCCCGCAGCCAGCGCATCCCGAATGCGTGTGCTGCTGACCCGCTCGCCGCCAGCATCCATCAGATCAACCACCCGCAGCCCGAAGCCGCGCGCATCGGCCTGCCGCTGCAGGAAGGGAACATCCCCCTCACGGCGGTACCCCATGGCGAAGTCGCTGCCCACCCACAGGGCGCTCATCTGCAGGTTGGCGATCAGGCGATCGACGAACTCTGCCGCGCGGATTTGCCGGACTGATTCGTCAAACGGGTGCGTGACAACAAGTTCCACGCCCAGAGCGCCCAGCAGAGCCGCCCGGCGCTCCGGCATCGTCAGGTAGAAGCCCGGGCGCTGGCCGCGCAGGACCATTTCGGGATGTGGGTGAAAGGTCAGCACCACGGGCACGCGCCTGCTCTCTGCGGCATGTGCCAGCAGCTGGCCGATCAGCGACTGGTGCCCACGGTGGACGCCGTCAAACGCGCCAATCGTGACCACCGAAGGGCCGATCAGGCCCGCCTCCTCCAGCTTACGAATGTGCCGCATGATTCCCCTCTGACCCCGGCAGGGCCGTCGCTGCCCCCTGCTCGTTGAGTGAGAAGACCTTATGGGGCCGCCAGATTCCCGCTTCCGCATCGCCCTTCAGCACAGCGAAGAATCGGCCGGCGGGTGTGTAGGCGCGAGCGAGGCCCGCGCGGACTTCAGCTGCAGCGAAGGGCATCCCGTTGGCGACGCGGCGGACATCCCCCGCATCAACCATCACCGCCGGAGTGTCCACCAGCGCGCGGTCGGCCTCGATCACCAGCCGGGGCCACTCGCCGGTGCTCAGGGCAGACTCAAGGTCATCCCATGCCACCGCTTCCGCCAGTGTAAACGCGCCGCTGGACGTCCGGGTGAGCGCGCTGAGCATCGCCCCGCAGCCCAGCGTCTGCCCAATTTCATGAGCCAGGCTCCGGATATAGGTTCCAGCGGAGCAGCGCACGCGCAGCCGTATATACGGGGCAGCCAGTTCCTCTACTGTCAGCTCATGGATGGTGACTGGCCGGGGCGGGATCGCAACGGCTTCTCCCGCTCGAGCACGCAGATAAGCAGGGCGGCCTTTGACCTTGATCGCAGAATGAGGCGGGGGCGTTTGCAGAATAGCTCCCCGGAACTGACAAAGATGCCTCTCCACCGTCGCAGGAGTCAGCCCTTCCGGGATCGGCCTTACAGCGGTCACATGCCCCTCGGCGTCATAGGTATCGGTGGTCCTGCCGAGGAAGATCTCCGCCTCGTAGGTCTTGTCTGCCCCGCTCAGATATTCCACCAGCCGCGTCGCCTGGCCGAGCGCCACCACCAGCACCCCATCAGCCAGCGGATCGAGTGTGCCCGCGTGCCCGACTCGCCGCTCCCCGGTGCCCCGGCGGATGCGCGCCACTACGTCGTGCGACGTAGGCCCGCGCGGTTTGCTCACTACCAGCAGACCAAACGCCACGCCCTACTCCGTCGCCCCCTGGACGCGCTGCGCCTCTCGCTTGAGCAGACCAACAGCACGGCTCACCGCCTCTTCCAGCGGCCCAGCCATCTGCGCACCCGCCGCCAGTGAGTGCCCGCCCCCGCCCAGCGCCAGCGCCGCCTGCGCCACATCGTACCCCGGCCGCGCCCGGAAGCTGGCATCAATACTCTGGTTGGGCTGTTCCGTGAACACCGCAGCGATGCTTGCCTCTTCAACGCTGATCAGCAGATTTGACAGCCCCGAGCTGTTGGCATCCTGAAGACTGCGAACCTGGCGCTCGCTCAGAGGCACCGCCGTCCAGATCACACCGTCCTCGAGGACGGCATGGGTAAGCCCCAGGCCCCACATCTTCAGCGCGTCAAACGTCCGCCGCTGGAAGGCCAGCTCAGTGATGGTCGCGATATCCGCCCCCGCCTCAACCAGCCTCGCCGCTAGCAGCAAACTGGCCGGTGTGGTACTGGGGGTGGAGAAGCTGCGTGTATCGCCTACCAGTCCGGCCAGCAGACATGCTGCAATATCCGGGGTGATCGCCGCGCCCAGCGCATCAATCAGCGCAGCCAATCCTTCAGCCGTCGCTGCCCACTTTGGGTTGACCACATTGACCGACCCGAAGTTCAGATTGGTGATGTGATGGTCAAGGTTGAGGATCGCTCCGCCCCGAGCCAGCAGCGGCTGGACTACCTTCCCCAGCCGCTCGGTATCACTGGCATCCAGCGCCCACAGGAGATCAAACTCCTGTTCCGGTGGCAGCCCATCGGTGATCGCAGCGCTGCCTGGCAGGAACCGCAGGGCACGCGGTATCGGGTCATCGCATACCAGTACAGCCGGCTTACCCAGGTCGGCCAGCAGTAGCCCTGCCCCCAGCAGACATCCGATGGCATCGGGGTCCGGGCTGATATGCGTTGCCACCACGACATGCTGCGATCGCCGGATGAGATCGACCGCGGACTCCAGCAGCGGCGCTGCCATTCCACCGGGAGAGGTCATACCGTGTCTGCCTCGCTGTCGCCCTCAGAGCCATCCGGCGGCTGATCGTGGAGGTGGCTCAGCAGGTCTTCGATGTGATCGCCATAGGCCAGCGTCTCATCCCACTTGAAGCGCAGTTCCGGGGTATGCTGGGTCCGCATCCGTGAGGCCAGCTCACGCCGCAGAAATCCCCCGGCAGACGCCAGCGCCGTCATGACAGAGTCGCGTGCTGCATCGCCTTCCAGCGAGCTAATGAAAACCTCTGCATACATCAGCTCACGGTCGATGCGTACATCCATCACCGTGACCTCATTCAGACGAGGATCATCCGCCTCAAACCGGAACAGGTCGCTGAGTATCGCCTGAATCTGCTCAGCAACCCGCTTCTGTCGCTTGGTTGACATGAGTCCCTCCGGCCGCTGCCAGCGCCATCCGCAGCGCCGCCATCACCTTAGCGCACCCGTTCGCGGATCAGAAACTGGATGATATCGCCAGCCTGGAAGTCAGCAAATCCCTCCACGCCGACCCCGCACTCAAAGCCTGCTCTGACCTCACGCGCATCCTCATGAAAACGCTTCAGTGACGAGATAGAAGATTCCACAACGATCTGGTGGTTGCGGATCACCCGCGCCTTGGCGCTGCGGCGGGCTTCGCCTTCCCGGATATAGCACCCGGCAATCGTGCCGGCCTTCGAGAGATGGAAGACCTCGCGGACTTCGGCCAGCCCCACGACCTTGTCTTCATAAACGGGCTCAAGCAGCCCCTCCAGGGCCTTTTCGACTTCATTGATCAGCTCATAGATCACCCGGTAGGTACGGATCTCGACATGCTCGCTGTCGGCACGCCGCCGTGCTGCCGAGTCAGGCTCTACGCCAAATCCAATCAGGATGGCGTGTGAGGCGGCCCCCAGCATCACATCGGATTCGGTGATCGCACCGATATCGGCGTGAATGACGTTGACCTTAAGTTCGCGGTCATTCTCTTTAACGCTCACCTTACCGAGCGAAGTCAGGATCGGCTCCAGCGACCCCTGAACATCCGCTTTGATGATCAGGTTCAGCTCTTTGGCCTCGCCCGCCTGGAAGCGTGCATATAGATCTTCCAGGGTGAAGGGCTGGCGCTGTTGAGCGGGCGTCTGCGCTGCCTGCTCCCGCTCCGCGACCATCCCCCGCGCGATCTTCTCGTTCTTGACCACTTCGAATACGGTGCCTGCTTCGGGGACCGCGTTCAGGCCCATCACCCGCACCGGGGTAGAAGGCAGCGCCTCAACAATTTCCTCGCCTGCCTCGTTGAACATCGCCTTGATCCGGCCATGCGAGGAGCCGGCCAGCACCACATCGCCGGTGTGCAGGGTTCCGTTCTGCACCAGTAGAGTGGCCATAACACCGCGAAAGCGATCCATCTCCGCCTCAATCACCGTACCAGCTGCCGGCGCTGACGGGTTGGCGACGATCTGAGTCTCCTCTGCCACCAGCAGGATCGCCTCCACCAGATCCTCCAGTCCCTGCCCGGTGCGGGCCGATACCGGCACGACCATGGTTTCGCCATCCCAGTCATCCGGCACCAGGCCCTGTTCCGACAGCTGCTGCTTCACGCGATCCGGGTTAGCATTGTCCCGGTCGATCTTGTTGAGCGCCACGATGATCGGCACATTGGCTGCGCGTGCATGCGCGATTGCTTCGCGCGTCTGGGGCATGACCCCATCATCAGCGGCCACCACCAGGACAGCGATATCAGCTCCCTGAGCGCCACGGGCGCGCATCGCCGTGAACGCTTCATGGCCCGGGGTATCCAGAAAGGTGATCTTCTGCCCGTTGTGGACAATCTGGTAAGCGCCGATATGCTGGGTGATCCCACCTGCCTCGCCCGCCTGGACGTTAGTCTCCCTTATCCGATCCAGCAGGCTGGTCTTGCCATGATCGACATGTCCCAGAATGGTGATCACAGGTGGGCGCCGGACGAGCTTCGAGGTGTCTTCCCCATCGTACAGCCGCCGCCAGGCCGGGCCAGACACCTTCGCCTCAGCCGGCGCCTCCTCACGGGCCTCCGGCCGGGGCTCGAATCCCATCTCAGTGGCAACAATGGCGGCCGTATCATAATCGATCTGCTGGTTGATGCCGGCCATCACGCCGTTGTTCATCAGCAGCTTGATCACATCGATCGGGCTGGCCTGCATCCGATCGGCCAGCTCTCGGACTGTCACAATGCCCGGAATCTCGATGCTGCTGCGTTCTGTTGCTCCAGCCATGCTCCCCTCCGTTCACACCGGCCAGCCGGGCGGGCATGCTGGCAGCAGGCAGACTACGCTACTGCAGCCATACTGCACACCCGGAGCCCGGACGGCCCGCCATGAATCAACTCAGTTCTCAGTTGGAGGCGCGTTTTGCGCCCCGTGCGCAGCAATGGACACTCTTTCCTCAGCCGTCAGCTGCGTCTTCAGTGCCCGATCCAGCGCATCGCTATGTGCAACCTTCCTCCAGCAGTCCGGATCGCTGCACACATAGGCTCCTCTTCCTGCCTGCTTGCCGGTCGCATCGATCCGGACGCCTGTTTCAGGAGTGCGGACGATTCGCGTCAGGTCCCGCTTGGCGAAAGTCCGCCGGCAGATCACGCAGGTTCGCTGGGGAACGTGCTTTCGATGCGCCATGGTCTATCATGCCGTCGAATGGCTCACCGTGGACCTCCCGGAGTCAGTCGACGTAGTCCTCCCAATCATCACGGATGCGGCCCGGCTTGCGCTTCCGCTTGGCAACGACCTTGCCCAGTTCCTCATCGAAGACCAGCTGGCGGCGGCGCTGTTTATCACGACGCTCGGCCTGGTCGCGGTCCTCGCCTTCTTCGTCCACTTCTTCGATCTCTTCGTCGAAGCCAGCCAGGCTGGCATCCTGAGCGACACCCACCGGCTCCGCAGGCTGCGCCGCGCCTTCGCCGGTTTCCGTTTCAGCCGCAGCCTCCATATCGATGACCTGCGACAGCCGCGCGACCAGCGCAGCACGCTCCGCGCGGGCCCGCTGCTCCAGATCCGTCTCCACCGGCGATCCGGCTTCAGGGGTTTCGGCATACAGAGCGGCCTCAACAGGGAAAGCTTCCTCGGGTTGCGCTTCAGGCTGCGCAGGCTCCGTCACCTCGGCCAGAACCGCTTCCTCAGCTGCCTCAGCCGTCTCAGTCGGCTCAGTCGGCACTGCAAACTTGATCGTCTCGATCATCTGCTGCACATCATCCAGAGCAGCAGGGCTGAGGCGCGGCACCTTCAGCAGCCGATCGGGGTTCAGATAGTAAACCTCCATCACCTCACCCACTGATCGGAAGCCTGCCTCGGCCAGCGCGTTATGGACACTGAGCGGCAGGTCCGTATCATCCAGCGGATGCTCGTAGGCCGCTGCCGGGATCTGCGCACGGGCAGCTTCCCGATGCGCGCGTCGCGCCGTGCGATCCTCCTCCCGCAGGCCCAGCCGGTAGGTCTCAACACGGTTGACGAACTGCACCAGCAGTTGATAGTCTTCCGGCATGATCGGCTTGTTGGCGGCTTTCTTCTCCATGATGGCGGCCGCCTGCTGGAAGTGATCGGCATGCTCCGCGATCAACGCCGCCAGCTCCGGCTCGGATTCAAGATGCTGTAGAGACTCAGAGGCCGCTTCAGTCACGCTCTTGATGTCAATGCGCCAGCCGGTGAGCTTGGCGGCCAGCCGGGCATTTTGCCCTTCCCGTCCAATGGCGAGCGACAGCTGATCATCCGGCACCACGACAATCGCGGTGCGCCCCTCATCCGGATCGTCGTCCAGAAATACGCTGCTGACCCGGGCAGGGCTGAGCGCCTTCGAAATAAAGACCGCCTGATCAGGGCTCCACTCGATGACATCGATCTTCTCACCGTTCAGTTCTTTGACGATGCTCTGAATGCGCACCCCTCGCATACCGACACACGCGCCCACCGGATCCGCGCCTTCCTGGATGGCAGCCACAGCCACCTTGGAGCGAGCCCCCGGTTCGCGTGCGATGCTCTTGATCTCGACGGTGCCGTTGTAGATCTCGGGCACCTCATATTCAAGTAGCCGGCGCAGCATACTGCGGTGTGTGCGGCTCACCACAATCTGCGGCCCGCGGGTGGTCCTTTTGACTTCCATGACGTAGGCCCGAACCTTGTCATGGGTGCGGTATCGCTCACCGGGGACCTGCTGATTGCGCGGCAGGATCGCCTCGGTGCGCCCCAGCCCGATCGTTACCACGCCGCTTGAGTTGCTCTGCACCGTCCCGGTGACCAGATCGCCCACGCGCTCCTGATACTCGGCGTACTGCGCCTCGCGCTCGGCTTCTCGCATCCGCTGCAGGATTACCTGTTTGGCCGTCTGCGCTGCAATGCGGCCAAAGTTCGCGGGCGGCGTGCACTGGGCGAACACCAGGTCGCCCAGCTGGGCATCCGGATAGAGTTCGAGGGCTTCCTCCAGCCTCACCTCTGTCTCGTCGGTGGTGACTTCGTCAACCACCTCTTTCTCTGCCCAGATGGTGGGGACCCCGGTGCGCTCGTCGATGCGTGCCTCAACCGCCTGTGATGAGGCCACCGGTACGGCCCGGCGATAGGCTGACACGAGAGCGGCCTTGAGGGCATCCAGGATGACCTCTCGTGGCAGCTTACGCGTCTCAGCTATCTCGTTGAATGCCAGAATGAACTCGCTCTTCATCGCACTTGCGGCTCCATGCTCCTGCTGTGCCCTGTGGGGCTCTCTTAACCTCGCAGCCTGTCTTTCAACAACGAAACGTGGGGGCCGCCCACGTTTCGCAGAGTACAGTCACGATGTCCTACCTATAGCGTCCTACTTAGTATAGCATGCTCTCACCCTCCCCGCAAGACCAGCGCAGCCCGAAAACTGGTGTATAATGCGGCCAGTCTCGACGCTGAGGTTAGCATGAACTGTCCTCATTGCAACACGGAGTTGCCGCCGCAGGCGCGGTTCTGTATGAACTGCGGGCAGCCGGTGACGGCATACCGGGCCGACCGGCCCCATAGCGCAGCGCCGCTGGTAGGCGAGCGCAAAGTGCTGACAGCCCTGTTCGCCGACGTGGTGGGCTCCACCACCCTGGCTGAGCAGATGGATGCGGAAGATTGGACCACAATTATGAACGGGGCCTTTGAGGCCCTGTCGGAGCCCGTGCAACACTATGAGGGCATAATCGTCCGCCTCCTCGGCGATGCCATGCTGGCGCTGTTCGGCGCGCCAGTCGCCCACGAAGACGATCCCGCTCGCGCGGTGCAGGCCGCCCTCGAGATGTTGGAAGCCGCCCGAACCTACGCGCATGTCGTGGAGCGCGATTATGGCATCCCGTTCGCTGTTCGCATTGGCATCAATACCGGGCCGGTTGTGGTGGGAGCCATCGGCAGTGACCTGAAGACCGAATACACCGCGATGGGCGACTCGGTCAACCTTGCCGCCCGCATGCAGTCAGCAGCGCGGCCCATGACGGCGCTCATTTCCGAGCACACCTACCGCTTCGTCGCCCCCCTCATCGAATGCGCGGACCTGGGCCCCTTGGAGGTCAAAGGGAAGGCCGAGCCCGTGCGGGTGTACGAAGTTCTCGGCCTGCGCGCCCGCCCCGCTCGATCTCGCGGCCTGGCCGGGCTCGAAAGCCCGATGGTCGGGCGTGACGCTCAGCTTGCTGCGCTCCGATCGCTGGAGCGCAGGGCGGCAGCAGGCCCGCTGCGCATGGCCGTCATCATTGGCGAGCCAGGACTCGGCAAGAGCCGCCTGATCAATGAGTGGCGATCTGCGGCGGCCAGGGAGGACCTGCACCCCCCGGCCTGGCTGCAGGCTCAGTGCTTGTCGTATGGGCAGGGCCTTGCCTACCATCTGATTGTCGATCTGCTCCGCCACGCGATCGGCGTCACGGAATCGGCCCCGGCGGCGGAGGCCAGCACAGCCCTCAGCGCCTACCTGGACTCCCTGCTGGGGCAGGAGGCCTCCGAGGTCTTCCCCTACCTCGCACACCTGCTGTCGATCCCTTTGACGGGGGAAGCGTCGCAGCATGTGCAGGCTCTCGATCCCCAGGCGCTGCAGGGGCACTATGTTGCGGCCCTGCACCGTATCATCGACAGCCTGGCCAGGCGCGGGCCGCTCGTGCTGGAGCTGGAGGACATCCACTGGGCAGATCCCTCGTCGGTCGACCTGATTATCCGGCTCATCGACCTGATCCAGCCCCTGCCCATCCTGATCTGCTGCCTGACGCGGCCCGACCGTGACGCCCCGGGCTGGCGGCTGGTCGAGGCGGCACGCACCCGGCCGTCAGACCACCGCACCGAGATTCTTCTAAGCGCCCTGTCGGAAGCCGACAGTCGGCAGCTGGTCGCCAACCTGCTGGCTGTTGATGCGCTGCCAGAACCTGTCCGGGAGGCGATCCTGACAAAGGCTGAAGGCAACCCCTTCTTCGTTGAGGAAGTCTTGCGAATGCTGATTGACCGCGGCGCGATCCGCCAGCAGGAGGGGCGCTGGGTCGCCGATCAGTCCATCGGCAGCCTTGACATCCCCGACACGCTCCAGGGCCTGCTGCTGGCTCGCATCGACCGCCTGCCCGAGGAGGTCAAGCACACTCTCCGGGTTGCCTCAGTCATCGGACGGCAGTTCCCGACAGCTGTTCTGCGGCAGATTCTCACCGAACGAGCGTCCTGACCGATCGGCCTCCTGCGGCCTTCCTGACTGTCCGCACCCACAGGGAGTGCATGATGATTACTGTCGCCGACGTCATGACCCGCAACCCGATCCGGGTTGCTCCTGACCTGCCTCTTCGCGATGTGATCGGCCTGATGAAGGCCCACGGCTGCCGCCAGCTTCCGGTCGTGGATGGAGAGCGTCTGGTGGGGATAATCTCCGATCGTGATGTCCGCCTGGCCATGAACTCGCCGCTGGTGCAGCACGATCGGCTCGAGGATGAAGAGCTGCTTAGCCATATCACCGCCGCGGACTGCATGACCCCCGATCCGCTCACTATCGAAGCCACTGCGCTGGCAGTTGAGGCCGCGGACCTGATGCGCCGCTACAAGTTTGGCGGCCTCCCGGTTCTTGACCACGGAGAGTTAGTGGGTATCGTGACGGTGACGGACATCCTGGTGAGCTTCATCCAGCTCGCGCACACCCGCGGCGAAAGCGCACCCTCATAACAGCGGAGATTGCTATGGACGCAGAGGCCGGTCAGGCCCATGATCCCCGTCTGCCATCGCCCGACGCGCTCGCGGTGCGCACCAGCGTGCTGGGCGATGCCCGGTCATGGGTGGAGCTCCAGGATATGCTTCCCCATCCGGCAACGGGTATCCCGCCTGACCTGGCCATCGTCAACTCCGCACGGGTGTCCTTTCTGGGGGAAAGCAAGGGCCCGCAGCAGGATGAGAAGCTCCTGCACTACCTGCTTCGTCACCGCCACACGACCCCCTTCGAGCAGGTCGAATTCAAGTTTAGAGTCAGGGCGCCGGTAGTTGTATGGTGGCAGTGGGTGCGGCATCGCACCTGGCACTACAACTTCCAGAGCGGACGCTATACCCCATTTCATGAAGATGACTTCTACATCCCGGCACAGTGGCGCCGCCAGAGCGCATCCAACAAGCAGGGCAGCCAGGGCATGCTGGACGAAGCCGCCGCCGCGAGTCTGACACAGAGACTGAACGAGATCGGAGCACAGGCCTTCACACTCTACCAGGAAGCGCTCGATCGGGGCGTCGCTCGCGAGCAGGCCCGCTTGTTCCTGCCCGCGTGGGGAAGCTACTATATTGCGGTCTGCAAGGTCGATGCCTGGAACCTGATGAACTTTCTGCGGCTGCGCATGGGTGAGGATGCTCAGTGGGAGATCCGCCAGTATGCGCTGGCCGTTCACAGCATCTTTCGAGAAAGGCTCCCCTGGACATCTGCCGCGTTCGATCGGTATCTCAGCCAGGTCGGAACCGGCGAATCGGTCGTCTGAAGGGGTGATCGCTTATGCTGACGATTGAGAGACTCGCCTATCAGGGCTGGCCCGGCAGTTGGCGGCTGGCCAATGAGCAGGTGGAGCTGGTGGCGCTGGCGGATGTCGGCCCGCGCATCATCCGTTTCGGATTCCAGGGCCGCGACAATCTGTTCAGGGAGTTTGAGGGCTCGCTGGGCATGACTGGCGGTGATGAATGGCGCATCTACGGAGGCCACCGCCTGTGGCATGCCCCGGAGGCGTCGCCCCGCACCTACTATCCTGACAATTCCCCGGCAGAGGCTGCCCGGGTCGGGGACCTGCTGCGCATCACCCAGGCTACCGAAACGGCCACGGGCATCCAGAAGGAGCTGGAGATCTGGCTGGATCCCGACTTCGCCCGGGCGCGCATCACGCACCGCCTGTGGAACCGGGGTCTGTGGGCTGTGGATCTCGCCGCGTGGGCCCTGTCCGTGATGGCGCCGGGAGGGGTAGCCATCGCGCCACTGCCCCCCCGCGCTGAGCACAGCCCGGAGAACCTGCTGCCGACCAGCGCCATTGCCCTGTGGCCGTACACGGATCTGGCCGATCCGCGCTGGGTATGGGGGAGTCGCGCCATCATGCTGCGCCAGGATGAGACAGCCCGCACCCCGCAGAAGGCCGGGTTCTGGGTGCCTGACGGCTGGGCTGCTTACGCCAGGCAGGGCTGCTGCTTCGTCAAGCGCTTCAGTGTGAAACCCGCCGCCCCCTACCCCGATCGGGGTTCCTGCGTGGAGTTCTTCACCAACCATGAACTGCTGGAGGTGGAAACGCTGGGGCCGTTGACGCGCCTGGAACCGGGCGCGGCTCTTGAGCACACCGAGGAGTGGCTGCTGTTCGACGGGCTGCCGCCGGATCGGCCCGGCTCCCAACTGGAAGCGGAGATCCGGCGGCGTATTAACGCACAGTCGCTGGAGGCATGACCGCCTCCAGCGCTTCCAGCAGATCGGTCTGTGAGATGCCCAGATCCGCCAGAATGGCCAGGGCAGGCTGGTGATCGCCGCGGACCAGTCCCATCGCCAGATGAAGGGGCGTCACCGCCAGGTGCCCCCGGTTCCATGCCTCGCCGATGGCATGGCCCAGGATCTGCTGCACATCGTCGCCCAGCGGCACGCGCCGGCCTTGCGCCGGTTTCACCGTCAGCGTGTCAGGCAGCCGATCGGCCACCACCTGAGCAGATATCCCCAGTTCATCAACCAGGACGCGCTGCGCCGCGCTTTTGAGGGTGAGCAGCGCGATCAGCAGGTGCACGCCTGTCACCTGCGTGGCGCCCTCGCGCCTGGCGCTGTCGGCAGCCATACTCAGCACCCAGGCGCTCTCCAGGGCAAACCGGTAGGCATGCGACGCTTCTTCGCGAATGGCCGCCGGCGGCGCTGCCTGGCGCATCGCTTCAAGCCGCGCCGCGATGTCCGCCGGCAGGATGTGCAGGTCGGCGAGCAGGTCATCGGCTGAAGTCGGCTGCTTCACCAGCGCAAACAGGAGATGCTCGGTATCGATCCAGCGATGCCCCCATGCATGCGCCGCCGCTGCTGCCCCGTCCAGGACATCGGCCAGTTCCCCGGACATTTCCAGCCGCCCCTCGATCCGATCATGCGGCGCAGAGCTCTCCTCCAGCAGCGTTCGCACCGCCTCCGCCGACGCGCCCACCGCATCCAGCACGGCTGCCGCCAGCCCTTTTCCTTCTCTGGCCAGAGCATACAGCAGGTGCTGGCAGGTCACATAGGCGTGGCCCAGCGCATCCGCCTGGTCGGATGCCAGCGCCAGGGTGCGGGCGAAGCGCTCGGTCGGATGCAATCGGTCCGTGGACACTGGCCTGACGCCTACGTATGGGAGCCGATGCGTGCCTGAAGGGTCTCGATCTGCGCCCGGATGGCCGCCCGCTGTGCCAGTGCGTTTTCGATCGGCCCGGCCAGCTCCTGGCGGTAGGTCCTGTCGAAGTCGGTCACATGGCTGGCAAGGCTGCGCGCCGGCGTGATCACCTTATCCTGCAGCGGCGTGATCAGCGTGCCTGTGAGATTGACCCTGATGTCATCGCCAAACCAGGACGCCAGAGGATCCAGTACATCCTGATTGATCCCGTCCACGGTGATGGGCAGGCTGTTGATGACCGTCTTCATCGCCTCCATGCCCGCCCGCGCCTTGTCGCCCGCCCCGAACGGCAGGCGTTCGAGCACCCACACGACGAACTCCCCGATCTGAGTGGCAAATGGCTCGATCGGCTCGACGGCCTGCTGTACCTGCTGAGTCAGCCAGGCGAGATCAGATGCCAGCGCGTTAACGCGCTGCTGCAGCCAGCGGATCCCGTCGGAGGGGCCGGGAAGAGACTGGATGAAGCGCTGCAGCGCGCTCGTTCCCTGCGTCAGGCCTGCATTGAGGGCGGCCAGTACGCTCAGCACCGTTCTCAGCGCATCACCGACCGCCTCCAGGGCGGACCGCAGCAGATCATCCAGGCCGATGGCATCCAGTGACTGCCACAGTCCATTCAGAGCGCGGTGCTGCTCCAGCTCGCTCAGGGCCGCATCCAGTTGCGCCTGCAGGCTCTGAGCCTGCGTGGTGGCCGCATTCAACTCACTGCGCGCCTGGTCACGTTCTGCTGTGATGGCCGCCAATTCGTACTCAAGGTCGGCGATGCGCTGCACCAGTTCGGCGACATTTGCCGATGCTTCGCCTTCGCCCACCCGGGATCCGTAGGGCAGGATCAGCTCCTGCGTCGCAGGGGCGCGCCGGGCGCGTGAGGCCAGCAGGGCGGCGCTCCCGCCCAGGGCCAGCGCAGCCGTGCCGCCCAGTACCATGCGCAGGATAAACCCACGCCGCCCCGCGTCCAGATCGGCGAGCGGCATGCCAGCCGCCGATTCAGCAACCGGTGGAAGGTTCAAAAAAGTGTCATCAGTGAACTCGGCGACGACCTCACCATCAACAATCTCTGGTGGCTTCTTGCCAGCCTGCTCAGGCTCTGCCATGGCTCTCCTCCTGCTGGCGCAGCTCAGCGCTTCTCCCGCTGATATCCCAGGCGCCTCAGCGCCTTCTCATCCTTACGCCAGTTCTTCAGCACCTTCACCCATAATTCCAGGTAGACCCGCGTCCCGAGCATATCCTCGATCTCGGGCCGTGCAAGCTCGCCCACGCGGCGCAGCATCTGCCCGCCTTTGCCGATCAGGATCCCCTTCTGGCTGTCGCGTTCTACATAGATGGTAGCCGCGATATAGGTGAGCTGTTCGCTCCTCTCCTTGAACTCATCCACCTGCACGGCGACTGCGTGCGGCACTTCCTTTTGAAAGAGATGCAGCACCTTCTCCCGGATCAGATCCGCCACACTATCGCGCAGATGAGTCTCCGAGATCTGGTCCGCGGGATAGTAGCGCGGCCCCTCCGGCAGGGCGGCGATCAGCAGGGTCAGCAGGTGATCGCATCCATCGCCGGTTGCCGCACTCAGCGTCACTGGCTCGGCCTCTGGCACCAGAGCATGGTAGGCTGCCTGATGCGGCAGCGCCTGCGAGGGCCTGATCAGATCGGCCTTGTTCATGGCCAGGATCGTCGGCTGGCCCAGTTTGCGCACCCGCTGCGCGATCGTCTCGTCGTCGCGTGAAGGCATGACGGAGACATCGACCATGAACAGGATCGCATCGGCATCCTCAGCCGCCAGCAAAGCGGTTTCCACCATGTATTCGCCAAGCCCGTCGTGCGCCTCATGAATCCCCGGCGTGTCCACAAAAATCACCTGCGCGTCGGGCCGTGTCAGGATCCCCAGCTGGCGGCCGCGGGTAGTCTGCGGTTTTGGCGAGACGATGGCCACCTTCTCGCCGATGAATCGGTTCATCAGCGTAGACTTGCCCACATTGGGCCGGCCCACCACCGCCACAAACCCTGCGCGGTGTCCCGGCAGGAAAGCATCCCCCCCATCTGGATGATCAGCCATCACGAGGTCCCCAGCCGGAATGGGCTGAAATCGGTATCGTAGTCGTAGTAATCCTCCTGCTCCGCCCGCTTGAGCTGCCTGACGACCAGGTAGGTGAAGGGAGTCATCAGGGCCTCGATCAGCACCTTAAATACATAGTTCGAGATCAGCAGGGTAGCGAGCAGCGACCACGGGAAGACACCCAGCGCTGTCGCAATCAGAATGAAGAGGCCCGTGTCAACTGCCTGCCCGACCAGAGTCGAGCCGATCGTGCGCGCCCACAGCAGCCGGCCGCGCGTGGCTATCTTCAGCTTTGCCAGTACAACGCTGTTGGAAAACTCCCCCGCCAGATAGGCCGCCAGGCTGGCTGCAATGATCCCGCCGTTGGAAACCCCACCCAGGATAGCCTCATAAGCCCCCTGACCCGCGTAGGTCTGCCAGGCCGCCTCCCCGGGCAGCCTGCCGACAATCCACAGCGTCAGGCCCATCAGCGCGGCAGCGCCGAAGCCCGCCCAGATCACACGCCGCGATCGTTTGTACCCATAGACCTCGGTTAGCACATCTCCGAAGATATAGCTGAGTGGGAATAACAGCGTGCCCGCGTCAAACGCCAGCGGCAGCGGACCGAGCGACACGCCCCAGTCTACGATCTTCGCGGACGAGGCGATGTTGCTGGTCAGCAGCACGGTGACGAACAGCGCCATGACCAGATCAAGGTAGCGGTATTCCCGCTGCCGGGCACCGGGGTCGGAGGCATGCATCAGCCCGGCCTCTGAAACTCGGGGTGGCGGCTTGGTTCAAAGCGCTTGACCTCGAAGGTGAAATTCGTCGCATCCCGGTGGCCGGCCTCAAACTGCAGGTGCTCCACATACCCATACTCCGGGTTGAAGCGCACCCGCAGTGCCTCAGCGGGCGCGCCGGAGTCGGGCAGCACTTTGATCAGCAGGTCGCGCGCCCATGCCAGAGCCCCCGGGACAGAAAACAACCAGAAATCGCTGCCGGGCCGGATCTCGCGCCAGTCGCCGTGCCAGCGATGCCACAGAACGCCCTCTGCAAAGGTCAGCTCATGGTCGCCGAATCGATTCAGTTCGCCGCCCAGGTAGGAGACGCGTAGCCAGTACTCGACGAGCCCCTGCCCACGCCAGCGCTCAACCGCCGCGATCAGTTCCTGCGTCCGTTCATCCACCTGCCACCCCCTGCCCCTGTGAGTGTGCTGTCTTCATTATACCTACCCATCGGGCACAGCGCCGGGGCGTGACTGAGCTTGCCCCGTCCTGCCGATCAGGTCATCCAGCCCGTCCGCCGCGACGCTGTAGCATGCCGCCGCTTTCAGCAGCCGCGCCGGAAAGGGACCACCGGCCGAAGCCGGCTGCCGCTGGGCAGCAGCCGGATCGAGGTTAATGGCCAGCCGCACGGGCCCCAGCGCCGGGCCGCCGCTGGCATCCCGGTACGCAATAGCGATCGGCCCCTGTGCCAGGTCCAGTTGCTTGACAAACAGGGTTTCGTGCTCACCCAGCGAGACACGCAGTCCCGTGACATCTGCCCGTGGGAAGGACTCCCCCCGCGCCAGCAGAAAGTCAAGCGCCGCCTCGCCGTAGAACTCCCGCCGGAAGTCATCCAGAACGTAGCCGGGGATGAGGTAATCCTGCTCGTAGAGATACGCCAGCGCATACCGGATGACGATCGCGCCCCGGGCGATAGGCCGGCCCGGCAGCACATCAGGCAGATCTCCAGCCAGCAGGATCAGTCGGGGCGGCTCGCCGCCCTTCACCAGCGCACCTGCCACGCGGTCGCCCGGCAGAGCAGAGACATCCATAAGGGGTGCCATCAGTCCGCGAAGTAGCGCAGCGCCAGCCGCACGCGTTCCTCAACGTCGTCCGGCGCGTCCCGTGGAATCGACTGTAAGGCCGCCTGCGCTTCCACGATGCTGTATCCCAGCGCAGTCAGCGCCTCGATCACCTCCGTGTCTGCGTGCGATACGGCGCCCAGGCCCGGCGGCAGCGTTTCAGGCAGCAGTTTGCCCTTCATATCCACCACGATCTTCTGCGCCGTCTTCCTGCCCACCCCGGGCACGCGCGCGATCAGCTCATGATCCTCGCGCTGGATCGCATTGGCCAGCATCTCCGGTGACAGCGTGCTGACCACATTGAGCGCCAGCCGTGGGCCAACACCCGATACGCCCAGCAGCAGCTGGAAGATCTCGCGTTCATGCTCCTCGACAAAGCCAAACAACGTCAGCGAGTCCTCGCGAACCACGAGATGGGTATGTAGATCGACCGCCTGCCCGGGCGATGAAGCCAGGCGGTTGTAGGTCTCTGCCGTGACCCATACCTCCAACCCCACCCCGCCGACGAGGATGATAACCGACGATTCCCGCAAGCCTGCTGCGATACCGTGGATGGATGCGATCATTCTTCAGGCCCTGTGATGGTGAATCAGGTGTGAGCTGAGCGTCGGCAGTGCCGGCTGACTCCGTCGGACATAGTGGGATCCGGCCTGCGCAGACAATAATAGCGGTTTTTTCGCCGCCAGCCTATGCAGGCGAGCGCAGGTTGCCAGAGCTCACCCGGATACGGCCGCGTGTGCTGCTGTTGTCGGCACGATTCTCGGCATGGTATAATGGCTCCCTGTCAGGAGTATTACCATCCAGGCCGTACCCGCAGTTCCACCGGAAGGCGGCCAGATTATTCAGTGGGGAAGTCCTATGTCCGGTCACAGCAAGTGGTCAACCATCAAGCGCAAGAAGGGCGCTAATGACGCCAAGCGCGGCAAGATCTTCACCCGCCTGGGGCGTGAGATCACGGTCGCGGCGCGGGCAGGCGGGGGTAACATCGACGCCAATTTTGCCCTTCGCCTTGCTGTGGAGCGCGCTAAAGCCGAAAATATGCCCAAAGACAATATCGAGCGGGCGATCAAGCGCGGTACGGGTGAACTGAAGGACGGTGCGGAGCTTGAAGAGATTCGCTATGAGGCATACGGCCCGAATGGCATTGCGATGATCATCGAAGTGGTGACGGACAACCGCAACCGTACCCTGTCAGAGATCAAGCATGTGCTGCATAAGCTGGGCGGCGCCATGGCTGAGCCTGGCTCGGTGGGCTGGCAGTTCGAGCACAAGGGCTACATTGGTCTGCCTGCCGGCACTCTGGATTTCGACGAACTGTTCATGGTCGCAGCCGACGCAGGCGCCGAGGATGTCAGCCTGGAGGATGGTTACGTCGAGATTTATACCCCCCTTGAGAGCTTCCAGGCCGTACAGGAAGCCCTTCGAGGTGCCGGTATCGAGCCTGAGGAAGCCAAGCTCGAGTGGGTGGCTAAGACCCCCCTCGATGTCGATCCCGAGGTCGGCATGAAGATCATGAACGTCATCGAGGTGATGGAAGACCTGGATGACACACAGCAGGTCTTCACCAATCTTCACATGACGGACGAGCTGCTGGCGTCCCTGGAAGCTGCCAGCTAGCAGGTTGACGGGTGATTTGATGACAAAGGCGGACAGGCGGGCATGTCCGTCTTTTTCTCTTTGGCATGCCTGCCCTGTGGGGCCGCGAGGTGGCGCTGGCATGGCGGCGCGATTGGTGAGGCAGTATGCTTGTTATGGGCATTGATCCGGGGATCGCGATCACCGGGTACGGTCTGGTCGCTGAGCGCTCCGATGGGGACCTCGCCCTGGTCGCTTATGGCATCGTCTCCACTCCCGCCCATACACCGATCGAGCGCCGCCTGCAGCAGATCTATCGAGAGGTCAGCGCTCTGATCAAGCAGCACCAGCCGGCCAGCGCCGCGATTGAGAAGCTGCTGTTTGGCAAAAACGTGACCACCGCCATGGCTGTAGGGCAGGCTCGCGGCGTCACAGTTCTGGCCATCGCAGATGGCGGGCTGCCGATCTATGAGTACACACCTGCCTCCGTCAAACAGGCCGTGGCCGGCTACGGCAATGCCCCCAAGACGCAGGTGCAGGATATGGTGCGGCTGCTGCTCGGGCTCAACGAGGTGCCCCGTCCCGACGACGCCGCGGACGCGCTGGCGGTCGCTATCACCCACCTGCACAATCTGCGCTATCAACAGCTGGGCCAGGAGGACTGACAGGCGCCTTGCAGCGCCGATAGCGTGTCGCTACAATCCCGCAGGAGTTCCACAGGCCCGCGGCCGGGTAAAGTAGAGGGAAATCGGTTTATGTCCCAGCAGTTTAACTATGGTGGGCAGGCGGTGATCGAGGGCGTGATGATGCGCGGCAGTGCGCATCTGGCGGTGGCGGTCCGCAGTCCGTCGGGCGAGATCGTCCTGCATGAGGAGCCGATCACATCGCCTCTTTACAATGGCTCGCTCAGCCGTATTCCGTTCGTCCGCGGGCTGGGCCTGCTGTGGGACTCGCTGGGGCTGGGGATGCGGGCCCTGAACTTCTCCGCCGACGTGTCCCTGGGCGAAGAGGCGCAGTTCAGCGGCCCGGTCGCCTGGGGCACGATGGCTGTCTCCCTGGCGATTGCCGTGGGCCTGTTCTTTCTGCTGCCCGCCGCGGCAGCGAATTGGCTTCATGCCCTGCTGCCGGATATCTCTCCACTGGCTGGCAACGTGATCGAAGGGCTCATCCGGCTGCTGCTCGTCATCGGCTACATCTGGCTGATCGGCCGCATCCCCGACATTCAGCGCCTGTTTGCCTACCACGGAGCCGAGCACCAGACCATCAACGCCTACGAAGATGACGCTCCGCTGACACCGGAAGCGGTCGCCCGTTACCCGCTCACGCATCCCCGCTGCGGCACGGGCTTTCTGCTCGTGGTTGTAGGGATTTCCGTGGTGTTGTTTGCGTTCCTGGGCCGCCCGCCGGTATGGATTCGTCTGCTGTCGCGGGTCATCCTGGTTCCAGTGGTGGCGGGGATCGCCTACGAATACATACGCCTCCTGGCTCGCCATATACAGAGCCCGATCGCCCGGCTGCTGGTCAGGCCGCAGCTGGCGCTGCAGCGCCTGACCACGCGCCCGCCCTCCCCCGATATGCTCGAGGTGAGCATCGCAGCGCTGACCCGCGTACTGGAGGCTGAGCATCTGCCGATCGCCGGCCAGGTGCCGGAGCCGTCAGCCGGAGCTGCGGCCTCATGACCTTCTTTCACGGCGAGCTGGTCCGCCTGGCGGAACTGCATCGTGACGATCTGCCCCGCTACGCCGCCTGGTTTCGTACTTATGCAGTCCAGCGGCTTCTGCTTCCCGAAGAGATCGTGCCCGTCACCGACGAGGCGGAGAGCGCATGGTTTGACGGCGCTTCCCGCCCGGGCAGCGCCTATACCTTCGCTATTCGCACGCTGGCGGACGACCGTCTGATCGGCAACTGCTCATTGTTCGATATCAGCCAGAAAAACCGATCCGCTACGTTTGGCATCGTCATCGGTGATCAGGAATACTGGGGCCGGGGCTATGGGTCGGACGCTACCCGTCTGCTGCTGCGTTTCGCCTTCGATGAGCTTAACCTCAACCGGGTGCAGCTTGAGGTCTACGACTTCAACCAGCGGGCGATCCGCGCCTACCAGAAGGTCGGATTCATCCATGAAGGCGTCCGTCGTCAGGCCTTATTTCGAGAGGGCGCCTATCACGACGTCCATCTGATGGCGATACTGCGTGAGGAATGGCGGCGCCAGGTTCCGGCAGGGTCGATTTCCGGGTAGCATCTGGCCCATGCCCGTGCTACAATGCAGTCAGGCTGTTTCCACCGTTTAATACCCCTGCCAGACGTGAGAGGTCTCAGTGATCACCTTCTCCAAGCAGTTCGCCTCGATCTTCTTCATCGGCTTCATAGCGCTGGCTGCTGCCATCAGTCTCGGCGGCATGGCAGGCAACACCTTCGCCGATAATCCATACCTCATGGCGCTGCGTTATCTGGGCGCGGGCTTCATGGCCTGCGGCATGGTCCTGTGGATCGTAGCGCGCCGGACGGAGGCGGGCAGGCCGGGCTTGAATGCCCTGCTCGGGATGCTGGTGGTCGGCAGCCTGCTGGCCCTGCTGCTCGGGCAGATCTTCGCGCCCGGGCTGGCCTACCTCGCCGGACCGATCGGCCTGGGTTTCGCGCTCAGCGCCCTGGCGGTCGGTGTGTTGTCGATGATCATCGCCCCGGCCTACCCCCGGCCGCTGACTGCCAGCTGGCCTGAGGGTGGTCTGGCCCATCCCGACCCGCACATCCCCGCCGAAGAACTGCACCGGGTGGAAGGCCATCCAGTTCAGCCCGATGACCTGACCCGCATCGAAGGCATTGGTCCCAAGTTGGAGGGTATCCTCAATCAGGCGGGGATCGACACATACAAGGAGCTGGCCACACTGACACCGGAGGCGCTCAAAGACCTGGTGCGATCCGCCCATTTCACATCGCCCGTCGATACCACCACCTGGCCGCGGCAGGCCGCGCTGGCGGCCAGCGGCGACTGGGAGGCTCTGGCGGCCCTGCAGGCTCAGCTCAGACGTGGTCGCGAGGTATAAGTCTGTCGTCGGCTCCCCTTCATCCTTGACAGTCGCACTGCCAGGAGGACTATCTGCTCATGCGTAAGAAGGTGACGATTATTGGGGCCGGTAATGTCGGCGCGACGGCTGCGCACTGGATCGCAAGCCGTGAGCTGGCTGACGTAGTGCTGATTGATATCGTCGAAGGCATGCCGCAGGGTAAGGCACTCGACCTGCTCGAGGCGGCGCCGGTTGAAGGCTTCGACCTGAAGATCGTCGGCACCAATAACTACGCAGACACCGCCGGTTCCGATGTCTGTATCGTGACCGCGGGCAAACCCCGCAAGAAGGATCCGGTCACCGGCCAGTACCCGAGCCGGGATCAACTGGTCAAGGACAACCAGGCGATTGTTGGCGAGGTCGTTCGCAGCTTCGTTAAGTACTCGCCCGATGCCATCCTGGTCGTGGTTTCCAACCCGCTGGATGCGATGTGCCACGTTGCGCTGCACGAAAGTGGCTTCCCGCCGCATCGAGTCATCGGCCAGGCCGGGGCGCTGGACACCGCCCGCTACAAGACCTTCATTGCGATGGAGCTCGGCGTGTCGGTCAAGGATGTCCACGGCATTGTCCTCGGCGGCCACGGCGACGAGATGGTGCCCCTCCCGCACCACACCTCAGTTTCCGGCATCCCGATCCTCGAGCTCATGCCGCGCGAAACTCTCGACCGGATCATCGAACGCACGCGCAAGGGCGGCGGCGAGATCGTTGGCCTGCTGGGCTACAGCGGCTACTACGCCCCGGCGTCCGCGACCGTCAGCATGGTCGAGTCAATCCTGCGCGACCAGAAGCGGGTGATCGCCTGCGCGGCTTATCTGGATGGGCAGTATGGTTACCGCAATCTGTTCATCGGCGTGCCGTGCATCCTGGGGGCGAACGGCATCGAGCGCGTGATCGAGATGAAGCTCAGCGAGGATGAGAAGGCGATGCTGGAGGTCTCCGCCTCGGCAGTCAGGAGTGTGGTGCAGGTGCTGGGCTACGGCGGGTAGACCACCGGAGACCTGCCGCTGAAGGGAAATGTGTTCGCACGCCGCCGCCTCCTGAGTTAGTAGGCGGCGGTGGTATTTCCAGGATGTGTGGGGGCTGGCAGGAGGACGGAAGCTGATCCATCGCGCGCTCGACATCGATGCAGGCCGCATCATGGTGGTCACCGATCTCCACGGAGCCTGGGAGCCGTACCGCCAGTACCGCGACGCCTTCCTGGGCTGGCACGCCCGCGGGGAAGTAGAACGCCTGCTGTTTCTGGGCGATCTCATTCACAGCAACGGGCCGCCGGAGTCCGATGCCTCGCTTGCCATCCTCCTCGATCTCCTGGCCCTGCGCGACGACCTGGGACCGGATACGGTGCTCATGCTGCCTGGCAATCATGAGCTGCCCCACCTGTACAGTGTGCCTTTCTCGCTGGACGGCCGTCCACTGAGCCCGCGCTTCCAGCACTCCCTGGGGGAGTATCGTCCGGGCATTCTCGCATTTCTTTCCGACCTGCCTTTCCTGATTCGCACCCGGGCGGGCGTCATGCTGACGCACGCGGGGGCATCCGCCGCCGCGGCTCAGCCTGAGGCGGCGGCACGCCTCCTGCGCTTCTCCCACCAGGACCTGCTGGCGGAGGCGGCATCCCTGCTCGAACGTCAGGATGTGCAGGCGCTGGTTGAGGACTACCTGGAGATGCCGTTCGAACACTATGCTGACGCCGCCTACGAGTGGCTGGCCGTGGCTGGGCCGGATGACCCCCGTTACTTCGACCTCCTGCGCGGATTTATCGTCAGCAGCCTGGAGCCAGAGTGGTCTTTGTTGTGGGACTTTTTCTTTACCGGCTGTGAAGCCGAAATCGGCCTGTTGGAATACGCCGCGGTGCTGGAGCGCTTCCTGGCCGCCTTTTCAGCCGCTGGGGAGCCGCAGCGCGTGCTGGTCGCCGGACACAGGCAGGCCCGCGGAGGCGCCGAGATCATCGCCGGGCGGCAGCTCCGCCTGGCCAGTTGGACGCACGCCGTCCCCCGCGAGGCCGGCTGCTGCCTGCTCTTCGACGCCGGCTGCCCGGTTTCCACCCCCGAGCAGCTGCTGCCCGGTCTTCGACCGCTGCGCTGAATCCGGTACGCTACTCGTCGGCGCCCGGCAGCGTGTTGGCCGGCTCGCGGCAGGTGCAGGCCACCCGATATGCCTCGCCCTTGACAAATGACCCGTCGTACTCACGGCCGAAGCTGCCGGCGAGCCAGCCATCGAAGTTGAGCTGCGGTGCCGGGGCTTCCAGCGGGCACTGCGAGCAGTCGGCGGCGATCCACTCGCCGTTGTAGCGCCGCGCAATGTGCAGATGCGTGGCCCAGCTGACCCCCCCTTCACAGGCGGGGTGACCGATGGGATCGCCCTGCTGCACGCGCTGCCCCTCCGACACAGCGCGCCCTTCGGTCGCCAGGTGCAGGTAGAAGATCGTCCACCCGCTCCCCTCGAAACCGTCCCCGTCCAGGTCCAGCACCACGATCCCCCACTCGCTGCGGGCGATCACGCCGTCCGCCACGGCACGGGCATAGGTAGTGTACGGCTCGCACCCGTTAAGCTCCTCGCCGCTCACGAAGTCCACCGCCGCCCAGGCCGTACCGGAGCCCCAGCCGCCGTGCGGCCCCCCGGTATAGTACCAGTCTTCGCCCTCCGCCCACGGAAACGCGAGCGCAGGCTGAGTCAGGTCCGGCGGGATCAGCGGCTCGACGGCCATGCGGAATGGGTCGCCGAACAGACCCACGTAGGTAGCAAAGAGCCCCGTGTGGGAGGTGGCTGTCTGCCAGCCGGCAAGATCCCGTGTCTGAGAAAGCAGCACCTGTACTCCGGCCGTCCCGGCATTCAGGGTCGGGTCAAGGCCCACCCGCGTGCCGTCCGCCAGGAGCGTGGCGGCCATGCCACGCTGACGCCAGCCATAGTAGCCGGTGTTCAGCATCTTCGCAGCCCAGTCCAGCTGTCGGTACAGTCCGTAGACCTGGGTGGGCCGCTCGCGGTAGTTCATCGGGTAGAGTGCAGCCTCCGGATCGATCATGCTCCGGCTGATCCACTGCGTTTCATATTCCAGAGCGGCCAGCAGCAGGCGGGGGCTGACACTCTGCTCCAGCGCTACGCGATCCACGATCTCCGCCCCCGACCACAGCCGCCCGTCCAGCTCCTCGGTATAGGATGCCAGGAAGCCGCCCCGCGCCTGCAGGAATGCCTCCACGGAGAAGCCGCGCAGTCCCGGCCCCAGCACCAGTTCGCTGTCGGGAATGATCTTGAACGCGGGCCCGACGGCCTGCACCGCCTGTGGGATGATCAGCGTCTGCCCCGGGTAGATGAGCTGGTTCTCATCGGCAAACCCGTTGGCGGCTACGATCGATGGCACGGAGACTCCGTAGGTGGCTGCGATCAGGTTGAGGGTGTCACCGCCCTGTACCACGTGCACCTGATCCTGCGTCACGTCCGCGACGGCGGTGCGGGTCGGGTTGGGGGTCGGGATGAAGGTCGGCGTGGGGGCCAGCGCCGGGTCACCCGCCGGGGCCGGCGCACCCGGCAGCGCGGGCTGCACCCCACCCCCGATCTCGGCGCCGCCGCCCGGCGGGGTAGCCGTCACCAGGATGATGGTGTCCGGCGGCGGCGCGCAGGCCGCCACCGCTGCGGCTGCCATGCCGCCGATCAGGGCCATCCAGAGTCTAGTCCTGCTCATAGCGGGTAGGGGTGTCCAGGTGCGTGGTGAGGGCGGTCGTCATCGCAGCCAGCGAGATGTCATAGCGCCAGTTGATTTGCCCATGCCGCCCCTCGAACTCCTCATAAGTGTGGCGGATATCCTGAGCTGCCAGCAGCCGATGCAGGCGGCGCGCGCCCAGAAAAAGATGGTACTCATCCTGACGGCCGCAGTCAAAGTAAAGCAGGCTCAGACTGCGCAGCGCGTCGAAGTGCCGCGGGGCGCTGTGCAGCGGGTCGAAAGCCTGCCAGCGCTCCCAGACTTCAGGCCGGATCTCCCCGGTATAGAGATCACATACCAGGTCGAACCCGTGCGGGCTGTCCGGGTTGGGCGAATAGCAGGCGCTCATGGCGATCACGCTCAGGGCGGCAAACCAGTCCGCCCCCCGGTCGCGGCTGGCGAAGCTGCGCTCGAATCCCTCGATCCCGCCCAGGTCCTCCAGAGCGCGCACCGCGCCGGGGATATCCTGCCGGTAGCACCACTCGAAGCCCATATCGCCGCTGTGGCAGGCCGCCGCGCCAAACAGGTCCGGGTGGTGCATGGCCAGGTGCAGTGCGCCGAATCCGCCGCTGGAGTGTCCCATCACGCCCCGATGCTCACGTGAGGCCAGGGTGCGGAACTCGGCATCTACCCGCGGCACCAGCTCCTGCGTAATGTAGTCCTGGTATCGTCCCAGCGCAGACGAATTGAGGTACTGGCTTCCACCGTAGCGCGTGAAGCAGTCGGGGAAGGCCAGCAGGGCCGGCGCGGCACGCCCCTCACGCACCAGCCGATCCAGCCGCTGCGGCAGATTCTCGTCCCATGCCTGCAGGTTGAACAGCCGCTGTCCCCAGCTTGTAAATGGGGCCAGCACCCAGATCACAGGGTACCGCGCCCCGGACTCGCCGTAGCCCTCCGGGAGGTACACGGGCAGGCTGCGCACATGCGGGTCGCCCTGCGGGTTCCCCGCCAGCACACCCGACTCCACGCTGAGCATGACGATACGGCTGATATCCATAGATGCCCGCATTACTGGCCAGAGCGATGCCGACGGTAGCCCGCCGACGGCCCATCACACCCCCGTCTGGACAGCGCGCCGGCGGGCAGCGATGGGTCTGCCGCGCCGGCGTGCTGCGTGAAGCCTCAGGGCCGGATGACCTCCGGCTGGGCAAACAGGAAGTGATCGTGGTAGTAGTGCACCCACAGGAAGCTCAGCACCGCGATGTAGTAGCTGCGGTCAAACGCCGCATCGAAGGGTTGGCGCAGCACATAGAACAGCACCAGGAAGATAGCGCCTGCCAGCACCACGTCCGCGACCGTCAGGCCGATGTTGAACAGGTAGTACTTCCGCGCCGAGTCGTCACTGGACAGGCGCTTGACGAAGGGAGAGCTGTCAAGCTCGCCGCGCCCCTGCCGCAGGTGGTTCAGCATCCAGGTCAGCGCCAGGTACTGCAGCGAATGCCACACATTCATGCCCTGGAAGGCTGTATCCAGGTTGCCCAGTGCCGGCACAAAGAACGCCGCCACCACCGTCAGACCCAGGAAGAGCGTCTTGGGCCAGTGAAGCGTCCCCTGTCGGTACTCCACCGCGGTCTTCACCAGCCAGGCCAGCAGCGAGAGGCCGAAGGCCCCGCCGGCAGCCCACACCATCCAGGGCCCCCGGCTCAACCCCACCAGCCCCAGGATCTGGCCGACCACCTCGCTGATGTTGTTGGGGCCGATCGTGAACTGGTTCTGCCAGATCTTCCAGGCTGCCAGCGGGTACAGCGAAGTCAGCACGACCGCATACTCCGCAAAGCGCATCCATCGGGGCAGCGGCGCAGCCTGTCTGTGGTTGTACAGCTCCGTGATGTAGATGATCTGGTGCAGAACATGCACCGACGCCCAGAAGAAGAACACCGTCAGCAGCAGGGTCAGATTCAGCATGGCCAGCGCGATCACCACAATCGGGATCGCCAGCGAGGTCCACAGCATCAGCGGATGCTTCTTTGCATAATCCCGGTCTAGCGCCGTTCGCGTGAATGTGGCATACATGTGCGGCCCGCCCACCACGAGCGCCACCAGCCCATTCACCACATTTCGGCTGATACTGTCCGGGCTGGCGCCAAACATCGCCGCAGCAGGCACCAACAGCCCTGGAAGCTGCATCAGCCCCAGATAGACCAGGTAGGGGGTAGCGACCAGCACCACGCTCAGAGAAATGAAGGTCAGGTCCCAGTCCCGGCTGTGAAGCCAGGGGTGCGCAGAGGTCGCATCCGTTCGCAGAGTGGTTGCGGATACAGCCATCAGGCTCCTCCTTGAAGAATCCATGCAGTGCAGCGCAGGCGCCGCATGCTCGTGCGTTGCCTGCGCCATAATACTAGCCCTGGTGGGGGCTGTCAATGACTGGCGAGAACGGATCCGCGCCGAGAAATCGCACGGGTTTCACACACTTTTCACATACACCGCCCCGCATCGATGCTATCATGTCACATAGAGCTCTGTATTCAGAGTTCACATCCCTATCCTCACCCCGGAAGTGCGCGGTTCATGTGACCCCCATCGCATGCCACCGCGCGCTTCAACTTTCGCCCCACCCTCGCTGTCCTCTTCCATAAAGCATGCTATTATCATGGGGCATGTGATTCTCACCATACGATGAGGGAGCCATGTCAGACCTAGGTGGGCAGACACTCGGCCGTTATCAGTTGCTGGATCGTCTGGGTCGCGGCGGCATGGCCGATGTTTACCGGGCTTACCAGCCCGGCCTCGATCGCTATGTGGCCATCAAGGTCCTTCATCCGCATCTCTCCGAAGAAACGGACTTCATCACCCGCTTCCAGCGCGAAGCCCGCAGCGTGGCCGCGCTGCGCCACCCTAATATCGTCCAGGTCTTTGACTTCGACGTCCAGGATGGGCGGTATTTTATGGTGATGGAGTACATCGAGGGCGGCAAGACCCTCAAGGAGCTGCTGCAGGAGCTTTCTGCCCGCGGCGAGCGTCTGCCGGTCAGGACGGTTCTCGCCATCGCCGTCAGGCTGGCCGATGCTCTGGACTATGCGCACCAGCGCGGCATGATCCACCGGGATATCAAGCCCTCCAACATCCTGGTCCCGGACCTGGGCCACCCTGTCCTGAGCGATTTCGGTATCGCCCGGCTGGTCGGCCAGACCGGGCTGACTGCCAGCGGCGCGATGATCGGCACGCCGGCTTACATGTCTCCTGAGCAGGGCCGCGGCGAGGCCGCCGACGAACGCAGTGACATCTACGCACTTGGCATCGTCATCTACGAGATGCTCACCGGCCGCCCCCCTTACGACGCCGATACGCCCTACGGGGTGATCCTCAAACACATCAACGATCCACTCATCCCTCCGCGGATGCTGATCGGTCAGCTGCCGGAGAGCGTTGAGCGCGTCGTCCTGCGCAGCCTCGCCAAGTCAGCCGCTGACCGCTACCCGTCAGCTGGCGAGCTGCACCGGGCGCTGCAGGACGCCCTCGACCGCCTCGATCAGGAGACGCAGGTCAGCGCGTCTACGCCTGCTCCCGGCATGCCTTCTCCCCGCAGCCTGCCCACTGAGCCGGGCGCACTCTCCGCCGGGGATGAGCAGACAGTCCCCATTGCTGAAACCCCATCCACAGCGGCGGTTACGCCGCGCCGCCGGCGCTGGTGGTTGTGGGCCGTCGTCGGCGTTGTCGCATTTCTGGTCTGCGGTTTCCTGGCGCTGGCGATCCTGTCCGGTAGCGACGAGGGCGAGAAAACGGCAGCCGGCGAGGAGCCGCCAGGCGGATCAAACGCCTCCCCCGCCGCCGAAGGCGATGTGGGCGCCCTGCTGGAGCAGGCTTTCGCTGAGGCGGAAAATGATAACCCGGAGGCAGCGGCTCGGCTTTTCGAGCAGGTGCTGGAGCAGGACCCGCAGAATGTCGCAGCGCTGCTGGGGCTGGGGTACATTGTATGGGAGGACGATCCTGACGCCGCCGCCGCCCTGTTTGAGCAAGCCCGGGCGTCCGATCCGGATAATCCCTGGGTTGCGCTCGCGATGGGCACGCTGCACACCTACGCCGATTCCTACTACGATCAGGACGCAGCCCTGGCCGAGTTTACCCGCGCCATCGAGGGCTGTGGGGAGGATGCATCGCTGTGCTCAGGGGCGTATTACGAGCGCGCCCGTATCTACGCCTGGGGTCTGGGTGACTATGAGGCCGCCATGGCCGATATCTCGGCGGCAATCGAGATCGAGCCTGATCCCTACAAACGCGCTGAGCGGATGATCGAACGTGCCGATATTCTTCTGGACGGTCTGGGCGACCCGGACAGCGCTCTGGCAGAGATCGAGGCGGCCTATGATATGTACCCGGAAGCTACATGGTACCTGGAGAACGGCGCAGCCAGGGCGCTTTACCTGGGGCGGCATGAGCACGCGCTCCGCTTCCTGAGCCGCCTTCAGGAGGATCATCCCGATGAGCTGGCACGCTTCCTCGCCGAGCAGGCGGTAGTTCTGCGCGCAGCCGGCGACCCGGCCGGGGCGGAGGCAGCCTTAGCGCGCGCGCTGGAAGTGGACCCGGATGAGGTCGGCGCCCATTACCTGCGTGGGCTCATCCTGTTGGACGATGCCGGCGATCCAGCCGGCGCGCTCGCAGAGTTCGCGCAGGTCGAGGCCCGACTCGACGACTGGGATACGCTGTGGCGCTACAATTCCATTCTGGGCTACCCGTTTGGCAGCCATGAGCTCTTCTATGATATGGCACGCGCATCGCGCGCGGCTGGCGATCTGGACGCTGCCCTCGCCAGGGTGGCTCAGTCGATAGATCGCAATGCTGGCTGGCCGCAGCCTTTCATCCTCCGCGCGGAGATGCTGGCCGAACAGGGAGAGTGGGATGGCGCGCGTGAGAGTTACCTGAGGGCGCTTGAAGAAACGGACGACCCGGACCTGGAGGCTGCCATTCATGAAGCGCTCGCACAGCTGGGCGACTGATCCTGTCAGCCCGCTGCCAGCATTGATCTCCGCTGCTGCAGGCGTTACACTACCTGCGCGGAATAGGCCATTTCCCTGTCTACGGAGGCGTGATGGAGATCCTGCAGAGCCACCCGGAACTGGAAGCGCTCGGCTTTCGCAATCTGAATACTGTCTACTGGCGGCTTCATACCCCCCAGCTCTACGAGCAGGCGATCCGCCGCCAGGAGGCGTTTGTGTCGCATCTCGGCCCTCTGGTGGTCCGCACCGGCGACCACACAGGCCGCTCGCCAAAAGATCGCTTTATCGTTAAAGAACCCAGCACCGAGGATCGTATCTGGTGGGGTGAGGTTAACCGCCCCTTTAGCCCCGAGCAGTTTGACAGCCTGCTGCATAAGGTGATGGCATACTTCCAGGGGCGCAATGCCTTTGTGCAGGACTGCTTCGCAGGGGCCGACCCGGCCTACCGTATCGGGGTGCGGGTCATCACCGAGACCGCCTGGCATGCGCTCTTCGCCCGCAATATGTTCCTCCGCGCCACCCCGGAGCAGCTGGTTGGCTTCACACCGGATTTCACCCTCATCCAGGCGCCGAATTTCCATGCGCTGCCGGACCTTGATGGGACACGTTCTTCGGCCTTCATTTTACTCAACTTCCAGCGCAAGATCGTGCTCATCGGTGGAACCAGCTATGCCGGCGAGATGAAGAAGTCGATCTTCAGCGTCCTCAACTACCTGCTGCCGCAGCAGGGCGTCCTGCCCATGCACTGCTCAGCCAACGAGGGAGACGATGGCGATGTGGCGCTCTTCTTCGGGCTGTCCGGCACCGGCAAGACTACCCTCTCCTCCGACTCGACCCGCACGCTGATCGGCGATGATGAGCACGGCTGGTCAGACAGCGGCATCTTCAACTTCGAGGGTGGCTGCTATGCTAAGGTCATCCGCCTGTCGCCCACCGGCGAGCCGGAGATCTACCAGACCACCCGTCGCTTCGGCACCATCCTTGAAAACGTCGCTATGGACATGAACACGCGGCGCCTCGATCTGGACGACTCGACCTACACCGAGAATACCCGCGCGTCCTACCCGATCAACTATATTCCCAATGCCACCCGCGAGGGCACTGGCGGGCATCCGCGCAACATCATCTTCCTCACCGCGGATGCCTTCGGCGTCATCCCGCCCGTCAGCAAACTCACCGAGCAGCAGGCCATGTTCCATTTCCTCAGTGGATACACGGCCAAAGTGGCCGGCACAGAGAAGGGCCTGGGTGAAGGACCTCAGGTGACGTTCAGCGCCTGCTTCGGTGCGCCTTTCCTCCCTCTGCATCCCGCCGAATATGCGGCGCTGCTGGGGCGTAAGATCGCGGAGCATCACGTGGATGTCTGGCTTGTGAACACTGGCTGGACCGGCGGCCCCTTTGGGGTGGGGCATCGCATGCCGCTTGAGCACACCCGGTCCATGATCCATGCCATTCTGGACGGTCGGCTGGCGGAGGGCCCCACCTGGGTGGAGCCATTCTTCGGGCTGCACGTGCCGGAATCATGCCCGAATGTGCCCACGGAGATGCTCAACCCGCGCCTCACCTGGGCTGACCAGGCGGCTTATGACCAGAAGGCCCGCGAGCTGGCCGAACAGTTCCGCGAAAACTTCAAGCAGTACGCTGATCAGGTTCTTCCCGAGGTCATCGCAGCTGCCCCCCCGGTCTGACAGCCTCGAGCCCACCTGCTGTGAAGCAAATAAACAAAGGCGGCGTTCCATCCGGGGCGCCGCCTTCCTGATCCGCCGAGCGCTGCCGCTACCAGCGATCCAGCCAGGCGATGACTGCCAGGATCGCCAGCGGCCCGGCGACCCCGCCGACCCATCCAGCCAGCATGGCCCCCACATAGGCGGGAAGTGCCACGCCTGCCCCGGCATACAGAGCAACCCCCAGCAGCAGGGGAAGCCAGCGCGGCCATGCGCGGTAGCCGATCCGTACCAGCGCGGCTTCGCACCATCCCCCGACGCTCACCGACGCGAAGATCGCAAACGCCGGGATGGCGCTGATCAGCAGCCCTGCCCAGAATATCGGCGCCCTCAGCAGTCTTAACAATCCATTCATGCCGGCGAATTCACTTTCCGGTTAAGTAGCCAGGATGCCCGCTTCCAGTGTACCGCGTTACCTGGATGCCGGGCTATCCAACTGCTGTCTCAGCGAATCGGGGTCTGTGACCGGCAGCCGGCATACCGCGTGGCGGCACACATAGGCAGTCGCTCGCCCGGCCAGCGCGTCCCTCCCGGCCAGCAGCGGGATCAGCCCGGCGGCCTGTGCGTCATCCGGGGAACGCAGCGCTACAACCTGGTTGGGTCGGTATGCCCCGTTTACCACTTCCAGCAGCGCGCGCACCTCGGCGCTGTCCGGTTCGCCGATCAGCGCGATCTCGTGAGGAGCGCTCAGCAGAAAATCCAGCTGCGCGGCCAGATAGGCAAACGCCGACGGATAGGCCTGGATGGCATCGCTCATGCGCGCCAGCACACGCTCTGCTTTCTCTTGCCAGTCCGGGCGATTGGCCAGCAGTGCCATCCGCAGCAGCAGCGCCACCGCCCCTGACTGGCCGGCCGGGACTGCGTTATCCGTGATCTCCTGCGGCCGCGTGATCAGGGCATCCTGGTCATGCGCGGTGTCATAGAAGCCGGCGTCCTCATCCCAGAAGAGTTCGCACATCGCCTCAGTGATCACAGCAGCTTCCCGATACCAGCGGGTGTCGAACGTGGTCTGGTACAGCTCTAACAGAGCCTCGCCCATGAAGGCGTAGTCTTCCAGGTAGCCATGATGCTTCGCCTGGCCTGCCCGGTAGGCACGCAGCAGGCGGCCGTCCCGGCGCAGCGCCCCCAGCACGAACTCCGCCGCCCGGACTGCCGCCGCTGTGATATCCCGACGCCCCAGCGCCCTCCCGGCCCGGCTCAGGCTGGTGATCATCAGCCCGTTCCATCCGCTCAGGATCTTATCATCCCGCAGCGGTTTGACCCGCTTCTCGCGGTGCTCAAACAGGACAGCCCGTGCGCTGCCGACGTCCTGCAGCAGCTCCTCAACGCTGCACCCATGCCGGGCGGCCACCGCCTCCGGTGGCTCCGGAACCCACAGCACGTTCTGCCCCTCGAAATTGGGGCCGTCCTTCAGGCCCCAGTAGTCCAGCACCGGCTCAACCCGCACCCGGCCATCCAGCAGCGCCCGCACCGCTTCCTCGCGCCAGATGAAATAGCGCCCTTCCTCGCCCTCGCTGTCGGCATCCTGAGCGCTGAAGAACCCACCCGCCTCCCCTGTCATCTCTCGCAGCACGTAGGCGGTGATTTCTTCCACCACCTGCCGGTAGCGTTCCTTCCCGGTGATCTGGTAGCCTGACAGGTAGGCCCGGATCAGCAGCGCATTGTCATACAGCATCTTCTCGAAGTGTGGCACCAGCCACAGACCATCCACCGAATAGCGGTGAAAACCGCCGCCGAGCTGATCATACATCCCCCCCCGGGCCATGCGATCAAGCGTATGGGTGGCCATCGCCAGGGCGTGCTGCCAGCCGAAGCGCTGGTAGAGGCGAAACAGCAGCTCCAGCGTCATCGATGGAGGGAACTTTGGCTGCGATCCGAATCCACCCCATTTCTCGTCGTACTGTTCGGCGATCTTCTGGAAGGCAACATGCAGCGTGTCCGACGAGATCGCTTCAACCCGGGCATCATTCAGATCCATCACCCGGCTGATCGCACGGGTTAAATTGCCGGCATCGCGCTCCAGCGCCGCGCGGTTTTCAGAAAACACCCGCGCCACCCGGCTCAGCACCTCCCGGAAAGAGGGCATCCCGTACCGGGCATTCCGGGGAAAGTAGGTGCCCCCGAAGAACGGGCGCCCGTCCGGCAGCAGCCACACCGACATCGGCCATCCCCCTCCCCCGGTGAGGGCCTGCACGGCGTTCATGTAGATGCTGTCGAGGTCCGGGCGCTCCTCGCGATCAACCTTGATGTTGACGAAGTGCGCGTTCATCAGCGCTGCCGTCTCCGGGTCCTCGAATGACTCGTGCGCCATGACATGGCACCAGTGGCACGCTGAGTAGCCGATGCTCAGGAAGATCGGGCGGTCTTCTGCCCGCGCGCGCGCCAGCGCTTCCTCTCCCCACGGGTACCACTCGACGGGGTTGTCCTTATGCTGAAGCAGGTAGGGGCTTGTCTCGTCAGCCAGGCGGTTGGGCATGTCCGGTATCCATGAGTAGAGTCAGGCGCCTTCGTGCTGGAAGTCGGCGGGATGGGCGGCTCATGGCAGCAGGGAGGCAGCCGCCTCGTCCACCAGCCAGGTTGCGACGCCATCCTTTGGATCGACAGCCTGGCCGGGCAGCCGGCTGGGGCGCCGCTCGCCCGCCAGTGTGGCAGCCAGCGCCTGCGCCTTGTCGGGTCCGGTCACCAGGATGAGCACCCGCCGCGCGTGGTTGATCACCGGCAGCGTCAGCGTGATCCGCTCTTTTCCAAGCTGAGGCACCTCATAAGCGATCACCATATTGCTCAGGTCGCTTGCTGCCCGGGTTCCCGGGAAGATCGATGCGATATGCCCGTCAGTGCCCATGCCGAGCAGGTAGAGGTCAAAGCGCGGCCATTCTCGCGGCCCCAGTCCAAACTGCCGGCGGAGCGTCGCTTCATACTCCCGGGCGTCGTTGCCAGCAAGGCCCTGCGCGGGCATGCGGAAGATCTGCTGCGGCGGGATCGGCACGTGAGCCAGCAGCGTCTCCTGCGCCATGTGGTAGTTACTGTCGGGGTGACTGGGCGGGACGCGTCGCTCATCCCCCCAGAAGACGACCGTCTGCTCCCAGGGTGCGCGGCGCTGCCAGTCTCCGCTGGCCATGAGCCGGTATAGCCCTGCTGGCGTTTCCCCTCCTGACAGGGCGATCCGGAACAGGCCGCGTTCTCTCACTGCCTCCTCGGCAGCGTCCAGCCAGCGGCGGGCAGCTTCTTCGGCCACCTTTTCCGGGTTTGCCATCCTGATGATCTCGTTCACAATCGCTCCTTGTTTGCCTGCACAGCCGCCACGATATCAGCAGCACGCCGGAGGGCCGCCCGATAGGCCGGATCTTCCCCGTAGTCCAGCTCCTCTGCCAGCGCCCGGGCTGGCGCCACGGGCTTGAAGCGCTGCCTCACCCGGGAAGCAGCGGGAATAGCCTCATTCAGCCGCATCTCGATGCAGCCCTGTCCGGGCATGATCTCCAGCCGGGGCATGACATAGGGAGGCGCTGCGCCAGCCTGTATAGAGATTCCGACCAGCTCGCCAGAAGGCACTGACGCAGCCGGCCCCTCGACAATCTCCGCCTTCCCCTGCCACTCACCGCGCCGCCACGTCGTTCGGTAGCCGCCGGTCGGCGTGGTCTGCGCGTCGGCCAGCTCCCATCCCAGCGCATCGGATAGCCAGCCCAGCAGCAGCAGCGCCCGGTTCGAATGCTGCCCGTCCCTGTCCGCTGCATGGTGGATATCGAGCGACCGGACCTGGGCGAGCGCCTGGCTCAGCGACGGTACATCCCACAGCTGGGTCAGCAGCCGGCGCCAGGGTGTCAGGCGCGCCCAGTTCAGATCACCCAGCCGGGCGCCCTCAGGCAGAGCCGCGGCCTGCCCCAGAACCTCCGGCTCGCCGGAGGGCCAGTCGGTGTCGATCAGCACCCTGTCGGCGATGCGCGCCAGCTCCTCGTAGAGGTGGCCCTCCGGGTCCAGGCGGTCGGCCCACCATAGGTAGACCGGCAGGTCCGGTTCCAGCAGCCCCACCACCGTGGCATGGATCTCGTCGCGCAGCGTGCCGCGCACCGCCAGGGTGATGATCTCCCCGCAGATCTGGTGGTCGCCGGATGGCCGGCAGTAGAGGGTCACCCAGCCGTCTAGGTGCGGCGCATCGCCGGGCTCGACATCAACCAGGATAACCCGGCCAGGCCGTTCGGCGGTCAAATCGATCGCGCGCTGTGTGCTGCTGGCGGCAGTGGCCTCGTCAGCTACAAAGATGATCAGGTTATGGGTGCTCGCCCGGACGACAGGCTGGCCGTCAGCGACCTCGGCAGCCCACAGCCGGCGGAGTTCGGCCTGTATCTGTTCGACGCTGGCTCGTTTGACCGGCTGTGGCCGGGTTCGCACGGATCCTGGCTCGCTCATAGCCGCCGCCATGCACGCCCATCCTCAGCCAGCAGCTTCACCGCGGACTCAGGGCCTGTTGTGCCGGCCTCATACAGCTCCAGCGCCGGCAGATCGTCATGCTCCCAGGCCTTCAGTACGGGATCCATGAGCATCCAGGCCCGCTCGATCTCATCGCTGCGGGCAAATAGAGTCGCATCCCCCAGCATCGCGTCCAGCAGCAGCCGTTCATAGGCTTCAGGCAGCCCCACCCCCCCGAACGAGGCGCCGTACCGGAAGTCCATGCTCACCGGGCGTCTCTCCATTTGCTGGCCAGGAGCCTTAACCTCAAAGCGGAGCGTGATCCCTTCGTCGGGCTGGATGCGCAGCGCCAGCACATTGGGCCGCAGATCGTTATTGCCATCCGTTCCAGCCTGAAACAGCAGGTGCGGCGGCTGCTTGAAATGCAGCGACACCTCCGTCGCGCGCGCTGCCAGCCGTTTGCCGGAGCGCAGGTAGAAGGGTACTCCCTGCCAGCGCCAGTTGTCGATATTCAAGCGCATGGCTGCATACGTCGGCGTCCGGGAGTCTGCCGGCACGTTGGGCTCCTGACAGTAGCCCGGCACCGCTTCGCCATCGATCACACCCGGCGCATATTGAGCGCGCACCGTTTTCAACCGCACCTCCTCAGCGGTGGGTGGATGCATCGCCCGCAGCACCTTCACCTTCTCATCCCGGATCGCATCCGCATCCAGCAGCACAGGCGGCTCCATGGCGACCAGGGTGAGCAGCTGCAGCAGGTGATTCTGGAAGATATCACGCACCACACCGGCCTGATCATAGAAGCCTGCGCGGTTGCCGATCCCCACGCTTTCAGCGACGCTGATCTGAACATGATCGACCAGCGTCCGGTTCCACAGCGGTTCCATGATCGTGTTGGCGAACCGCAGCACCAGGATGTTCTGCACCGTCTCTTTGCCCAGATAATGATCGATCCGGTAAATCTGTTTCTCGGTGAAAAACTGGTGCAGCAGCGTGTTCAGGGCGCTGGCTGAGGCAAGATCGTGCCCGAATGGTTTCTCAATGATGATCCGCCGCCAGCCGCGATCGCTGTCGGCCGCCATACCCGAATCGCCCAGCCCCCGGATGATATCCCCGAAGTTCTGCGGCGGCGCCGCGAGGTAGTAGAGGCGGTTGTCCGGAATCTGCTGGGCAGCCGCCGCTTCGGCGAGTTGCCGATCGATTGCGCGGTACATATCGCCTTCGCTGAAGCTGCCCGACTGGTAGGTCAGCTGTTGGGCAAAAGCCTCCCAGGTATCACCGTGGTCAACCCCGTACCGGCTGAAGCGGCTGGCGGCGTCCCGCATTCTTTCACGGTAGGCCGCATGTTCCAGCAGCGAGCGGGACACGCCGATCACACGGAATTGTGGCGGTAAACGGTTCTCGCTGGCCAGGCTGAACAGGGCAGGCACGAGCTTGCGGGCAGCCAGATCGCCCGACGCGCCGAAGATCACCACAGCGGCGGGTTCGGGCTGGCGCCCCAGTCTGGAGCCCTGCCGCAGCGGGTTGGGCGGAAGCGGCCCCGGATCAAGCATCAGGCGCCGCCTGTGCCGCTCACGGAGTGCCCTCCGAATTGGTTGCGCAGCGCCGCCAGCAGCCGGAACCCGAAGCTGTCCTGCTGCCGCGAGCGGAACCGCGCCTGCAGCGCCAGGGTGATCACCGGCAGCGGCACAGCCAGATCGACGGCCTCGTTGACCGTCCATCGCCCCTCGCCTGAATCCGCCACCTGCGGATCCACCCAGTCGAGATCGGGATCATCCTCCAGCGCGTTGCCAGCCAGCTCCAGCAGCCACGAACGGATCACGCTGCCATTCTGCCACAGCCGGGCCAGCCGGGCAGTATCGATCTCGAAATCCGGCTTGGCGCGAATGAGCTCGAACCCCTCCGCATACGCCTGCATGATGCCGTACTCAATGCCGTTATGCACCATCTTGGCAAAATGGCCCGCGCCGCTCGGCCCGACGTGTAGATAGCCCCCGGCGGGCGCCAGCGCGGCGAACAGGGGCTCAACCGCTGAGAACGCCTCCGAGTCGCCCCCCACCATCAGGTTGAAACCATGCTCCACGCCCCATATCCCCCCGCTGACTCCGGTATCCAGCAGATGAATCCCTTTGTAGCGCAGCATGGTCGCCCGCTCGATCGAGTCCCGGTAATACGAGTTCCCACCCTCAATGATGATGTCGCCATCCCCCAGCAGGGTGGCAAGCTGGTGGACGATCGCCGTCACCGTATCCCCGGCAGGCACCATCACCCATACCACCCGTGGGCTGGCGCTGAGCGCCGCGATGGCGGCCTCCAGCGAAGCAGCAGCTTCCGCACCGTAGGTTTCCGCATCCCGGACGGCATCCCGGTCGAGATCGGTGCCGACGACTGTGTGGCCGTGGGCAAGCAGTCGGCGTGTGATTCCCAACCCCATCTTGCCCAGGCCGACCATCACGAGTTTCATTGCAGCCCCCTTCAACTCCCTTCGCCGGGGAGAGCCGGCCCTCTGCCTCATTCTACTCCGCTGCCCGCAGATAGCGCTGCTCCAGTGCTTTGATCTTACCAAGTCGGCGAGCATGGCGCTCTTCACCGCTGAAGCGGGCGCTCAGAAATATACTTACCAGATCGTGCGCCAGGTCGATCCCGATCACCCGTGCCCCCAGCGTCAGGACGTTCATGTCGTCATGCTCGACGCCCTGCCGCGCCGAGTAGCAGTCGTGACAGATCGCGGCCCGCACACCGGGGATCTTGTTCGCTGCAACGCTGGCCCCCACGCCGCTCCCGCAGATCAGGATGCCCCGCCGCCCCGCCTGGCCTGCCACAGCCTCCCCGAGCGACTCCGCAAAGTCCGGATAATCCGAGGGTTCAGCCGAATGTGCCCCCACGTCGATCACGGTATGCCCCAGCGCCTCGACCTGCCTTTTTAGCGCCTCTTTCAGATCATATCCGGCATGGTCGCTTCCTATCACAACATCCATGATCAACCTCCCCCGCTCACCAGCGCCCGCGCGCGCCGGGCCACATTTTCGACGCTGAAGCCCAGCTCCCGCAGCACGACCCCCGCCGGCGCCGAGGCACCGAATCGATCCAGCCCGATCACATCGCCGCCGTCGCCCACCCACCGATGCCAGCCCATCGTCGCGCCGGCTTCGACGGCCAGCCTGGCCCGCAGGCGCGGCGGCAGTACGCTGTCGCGGTATCCCTGGGACTGTTGCGCGAACAGTTCCCAGCAGGGCATCGAGACCACCCGGGCGCGAATCCCCTCGCCGGCCAGCACAGCAGCCGCATCCAGGATCAGCGGCACTTCCGAGCCGGTCGCCATCAGGATGAGATCAGGTTCCCCATCCGGCTCCTGCAGCACATAAGCGCCCATGGCCGCATCGCTGGCCGGCGCAAGTTTCTCACGATCCAGCACCGGTAGCCCCTGGCGCGACAGGACGATCGCGCTCGGGCCATCGACGCGCAGCACCGCCTGCCGCCACATCTCAGCCACTTCGTTGGCATCCGCCGGCCGCATCACCCACAGGTTGGGCGTCGCCCGCAGCATCGCCAGATGCTCGACCGGCTGGTGCGTTGGGCCGTCCTCCCCCAGCCCGATGCTGTCGTGTGTAAAGACGAAAATCACCCGCTGCCCCGACAGGGCCGCCAGTCGGATCGGCGGTCGCATGTAATCCGCGAATACCAGGAAGGTGGCCGTATAGGGGATCGCCCCGCCGTGATGCGCGATCCCCACTGCGATCGATCCCATCGCATGCTCGCGCACCCCGAACTGCAGATTATGGCCGCCCGGTTCGTGGCCGAACCGCCCGCTTCCTTCCAGCCAGGTTTTGGTGCTCGGAGCCAGATCCGCCGAGCCGCCAAGCAGATCCGGCAGGTTCTTGAACAGCCCGTTCAGAACCTTGCCACCTGCCGCCCGGGTCGCCATCTTCCCATCCGCCGGGGTGAACACCGGTACGGCCAAATCCCACCCGTCAGGCAGCTCCCCGGCGGTCATGCGCTCGAACTCTGCCGCCTGCGCCGGATAAGCCTTCCGGTAGGCATCCAGCCGCCGCTGCCACGCATCTTCCCACGCCTGTCCGCGCTGGATGGCCCCCCGGTAATGGTCCCGCACATCGTCAGGGATCAGGAAGGCAGGTTCCGTTGGCCAGCCGAGGTTTTCTTTGGTCCGCCGCACTTCCTCCACGCCCAGCGGCTCGCCATGTGCTTCTTTAGTGCCTGCACGGCCCGGGCTTCCATACCCGATGATCGTCCGGCAGATGATCAGCGTCGGGCGCTGCCGTTCCTGCTTGCCTTCCTGGATCGCCGCATCCACCGCGTCGATGTCCATGCCATCCACCGGCCCGACAACATGCCACCCATACGCCCGGAAGCGCGCACCGACATCCTCGTTGAAGGTCACATTCGTGTCGCCCTCGATGCTGATGTCGTTGTCATCATACAGATAGACCAGCTTCCCCAGCCGCTGCGTCCCTGCGTAGGATGCTGCTTCCGCGGAGACCCCTTCCTCCAGATCGCCGTCACTCACCAGCGCATAGATGTGATGATCCACCAGGGTGTGATCGGGCATGTTGAAGCGCTCGCTCAAAAAGCGTTCGGCGACCGCCATCCCGACGCCATTGGCAAACCCCTGCCCCAGAGGACCGGTGGTTACTTCGACGCCGATATCCGGATGACTCTCCGGATGGCCGGGGGTCAGGCTGCCCCACTGGCGGAAGTTCTGGATCGCTTCCAGCGGCAGATCATAGCCGGTCAGATGCAGCAGCGCGTACAGCAGCATCGAGCCGTGCCCTGCCGACAGGATGAACCGATCGCGGTCTGCCCAGTGAGGATTGCGCGGATTGAAGCGCAGATGCCGCGTCCACAGGGTATAGGCCATCACGGCAGCCCCCATCGGCAGACCGGGGTGTCCGGAGTCGGCCTTCTGGACGGCGTCAACTGCTAGAAAGCGAAGGGTGTTGATGCTGCGCCGGTCAAGTTCGGAGGCAGGCATTGATACTCCAGAATGTGCAGCCGTGGGCAGGCATCGAGGCGCGTCCACAGGCAGAAGTGAGGGTGGTGCAGTCAGCTGATCCCGCACGCTGTTTCTATTGTAAGGAACACAGGCCGGATCTGTCTACTGGCCGTGCTGGCTGGCCGCCTAGCTGCCTGTCAGGGGGTTGTCCCTGCCCTCGGCGCTGGCCTGTTCTGCCGCGCGGACCAGCTGTTCCACGCTGTAGCTGATCATGTCAAAACCGAGCCGGGCTTCCTTGGGCGTCAGTGCACGGCCCGCGAAGAAGCGGGCGTTGTAATACACGATCTCCAGCGCTGCGGTGAAGGCTGGATGCTCCGGAGTCAGGCAGCTCAGGCGTTGCATGAGCGTGTTGGCCACATTCAGGTGCAGTGTCCCCTGCCCCGCCAGCTGTTGGGGATCGCGGGCCCGCAGATACTCCTCCACCAGCCCGGCGATTGGCCCGCTGATCTCACCGCCCTCCAGCGCCGCCCGCGCCTCCGCGATCTGGTCGCTCCCCGGCGGGTAGACCAGGATGGCCGGGATCGTAGCAGGTTCGAAGCGGGCCGCCCGCGTCGGGATCCCCTGCTCGCTGAAGTACCGGATCAGCATCTCCCAGGCGGGCTCTGACGCTTCAACCGCCTCAAACACGAAGCCGGCTCCCGGCTCCAGCTGGTGCGCCGACACTCCGGGATGGGTGCGAGCATAGGCATGCAGGAAGGCTTCCTCCGCAAAGCGGCTGGCATCGATCACCGCCAGCCCGCGGGCTTCGTACAGGGTCTTCTCCTGAGTCGCTCCGCGTTCCTCCACGAAGTAATACAGGTCGCCCCCGCTGATCTCGCGGTACGCCGGCAGCGTCAGCCGCCCCCGGCTGGTTTCGAACGTCACCAGCTCGCACACGGCGTCAAAAAAAGGGCGGCTCTCCAGCGCCCAGCCCTTGATCAGATCGTTGTGAGCGATGACGATGTTGCGCCAGGCAGCGGGCTGACTGTGGGCCAGCTCTTGCAGAAAGCTCAGCAGCTGCTGCTCAAGCGCGTGCTGGATGTGGAAGAACGCCTCATCCCGGCGAAGCTGCTCACGGCTGACGGTGGGATGCAGGATCGGGCTGTCCACCACGCCCCGCACGAAGCGCGCCCAGCGCGGCAGCAGATCCCGCTCATCATCCGTGATGAACATCCGCCGCACATACACGGTTACGTCCCCGTATTCCCGTACCGAGATCACTGACCCGGTAGGGACAAACAGCACGCCCCCCAGCGGGGTGACGATTGTATCGGTCGTCCCGTCGGCATGCTTGATGATTTCAACATGGTCATGCAGCGGCACAACGGCCAGGGGGAAGCGGGCGCTGAAACGCTCACTGAGGTAGCGCCGGTATTCAGCTTCGTCCGCGCCGGTGTGCCAGGGCGCATCCAGCGCATTGACCGGGCGCTCGCTCCCGTTCAGGCTGATCGGGACGTTCAGAAAGTCCGCATAGGTCCGGATCGCGCGCACCAGCACATCGGCGTTGAGCAGGAATTCGCCAGCCAGCTTGAGGTCCAACACCAGCGTGCTGCCGACCTCATGCCGGGTAGCTGGTGCCAGTTGATAGGACTCCTCTCCGCTGCTCTGCCAGCGCCAGGCGCCGCTGCCCGTCTGGTAGCTGCGGGTGACCATCGTCACGCGGTCGGCCACAATGAAGGCTGACAGGATGCCCAGCCCGAACTGCCCGATCAGATGCAGCGCCTCTTCACGGCCTCCGAACTGCAGCCGATCTCGCAGCTCGGCGGTGTAGCCGCGCCCGATGGTCGCCAGGTAGTCCTGTATCTCGCGCCGCGTCAGCCCCGAGCCGTTGTCGGCGACGATCAGCTGCCGCCTGGTGGGGTCGATGGAGACATCAATATGGGGGTGGTAGTCGGCGCTGAGGGTATCTTCGAGCTGGCGCCGCTGGCAGGAGTCATAGGCATTTTGCAGAATCTCGCGCAGGGCAACGCGGGGATCGGAGTATAGATGCTCGCTGAGCAGACGCAGGATGCCCGGCACATGAAGGCTGATGGAGTGGGTTTCTTCCTGCTGGGGGTCGGTGGGGCCGTCGGTCATTGAGTCCCTCGCCGCAGCCGGGCTCCGGCATCTCTGGCCCATGCCGGCAGATTAACGGACATGGCGCTGAGTATAGCATATGCGGGGCGTAGCTCAATCCTGCCGCCCTGACCAGCCCCTGACACTTACGATCGGCGGGGAAGCGCGACCGTGAAATCCCCCTTCAACTTCAACGAGTCATCTTCCAATCCCTTGACCGTCAGCTTGCCGCGGATCAGCGCCTCGGGACCCTCGTCCACCCGGCTCGTTACCTGAGCGCGGCACACAACGGTTTCCCCGGGCACGGTCATCCCGCTGAAGCGCACTTTCAGCTGGCGCACAGCGCCCGCGCCCGCCCATCGAGTGAGCGTCCGGCCCGCCACCGCCATGATCAGCATCCCATGAGCGATGATCCCCTCCAGCCCGACCTGCCGGGCGACCTCCGGGACTGTATGGATGGGATTGAAGTCGCCCGATGCGCCTGAGTAACGCACCAGCTGACTGTGGGTGATCGGCCCGTAACGCAGCTCAGGTAGTTCATCCCCGACCGCTACATCGTCGAAGTAGATAGTCATACGCTGCCCTCGCCGCGCACGATGAGCAGGGACCGCTCCCGCAGCACCGCCTCCCCGCGCTGATTCACGTACTCCAGGCGCAGTTCCAGGAAGTCCATCCCTGCCCGCGCATACACGTCGGCGATCTGCAGATGGCCGGTCACGGTGTCTCCTGCGCGAATAGGCCCTAAGTATTCATACTCCTGCTCGGCATGCAGGACCTGCCACAGCGCGATCCCCAGTTCTCCAAGCGCCTGCTCCAGGTTCAGCCCGCCCCAGAAGGCGAAGACCGTGGGGAACGTTGGCGGTATCAGCGCCGACTCCCCTTCAGCCTCTGCGGCGTCCTCGCCGATCGCCAGCAGAAACTCGCGGAGCTTGCCACGCTCCACGTGATAGCTGAATGGGGGAAACTCTCGGCCCTTGTGCGCTGGATCAAGCATATCGTTCTCCGGGACGTCTGGTGCAGTTGAGCCAAACCGTACCCCGGTTCGCAGGGTGGGATAAGGGTCCAGCTGCCAGAGGGCTTGGCGGCATGCTCCCGATAGCCCGGGTGCTATTCGCGCCGCGAACCGCTAGTTGGCATAAGCGTGATCGTAAGCGTCGATGACGGCCTGCACCTCTTGGTACATCGCCTCTGGCGAGCAGCAGGCGGCATCGCCATCCGGCGGCTCAATGCAGAAGCTCCCTGCATAGACTCCGAGGCCGACCACGCAGTCCGCCGAGAAGCAGACGCGGGCATATTCGTTGTGCAGATTATCGCGCAGAAAGCTGTGCAGGCCAAGCAGCGCCGCATCCTGCTCAGTGGTATTCAGCATCCACTGGAGCTTCCGCCATGCGCCCAGAAACTCCGGATCCAGGTTAGAGGGGTGGTAGTTCAGCGCGAACTCGTACAGCGCCGGGCGGCTCCGCCCCAGCTGCCCCAGTGAAAGTAGCTTTTGCAGGCTGATGAAAAAACCCTGCATGGTGATCCTCCGATCACACTGATTGGACACTACTCTCAGCATACAACAGATACGACAATATGTCAACAATATATCGACAAATAGTATTTATTGGCTATCCAGGGCCGCCGCGCTACCGTCGATGATAGCGCAGGACGGGTACTTCCTCACGCTCCAGGTCGTCCAGGTTATCGATCCCCACACGCCCGCGCGCGCTCAGATACTCGACTCGCGCACCGGTCTGGACCAGCTTGGCCAGTTCGCCGTACCCCTCCAGCTCCCCGTACATCAGCAGCGCCAGATCGTAGAGACTCCGGGGCGTATCGCACAGATCCAGCAGCCGCTCGATCTTCTCGCCCGATGTTCGCAGCGTGCGATCGACCACCGCATAGTAGTCGGGCATTGCCGCCTCATGGCCCCCCAGCGCAACCCGGATGCCCGGTACCTGCCGCGCCTTCTCCAGGCTCTCCAAATAGTGTCCGACACCCGTGTACGGCATCAGGCTTTCGGGCGCCAGCCAGACACTGGTTGCCGGCAGCACATGATCGGAGGTCAGCAGGATGTCGTCGATCTGGATCATGATCAGCCCGGGCGCATGCCCTGGCACATGGATGATGCGCAGTTGATCTTCCAGGCTTTCCCCATCCCGCAGGGTGATGTCAACCGGCACAGGCTGAATATTCCGCTTCCCCAGCATGTACATGTCCAGGAGCGGGGCCAGCCGCTCTGGCGGCACGCCGCTGCTCTGCAAGAACGCTCGCATCGCCCTGCCGGATACCATCAGGCGCTCATCGTAATGGGTCACCGCCGCGCGCTCCAGCTCATGCGCCGCCACCCGCGCGTCCGGCGCCAGGCGGGCCGCGGCCCGCAGTCCGCCCACGTGATCGATGTGCCCATGGGTCACGACGATCACGGACACCCCTTCCAGGCTCACGGGTGCGCCGAACTGCGTGCGTACAGCCTCGACGCCCTCCACCAGGTTCCGGTGCGAGGCGCCCACGCCGGAGCCGGCATCCACCAGGGCGGTCCGCCCATCCGTCAGGACCACCAGATAGGCATAGGCTATGTAGCCAGAGAACACCTCCAGCGGCAGGCGGAAGACCCGTGCGCCGCTGGCCGACTCATACTGCTCCACCCGCGGCGGTGCCTCAGAGGCGTTCATGCGGACCGTTCCTCCTCTGGCCGCGGCGCGCTTTCTCCTTCAGCGGGGCTTGCTGCCAGCGTTCGGCTGCCGTCCAGGCGGGTCAGCCCCAGCGACTGTGCCAGCAGCACAGCACGCCGGTATTCTGCCGCGGTCAGCGGCGCTGCGAGATCAGGCCGCGCGAAGGCGCGGTAGGCAGGCCGGTATTGATCCATCAGACTCACATAGGTATCAGGCCCAAGCTGCTGCGCGATCCACCGCAGCACGGACGCGGTGCTGCGGAACTGTCCCGGCATCACCAGGTGCCGCACCAGCAGCCCGCGGCGTGCTCGTCCCTGCTCGTCGATCGCCAGATTCCCAACCTGCCGGTGCATTTCGCTCACCGCCCGGCGGTTCACCGCCACATAATCTGGGGCACCGCTGAACCGCCGCCCCAGCGTATCCATGCCATATTTCATGTCCGGCAGGTAGATGTCTACCACCCCGTCCAACAGCGCGAGCGTTTGCGGGGCATCGTAGCCGCCTGAGTTCCACACCAGCGGCAGTGTCAGCCCCTGCTCGGCTGCCAGGCTCAGTGCAGCCAGCGCCTGAGGCGCCACATGAGTCGGCGTGACCAGGTTGAGATTGGCTGCCCCCCGCCGCTGGAGATCCAGCATCACCCCGGCCAGCTGCCCGGCCGTCAGGGCCTGCCCCTGCCCCAGAATGTTCCAGCGATAGGTCTGGCAGAACTGGCAGCGCAGGTCGCAGTGCGCGAAGAAGATCGCCCCTGATCCGCCGCCGACTGTCAGCGGCTGCTCCTCTCCAGCATGCACGTAGGCTGTCGCGACCCTGACTTCAAGGCCCGTGCGGCACGGGCCTCGTTCGGCGCTCCGATCGATCGCGCAGTCCCAGCCGCACAGCCGGCAGTGCCGCAGCGCCCGGGCTGCCTGCTCTGCCCGACGCGCCAGTTCGCCGCTCCGGTGCAGAGCCAGATAAGCCGCTTCACCCATGGCCGGAGTCCCGTGCCAGCCGGAATCCCACCACAGCGAAGCTGTCCCCGGATGGCTCCCCCTGTCGCGCCGCGCAGCGAGCCGATACCGGCCGCGACCGCCACGACCCACCGTGCATGACCCGCGGCTCGTCTGCCGCGCCCGCCTCCCGCCCATCATCCGCCGTGTACGGATATGGCCAGTACAGGGATGAGCACCACTCCCATACATTGCCGGCCAGATCGAGATGGCCGTAAGGCCCCCGCCCATCGGGGAACAGGCCGGTTGCGCACAGCCGCCCGATGCCGTTCCGCACCCACAGATTCGCATGGTGGGTGGGGGGATCGTCGCCCCACGGGAATTGCCGGGTGCTGCCAGCTCCGCGGGCAGCCAGCACCCATTCTGCTTCGGTCGGCAGGCGGTACCGCCTGCCGGTTTCGTGGCTCAGCCAGGCGCAGTATGCCGCTGCATCACGCGCAGAGACCCACACCACCGGGGCAGAGCGCATCGCCGGGCGCGGCTGACCGCGCACCCAGCCGCGCGGCACGCGCCAGCGGGTTGCCTGGACGAAGACCGCGTAAGCCTTCTGGGTGACCGGAAGCTGCGCCAGCGAGAACGCCGCGACAGTGGCCCGGTGCACTGGCTGCTCGTCCGGGAAGTCCGGGCTGCCCAGCACGGCCTCGCCGGCAGGTACCGCGATCATCTCGGACAGGAAATAGGGGGGTGAGAAGCGCGGATCGCCCAGCAGCGACAGGGCTTCCCCTGCGTTCGCCCGCATCCGGAGTGCGAACCGCGGGATGCGGGTCAGCAGCCGCTCAGCATACACGCACTCCATCTCCAGCGCTCGGATTGTGCGGGCTGCCTCCTCCCGGCGATAGCTGTCTGGGCCCAGCAGCGCTGCCTCCAGGCGGGGATCTACGTCCCGGCGGCTTGATGCTGTCATCCCCGCAGGGCTGTTATCTGGCATTCCCCAGGTTCCACCCCGCATCGTTCAACGCCCGGAGCGCGGCCAGCGCCTCCGGCGTGCCGATGCGCTGCAGCGCCCATTTGGCGGCTACTTGCACCTGCGCGTCCGGTTGCCACAGCAGATCGGCCAGCCCATCGATCAGCCCCGGCGGCCGCTGCTCCAGAATGCACGACAGCGCCACCTGCCGTATCATGGCGTCTTCATTCAGCAGCGCAGTCAGCGGGGAGGGTCGTCGCAGTCCAGCGATGGCCCGACGCCAGCACACCAGCATCAGGCGGATGTCGTTGTACGGCTTCTCCAGATAGTCGTCGGCGCCGCACAGAAAGGCATCCATCACGTCTTGATAGCGGTGCCGCACGTCCATGATCACGATCGGCATCAGGGCCAGCAGAGGATCAGGGGCCTGCCGCACGCGCCGCACCAGATCCAGCCCATCGAAGCCCGGCAGGCGGTGGTTGGCCACCAGCAGATTTGGCTCCAGCGCGCGCACCATCGCCCACGCCTCGCGGCCGTCGTCGGTGCGCCGGATATCATACCCGTTCGAACCGGCCAGCAGGTTGACCAGCTCTGCGGTATCGGAGTCAAATTCTGCCACAACCACCAGCGGACGCCGCCGGCCGCTGACCGTTGGCGCTTCCAGGCCGGGGATGCGCACCGGCCCATACGGCGACAGGAAGGCTTCTCCCAGTGCCGGTTCGCGGCCGTTCACGGCACGGCTGTGGCGGCCCCCCAGCGTCGGTTCGCGGCCCGTGCGGCGTGATACCCGTTTCACTCTGATGCCTGCCGTTCGCTCATAGCCTGTATATCATCTGTGCTGAACCTCAGCGCAGTTCAACCACCGGGACACGGTGCAGCAGGCAGTGCCGGCTCTGCAAATCGGTCACGGTCACCCGCAGCATCCGGTTGCGATCCACCTCAAACATCACTTCCACCCGATCCTCGCCTGCCCGCCCGGGCGGATCCAGGAGCGCCACGGTTCGTGCCCCTTCCTCATCGTTGAGCGGCACGATCCGCCGCAGTTCTACGCCGCCCTCCACCATGAGAATCGCCCGGTCGCCAAACATCACCTCGGTGACCCCGCCGGCGCTCTGCTCTACCTCGCCGATGACCAGTTCGAGCGCCTCCTGCCCATCCCGCGAGGCGGTCAGCACCAGCCGGCTCGGTTCTTCCAGTGGGTAGCGCGTGCCCGCCGGGATGATCTCTTCCCATTCATGCCGCCCCGTGATCGGGCTTAAGTGCCGGATTCCGTATGAATGATACAGGAAGTCGTCCAGCCCCACACCGGCTGCCAGCCCCAGAGCTCCGTGGGCCACCGCCTCAAAGGGTTTGTGCTCCATGACACGCTCGCTGCCGAAGGTGGCCCGCAGCAGCCGCCGTACCGAGGGGATTTGTGAAGTGCCACCCACCATCAGCACCGCGCCGATATCCTCCGGGAAGATGCCGCGGGCGCGGGCGCCGCGCATCACCTTATCCAGCGTTTTCTGGATCAGGCTGAAGAAATCGTGCCGATCCAGCACATCTTCCAGCTGGGTGCGGGTCAGGCTGGCATGATAAGTGCGCAGCTTATCCGGGTCGAAGACGCTGATCTCGGCGCTTTCCTGGTCGGACAGCCGGATCTTGGCAGCTTCCACCGCCAGCTTGAGCTGGGAATAGGCGTCGCCGATCTCCCCCCGACTGCTGTGGCTGCGCGCCAGCACTTCATCGATCAGCCAGTAGTCGATGTCATCGCCGCCCAGAACGCGCCCTGCCTTGGCCACCACACGGGCCTCTGCCTCATCGCCGCCTGAGATCAGCCTGTTGGCAGGAAGCCGGTCCACTTCCAGCAGGATGCCCCCGCCCTCGTCGGCCATCGGCATCCGCACCAGTGAGATGTCTAATGTGCCACCGCCGAAGTCAAATACCAGGATCAGCTCCCCCGGCGTGCGCACTTCATAGCCCAGCGCCGCCGCGGTGCTTTCATCGACGATGCGCAGCCGCTGCACTGCCTGCCCTGCGGCGCGGCCCACGATCGAGGTCTCATCACGCAGCCACTTGAGATACCGTTCGAAGCTCTGCACCGGCACGGTCAGCACCAGCTCGTCGATGGCGTGCCCTTCGTGCGCAAGCACCCCCTGCAGAACCGCGCCCAGAAAGGCATCCCCCGCATCGGCCTCGGTCCATTCGCGGCCATCGATCACCCGCGCCAGCGGGCGGGCAGAAGCCGTGATCCCGCGCTTGAACGACGCAAAATAGCGCGCATCTCCCTGACCATCCAGGCCCTCCGCGCGCACGGCCTCGCCGGCCAGCACATCGCCGACGGCGCCATCCTGCACATACAGCAGCGAGGGTATGAGCGGCGGCTGCGGTCCCTCGGCAGCTATTGATAGCCCCGGTAGACGGAGGGTCTCCGGGGCACTGGTTGCTTCACGCCACACTGCCACGACAGTGTTCGTGGTTCCGAAATCCACAGCGATCTTCTTCATACCTCAGCCGTCCAGCAGAGGCTTCTCCTTGCGCCGGCGCGTCGTGCGGGAAGGCTGCGCCGGAGCGGCGGCCCCTTCGGAAGCGACCAGGGGGATGACATCGGCCTTACAAACTACCTCCCCCTGATACAGGTACCCGATGTAGCGACAGCGCACGGGTGCGCCCGGCGCGATCGCTCGCGCCCCCCGCC
>DAOTXW010000026.1:0-49288 GCA_034435035.1 Anaerolineae bacterium | reverse complement strand
CGGCTGAAGCGCCCGCCGCTGCCGACGCGGCGGCCGCCCCGCCGCCTGAAGCCGAAGCGCCCGCGGCCCTGACCTGCCCGACCGGCCAGCAGCCGCTGGTGCTGTTCGACTTCGAGGCCGCCGACCCCGGTATGCCGCTGCCCGGCGGCGCGGACATCCTGTCCATTGATTCCGGCAATGTGCTGGCGCTGATCCCCGGCGAGGATCCGGCGGTGCTGCCGTTCGGCCCCGAGACGATGGACTCGGTGGTGATCACGCGGGTGCTGCTGCGCTCCGGCCCCGCCGGGATAGGGCTGGCCAGCCGCGTGAACGTCGGGCAGGGCGGCTACAGCATCCACTTCGCATCGGATGGCACGGCGGCTATCAGGCGCGGCACGGAGCCGGTCACGCCGGCGGTGCCGGTGCGTTCGCTGGCCGATGAGAAGCTGCATGAGATCCGGCTGATCACCATGGGCAGCCACGTGGAGGGCATGCTGGACGGGCAGGTGATCGCGGCCTACGATGACCCCGATCCGCTGCCGCCGGGCGGCTTCGCCATCGGCGTGGAGCAGATGCAGGTGTGGGTTGATGATGTGATCATCTGCGCGCCGAGCGGCGCGGCGGGCGGCGCTTCCGCGCTGCCGGTGCTGATGCAGGATCGCTTCGATGGGCCGCAGCCGGCCCTGCCGTGGATCCGTCAGGGCGGCCCGGCGGAGGCCCGGCTCGATGTGGAGGAGGGACAGCTGCGGATGGATGTCTGGCCCGGCACGGGGTTTCAGGAGGTCTCGGGCCCGCTGGTTGTGACTGTGGAGGCACCTGCTCTGCCCGGCTACACCGCCCAGGTCGATGTGCGCTTCGCCCCCAACCAGAACTGGCAGGCAGCCGGCCTGGTCATCACCGACCGCGCGGGCGACGTGCTGTTCAGCCTGATGCGCACTTTCTGCCTCGGCGAGCGCTGCCAGGGTGACGCGATCCACTTTGACAACTGGCGCGACTTCACCGCCTTTCGAGATACTTATCGCACCCAGATCACCGGGGCCGGGCAGCTCCCGCCCGACGGTGTGGTGACGCTGCGCCTCAGCCAGGGCGAGCGTGGAGTGCAGGGATCGTTCAGCCTCGATGGCGGGGCGACCTGGCAGCCCGCCGGCGAATGGCCCGTGCTGGCAGTCCGCATCGGCGGCATTGGGCTGGCGACCAGCGCCGGGCCGGATGTCTCCGCGTCGATCCCGGCCTTCTTCGATAACTTCTTCCTGTTTGAAGGCAAACCCTGACCCGGCCCGCGCTCGCGGGGAGGTCGCAAGGCGGGCGTGCTGAGCAGCGCGCCCGCTGTGCTGCCCGGGGCGCAACCAGCGCCTGCCTGATGCGTACAGGTTACTAGAATCAGGGCGGGCGCTGCCCCGCCCATATCCCGGCACCAAATTGGAAAAGGGGGAGCTATCCGATGAGAACCCGTGACTGGCGGCCGCGGCCCAACACTATTCTGGGGGTTGTGCTGGTCGGGCTGGGCGTGCTGTTCCTGCTGTCACGCTTCCTGGACCTGAACCTGACCCTGTTTCTGTGGCCGTTCTTCATCATCATCCCGGGCGTGCTGTTCTTCGTCGGGATGGCGCTGGGCGGGCGCCCGGCCGGGCCGCTCGCCATCCCCGGCAGCATCGTGACGATGACCGGCCTGATCCTGCTGTACCAGTCGATCATGGCCCGCATCGACAGCAGCGCCTTCGCCACCTGGGCCTATGCCTGGGCACTGGTCTTCCCGACTTCGGTGGGGATGGGCCTGATGATCAACGGGGCGTGGAGCAATGAGCCGCGGCTCGTCCATACTGGCGTGCGCTGGACGCTGGCCGGGTTGGCGATCTATGTGCTGCTGGGCGGCTTCTTTGAGCTGCTGATCAACCTGACGGATAACCCGATCAGCGACCTGATGTGGCCAGCCCTGCTGATCGGCGGTGGCGTCTATCTGCTGCGCCGCCGGCCCGTCCGCCGCGCCGCTGCCGGGGCTTCCGTGCCGGCTGCCGAGCGCCCTCCCGCGCCGCCGGCTCCCCCGGCGCCGCCTCAGGCGCCGGCCCCGCCGCGCCCGGCCCGGGCCAGCAAGCCGAAGACGCCGGTGACGGGCTTCGAGCCGATCGATCCGGCCCGCGGCGCGCGCGGTTCCCGGAGCAAGAGCGGCGAAGAATAGCCGCTCTCGCGCCGCCCGCCTGGACCCCGGATCGAACCTCCTCCCCCGCTGGAAAGCGATGGGGAGGAGGTTCTTCCGTCCGGATCAGGGCGCGCCGATCTCCGTCTCCGGGTAGAAGGCCGCCCACGCAAACCAGAAGTGATCGGTCGAGACCAGGCGCGCCATCTGCGCCCCCTGCAGCGGGCCGCTGACGGCCTGCCCGCTCAGATTCCACACGCTGCCGGTCTCCCGATCCACGAAGGCGCCGTCCCGCTCCTCAAAGCTGAGTGCCTGCCCCTCAACGATCGGGTTGAACACGCCCGACGCGCCCACGTCGCGGGCTTCCGCGATCCGGCTCGCATCCAGGGCGCTGTTTGTGCCGAAGGCGTAGAAGACCACCAGGGGCTGCCCGCCGACCTCGTCGTTGATCACAGGCTGCCCGGCCAGCGCCGTGTAGGGGTAGGCTCGCTGGACGCCGCCGTAGCTGACCCCGACGACGCGCTCCATCAACGGCAGCCGCCCGTCGGCGCTGCCTCGAAACAGGAACGGGAAGCCGCTGGAGTCGTAGCCCTCATAGGGGTTCGAGCCATACGGGCGGCTGAACCCCGTCTCGCGGGACAGCACCCGCCCCGCCGGGTAAGCCTGCCTGAACTCGCGGTAGCTCACCAGCCCGGCGGGGATGATCGTCAGACGGTCGCCCGCGTGCTGGCCGACGATGCCCTCGCCGGTGAACTGCTGCCAGAGACTCTCGGTGCTGCGGTCGTACATGATCAGGTCTGAATGGCGCAGCAGACCGGAGACGCCAAATTCGTAGACCTCGCCATCGACCCGGCGATCGAACGCGATAGCCGAGTTGCACAGCGGGCAGAAGGTCACCGCCACCGGAACGCCGCCGACCACATCGTTGACGATCTCGTGCCAGGTGAGGATCGCGATCGGGTAGGCCCGGGCGTCGCCCGCGATATCCAGGGCGATCACCGGCTCCGTCTCCGCCAGCCAGTCCACAACCGTCTGATCCTGGAAGCGCGGCTCGTCGATGGAGGGGATGCCGTCGCGCGGCGGCCCACCGGATAGGATCTCCGTGTACTCGACGGTGTGACGGCTCCAGTCGGTGTTCCAACCCGTAGTGAGGGCCCGCAGCCCCGGCGGGCGGGCGTCGTCCGCCGGGGCGCTCTCGCCCGTGGCTGCCCCGCGGGCGGCCTCCGGCTCTGCCTGCGCCGTGGCCGTGGGGACGGGAGACGTCTGCGATGGGTCGGGGGCATCCAGTGCTGTAGAGGCGCCGCAGCCGGCCAGCAGGCAGACGATCAGGCCGATCCCGGCATGTGCTCTCATCCTGTTGGCTCACTTTCCTGCGCTGTCGTCATTGCAGGGACGGCCCGGCGAGGAGGCTTCTTACCTCTGACTGCCGGGCTGGCTGCCGCCGCTGCCGGGCATCGGCCTCCAGTCTTTTCTGGGGCAGGCGCATGGGCGCGAAGCCTATGCCGGCATGCTCAACCTCAAGATCATCTGGTCGTCGGCGGTGGTGCTGGGCGCAGCGCCTCGCTGCTGCAGGGGGCTCAGGGCAGCCCGCCCCTGGCCTGGGCGCTGATCGGGGTCTTTTTGCTGTTCGATGCGATGTGGGTCTGCTGGCGCCGCCGCCGGCGGGCGCTCCGGGATCGGGCCGCCTGACGCCCCGCTACAGGCTGCGCGCCTCCACCCACTCGCCGGCCTCCATCCCCGCCCGGTTGAGGGGGATCTTCAGCAGTGCATCGGCCTGCACCAGGGTGAAGATCAGATTGCTCTTGAAGAAGATCGGCTCGGCCCACAGTTCGCCGTCGCGCTCAGCCAGACGGGCGGGGACGTAGTCTTCGCGGCCCGCTGCGCTGGCGACGTTGGTCGTCAGCCGGGCGCGCAGCACAGGATGCGGCGGCTCCTGCGCGCCCTGCAGACGGTACACTACGGGCACCCCCAGCGTCAGGAACTGTACGAAGGCGCTCACCGGGTTGCCGGGCAGGCCCATCAGCGGGCGGCCGTCGCCCACGGCCAGGATGGTGGGCTTGCCGGGCCGGGTGGCGACTCCATGCACCAGCACGCCCGGCTCGCCCAGCCGGGTGAAGACATCGGCGGTCATGTCGCGCACACTCACCGAGCTGCCCGCCGAGAACACCAGCATATCCGCCTGATGCTCGGCCAGCGCCGTCTGCGCGCCCGCCAGCATCGCCGGAAAGTCGTCGGGCAGGATGCCCAGCCGCAGCGCGACGCCGCCGGCCCGCTCCACCAGCGCGGCGACGGTGTGGCTGTTAATATCGCGCACCTGCCCGGGACGGGTGGCCTGCTCCGGGGGGATCACCTCGTCGCCCGTGGCGAAGATCGCCACGCGGGGCCGCCGCGCCACCGGGATGGCCGTGATGCCCACGGCCAGCAGCCCGCCGATGTCCTGCGCCCGCAGCACGTGCCCCGCCGGCAGGATAGGATCGCCGGGGTGGATGTCCTCGCCCACGTCGATCACGTTCTCGCCCTCAGCGGCCGGGCGGCGCACCTCGACCTCGTCCGGGCCGGTGAGCTGGGTGTTTTCGATCATCACCACGGCGCTGGCGCTGGCGGGGATCATGCCGCCGGTATGCACCAGCGCGGCCTCGCCGGAGCGGATGTCCAGCTCGGCGGCGCGGCCCATCGGCACTTCGCCGGCCAGCTTCAGGTAGGCGGGCAGCGATTCGCTCGCGCCGAACGTGTCGGCGGCGCGCACCGCGTAGCCATCGACCGTGCTGCGGCGGAACTCCGGCAGCACCTGAGGCGACGCGATCGCGGCGGCCAGGGCGCGGCCCACCGCCGAATCCACCGGCACCGTCTCGACCTCCGGCAGCGGGCGGACGTGTGCCAGGAACGCAGCGCGGGCGTCATCGGGCGAAACCAGCGTGAAGAACTCCGGCATGAGGCGACCTCGCAGCAGGGTGGATCGATGCCCCGCAGAGTCTAATGGCTCGGTGGGCGCATGGCAAGCGCCGCCAGCCCCCACAGGCCGGCGGTGGTCAGCAGCACGGCGAGGATCAGGCCCGCGGCGCGTCCGCCGGCCAGCGGCTCCAGGGCGGGGTGCGGGGGCGCTGCCCACAGCAGGTTGAGGGTGTGGCCGAGCGTCAGCAGGGTCAGCAGGCCCGCGAACCGCCGCCCCGCATCCGGCGGGCAGGCCGCCCAGGCTGCTGCCAGCAGCGGCAGCGCGCCCAGGGCGTAGCGTTCGTGGGCTCCCGTCGGCCACAGGAACAGGCCCAGCTGCAGCAGCGCGCCGGCCAGCAGCCAGCCCGCCCGGTCGGTGCGCCGCCAGGCCAGCGCCGCCACGGTGATCGTCCAGCCCGCCAGCAGGAGCGCCCCGGCCAGCCGGTAGGGCAGGCCCGGCAGCAGATCGGCGGTATCCGGGGCGGTCAGCGGCGCGTTGAAGGCCCAGTTGCCCGCCCCGCCGGTGAGCAGGTACCACCCATTCAGCGCATTGACGGTCAGCCAGCCGGGAGTGGTCAGCAGCGCGGCGCTGCGCTGCATCACCAGCCCGGCCTGCCCGATCAGCGCGAAGGGCAGCAGGCCGGCTGCTGCTGCCAGCCCGAACCCGGCTCCCAGCCGGACTGCACGGGACAGCCGCCCGCCTTCAGGCTCTGTTCGCAGGCAGGCGATCAGGGCGGCGGGCGCCGAGGCCAGCCCCTGCAGCTTGACCAGCCCGCCCGCGCCCAGCGCCAGCCCGGCCCGCAGCGGGCGATCCGCGCCGGCCGCCGCCACGGAAGCCAGCGCCAGCGCCGCGTAGACGCTGTCGATCTGACCCCACCAGGCGCTCATCAGGATCAGCGCCGGGTTGAAGGCCAGCGCGGCGACCGGCCCGCGCCGTCCATCCCCCAGCCGGGCCGCGATCCCCATGGCGGCGGCATCGGCGGCGATGGCCGGCAGCTTCAGGCACACCAGCCACAGGGGGCCGGCGGCGTTCTGCCCCGGCGCCAGCAGCCCGAACAGGCCGCGGCTGGCGGCGATCAGCGCCAGGCCCGCCGGCGGATAGTTGGCGTCAGTGGCCGGGTAGACGCCCGCCAGGCCGACGGCGGCCAGCGCGTCCGCCCAGCGTGACAGGGCAGGCAGATCGCCGGGATGCGCCCCCAGCGGCGCGATCAGCAGGCGCAGCGCGACGCCGGCGGCGATCAGAGCGGCCAGCCCCGGCCCCGTGCGGCGCTGTGCAGCGAAGGTCGGTGTCATTGCCGGATAGAGTCCAATCAGGTCTACCGCCGCGGCGCGGATGGTGTTATCATGGAGCCGGATCGCCGTTCTGGCAACCTGTCCGGGCGAAGCCCGTTTCGCTCAGACCATCCTGTGATGAGGAGCAGGCCCATGCGACGACGCATGACCATCGCGCTGCTGGGAGTGATCGCGCTGGCTGCCGCGCTGCTGGCGCAGCCCCGCGAGACCCGTGCGCTGGAGACGTGGATCGAGAAGGGCAAGACCGACTGCAAATCGGTCGAGCTGGGCATCACCCTGACCTACAGCCGCGACGACACCGGCGCGACCGGCAACGAGGATTTCTTCCGGCTGGAGATCTACGACGCCACCAGCGGCCAGCTGCTGGCGCAGATCAGCGAGTCGATCCTGCAGGAGCAAAGCCCGTTCTACTGGCAGACGGGCAGCATCCCGGCGGCGGCTCTGGCCGGCTATCAGGAGAAGGCCCTGTACCGGATCGAGATGCTGGATACCGACGACAAGGGCGGCAACATCCGCCTGATCGACCAGGTCTTCCTGCAGTGCGATACTCAGAACACCTGGCGCAAGGACCCGGTGCCGCTGCAGACGCCGGTGGGCGGCATCCCGGATATCCAGTGCTACTCCCGCGTGCCGATGTATTCCACCAACGGCGCGCCGGAGAAGGGCGTGGTGATCGTGCAGTGGACATACGGCACCTCCCGCACGGATGTGGAATACCACCTGCAGACCATCCCGGTGGAGCGGGGATCCCTGTTCAACCATGAGGAGATACAGGCCCCGTGCAGCACCTACCTGCGGATGTACTTTCAGCCCGACAGCACCAAACTCCTGTATTACATGCCGTCACAGTACTGGCCGCACAACCTGTATGGCACGGTAGCCGGCAATGCCGCGCTGGGGCCGGTCTACCACACCTTCTTCCCGCTGGATGGCCCCTCGCGGGAGGCCATCGCCGCGGGGCTGCCCCCCGGGGGCAGCGGCACGCCTTCCCCGGGGACGCCGATCTCGCTGGCGCCGACCCCTACCTCGACGTGGGTGGGCTTCAACGCCGTGGCCTACAGCACCAGCGAGGCCAATGACGGCCAGATCACGCTGATCCTGAGCCAGGCGCTGCCCGGCGCGGTGACGGTCGCCTTCACCACCAGCAACGGCACCGCCGCCGAGGCCGCCGATTTCACCGATCAGAACGCGGCCACCGTCACCTTCAACCCGGGCGAGACGATCAAGACCGTGACCGTCGTCATCAACAAGGACGCGATGGATGAGGACGACGAGACGGTCAAACTCACGCTGAGCGCCGCCAACGGGGCCGTGCTCGGCCAGGCGGAGGCCCTGCTGACGATCAACGACGACGACCCGGCGCCCAAAGCCACCTGGAAGGTCGAGACGATCGACTTCAAGGAGGAGGACGGCAAGGAGAACGTCGATCTGATCCTGAGCAACCCGTCCGAGAGCAAGGTCAAGGTGACCATCGCCGTCACCGGCGGCTCGGCCACCCAGAACGTGGACTATACCATGCTCGACCCGCTGACCATCGAGTTCGAGGATGGCACCACGGTCATGAGCTACCGCCTGCGCATCGAGGAGGACGTTGCCATCGAGGGCAACGAGACGATCGTGCTGACTATCACCGATGTGACCAATGGCACCATCGGGGATGCCAAGAAGATCACCATCACGATCAAGGATAACGACGACTGATCGGGGCGTTCAGGGGCGAATCGCAGGGGCAAACCCCAACGGTTTGCCCCTGTTGATTTCCCGTCACGGCTCGGCCCCCAGCGCCGAAAGCCGGGCGCGGGCGTCAGCGGTACGGGCGTCCTCCGCACCATAGCGGTCGAGGAAGCGGGCATAATCCTCAGCGGCGGCCTGCGGCTGGCCCAGGGCCTCGTAGGCCAGCCCGCGCCGGTAGTAGGCGTCGGCATAGTAGGGCTTGAGCGCCAGGGCGCGTGTGTAGTCCGCAACCGCCGCGGCATAGTCGCCAACCGCGGCGTGGGCGGCGGCGCGCTCTGCGTAGGCGAAGACCGCGTCCGGGTACAGAGCCAGCACCCGATCGTAATCGGACAGGGCGTCAGCGTAGCGGCCCTGATCGGCGGCGATGCGCGCCCGCTGCAGGTAGGCCGCCGCATGTTCCGGGTTCGCCGCGATGGCCGCCGTGAACGCCTCGATGGCTGCCGCCTGATCGCCGGTACGCCAGGAGTAGAAGCCCCGCTCGAACAGGAAATCCGCCCGCGAGTCTGGCGTATTGAGCATGGCCCAGTTGATGAGGCAGAAGGCCGCGGCCACCAGCGGGGCACTCAGGCCGAGGCGCAGGCCCAGACGGGAGCGCCGCACCGTGGAGTCAGCCGTCATCGCCGCGTCACGTCCGGCGGGGGCGCCGCCGCAGCAAGCGGTAGGCGCCGTACAGCAGGCTGACCAGCGTGCCCAGCGCCACCAGCCGCCCGACCCACAGGTCAAACGTGGAGCCTGCGCCGCCGAGGGACGGGGTGGGGGTGGGGGTGGGGGGCGGCGCGGGCGGCCCCTCCACCGTGATCTCCAGCGGGATCAGGTTCCTGTCCTCGGGGTGCGGCGTGCCGTCGTCCAGCGCCGCCGGCAGGTAGATGATCACCTCCAGCCGGCGCAGGCCGGCCGCCTCCGGGCCGGCGGGCTGCACATTCCACTTCCACCAGTTGATGGCGGCGGGCTGCATCTGGCGCAGGCCGTCGGGCGGCACCGGTTCGATGCGGAAGCGGCCCGCATCCAGCCCGCCCAGCCGCGCCCCCATGAACTCCCGCACCTCGATGAACTGCGCGTCGGCCAGCGGCAGCGGCGACGGGGTGGGGCGCGGCGTGCCGATCACCGGCGTGGCGGACGGGGCGGGGGCCAGCGTGCCCGCCAGCGCGCCCGTGACCTCGATCTCCAGCCGCACCTCGAACGATTCGTCGTAGCCTACGGTCGCGGGGGCGTACAGGCGCACTTCGCCGTCGCCCAGCGCCGCGCCGGCGCGGTCCACGATGGTGATCGGCTGTGAGACGCGGATCAGCCGGCTGCCGGCGGCCTCCTCAGCAGCCGGTTCCTCAGCAGCCGGCTCCTCGGCGCCGGGGGCCTGGGTGGCCGGGCTGCTCATGCAGCTGCCCAGCAGCAGGATCAGACTCAGCGCGGCGATGACGGCCGCCGCGGCCCGGGATGGTTTTCGGGGGTGCATAGTAAGAGCCTCTCCTCTCCGCCTCTATGATCGGCGCCCCGGGCGGCAGAGTCAAGCGGAGGGCGGCCCATGCCGCGCCCCTGCTCGTAGGCCAGGGCCTCCCGCACGCTGATGCTGACGGTGCCGGTCGGCGCGGGCGCGGCTGCGGACGATGATCGCCGCTCCCACCCCCTCCGGGTCTTCGACCCTTGCAAGGGGGAGGCCCATCCGGGCGGGGCGAGGACGGGGAGGGGGTTCCCCCCGCCCGGCAGGATGCTGTACAATAGGACGCAGCCATCTTCAACATCGAGCACCTGATGGATCTGATCGAGCAGGCGGCGCGGGATGCGCTCCATGCCCGCCTACGAAGCTGAGATCCGCTGGCAGGTGCTAGGCGAGAAGATTCGCATCATCCAGCAGTTGGCGCTGCCCTTCCCGGCCACCAATCAGTACGCCTACGAGCGCCGGGGCTGGTAGGCCGGACACAGGATCGGGCTTGCGCCTGATCCTGTTTTTTTCATGCCGCCCAGGTGAGCAGATACGCTTCCCATTTCATCCCATTCAGCCTAGAATACTTGCCAGTGTAGTAGAAAGGCTGCCCATGACCGACGAACAACTCATTGAGCAAATCGAACCGGCGCTTGCTGCCCTCAAAGCAGGCGATGGAACCGCGCTCGACCGGCTGCGAGACCTCCTGAATCAACCCGATATTTCAGTCGGCGACATCACCGGCTCAACCGCTGTCGCCATCGGCAGCGACATCCGTATCACCATCCGGCAGACCGAACTGCCCGACGATGTGGTTGGCCGCCTGATTGCGCTGGCCGATGCGCTGGACAGGCAGGCAGAGGGAACCTTTGAAGCGCGCGGACATGTCCGGGTGTTTCTGTCATCCCCCGGCGACGTGGCCGACGAGCGCAAGCTGGCGATGAAGGCGATCAGCAAACTGCAAAACGACCCGATCTACAAAGAGAAGATCACCATCGAGACGGTCGCCTGGGACAAACCGGATGACAGCACCCCCCTGCTGGCCTCCATCGATCCGCAGACTGCCATCAACAATGGCCTTGCCCGCCCTTCCGACTGCGACATCGTGGTCGTGATCCTGTGGTCGCGGATGGGCACGCCGCTCGATCACAGCCGCTACAAAAAGCCCGATGGGGGCCAGTATCTCTCCGGCACCGAGTGGGAATTCGAAGAAGCGCTGGCGGCTGCGCAGAAAACGGGCAGGCCCTTTGTCGTCGTGTACTGGCGCATGGATACCCCCAAGGTTGATCTGGACGACCCGGACCTGGAAGAGAAGATCGTCCAGCGAGGCCGCGTCAAGGCGTTCTTCGATTCGTTCGTCAACCCCGATGGCTCGATCCGGCAGGGGTACAATAGCTATACATCCCCCACCGAGTTCGGCGACATCTTCGAGTTGCATCTGCGCAAGCTGGTCGCCCGCCTGATTGACGAAGGTCAGCGACGAGGCGAAAGGCGTGAGGTGGGGATCGATACGGTGAACATCGTGCCGCCGGTCACGTGGCCCCCCGGCGTCTCACCTTTTCCCGGCCTGCGCGCCTTTGGGCCGGAAGACGCCCCCATCTACTTCGGGCGCGGGACGGAAACCGACAAGCTGGTGAAGCGCCTGAGCGAGCCGGACTGCCGCTTCCTGGCCGTGGTGGGTGCGTCAGGATCGGGCAAGTCCTCGCTGGTGGGAGCCGGGCTGATCCCCCGGCTGGCCGAGAACGCCATCGAAGGTAGCCGGGATTGGCCGGTGGTAACCTTCACACCGGACGAGTGGGGCGTCGGCGATCCCTTTGATTCGCTGGCCGGGGCGCTGATCGCCGACCCGCTGCGCCTGAACTCGCGCGGCCTGGCGTCGAGCCTGCGCACCCAGCCGGACAACCTGCGCGAGGTGTTGGTGCAAGCGTTGAATGGCGCCCCCGGCTGGGCCAAAGCGCTGATCTTCATTGACCAGTTTGAAGAGTTGTTCACCCGCGTACAGGATGAGGCGCTGCGCCGCGCCTTTGCCGCCATGCTGGCCGAAACGGCGCAGTCGCCGCGAATCAAGACCGTGATCACCATGCGCGCCGACTTCTTCCACCGCGTGGCCGAACTGCCCGCGCTGGCCGGGCTGCTGAAGGCGCACGAGAACCGCACCTTTCCGCTCAGCGCCCCCGGTTCCATCGATCTGTACGAGATGATCACCGGCCCGGCGCGGGTGGCCGGGTTGCAGTTCGAGAGCGGCCTGGCCCAGCAGATCCTCTACGACACCGGCGACGACCCCGGCGCGCTGGCATTGATGGCCTACGCCCTCCAGCAGCTCTACGAAGAAGCGATGGATGCGCCCTCACCCCTGGCCCCTCGGCCCTCACCCCTGGCCCCTCTCCCTGAGGGAGAGGGGAACAGGGGTGAACGGTACAGAGAGATGGCCACGCAGGCCATGCGCGATGCGGCGCGGGAGCTGCGGCAGCGCCAGACCGATGCGGAAACCGTGTTGTGGGAATGCTTGCGCAACCGCAGGCTGGGCGGTCTGAAGTTCCGCCGCCAGCATCCCCTGCCCAACACACACTACGTGGTTGATTTCTTCAACTACGAGAGCGGGCTGGTCGTAGAGATTGATGGGCCAATTCATGAGGTGCGCCAGGCAGAAGATCAGGCTCGCCAGCAGGACATTGAGGCGTTGGGATACCGCGTGATTCGCTTCTCCAACAACCAGGTGCTGCATGATCTTCAGGCGGTTCTGCTGGCCATCCTCTCCCACGCCGCTCCACATGCTGCTCAAGAGCAAATCCCTCTCCCTGAGGGAGAGGGATTTAGGGTGAGGGCCTTAACCTGGCGCGCCTATGAAGGCTTCGGCGGGGTGCAGGGCGCGATTGGCGAGCAGGCCAAAGATGCTTTTGAGCGGCTCTCCAAGCCCGCGCAGGACGCCCTGCCGGTCGTCTTCCGCGAGCTGGTCGAGGTGGACGAGCGCGGCACGGCCACCCGCAAGCGCGCCCCGCTCAGCAGCGTGGTCTGTGACGCCGCCTGTGAGGAGCTGGTGCAGGCGCTGACCAACGCCCGGCTGCTGATGACCTCCGGCGGGGAATACCCGGTGGTCGAGGTGGCGCACGAGGCGCTCTTCAGGAGTTGGCCGCGCCTGAAAGCGTGGATTGACGAGGCCCAGGACGACCTGATCCTGCTGCGGCAGGTGCGGGCTGCCGCCGATGAGTGGGAGCGCAAAGGCCAGCCGGACTACCTGCGCTGGCCTGCCGAGCGGCTGGAACTGGTGTACAAGATGCAGGAGCGGCAGCAGCCGCGCCTGAGCGAGATGGAGCAGGACTTCATCGAACCGGAGCAGGCCCGCCTGCTGAGGGAGATCGCCGACATCCGCACCGGCCACCAGCGCCGCCGCTGGATCGGCGAGCGCCTGGCGACTATCGGCGATACGCGCACCGGGATTGGCCTGGATGAGCGCGGCCTGCCGCAGATCGACTGGCTGCCGGTCGCGCCCGGCGGCGAGATTGAATTTGAGGCCCAGCGCTTCGCTGTCTGGCCCTTCTACGTCGCCAGGTATCTTATCACACACCGGCAGTTCCAGGCCTTTCTGGATGCGCCGGATGGCTTTGAAGATGGCCGCTGGTGGAAAGACTTCCCACAGGAATTTGTCCGTCAGCAGATGCTCGCTGCTACTCAGCAGTACGATAACTACCCGCGCGATTCGGTCTCGTGGTACCAGTGCGTGGCCTTCACCCGCTGGCTGGATTTCAAGTATCGAGAGCATGGGCTGTTTGACCTGCTGCCCCCTCTGCCCTCACCCCTGGCCCCTCTCCCTCAGGGAGAGGGGAAAAGGGGCGGGGGGTTAAGGGGTGAGGGCTGGCAGGTCCGCCTGCCCACCGAGTGGGAGTGGCAGTGGATGGCGCAGAACGGCGTAGAGGCCCGGCAGTATCCCTGGGGCGATTGGGATGGGCACCCGCGCGCCAACACCACTGAAGCCGGAATTGGTGACCGCAGCACGGCGGTGGGCATGTACCCGCATGGCGCGGCGGCCTGCGGCGCGCTGGACGTGGCGGGCAACCTGTGGGAATGGTGCCTGAATGATTACGGCAACCCACAGGTAGTGGATGGGTTCGGGAATGGCGGGACCAAGGTGCTGCGCGGGGGCGCGTTCTACTGCGATCAGAGCAACGCCGCCTGCGCCAACCGCATCGACAGCAGCCCGCACTTCAGGCACAACTTCTTTGGTGTGCGGGTAGTCGTTGGCCCGCTATCCTTGCGTCTCTGATCTCTGGCGCTCTGAACTCTGAACCTCTGTAGCTCTTTTCTCCTGGGGGGTGTGGGGGGCGACGACCGAAGGTCGTTAAGCCCCCCACCGAATCCCCGCGCTAGCGGGGTCGCTTTTTGCGCTTCTGGCGGTATTGGCGCAGCCGGAGGGGCGGCTGCGGCTCTTCAGGTTCCGGGTGTAGCCGGATCGGGTGGGAGTCAAAGAGGTGACTCCGCAGGCCCCAGGTATCGGCGTAGCGCACGTGGTTGATCCAGCCCTGAACACTGGCGTCCAGTTCACCGAACGATATCTCGCCTGCTTCGTACAGGTCAATGGTGTGTTCCAGCCGCCGCCGGAAGTTGACGGCGTTGCGCCGCTTGAGCCTGCGATGGTCGGGATACACGATGAAGCCCAGCCAGGGGATGCCGATCTCAGTGGGCGTCACCTGCGCCTCGGTCTCATGGATGGTCAGCCGCATCTGTGCCAGCCGCTCGATGATGGCCTGCTTCCAGGCCCACAGTTCGCGCCTGCTGTTGCTGAACAGCGCGAAGTCATCCACATAGCGCAGGTAAGCGCCGCGCTGCTTACAGCAGCCCAGTTCCCGCCGGACGAACCAGTCGAGGGGGTTCATGTACACGTTGCTCCAGAACTGGCTGGTCAGGTTGCCGATGGGCAGGCCACGCGGCCTGCTGGCCGCGAACAGGTCGTCGCCGGGGAAGTACACCATCGTGTACTCGCCGCTGAGGACGCCTGCGCCGCTGGCAAGGATCAGGTCAACCAGCCACAGGATACCCGGATCGGCGATCACACGAGCGATCTCGGCCCGCAGGATAGCATGATCCAGCGACGGGAAGTGCTGCACGATATCGGCCCGCAGCACATAGCGGTACTGACGTGAGAACACTTGTAGGCGGTCAATGGCGCGGTGCGTGCCTTTGCCGACGCGGTTAGCATAGCTATCGGGGAAGAAGCGTGCATCGAAGGTTGGCTCAATCAGGTTGCACAGCGCGTGATGCACCACCCGGTCGCGGAAGGGCGCGGCGCTGATCAGGCGCTGCTTCGGCTCGTGGATGCGGAAGTTCACATACGCGCCGGGGCGGTAGGTTTTCCGCGCCAGCTCGTCTTGCAGCGCCACCAGCTTATCGGCCACCCGGTGCTCGAACCCGGCGGCGGGGGCATGGCCGCGCTTGCCCTTCGCCGCTTTTCGATAGGCCCGCCACAGGTTATCCCATGTGACGATAGAGGAAAAAGTGATGCCGGAAGAAATGGTCATACTCGCCCGTACCTTTGATCTGCTGACCTGGCTGCTGCCGCACTGCGAGAAGTTCCCGAAGGCGCAGCGCTACCTGGTGGTGCAGCGGCTCGGCGACGCCGCGCTGGATTTTCAGGAAGCATTATTCCATGCCAACGCCCATCGTGGCGAGCGGCGGCTGGCGCATCTGCGCGACGCTGATGGCTGCCTGACCACGCTGCGGCTGTATCTGCGGCTGGCGTTTCAATGGCAGTGGCTGAACAGCGGGCAGTACGAGCACGTCAGCAAGATGGTCGAGGAGATCGGGCGGCTGCTGGGCGGTTGGATCAAGCAGAGTGCTGTATAATCGGGGTGCGGTGCTTCACCGTCAGGCTGCCGGATAGATGCTGCGCGGGGGCGCGTTCAACAACAATCAGAACAACGCCGCCTGCGCCAACCGCAACAACAACAACCCGCACAACAGGAACAACAACTATGGTGTGCGGGTAGTCGTTGGCCCGATACCCTTCTTTCCCTTCAGCGAGCGGCAAAGCCGTTCAAAACCAACAGTGGCTGGCGTCTACGGATTCCAGCCTGCGGCGAAGGCGGAAGGATAGCGCCGGTTAGTCTGGTCCGCACGGATCGAATAGGTTCGTCGGGCGCATACACAAAAAGGGCACGGCCTGGACGCGGCAACGGGCCGACGCTCCCGCCGTGCCCGCCCGCAAATAAGTCCCTCTCCCAGCCGCGCAGCGGCGTTGGGGAGAGGGATTCAGGGTGAGGGCGCCCGGGCCTGCGGCCCGCCGCAACGTGCGTCGCCGGCGCGGACGATCGCCTGTCCGCCGACGCGGCGGCTGTGCGAACGGATCATCGACAGCGGGGCGGGCATCCTGGCCGCGGCCCATGCCGCGCCCCTACTCGTAGGCCAGGGCCTCCCGCACGCTGATCCGGGCCGCCCGCTGCGCCGGCGCCAGCCCCGCCAGCGCCGAGATCGCCAGCACCACCGGCAGCCACAGCAGGGCTGCCGGGATCGAATAGGCGAACGGGATCGCCCGCCCCAGCGTGAAGCCGCCCACCAGCTGCTGCAGCCCCCAGCTCAGCGGCGCGGCCAGCGCCGCCGCCAGGAGCCAGCTCAGCAGCCCCGACGCCACCCCCTCCGCCACGATGATCTGCCGCACGGCCCGGCTCGACGCGCCGATGCCGCGCATGACGCCGATCTCGCGGGTGCGCTCCATCACGTTCAGGCTGATCGTGCCCGCCAGCCCCAGCCCGCCCACCAGCGCCAGAAACAGCGCGACGATCATTGAGATCAGCACCAGCACGCTGAACTGCGCCCGCGTCTCGGACAGCCGCCCGTGGTAGGTGCGCCAGCTGCCGGCCTCCACGTCGATGCGGTCGAGCGCGTCCTCCAGCGCCCAGGCTGCCGCTTCCTCGGCGCGGGCCGTCGTCCCGGCCGTCGCCACGGCCAGCGTGTCGGCGGCGCCGGTCAGGCGGGTGACCTGCGCCAGCGCCTGATAGGGCACGTAGGCGGACTGCGCCCACCACGCCCCCGCGTAGACGCCCACCACGGTCCACGGGCGGCTGGCGCCGCCGATCTTCAGGGTGATCTCGCTCCCCACCGTCAGGTCCGGCTCATCCTCCAGCAGGGCGCTGCTGACCACGACGGCGTAGGTGTCGCCGGCCTGCAGCCAGCGCCCGGCCTCCAGCCGGGGCTCGACGAACGGGCTGGCGGGCGGCAGGCCGATCAGGGAGAAGGTGGAGCCCTGCGCGCCGTCCGGGCGCACGCGGGCCGCCAGCGCCGTCAGGCGGGCCTCCGCCGCGGTGACGCCGGGGACGCGCAGCGCCTCCCGCTCCAGCGTGGCGGCCGGGTAGGTGCCGCCCAGCGACAGGTTGACGTTCTCCAGCCCGGTCTGCATCAGCCGCCCCACCTCCAGGTTCAGCGCCCGGCTGAAGCTGAGCACGCCGATGAACATCGCGCCGGCGATGGCCAGCGTGCCCAGCGTCACCAGCAGGCGCTCGCGCTGGCGGAAGGTGTTGCGCAGGGAGAGCATCACCGGGCGGGGCAGGCCGCTCAGGCGCGTCAGCAGCCGCTCGATCGGGTCGTCGGGGCTGCCCACGCCGATGCCGTAGTCGGTCAGCGCCTCGCGCACGGTGATGCGCGTGGACCGCGCGATGGTCAGCAGGCTGGCGATCAGCGGCGTGCCGACCGCCGCCGCCAGCATCGCCAGCCCCACCACCGGCGGGAAGGTGTAATACAGGATGTCGAAGTTGAGCCAGGCCATCGAGGTGGTCATGTAGCCCAGGCTCGTCAGCACCCCCAGCGGCAGCGCCAGCAGGAAGCCGATCAGGCCGTAGATCACCACCATCAGCACGTACATCGCGGTGATCTGGCGGCGCGAGCCGCCGATGGCCCGCAGCACGCCGATCTGGCGGCGCTGCTGCACCAGGATCGAGGAGATCGTATTCCACACCAGAAAGGCGCTCAACAGCAGGCCGGCCATGCCCATGATGTACAGGAAGCCGGACATGCCCTGTATCACCTCCACCATCCAGTGCTGACCGGGGCGCTCGGAGCGGACGTAGTGGACGCTGTAGCCGTCCCGCTCCAGCCGCTCTTTCAGGGTGTGCGCCACGCCCTCGACCTGCTCCAGCGTGGTCACCCCGCTCCCGGTCACGATGTCCATCCGCCCGTACAGCCGCGATCCCTGCAGCCACTGGAGCGTCTCCAGCGAGACGTAGCCGGACAGCTCGTTGAAGCGGTTGGCGGAGGGGACGCTCAGGTCGTGCACCGTCCCGGCCACGCGCAGCATATACTGCTGGCCGTCCGGCAGCTCGATGGGGATCGCGTCGCCGAGGCGCAGGCCGGTGGAGGCCAGCGACGTGCGCTCCAGCAGCACCTCGCGGCGGGCCGGGGCCGCGGCGCCCGCCTCCGGTGCTACGATGTTGATCTCCAGATCGCCGTAGTCGCGCCAGGCGTACAGGGTCAGCGGCACGAAGGCGTCGCCGCCGGTGGGGTACTTGACCTCGACGGCGGCCGTCCCCTGCGCAAGCTCTACCTCGCGGTAGCCCTCGACGATCCGCACCAGGTCTTCATCGAACGGCGAGATGGTCATCGTGATGGTGGCCGGGTGGATGGCCCGGTAGGCTTGATCGACGTTGCCGACCATCAGATCGCGGGTGATCAGCAGCGAGCCGAACGACATCACGCCGATGCCGATGGCGATGATCACCAGCAGCGTGCGCGAGCGGTTGTGCCACAGGTCGGCGGCGACCTTGCTCAGGCGGGTAGGGAGCTTGACTCTGAACCACATCGACGGCGCATCCTCATTTCTGGCGCGGAGCCAGACGTGAAAACCCGTACAGAGGGTAGCGCCGTCGGGAGCGGTTCGCAATGGGGGATAGGTCAGGTGGAGGACAGCCGTCGGCAGAGGGGATGGCGGCTGTCCCCCTGGTTTCTCCGCTCAGCCCGGAGATTCCAGCGCCGGTTCAAGGTATTGATATTACCAAATATGGGAATCTACTGCCGGGCGGCCTGCCCCGCGCAGGCGCCGCGGGGCGGTTCACCGGATTCCACCCGCGCCCGGATGGCCGCCGCGCCTGCCTCGACGCTGAGCCGCGACGTGTCCGCCTCCGGGCCGCAGGGGGGCACGAAGGCGTGGCACCCGCTCGAACTGGCCCCGGCGATCAGCCCGCCGGCGTCGGGTCCACGCCGGGGTGCTCCTCGGCGAAGTTCTGCAGGTGGTACTCGGGCGACTTCTCGAAGGCGCCCTTGCAGCCGTCGCAGCAGAAGTAGTAGGTCTTGCCCTGGTAGGTGGACTGGCTGCTCCAGCTGCCCAGCGCGGTGGACATCCCGCAGACGACATCGTAGACGATCACGGCCATGAGTCAGGTCTCCTTGAAGATCGGTCAGGTTATTCAGCGCGGTACGGGGCCTCAGCTTCGAGCGCGCCCACAAACTCCGGCAGGCCGGTGTGACCCAGCATCTGCCGGATGGCCTGTATCTCCCCGAGATGATATCAGTGAAGCGGCTCTGCGGGCAGGCTTGCTGATACCCTGTCATCGGTGAGCGGCGCCGCCCTGTGAGCGCGCCCCTCACACCTTCTTGCGCCGCAGCCGCAGCGAATTGGTCACCACGCTCACCGAGCTGAAGGCCATCGCCAGGGCGGCCAGGATCGGGCTGAGCTGGCGCAGAAAGTCCGGCGCCCAGGCGAAGGGATAGAGCGCCCCCGCCGCCACCGGGATCAGGATCACATTATAGCCGAAAGCCCAGAACAGGTTTTCTTTGATCGTCCGCAGGGTGGCGCGGCTCAGACGCAGGGCCTGCGGCACAGAGCGCAGGTCGCCGCGCATCAGGGTCACATCGGCGGCTTCCATCGCCACATCCGTCCCGGTGCCGATGGCGATGCCGACGTCGGCGGCAGCCAGCGCCGGCGCATCGTTGATCCCGTCGCCCACCATGCCGACCCGGTGGCCTTCGGCCTGCAGCTTCTGCACATAGGCGGCCTTGTCGCCGGGCAGCACTTCGGCGAACACCGTATCCACCCCGGCCTCGCGGGCGATGGCCTGCGCGGTGGCCGCGTTGTCGCCGGTGATCATCGCCACGCGCAGCCCCATCCGGTGCAGCTCGGCGATCGCCTCGCGGCTGCCCTCCTTGATCGTATCCGCCACCGCGATCAGGGCGGCAGCCTGGCCGTCCACCGCCAGCCACATGGCCGTGCGGGCCTGCTCCTGCAGGCGGCGGGCTGCGGCTTCCAGCCCGTTGAGGGCGATGCCGCGCTCCTGCATCAGCGTGAAGTTGCCCACCAGCACGGCCTGCCCGTCGATCTGCGCCTCAATGCCGCGCCCGGTGAGGGACTGGAACGCCTCCGGCGCTCTGGCAGGGATGCCGCGCTCCCCGGCAGCGCGCACGATGGCCGCGCCCAGCGGATGTTCCGAACCGCGCTCGGCGCTGGCGGCCAGCCGCAGCGCTTCCGCCTGATCCAGCCGCCCGCTGACCACAACATCCGTCACCGCCGGCTGCCCCTGCGTGATCGTGCCGGTCTTGTCCAGCACGATGGCCGTCAGGCGGTGGGCGCTTTCCAGCGCGGCGCTGCTCTTGAACAGGATGCCGCGCTCCGCGCCCCGGCCCGTGCCCACCATCACTGCGGTGGGGGTGGCCAGGCCCATGGCGCACGGGCAGGCGATCACCAGCACCGCCACCAGCCGGATCAGCGCGCCCACGAAGCCGGCTTCCGGCGCGGCGATCCGCCATACGGCGAAGGTGATCAGCGCCAGCGCGATCACCGCGGGCACGAAAACCCCCGCCACCTGATCGGCCAGCTTCTGGATTGGCGCCCGGCTGGCCTGCGCCTGCTCCACCAGCCGGATGATCTGCGCCAGCGCGGTCTGCCGCCCGACGGCGGTCGCCTCGATCCGGAGCAGCCCCTGTCGGTTGACGGTCGCGCCGATCACCCGGTCGCCGGGGCCGCGATCCACCGGCAGGCTTTCGCCCGTGATCATGCTCTCGTCCACGGCGCTGAAGCCGTCCAGGACCCGCCCATCGACCGGGATCTTCTCGCCGGGGCGCACCAGCACCACCTCGCCGACCTCCACGTCATCGATGGGCACATCGATCTCCTGATCGCCCCGCACCACCCGGGCGGTCCGGGCCCGCAGGCCCATCAGCTTCTTGATCGCCTCGCTGGTCTGGCCTCTGGCGCGGGCCTCCAGCAGCTTGCCCAGCACGATCAGGGTGATGATCACTGCCGCCGTCTCGAAGTAAACATGGTGCCCCAGCGCCGATTCCGCCGCCATGCCGGGCATGCCGCCCATCGCGGGGCGGGCCAGCAGCTGCTCCAGCGTCACGACGATCGAATACCCGTAGGCCACGCTGGAGCCCAGCGCCACCAGCACATCCATGTTCGCCGAGCCGTTGCGCAGCGCCTTGAAGCCGCCCGCATAGTACTGCCCGCCCACATAGAACTGCACCGGGGTCGCCAGCGCCCCCATCAGCACGTTCACCCACGGATCCATCGCCCAGGCGCCCAGCAGGCCGAAGTCGCGGGCCATGCTCAGCAGGAACAGCGGCCCGGCGAACAGCGCCCCGACCAGCAGGTAGCGCTGCTGGCGGGCGATCTCGGCCTGGCGGGCGGCTCGCTCGGCGTCTTCCGGCTCCTCGCCGGCGGCGGCCTCGACCACACCATAGCCGATGCGCTCGACCTGCTTAACCAGGTCCCGCCGCGTCACCTGCCCCGGCAGGTAGCGGACGGTGGCTTTCTCGGTGGCCAGGTTGACGGAGACATCCACCACGCCGTCCAGCCTGCGCAGCCCCTTCTCCACCGTCGCGGTGCAGTTGGCGCACGTCATGCCGGTGATCGGCAGATCGACGCTCGCCATCGGGACGCTGTAGCCCACCAGCTCCACGCGCTGGATCAGATCGGCCTGCTTCAGGCGGGAGGCGTCATACGTCACGGTCGCCTTCTCGGTGGCCAGGTTGACGGAGACATCCACCACGCCGTCCAGCCTGCGCAGCCCCTTCTCCACTGTCGCGGTGCAGTTCGCGCAGGTCATCCCCACGATGGGCAGAGTCGTCTGCCGGTCAGTCATCGCTCATTCCCCTCTGTCTGCCGTGTCCCGGCCGTGGTTTGCGGCCCGCGGTCGGATGCTGTATCATGCTGCCAGCGCGCTGATGAGGCGGAGGACCTGCATCAGCTTCATCTTATTTCGCAAGGGAGAGAACTATCGTGTCGCCAGAACTCATCGCTGGAGGATTCGGGCTGGGAATGACCGGGCTCATGATCGTTGGCGGCTGCGTCATCACCCTGGTCACCGTCTTATTCATTGCCGCTTCCTGGGTGATCGCCATCAACATCCGCAACCGCATGTTCAAGGGGGATCCTGTCATCCGCGAGCAGGGCATCCCGGCGCAGGCCACCGTCCTGCAGCTTGGCCAGACCGGGCTGATGGTCAACGACCAGCCTCAGGTGCAGCTGCTGCTGCAGGTCACCCCGCCGGACGGCGAGCCGTACCAGACGACGGTGAAGACGGCCATCCCGATGATCGCCATCCCGCAGGTCCAGCCGGGCGCCACCCTGCCGGTCAAGATCCACCCGACCGACCGCAGCAAGGTGATCCTGGACATTTACAAGTAGTGCCCACCCGTCAGGGCAGGCTGGCGGGGGCAGCCCCGTCTACCCCGTAGCCGATCTGCAGCACCCGACCGCGCAGGTCGTCGAGGCTGACGCGCTCCGCGTCGTAGGTCACGACGGCCTGCCCGGGATCCAGCATGACCTCTACGCTGCTGACTCCCTCCAGCTTGCTCAGGCTGCGGCGGACGGCCTGCACACAGCCGTTGCAGCTCATCCCGCTGATCGTCAGGATCGTCGTCCTGTCGCTCATCGCGCCTCCATGTTCTGAACAGGCCTACAGCCTGCTGCGGGCCGCGAACACCTCACGAATCTCGGCCAGCACCCGCTCACGCTCGTCGGGGTCGTTGCTGCGGATGGCTTCTGTGACGCAGTTGTGCATGTGGTTGTCCAGCACCTGCAGGCTGATCTTGTTCAGGGCCGCCTGCACTGCGTGGATCTGAGTCAGCACGTCGATGCAGTACTGATCCTCCTCCACCATCCGGGTGATGCCGTTGAGATGGCCCGCCGCGCTGCGCAGGCGAGAAAGGATTTCCTGTTTTTGTTCCATAGACATGCCGCCGCCCTGTATCCCCCCCCCGGCGGGGAGGGGTATATCCCAGTATAGCCGGCGGCCCGCCGGCTGTCAAGCGCCCCGCCTCCGGGCGCATTGGAGATGGGGGGCCGTGGTGCGGACTCTCACCTCCTGCAGATGTACAGGCTCGCCCCCGGGCTGGAAATACACCCGCGCCCCGGTGACATTCGTCGTGGCCGCGCGTGACAGAATCCCCTTTCTCAGTGAATCCACCGGCGTTTACGTGACTCTAATACAAATGTGGTATAGACTGTGGTGGGACAGCCCCTGGCTCGTTGGCACAGTGGGCCAGATGCGATACAATGTCGTGTATACCTGTGTACCGTAGAGCTTGTTGCAGGAGGGCCGTATGCCGATCTACACGTATGAATGCGCCGAGTGCGGAGTGCGCTTCGACCGCCGCCAGAGCTTCAACGACCAGCCGCTGAGCGAGTGCCCGGAGTGTGAGGGGCGCGTCCACCGGCTCATCCAGCCGGCGGGGGTGATCTTCAAGGGGTCCGGCTTCTACGTGACTGACAACCGCAGCTCCCGCAGCAGCCTGGCCAGCCCGGGCAAGACCGAGAGCGCCGGCAGCAAGACGGCCAGCGAGAGCAGCACGACGGCCGCCCCGGCCAGCAGCGCCGACTGACTTTTCTCCTGCGCGAATCCTCAGCGGCAGCCCCGTCCCGGGAGCTGCCGCTGCTTTTTGCCCCTGCGTGCTGCGCTCAGAACAGCTGTAGGTTGCCGGTGTGGCGCACAATCTTCTGCTGGTAGTTGGTCACCAGCTCCAGCAGCCGCCCGTGTAGCTCCTGCCAGTCGCTGCTCGACAGGATGCGCTGCATGGTCGCGTAGCTGTCGGTGATGCCGCCGGTGAGGATCTGGGGGCGATCGCCATAGATGGTGAACCATGCCTCGGTAGGCTGGATGCCAAGCCGGGTGATGCCGGGGACAAACTCGCGCACCACAAACTCGAAGTATTCGGCATCCCGGCCCGTCTGGATATCCCAGCTCATCAACAGCTTGACCATAGACCCTGTTTCCTCAGGAAAGTCGGCGGCATTCAGGCCTGGGGACGCAGCACCACGACCTGAGTCTCTTCGCCCAGGCTGCTGGCCGTGACGCGCAGCATATCCATTTCATCCGCCACGGTGACGCCCATCTCTTTGAGGAACTTGTCCAGCGGTTCGAGCGGCACCCGCGAGGTCGGGGTCTGGTAGTGCATCGGGATGACCCGGGCCGGCTCAATCAGGCTGATCACCTCGCCCGCCTGACCGCTGTTAAGTGCCCGACCGCCGCCGACGGGGACCATCAGTACGTCGATCGGCCCCAGTTTCTCGATATCGCCCTGATCCGGGACATGATCCAGATCGCCCAGGTGGCAGATGGTGTAATCGTTGAAGTCGAATACCCAGATGATATTGCGCCGGGCGGTCTCCGGGGAGGCATGGGGGTTGACCGTCGCCACGCCGGTGATGAAGATGCCGCCGATCTCGTACTCGCCAGGGCGGTTGAGCACGTAATCCGCCTTCTTGAGCATATGGGTGGCGCTGTGGCCGGGCGCGTCATGGCTGATGGTGACGATATCGGCCTTGAGGTTTGTCTCACCGAAGCCGATGCTGGGATCGAATGGGTCAGTGACGATGCTGGCCTTACCGCGCTCCATCATGCGAAAACAACTGTGCCCGTACCACACAATATCCATTCGATGCGCTGCTCCAGGAATGCCATAGCGGCTGATCAGCAGTCGATGATTATACCGTACCCGGCAGGAAGGTGCCAGCATCACCGCGCCGCCGGGTTAGAAGGCGCCTCCACCTTGCGCGTGGCTCCCGGCCTCGCTATCTTCTGGGGCATCTGTCACCCGAACACCCGGAGATGTCTGCGAATGCCGCGCCCGCTGCTGATACTGGAAGACCTCGACAGGCCGCGCCGCCACCTGCTGACCGTGCTGGGCGTGCGCTACACCGCCACGCCTGCCGCCTGGCTGAATCTCCCGCTGTCCGTGCTGAGCGGTGTGCCGATCGGGCTGGCGTGGCGGTGGGGCAGCCCGATCGGGGAGGGGCTGGCGCTGGGGCTGGTCGTCGGAGCCGGCGTGCTGCTGCTGAACACCTGGCACAACCTGGGCCATGTGATCAGCGCCCGGCTGGCGGGCGCGCCGATGGACGAGATCGCCCTCACCGTAACCCGCCAGGCCAACCGCTACTACGGGGATCAGAGCCGCTACCCGCGCCGGGTGCACCTGATCCGGGCGCTGGGCGGGCCGGCTGCCAACCTGCTGGCGGCGCTGATCCTGGCCGGCGCCCATGCCCTCTGGCCCGGCGATGCGCTGCTGATCAGCGCCCTGCTCAACGTCGCCGCTGGCCTGGGGGCGCTGGCGCCGATCCCGAGCCTTGATGGCTGGGTGATCTGGGGGCTGGAAGATCACCGGCAGACGGCAGCCGCTGCGTGATTCACTTGCCCGCCGCGCTAAACCCGCTAGACTCGGCAGCATGACGACACCTCTGTCCGGGCGTGAACCATACCTGAGCGGCGCCCCGCTGACTGCGCTGGCCAGCGGCGATGAGCCGTCGCTGGGGGGCGAGCACGGCCTGCGGCTGGTGACCCAGCACCTGATCGGTCTGCTGAGCGAGCCGCGCACCACCCACCTGCGCCGCGCGGCCATCGGCGACTGGCTGGCGCGTGCCGGCGACCCACGGCCCGGCGTCGGAATCGGCGAGGATGGGCTGCCCGACCTGATCTGGTGCCCGGTGCCTGCCGGCGAGGTGCACCTGCGCGATTCAGCCCGGCCGTTCATCGTCGAGCGCTTCTACATCGCCCGCTATCCCGTCACCTGGGCGCAGTACCGCCTGTTCCTGGAGGCGGAGGACGGCCACAGCGATCCGCGCTGGTGGGACGGTCTGCGCTTCCGCCCTGAATACGAGCGCACCGACCATCCGCTGGACAACCAGCCCGCGCAGGAGGTCTCCTGGCACGACGCGATGGCCTACTGCCGCTGGCTGAGCGCCCGCCTGCCGTATGATGTGCGGCTGCCCTATGAATGGGAATGGCAGCAGGCCGCCACCGGGGGCCTGTCCGAGGCGGTCTACCCCTGGGGGGCCGAGTGGGCCCCGTCCTACGCCAACACCCGCGAGAGCCTGCTGCGGCGCGTGACGGCCGTCGGCATGTACCCGCTGGCCGAATCGCCGGTGGGGGCGCTGGATATGAGCGGCACGGTGCTGGAGTGGTGCGCCAACACGTTCGTCACCGCCGCCGCGGTGGACACGGACAACCCCGAGGCTCGCGTCATGCGCGGCGGGTCCTGGTTCCTGATCTACTCCTACGCCCGCACGCTGGCCCGCACCGGCTACGATCCCTACTACCGCTACAACTCGGTGGGCTTCCGGCTGGCCGCCGACTCGCTGGAGCCGCGCCCCGCGCCGGAGCCGCCCGCTGCGCCGGAGGAGGCGGCGCCGGGGCCGTGAGCCGCGGGAGTGGATAACATCACGGGTACACGAAGTCTTTGACATGGGCAGGATAGGCCGGGAAACGGCGTTTGTACATCGAGCTTGATGGCGGTCCAGAGAGCGCGCAGGCAGCGGGAGAAACGGCGCGAGCGGCGGACGAGACGGGCAAGGTAATGGCGCAGCACCGAGTTATCAGCTTCAACAGAGTAAGTCTGGGACTTGCCGGGTGCGGTGAGATGGTGGCCGGGGTAGTAGACCAGGGTGTCGTAGACCGAAAGGGCGTCAGAGTCATAGTGCTGAGCCTGCGGCGAGCGGTCAAGCAGGGGCTGGAGAGTTTCATAGCTGCGCTCGACAACCACGTCCCAGCCCACAATGCAGTGCGCCGCACGGTCTACCCGGGTGACGATGTAGACTTCGTTTTTTCGCCTCGATAAAGGTGTACAGCTCGTCTTGCTCAATCACCGTGATGGTATCGGGTTGAGCCGGCTGGTCGGGCAGGCTGACCGCATCGCGGCTGTTCTGGCGCTTCGGGCTGAAACACTACTCCGGCGCATCGGCGTAGGCAGGCAGCCAGCGCATCCGGGGGTGGGGCGGCTGCCTCACCCCCGGCATATCCAGCGAGGTCCGCGCTATGTTCCTTCACCGCAGTATTCTGTCCGGGCTGGCCGCCCGGTGAGGCGGCCCCCGGCTACTTCTCCCCCAGGTCGAGCGTCATGCCCTCCTGGCCCGGCACTACCCTGAAGGGCGGGCGCACCGCTTCGGCTGCCTGCGCGATGGCGGCGTCCAGGTGGTCGTCGCTGTGGGCGGGGTCGTAGTGGAAGGTCATGAAGCGGCGCACCCCGGCCAGCTCGCCGAAGGCCATCGCCTGCTCCAGTGTGCTGTGGCCCCAGCCCTGCCGATCGGGATATTCATGCGGGCGGTACTGCGTGTCGTGGATCAGCAGGTCCACGTCGCGGGCCAGGTCATAGCCGGAGGTCCACTCCGGCGCGATCGGGAAGTCCTGGACGCCCAGCGCCGGCTCATGGTCGGGCAGATAGGCCATGCTCGCGCCGCTGGCGTGCTCGATGCGGAAGCCGAGCGTCGGCCCCGGGTGGCACACCAGCCGGGACTCGATGTGGAAGTCGCCGAGGTCAAACGTTTCCTGGGCGATCTCGTGCAGCGTCAGGTTGGAGGCCAGCTCATGCAGATGCAGCGGGAAGAACGGCGGCGACAGGTAGCGCAGCAGCCGCTGCTCCAGGTTGAGCGTGGTGCTGCCCGGCCCCCAGATATGCACCTCCCAGCCCGGCGCGAACAGGGGCATGAAGAAGCCCAGCCCCAGGATGTGATCCAGATGCATGTGCGTCAGCAGCATGTCCACCCGGCGCGGGCCAGCGGGTATCTGCATGCCGAGCCGGCGCACGCCGGTGCCGGCATCCAGCACCAGCAGGCGCTCCGGGTCGGAGACTTCCACGCAGGAGGTATTGCCGCCGTAGCGGGCCGTCTCCGGCCCCGGCGAAGCCAGCGATCCGCGGGTGCCCCAGAGCGTGACTTTCATGCCTCCAGCTCCCAGAAGATCGAGATCGCGCCCAGGAAGCGCCCGGCCATCCCGTTGATGGGGATGGCGGTCACCTCGATGGCCCGCCGGGTTCCATCCAGCCCGCGGATCAGGATGTCGCGGTGGGCGGGGCGGCGGGTGCGCAGCGCCCGCATCAGCGGCAGATCCTCCGGCCTGAGGGGCGTGCCGCTGCGGTCGGTGGGCTGGAAGGTGATGGACCATTCATCCGCCCCCATCCAGCCTGTTTCCTCAAAGCGGCGGCCCAGCACCTGTTCCGCAGATTCATTGAAGTACAGCAGATTGCCGTCCGGATCAACCAGGAAGATCGGCATCGCCAGGTAGCTGGCCAGCTGGCGAGCCAGGATGATCTCGATCTCTTTCCGCCACATCGCCTGTCCCTTCCTCAATGATGATGAAGCGTGATGAAGCAAGAAGCGGCCCCAGATGCCGCCGTGCAGGCAGTTATATGCCAGATCGATGCGGTGCGCCAGCGGCATTGCCCCCTCCCGGTAGATACGCTATAATGGCCGCTGCTGGAGCGATGGCCGAGTGGTTTAAGGCGGCGGTCTTGAAAACCGTTGTGGCGCTTGCGTCACCGGGGGTTCGAATCCCTCTCGCTCCGCTGCCGGGCCCGATCGGGGAGGTGCCAGAGTGGACGATTGGGGCCGCCTGCTAAGCGGTTACCGGGCTTAAAACTCGGTCGCAGGTTCGAATCCTGTCCTCCCCGCCAGCACGACAGACTGCCCGCCCTGATCGGCGGGCGGTTTGCGTCTCCCTCCCCGATTTCGCCGTGCAAAAAGTATGCTATGATAGGGTCAGTTGAGGGGGGCGCACTCTCTGCCCCGGACTTATTGCTAGTAAAGGAGCCCGTGATGACTAAGCTGCTCCGTCTGATCGTTCTGATCGGGTTGATCGCTGCTGTGGTGGCGCTGCCGACATCGGCGCTGGCGCAGACAGCCACGCCCGATCCCGGCAAAGCGTGGGTGATGGTAGGCAACTTCTCGCCGGATTCGCCGCCGGTTGATATCTACATCAACGGCGCTCTGGTGGGCGATAACCTGTCATTCTCGCAGGCGACTTTCCCGCAGCAGGTGACAGCCGGCTCGATCTTCATCGACGTGCGGGATGCGAATGCGCCGATCACCGATCCACCCATCGTGACGGGATATAAAGAAGTGAATCCCGGTAACTACTACATGGTGCCGGTGATGAACGTGCGCGAGCGCGCCCAGTTCGGCGCCTACCGCATCCCGGTCTTTGAGCCGCTGGGCGCTAACGAAACCCGGGTGCAGTTCTTCCACGCCATCCCGCAGGGGCCGCGGCTGGATGTGCGCGATGCGGCCGCCGCCGGCAAGACCGTGGTCGAGGCGATGGGCTACGTGGAAGACCCGTTTGTGGTCGATCACCTGATCACCGGGACATTCAACTGGCAGGTCTGGACGAACTACAAGGTGATCTTCCCCGGCCACATCACCGACCCCAAGGCGCCGCCCGATTCGCTGGTGATCGATATGGGCAACCTGCAGCTGCAGCCGGGGGTGATCTACTCGTTCTTCGTGATCGGTTCGCCGAGCGGCAGCCCATCGGTGCTGGCGCTGGTGCTGGCGATGCCCTTCGGCGGCGGATCGCCGGTGCCCCCGCCGATCGGCCCCGGCGCGGCCACGCCCGGCCCGTCGCCCACGCCGACGCGCACCCCGACGCCGACGCGCACGCCGGGGCCTGGCACTCCGACGGCGACCCCGCTCGTCACCAGCACGCCGGTCGCCACCAGCACACCGGTCAAGACCAATACCCCGTCGGCCACAGCCACCCCGTCGCTGACGGTGAGCCTCAACCCGGATGACTACACCGTCGATGAGGATGACACCACCGTGACGGTGACCGTCAAGCTCAGCAAGGCGGCCTCCGGCACGGTCAAGGTGGACTACGAGACCAGCAATGACACGGCCGAGGAGGGTGACGACTACGACAGCGCCAGCGGCACGCTGACTTTTAACGCGGGCCAGACGAGCAAGACCTTCGAGGTCGATATCCTGGATGATGCGCTCGATGAGGAAAACGAGACCATCACGCTGACGCTGAGCAACCCGACCGGCGGCGCGGCGCTGGGCACCAGCACCGGCACGATCACCATCGACGACGATGATCCCAAGCCGACGGTGAGCATCACCGGCGTGTCCAACTCCACACCGACCGAGGGCAACGTGGTGACGGTCACGGTTCAGCTCAGCACGGTATCGGGCCGCGAAGTCAGGGTGAACATCAACCGCAGCGGCACAGCCACCAACGGCGCGGACTACAGCGTGGACAAGAACTCACTGACTTTCACGCCCGGGCAGACCATCAAGACGGTCACGGTGACCACCGTCAACGACGCTCTGGACGAAGACGATGAGACGCTCACGCTGACGCTCAACAACCCCAGCGGGGCTGACATCGGTGTGAGCAACACCACGCTGACCATCCTGGATAATGATCCGGCCCCGACGGTGAATATCACCGCGGTCAGCAACCCCTCGCCGACCGAGGGCAGCAGCGTGACGGTGACGGTCGGCCTGGATGTGGCCTCCGGGCGCACGGTGTCGGTCGATATCTCGACGGCGGGCAGCGTCGCCACCCCCGGCACGGACTTCAGCCTGTCCGGCACGCCGGTGACATTCAACCCCGGCCAGACCAGCCGCAACTTCACGGTGAATGTGCTGGGCGATGTCATCTCGCCGGAGCTCGCCGAGGATATCGTGCTGACGCTGACCGGCGCGGTCAACGCCACTATCGGCGGCAGCAACACCACCACCATCACCATCCAGGCCAACTAGGCTGACCACTCACCGCCGGGCGGCACTCTGAAGACGGGCGCCGCCCGGCAGCCTTCCTCTGCTATCCCTTCGGGCGCTCGCTAAGGAGGGAGCCATGTACCAATCCATCCTGGTCCCGCTGGACGGTTCGCTCCGGGCTGAGGCGATCCTGCCGCATGTGCAGGCGCTGGCCGCCTGCACCGGGGCGCGGGTGATCCTGCTGCAGGTCATCGAGCCGGGGCCGATCATGGCCGATCCGCAGGAGATGCACATCCGGGCTTACTTCGAGGAGCTGGGCCGCCGTACCGAGCAGGCGCGATCCTATCTGGAGCGGCAGCGGGAAGCGCTGCACGCCAGCGGTCTGCGGGTGGATACGCTTGTCGTGCAGGGGTCCGTGGTGGAGAGCATCATCGCCATGGCCGGGCAGCAAGACGCCGATCTGATCGCTATGGCGAGCCACGGGCGGGGTGGGCTGGCCCGCGTCTTCTACGGCAGCGTGGCTGCCGGCGTGCTGCAGCGCATCGACCGGCCGCTGCTGCTGATCCGCGCCGGAGACGAATAGGCCGCGGTTAACCCTCCGCCATCGTGCGGCGCAGCTGCTCGCGCAGCGCGTCGATCGGGCGGCGCTGGCCGCTGGTCGGATCGGTGTAGTGCCAGTGCTCCCAGCCGTTGCACGGCGCGCCGGTGATCGCCCGCCCGATCTGGTGAATCGATCCGCGCATCTCGCGCCAGCGCAGATGCCCGCTGACCAGCACCACGGCCACTTCTTCGCCCCGCGGCCCGAAGGTCAGCGTGTCGCCGGGGCGCAGCAGGCCCGCCTCCAGCAGCGCCCCGAAGGGGATGCGCGGGCGCTGGCGCGGGCTGTCCAGCCGGATGGCGTCCGCGGGCAGCGGTTCCACCGCCGCGATGCGCGCCCGGGCCACCTCGATATAGGCCGGGTCGCGCTCGATGCCGATCCAGCGGCGGCCCAGCCTCCGCGCCACCGCCCCGGTTGTGCCGCTGCCGAAGAACGGATCCAGCACCACCTCGCCGGGGCTGGACGAGGCCAGGATCACCCGGTACAGCAGCGCTTCCGGCTTCTGGGTGGCGTGCGCCTTCGCCCCGTTCAGCCGGATGCGTTCCGGCCCGGCGCAGATCGGCAGCAGCCAGTCCGAGCGCATCTGCAGGCCCTCATTCAGCGCCTTCATGGCGTGATAGTGGAACGTGTAGCGCGCGCCCTGCTGCTTCTGCGCCCAGATCAGCGTCTCGTGCGCGTTGGCGAAGCGCGTGCCCCGGAAGTTGGGCATCGGGTTGGTCTTGATCCACACCACGTCGTTGAGGATCCAGTAGCCCAGATCCTGCAGGATCGCTCCCACGCGGTAGATGTTGTGGTAGGAGCCAATCACCCACAGCGTCCCGGTATCCTTCAGGACGCGGCGGCAGCCGGCCAGCCATTCGCGGGTGAAGGCGTCATAGGCGGCGAAGTCCGTGAAGCGATCCCAGTCGTCATCCACCGCATCGACGCGGGTCATATTCGGGCGAAACAGATCGCCGCGCAGCTGCAGGTTATACGGCGGGTCGGCGAAAATCAGGTCAATGGAGGCCGCTGGCAGGCGCGCCAGCACCTCCCGGCAGTCGCCGGACAGGATGGTATCCAGGGGCAGGTCGGGCTGGGTCATGGGGCGCTCCACCGGCGGATCACAATTCGACGTCTCAGTGTATCATAGGTAGCAGGCTCCCGCGGGAGCATGATCCCTGCTGACAGGAGAGAGGACTCGATGAGCGATCGTTACCTGAACAACCTGCTCGGCGAGCGCGAGCAGATCCTCCGCGTGGCCCACCAGCACTGGTTCCTGCTGGCGCAGGCGATCCTGCCCGAAGCGCTGCTGATCGTTGGGTTGCTGGTACTGGTCAGCATGCTCATGGCGCCCACTGCCGGGGTGGCCGCCATCGGTTATCCGCTGATCATCCTGCCGCTGATCAGCCTGGTGCGCGACTACCTGATCTGGCTGAATCATCAGTATGTGGTCACCAGCCGCCGCGTCATCCAGCTCTTTGGCGTCTTCAACAAGAATGTGACCGACTCCTCGCTGGAGAAGGTCAACGACGTGAAGATGACCCAGTCCTTCTGGGGGCGGCTGTTCGGCTTCGGGGATATCCAGATCCTCACGGCCAGCGAGATGGGCATCAACCGCTTCACCACCATCGGCGACCCGGTGGGGTTCAAGACGGCTATGCTCAATGCCAAAGCCAAGCTGGAAAGCGGCGAAGGGGCGCCGCCGCCCGCGGCCCAGCAGGCGGCGGTGCTGGCCAACCTGGAGGCGCTGCATCGGGCGGGTATCCTGACCGACGAGGAGTTCGCCGCCAAGAAGAAGGCAGCCCTTGAGAGTAAGTAGCCCCGCGGGCACAGGGGCCGTCCAACCGGGCGGCCCCTGCGGATTCTCACCCGGCTACGGCTGGGTGGTCAGGAAGAGGGCCTGAACCGGCGTTCCGGTCAAGATCACGGTCTCGACGGTGCCGGCATTCAGCGTCCGGGTCTGATCCAGCAGCAGCGTGGTGGGCGTCAGGTCGGTGAAGGCCAGCATCCGGTACTCGCCGGCCGCCACGTCCAGGCAGGGCGGCTCCTCGAGATAGCCCAGCCCCTTGACGACGACATCCGCGCCGGCCCGCGCCGAGATGCGCGGCGCCCCGGCGAAGGCGTGCAGCACCTGCACGCGGGTCATGCCCGCCGGGACGCCGTCCGTGGGGACGGCATAGGCGCCGATCTGCAGGCGGGCTAACTGGTTGGCGACTGCCACCACGTAGGTCGTCCCCGGGTGCAGGTTCACGTAGCCGGAGAGCACCGGCGCGGAGGCCGGGGCGGTGCCGGCCAGCCGCACTTCCACCAGCATCTCCCCGTACCTGCCGTTGGAGCGCAGCGGCCCGGCCTGCCCGTAGGTCAGGTTGGAGTCGGCTAACGTGCCACCTACATACACATCAACCGCGGGGGCGTCCGGGGAAAGGTGAGCGACGTAGAAACGGGCCGGTGCGGTGCTGACAGCAACCACCGTGCCAACCACCGCGGCGGCGGCCACCACCGTGCAGCCGAACAGCAGCAGCGGGTTGAGCGGGCGCAGCCTGCCGAACATGGCGATCCCTCCTGAGCGTCACAGGGCCCTGCCCAGCACTATAGCATAATCTGCGGCGGCGCGCGACCGGGGGAAGGGGGCAGCGATCCGGGCAGCCCACGGGTCAGGGCAGCCAGGCCGGCGGCACCCACAGCCCGCCGAAGCCGGCCTGCTTGAGGACGATGGTGCCGGCCACGATCAGGACGCCGATGGCGATGTAGATGATGTCCAGCGGGCGGTACTGGAGCCGGGGCAGCCATGTGCGCGGCCCCACGCCGAACGCCCGCAGGTCCATGGCGTCGGTGATCTCCTCGCCCTCGACCACGGCGCCGACGGTGATCGGGATCAGCAGCGGGGCGAAGTTCCGCACGCGCTGGATCAGGCCGACGCCTTTGCCCCCCTCCAGCTCAAAGCCGCGGGCGCGCTGCGCGTCCATCGTGATCTGCAGGTCGCGGCCCAGCGTGGGGATGAAGCGGAAGGCCATCTCCATCGCATAGGCGATCTTATCGCCCAGCCCCAGCCCCCGGAAGGTGATGCCGTACAGCGACGGGTCGATGGTGTAGGGGATCACCACCGACAGGGCGGCGAAGGTGATGATGCGCAGGATCTGCGAGATCAGGAAGGCCAGCCGCTCGGCGGTCAGGGTGAAGCCCAGCGTGCGCCCGAGCAGCGTCACCGAGGGGCTCCACAGCGGGTGCTGGTTGGTCACATCGTACACTTCCAGCGCCCCGCGACCGGTCAGCAGCGTGATCAGCGACAGCACGGTGGCGATGACCGTGATCACGATCCAGAAGCGGCGCATCTGCCGCCACGTCAGCCGCGCCAGCACGATCTGCCCGATGGAGATCGCCAGGAAGCCTGCGATCAGGCGCATGTCCCAGATGCCCACCGCCCGGCCAGGGATGAAGCCGACCGCCAGCAGGCAGCACGCCATGAACAGGATGCGTGCCCGCGGATCCAGCCGGTGTATGATCGTATCGCGCTCAACGTATGCCCAGTTGACCAGCATAGCACTCCGCCTTCAGCATCCGGCCAGAGCCCATCCCCGGCGATCCGACGAGTCGCCGGGGATGGAGCTGCGCCGGACAGAGATCACGGCATGGGTATCGATCCGGCAGGCCCGATCAGCGGCCCGTCTGGGCGCGCGCCTGCTTCCAGGCTGCGTAGATCAGCGGGGTGAGGATCACGGCGAACAGGATGTTCGGCCCTGCCGCCGGGATGAACTCGCCGATGAAGGCCGTCGTGAAGCTGTAGCCGTTGTAGAAGATGTCGGCCATGGCGGCAAAGCCGATGCCGACGATCACGGCGATGGTCCCCCAGACCGTCAGCGTCCGGGTATCTTCCGTTTCCAGCCACTTGCTGATCGCCTCGGTCCTGCTGTTGAGGTAAAACGCGCCCGCCGCGGCCAGCAGCGCCACGATCCACACCACCAGCGTGCCCATCGTGAAGCCGTTGTTGACCAGGTCCACCACGCCGAAGGCGGCGAAGGCCACCGTCAGCAGGATCAGCAGGTAGGGCCAGAACTGCGGCGCCAGCCCCATCGCCAGCACCACCACCAGCACCACGGCCATCACCAGCCACCACGCGCCGAAGTTCGCCGGCTCGCCGCTGAACGGATCGGTGATGTTGGGCGAGACCAGCGGCAGGATGATCGCCACCGCCAGCACGGCCGCCGCCACCCACAGCATGATCTGCTGGTTGCCGCGGCGCTGCCGGGCCAGGTACATGCCGGCCAGACCGGGGATCAGCCCCATCAGGCCGTTGGCTACGTCCCAGATCGGGAAGACGCCCCAGCCGGTCAGCGCGTCCCCCAGGATGTTGCCGAACGCGCCGGTGAAGAAGCCCACCGCCGGGCCAAATACGAAGCCGAAGAAGATCGGGATGACGACGACGGGCCGCAGGGCCACCAGGCTGACGGACGGCACCGGGACGATGTTGAAGATCCACGCCAGCACGCCGTACAGGGCCGCGCCCAGCGCCATCATCACCACTTCCCGTGTGCCGATCTGGAACATCTCGGCTTCGGCGAACAGGACATAGATGACGTACAGCAGCACGCCGCCGACGATCACCCAGGTCAGCCACCCGTTGATGCCGAGCATGGTCTGGGCGCTGACGCCGTATGACTCGCCGCCGCTGGTGGCGGCAGCGATCACATCGCCCAGGTAGAGCAGCGCGATCAGGATGATCACGCCGACGACCACGAACACCAGCCCTCTCACGTACTTGTTGCTCATTGGGTCGATCCTCCTCTGAAAAGCCCTGTGAGAACACGATGGCACACGCGGAGCGGCCCGCAGGGCTGCCCCGGCGCGGAACCCTGAGTCAGGCCCGGCGCAGTGACGGGCAATGCACGTATGGCCCCCCTTCGGGGTGCTGCCAGCGGCAGATCCTGTTCGCCCCGGTCACCGGCGGCCCCCGTTGGCGGCGACGGCCTGCGCCAGCGCCTCGATGCGGAGGAAGCGGCCGGTGCGATCATACTGCTCCAGATTGGCCTGCAGCAGTGATGTGGGCAGCACACGGCAGCGGCGCATGCGGTCGAAGTCGGCCAGCACCTCGGCGGGCGGGCCGTCGGCGGCGATGCGCCGGTCGCTGAGCAGCAGCACGCGGTTGGCGTAACAGACCGCCAGATCGACATCATGGGTGATGAACAGGATCGCCGCGAAGCTGTACGGGCGGTCCTCTGAGGATCCCAGCCCGACCACGGCGTCCATGAAGCTCATATAGTTGGCGTAGTCCTGCCCGGCGGTCGGCTCATCCATCACCAGCACCGAGCTGCGCATTGCCAGCACCGCCGCGATGCTGACGCGCTTCTGCTGCCCGAAGCTGAGGGACAGCGGCGGGCGGCCCGCCTCCGCGCTCAGGTTCACAGTCGCCAGCGCCTGCCGGGCGTTCTCCTCGATCTCCGCGGCCGCCTGGCCGATGTTGCGCGGGCCGAAGGCCAGCTCCTCGCGCACGGTCGGCGCGAACAGCATGTGGCGCGGACTCTGGAAGACGTAGCCGACCGTGCGGGCCATCTGCGCCACGGACATCTCGCGGGTATCCTGCCCGCGCAGCAGCACCCGGCCGTGGGTGGGCCGCAGCAGGCCGATGGCATGTTTGACCAGCGTGGTCTTGCCCGCTCCGTTGGGGCCCAGCACCGCGATGACATCCCCCTGCCGGATGGTCAGGTTCACATCCTCAAGGATGGCGGGGCCGCCCTCGTAGTGGAAGGTGACGTCCTCAAAGGTGATTAACGGCGCGGCGTCGGCGCGGATCGGAGAGACGGGCGGCGAGGGCGGGACCTCGATGGCCTCGCGGCGGGCGCGCTCGATCACCACCGGGGCCGGCAGCTTGACCGCCCGGTAATCGGCGCTCTGCAGCATCCCCTCCACCGGCCCGGCGTAGGTGATGACGCCGTCCTGCATGTGCAGCGCCACATCCGGCCGCACGGCCAGCACATCTTCCACCCGGTGCTCGATGATCAGGATGGTCTTGCCTTCGTCGGCCAGCCGCCGGATCAGCGCCAGCGCTTCCTGGGCGCTGGCCGGGTCGAGGTTGGCCAGCGGCTCGTCCAGCACCAGCAGCGACGGGCGCATCGCCAGCACGCCGGCCAGCGCCACCTTCTGCTTTTCACCCCCGGAGAGCAGGAAGGTCTGCCGGTCCGCCAGGTGGCTCAGCCCAAGATAGTTCAGCGTCTCCTCGGTGCGGGCGATGACCTCGTCGCGCGGCAGGCCCAGATTTTCCAGCCCGAAGGCGACCTCGTTGCGGACATAGGCGCCCAGGATCTGCCGCTCCGGGTCCTGCAATACTGTGCCCACCACCTGCGAGATGGCTGCCAGCGGCCTGCCGGTCATATCGTGCCCCTGCAGGAGGATCTGCCCGCTCAGGTCAGCGCGGTAGCTGCGGGGGATCAGCCCGTTGATGCAGCGCAGCAGCGTCGTCTTGCCGCAGCCGCTGGAGCCGGACAGCAGCACAATCTGGCCGGGCTGAATGCTGAAGGAAATATGCTGAAGCGTCGGCTCCTCACGGGTGAGATAGCGGCAGGTCAGGTCCTCGACGATCAGCGTCGGTGTGGGTAGTGGTTGGGGCATCGGCTCCGATCCGTGGGATGGTGTTGCTCCGCTATATTATAAACCCGAAAGGCCGCCGGAGTTGCCGGCGCCCTCCGGGTGTCCTCAGCCCGCGGGTGCGGCCCGCCCGGCGAAGCGGCGCAGCGCCGCCGCGGCATCGCGGGTGAGCGCCGGCCCGTGCCCGAACAGGACGATCGCCGGCTCCAGCGCGGCCAGCCGGGCCGCCGAGCGCCGGTTCTCCGCCATATCCACCGTCACGAAGGCGAAGGGCAGGGTCAGCCCCGCCAGGTTCATGATCACGTCGCCGCACACCAGCAGCCGGCGCTCCGGCTGCCAGAAGGCGAGATGCCCCCGCGTGTGGCCGGGCGCCAGGACGGCCTGCAGCCCGCCCAGCACTTCCGGCAGCGTCTCGTCGTCGGTCAGGGTGCGGTCAACCGGCACGCGCTGGCGCTGCTCGATGTCTGCCCGCTCCGGCGCCGAGGCTATCACCACAGCCCCGGTCGCCGCCTTGAGCAGGGGCAGCCCGCCGATATGATCGAGGTGCGCGTGGGTGATCAGGATGCGCCGCAGGTCGGCGGGCTGGCGGCCCAGCCGCTTCAGGACGGCCAGCACCTGCCGCGCCCCGAGCTTCAGCGAGGTGTCGATCAGCGTCAGGCCGTCCGGGTCCTCGATCAGGACCATGTTGACGCCGGGCGGGCTGGTCAGCAGGGTGACGCCGGGGATGACGGCGGGCATGCGGCGGCTCTCCTTCGATCCCGGTCAGGCCGGCGGCAGGCCGAGCTGGCGGCGCAGCCAGGCCAGCCGGTCGGCCCGCGCGTCCTTCTCCAGGTCGTGCAGATCGTGCCCCGCCTGGTACCAGGCGATCTCCTTCGGCTCACTGGCTGCGTCGTAGAAGACCTGCGCGGCGCGCTCCGGCACGTAGTAGTCGGCGTGGGCGAACTGGAAGTACAGCCGCGCCGGGGCGGCGCGGTTGATGTAGCGCGTTGGATCCAGCACGCTGATCTGCTCCTGGTAGGCCTTCTCCTGCTCCGCGTCCAGGTCGGAGCCGAAGACGTACCAGTCGCCGAAGCTGTAGGTGCCCGCCATCAGGACATAGCAGGCGGGGCGGCGATCCACCGCGGCCACCAGCGCGCCGCACATCGCGCCGAAGTCGTGGCCGACATAGGCGATGCGGGCCGGATCGACGCCGGGCGCAGCCAGCAGCGCGTCCAGGGCGCGGCGCAGCGCGATCACCTGGCGCACGGTCACATCCCGGTCGTGCACGAACTCGCCGCGCCAGCCGAACTGGCGCATCGCCGCGGCCTTCGCGGGGGTGACCGACCAGAACGCGTCGGGCAGGATCGAGGTCACGCCCTGCCGCGCCAGCGTGACGGCCTCCGGCAGGAACTGGGTGCGGTTGGAGTCCGGGGCTTTTGGCTCCAGCCAGTGCACCCATACGATGCCGGGGTGCGGGGCCGGCGGCGCCTCCGCGGGCGCGACCTGGTAGGCGGTGACCCGGCGGCCTCCCGGCCCGGCGAAGGTGATGTCGTGCACGGATGCGCCGTCGCGGGTCTCGCGGCCCACCTCCTGCACGTCCAGGGGGTCGGCAAGGCCGGCTTCGAACAGGGCAGCCTCGACGGTCGGCTGATCGGGCATGAATCTGGACTCCTGTGCTATTCGGCCTCGGCCTTGAGCAGCGCGCGCGGCAGCGGCACGTGATCGTGGTCCAGCCGTGCGCGGGCGATCGCCACATACTCCGGGTTGTTCTCGATCATCACCCAGCGGCGGTCATAGCTTCCGGCCACCACCCCGGTGGTTCCGCTGCCGGCGAAGCAGTCCAGCACCAGGTCGTTCTTGCGGGTGGCGATCAGCAGGATCTGGCCGATCAGCTTGACGGGCTTTTGCGAGGGATGCTTGCCCCAGCGGCGCTCGCCGCGCGACGGGTACGGAAAGTGCCACAGGTTGCGCAGCTGCTTGTCGTGGTTGAGCTTCTTGGCCACCGCGTAGTTGAACGTCCAGCCGCGGGCGGTGTCCCGCGGAGCGTTGCAGGCCCAGATGATATGCTCGGTGCTTTCGGTCAGCATCCGGCGGGTGATGTTCGGCTGGGCGTTGGGCTTGAACCAGGTGATCGAGTTGAGCACCTTCAGGCCCAGTTCATGGACGATGTGGCCCACGTCGTAGATGTTGTGGTAGGAACCGAAGATGAACAGGTTGCCATTGGGCCGGACGACCCGGCACACCTCGCGCAGCCAGGCACGGGTGAAGTCCAGATATTCCCCGCGGGGGTACATATCCCAGCCCTGGCTCATGGTGACGTGCGAGGAGAACGCCCAGCCCAGCCCGTTGCGCTTGCTCATGTTATAGGGCGGGTCGGTGATGCAGTGATCGATGCAGGCATCGGGCCACTGGCGCATGATCTCCAGGCAGTCGCCTTCATACAGGGTGTTCGGTTCAGGCGTCACACGCGCATTCCTCGTGGATGGGTAGGCGGCCTATTCTACCACACCACTGCGTCTTCGCCGCAGAGTGCCTAGATCGGCTTCCCCCTGTACAGGCGCACAGGGGGAAGCCTCAGGGTGGAATCGGAAGGCTACTGCGACAGGTCTACTGGCTGGCCGGCGTACTCGCCGGTTACCGTATAGGTCCCCGCGCTGTCATCGCGCGTGTAGACCAGCGTCCCACTGGCCAGGCCGCTGACCTCCACCTCCAGCCTGAACAGCCCGGCCTCCCAGTCGTAGTCGCCGGTGCCGGTCAGGGCGAACCCCTGCGCGAAGCTGCACCCCGCCAGCGCATACGCTTCGCCGGCGTCGGTGATCTCGAAGGCCAGCGTCCCGCCGAACGGGCAGCCCACGGTGGTGGGGGTCTCGTAGTCCCAGTAGTAGTACTCCGGCAGATAGTAGAACTCTGTATCGAACGCGATCAGCGCCTCCAGCGGATCGGCGAAGGCGCTGGCGTCCGTGGGCGAAAGCGGCACATACTCATCCGTCACCACGCCCTCGCAGACGGTTTCGCGCTCCGCCGGCATCTCGCCATCCACCAGGAAGGCGGTGACGAGGTCATCCGGGCAGGCGTTCCCTCGCCCGAAGATCACATGCGGGCCGCCTTCGGTCGTGATCAGATAGGCGTCGTCCAGCCGGCTGTAGACTGCCTGGCCCAGCTCCACCCAGGTGATCGGGTCGGCGGTGGCGCCCAGCACCAGCGTCGGCACGCCTTCGGCCACCAGCGGCGCCGGGCGCTCGACTTCGCCCGGCGTGGGCCAGAAGACGCACGGCAGGTCGCCGTAGAACAGCGACTCGAAGTACTCGGCCTCCGCCTCGATCTGATCGCCTTCGCGCATCATGGCTTCGGCGCGCTCCTCGGGCGTGCCGCTGTAGTAGTTGTAGTCGTTGCACTCGACGGTGTAGTAAACCGCATCGGAGTAATCCGGGTACGGGATCGGCTCCAGCGTCAGCGGATCGACGTACAGATCCACGTACAGCAGGCGCAGCATGGGCGTCAGATCGCCGCGGTAGGCGGCCGCCAGCGCCCGCAGCAGCATCAGCCGCGCCGCCTCGGAGTACAACTCGTAGGTGATGACATACTCCAGATCGGACAGCGTGAAGGGCCGCTGCTCCACCGTGCCGTCCGGCAGCGGGAAGGGAACGCTGGCCGGCGCGGCGGCGATCTCCGCCAGGAAGTCATCAAAGAAGCCCCGGACATCGCCGCCCAGGGCGGCGGCGCACGCCTCATCGGCGGCGCAGGCCTCCAGCGTGTAATCCAGCGTGCGGCTGAAGCCGCGCACTTCGCCGGCGTAGTACTCCGGCCCGGTCAGGGTGAGATCGACCGTGCCGTCCAGGATCAGGCCCGCCAGGTGCTCCGGGTAGACGGCCGCATAGGTCTGCGCGTACTGCGTGCCGTAGCTCTCGCCGTAAAGCCACAGCTGTTCATCGCCGATGGCCTGCCGGAACACCTCCAGGTCCTCGATGGCCTGCCGCGTGGAGTAGAAGGGCAGATCCTCAACCGGGGTGCCCATCTCGGCCAGGCAGTCTTCGGTGAAGGTGCGGGCGACCTCGATCAGGGCGGCTTCCTGCTCCGGGGTTTCGGTTCGCCAGTCGGCGCGGTAGAACTCGACCGCGGCATTGACGCACTGGAACGCGCCCGACTGCCCGATGCCGCGCTGATCGAAGAAGACGATGTCAAAATGCTCAGTGAGGCGCGGGTCGAAGGCGGCGGTGTAATCATCGGCAGAGGCCAGCCCGGCATAGCCCGGCCCGCCGGTGGCCGTGACGAACATTCCCCTGCGCTCGCCGGTGGCCGGCAGCACGCCGAAAACCACATCAATCCGCCGGTCCGTCGTCCCGCCCAGATGGTCGAGCGGCACGCTGAGCTTCACACAGGTGAAGTCGCTGTCCGGGCACGGGTAGCCGCCCAGCCGCAGGATGGCGGCGGTGTCCTCCGGTGGGGCCTCGGTGGGCGTCGGCGTCCCGGTCGGGGCGGTGGTCGCGGTGGGCGCGGCGGTGGGCTCCGGGGTCGGGGCGGCGGTGGGGGAAACCGGGGCGGGGCCGCAGCCGCTGACGGCCAGCCCAGCGACCCAGAGCGAGAAGAGAACGATCAGCTTCGGGAGTTTCATCGTCTGCATCCTCCAGAGGGATCAACGATCAGAGCCGGGCTGCGCCCGGCATGGGTTTGCTCCAACCGGTCAGGGGAACCGGATATAGCCGGATGGGTTGACGGCAATGCCGTAGCGCAGCATCTCGAAGTGCAGGTGCGGCCCGGTCGAGTTGCCCGTGCTGCCGACCTCGCCCAGCTGGCTGCCCCGCGACACCCAGTCGCCGCAGGCCGGCAGGATCACGCTCAGGTGCGCGTAGTACGTCCGCCAGCCATTGCCGTGATCCAGCACTACCAGGTTACCGTAGCCCGCGGGGTTCCAGCCTGCATAGATCACTGTCCCACTGTCCGAAGCATACACCGGGTTGCCTGAATCCTGCGCCAGATCAATGCCCGGGTGCCACGCCAGGAACTCCTGCGTCACGACGTAGCCGCTGGTGGGCCGGATGAAATAGCCTGTGCCCGTCCCGCGCAGCTCGGCGTCCTCGCACAGTCCCTCGCCGACGCTGGCATACTCCACGCTGACCGATCCGGCCTGGGCGCTGGGGATCGACAGCACCTGCCCGACGGCGATGCGAGCCGGGTTATCGATGCCGTTGGCGACGGCCAGCGCGTGCACCGTCACGCCGTAGCGCAGCGCAATCTCCGAGAGCGTCTGCCCGGCCAGCACACGGTGAGTCACCGCCGACCGGGCCGGGGCGGCCCGCGCTGTCTGGCCCGGCTCCGGCAGGATCAGCGTCTGGCCCACGCTGATCAGGTCGGCCCGGGTCAGGCCGTTAGCCGCCACGATGCCGTCCACCGTCACGCCGTACTGCACGGCGATGGCCGCCAGCGTATCGCCGGGGGCCACCGTATGCGTCCGTGCGCCAGCTGCCGATTGCCCGGCGGCCAGCGGGATGCGCAGCGTCAGGCCGGGATAGATGGCGTTGGGGCTGGCCAGGCTGTTAGCCGCCAGCAGATCGTCCACTGTCACGCCGAAGATCAGGCTCACCCGGTACAGAGACTCGCCGCGCTGCAGCGTGTACGTCAGGCCGGGATCGGCCGCCGCCGCCGATCCGCCGGGGACGATCAGCCGCTGGCCGGCGCTGAGGCTGTCCGGGCTGGACAGGCCGTTGGCCGCCGCCAGCGCCTCGACCGTCACACCGTAGCGGCGGGCGATTATGCTCAGCGATTCGCCGGCCTGGACGGTATGGATCGTCTGCCCGGAGTCATCCAGCCGGGGGATCACCAGCTGATCGCCTACGTAGATGCGGTTCGGATCGGTCAGCCCATTGGCCGACATGATCTCCTCGACCGTCACGCCATAGCGGCGGGCGATCGCGCTGAGCGTATCGCCGGCCTCGACGGTGTAGGTGAAGGCCGATTCGGGTGGCAGCAGTACCGCCCCGGTGGAGATCGCAGCCAGCCCGGCCACCGGCACAGCGACCGAGGCGATCAGCCAGGCGGCAGCCGCCAGCCGGCGTATTCGGGCGGACACGCCGCGGCGGCGGGGTGGGCGGGGGATCAGGCGTTCCATAGCAGGGCAGCAGGCTCCATTGATGGCACCACAGGCTGCATTATAGACGCTTTTAGCGTGCTGCGCTGGCTATTCATCGATGCCGGGGCGCCCGCCGCCCTTCTCGAGGATCGGGAAGTCGGCCAGCGGCGCCAGCGCCTCCAACCGCGCGCGCAGGGCCTCCAGCAGCGCCGCGCTGGCCGGCCCGGCATGCTGACTCTCCAGCTGGTACGGGTCAGCCTGCAGATCGTACAGCTCGGTGTCATGATCGGTCTGGCTGTACCAGGTTTCGATGTACACATAGCGCTCCGTGTGCAGCCCGCGCAGGGAGAGTCCGCGCCCCTGGTGCCAGCTTTCGATGACGAAATCCTCGCGCCAGTCATCGGCTTCGCCGCGCAGCAGCGGGATCAGGGATCGTCCGTCCAGCGGGTAGGGCGGCTGAACACCGGCCAGTTCGTAGATCGTCGGGGCCAGATCGATGTTCAGCACGAAGCGATCCTCCTGGATCGGCTCCGGGACCAGCGGCGGGTAGCGCAGGCCAATCGGCACGCGGATCGACGGCTCGTACAGCAGAATCTTGCCGCGCTGTCCGTGCTCATTCCACAGTACGCCGTTGTCCGACATGAAGATCACCACGGTGTTATCCAGCCGTCCCAGCGACTCCAGCCGGTCCATCAACGCCGCGACGGCCTCATCGGCGGATTTCAGCGTGCGCAGCTGATCCAGCCGCCAGATGTCGTTTTCTTCCACCTGGTAGGGCGGCAGTCGGCCCTCCTGCTGGATCCAGCGGGGCTTGTCGGTCAGGTTGCCCTCGTTGAAGTTCGGCGGGCGGAACGGCTCGAGATCGGCGTAGAGCGCCTCGTCGCCGGGCGCGGGCTGAGTCGGCGTATGGGGGGCATGCAGCCCCAGCAGCAGGAAGAACGGCTGGCCGGACTGCGCCGCCTGATCCAGGAACTCCAGGGCGAAATCGCGCTCCACATGGGTCAGGTAGCGGGTGAAAGTCTGCCACTCGCCCTGCACGTTCAGGCGGGTGTTGAAGTAGTCGCCGCCGCCGTCCAGGCTGCCGTGCGCCACCCAGTAATCGAACTCCGGCAGCGGGCCGTCGTCATCGGAGACGGGGTAGGAGTTGAGGTACTTGCCCACCACGCCGGTCAGATAGCCGCTGGCATGCAGCCCGGCCACCAGCGTCTCCGGGGCCAGCGGATGCCGGTTGACCAGCACATTGTGATGGTGCGCGTACAGCCCCGTGAGGACGCTCGACCGGCTGGGGCAGCACAGGGGGGTGGTCACATAGCCGCGGTTGAATGTCGCACCCTGCTCGAAGATGCGGGCCCGGGTTTCCGGCATGTAGGCCATTGTGTCGTAGCGCTGATCATCGGTGATGATGATCAGAAAGCTGGGGCGATCCGGCGGCGGCAGACTGGCGGGCGGACGATTCGCGCAGCCGCTCAGAATGCCTGCAGCCAGCAGTACCGCGAGCCGCTGCACAGCTGGCAGGATCGGATGCTTCACAGGGCTGCCTCCGGGGGTAAGCCGCGCCCCTGCGCGGGCACGACGATCATACCGCGCCGGGGCGGGGGCGCACAGGCCGATTCAGTGATCGGCCCACAGCCGCACGGCCAGCCCCAGCATGAACAGGATCGCCCCGGCACTGAGGCCCAGCACCTGCGCGGGGCCGAAGACGTCGGGGTACTGGCCCAGCCCGATGCGGTCGGCCAGCATGGCCCCCAGCGCCAGCACGATCCCCACCACCATCGCGGCGATCCCGGCCCGGCCAGACAGCGGTCTGCGGGTCATGCCGATTCTCCTTTGCGCTGCCCGGCCTTACCCGCCGGGAGCGCCCGCTCCATTCACCATCAGCATCAGGAAACCGATGATCAGCCCGATCAGCGCCGCCAGCCCGATCGCCCAGACCACCAGCATCGCCCGGCCCGCGCGGCGCTGTTCCTCTGCGCCCGGCAGGTCCGGGGCGCGGCGGGGTCGGGATGCCGGCCCTTGCCCGATCGCCCCTCCCTCCTGCAGCGGCAGCGCCGGGCTGGTGCTCAGGGCCAGCTGAGTCGGCGTATTGCTGGTCGGCCGGGGAGGCGGCGCGGCGAACAGCGACCCGGCTGGCAGCAGATCCAATGAGGGCGGCGGCGTGGACGGGTCGCCGGGGCGGGGTCCGGTGAGCGGCCCGGCTGGAGGCGGCGCCGGCCCTGCCAGCACGGATGCCCCGCCGATCGCCTGCGGATCGCTGGCGTGGGCGGCATGACTCAGCGCCAGCGCCAGCGACGATGCGTGCGCCGGCCGCGCCTGAGGATCGGCGGACAGCGCCTGCTCCAGCACCACCCGCACCCCGGGTGACAGGCCCGGGCGCAGGCGCAGGATATCCGGGATGCGGCGCTCGGCATGGGCGGCCAGCACAGCCACCGGATTGCTTGCCTCAAACGGACGCGCCCCGGTGAGCATCTCGAACACCACCACGGCCAGCGAGTAGATGTCGCTGGCGGGCACGGCGGGCTGGAGTGACGCCACTTCCGGAGCCATGTAGGCATACGTCCCGGGGGCCTGGTTCGCGCCGGGCGGTGGAGCGGTCCCGGCCAGCTGCGCGACGCCGAAATCAGCCAGATAGGCGTTGCCATGTGCATCCAGCAGGATGTTGCCCGGCTTCACATCGCGGTGGATGATGCCCTGCTCATGGGCATAGTCCAGCGCTGCCCCGATATGAGTCGCGACGCGCACCACGTCCGGCAGGGGCAGGCCGCCTGCCGCCGCCCGGATCCGGGCCGTCAGGGAACCGCCGGGCAGATAGGCCATCACCATATAGGGCTGCTCGCCTTCCATCCCCACATCGAGCACGGGCAGGATATGCGGGTGCTGCAGGCGAGCCACCGCCCGCGCCTCGGCCTCAAAGTGGGCGACCAGTTCACGGCGGCGGGCGTAAGCCGGCGCGATCAGTTTGATCGCCACGTCGCGCTCAATGCGCGGCTGGCGGGCACGGTACACGACCGCCATCCCGCCCTGACCAATCTGCTCGCCCAGTTCATACTGGCCGAGTCTCCATCGCGTTTGATCGCCGCTCACGGCATCCTCTGGTCAGTGCCTGCTGACTCTTTTATAGCATACCCCCGGCCCATGAGCCAGCCATCCCGGCGCCAGTTGATCCGCAACGGCAACTTCTGTTCGGGGTTTTGCGTACTAGGATGCGAACGGTGGCGGCACCGGCAACCTGTGAGGGATCATTTTAAGGAGATTGCAGCCATGACGGACAAGAAGCTGATGCGTTCAACGACGGACAAGATGGTCGCAGGTGTGTGCGGCGGCCTCGCGCAGTATCTGGAGGTCGATGCGGTGCTGGTGCGGATTGCCTTTGTAGTCCTGGCCTTGCTGGGTGGCCCCGGCATCCTGTTGTACATCATCCTGTGGGTTGTGATGCCCGAAGACACCAGCGCGGCCGGCGTTCCGCCCGCCGCCAGCAGCGGGGACGGCGGGGCTTCCCTCGGCTAGATCCCTGCATGCCTGACACAAACCGCAGACCCTGCCAATCCGGTGGGGTCTGTGGTTCAGGCGGCGGCGCCGCTACTGGCTTTCGAACTTCGCCTTGATCTTCTCGGCTTTTTCTTTGTCCTCTTTAGTGGCTGCTTCCGAGTCCAGCACGCTCAACGCCTGCAGATAGTCGTCCATGCTGACTTCTTCGGCAGGCGCCGCCGGGGCGGCGGCGGGCTTCTCGTCCTGCTTCTCGCCTTCCGCTGGCTTGCTGTCCGGTTTGTCGTCCTGCTTCTCGCCTTCCGCTACGCCGGCAGCGGGTTTGCTCAGCGCGCGCTTCATCTTGATGGCAGCGGCCAGATCCTTCTTCTCGTCATCCGTCAGCGGGCCGTGCGCTTCGATGAGCTTCTTGCCGTCCTCTTCGGAGATAGCGCCCTTTTCTTCCAGCACTTTCATCATCTCGTCAAAGGTCTTTGTCATATCGGCTGCTGTCCTCCCCCGGGGCAGTGGCTTGTGGCCTCTATTCTACCCGGTCGCCGCGGGGATACAAACCCCGCAGCGGGCACGATCGCATTTGCCCGCCGGCATGGACGGGTCTACGATCAGCAGCCTGAGCGCCCCGCTATTCGAGGAGGCAAGCCGTGGCTGATAGACCCCCGCAGGGCGAGATCGATCGCTGGGAGCGCTGGTTTGGCGTCGAGTGCAACAACCGGGCCTGGGATCTGATCGCCCGCGAAGTCCGCACCCCCGATGAAGATCTGGAGATGCTGCACGCAGCTCACGCAGCCGCCTACCACTGGCTGAAGGTGGGCCGTCCGGTGAACTTCGCCCGCGCCGACCTGACGCTGGCCCATGCGCATGCGCTGTTGGGCAGGGGCGAACTGGCCCTGGCCTACGCCCTGCGCTGCCTGGCCCTCTTTGAAGCGGGGGAGGGCGAGGACTGGGACCTCGCCTTTGCCCATGCGGAGGTGGCCTTCGCGGCGGCTGTACTTGGCGATGCCGACCGCCATGCCCGGCATTACGCGGCGGCCCGGCAGCACGGCGAGGCCATCGCCGGGGAGGCGGATCGCCGCATCTTCATGGAGGAACTGGCCCGGATTCCGGCGGTCGTGCGCGGATATCAGCCAGCGTCACGGCTGTGATGGCGGGGGCAGCCATGAACACCCTCGCGCTGTATGTGGAATCGGTCCCCCGGCGGACTTTTGCCGGCGCGCTCGACTGGCCGGGCTGGACGCGGGCCGGGCGCGATGAAGACGCCGCGCTGGCGGCCCTGCTGGCGTGCGCGCCGCGCTACGCATCTGTCCTGTCTGCCGCCGGCATCTCCTTTCAGCCGCCGATCGGGCTCGAAGCCTTCACCGTGCAGGAGCGTCTACCCGGCGGCAGCGCGACCGCCTTCGGCGCACCGGAGGCAATCCCCGCTGCCGATCGCCGTCCGCTCGATGCTGAGGAGCTGGCGCGGCTGCTGTCCATCCTGGGGGCCTGCCGCACCGCCTTCCTGCAGGCGCTGCAGGCCGCGGAGGGCCGCACGCTGCGGACCGGCCCGCGCGGCGGCGGGCGCGACCGGGATCGCATGCTGGTGCACGTCCTGGAGGCGGAGCAGGCTTACCTGGCCAGCCTGGGCTGGAAGCACGCCCCGGATCGTTCCGCGGAAGCGCGCTCTCAGCTGGCGGAGGTCTTCGCGGCGACGGATGCGGCCCTGGCCGCCTCGATCCGCGGCGAGATCCCGGCGATCGGCCCGCGCGGCGGGCAGCGCTGGAGCGCTCGTGTGTTTATCCGCCGATCCGCCTGGCACCTGCTCGATCACGCCTGGGAGATCGCGGATCGCCTCGAGGGCTGAGGCGGCAGCGGGCCGGATGCGGGCCGGCTAGCGGCGCTCCAGCAGATGCCCCACAGCCCGCCGGATCTCTTCGCGGGGGTCGTCCAGCGCGGCCTGCAGGGCCGCCCGGCCCGGCTCGCCGAGCCGCCGGATGGCCTCGCCGCAGGCGTCCAGCAGCAGGGCGTGGTCGGCTTCCAGCCATGCCTCGACCAGCGGCAGCGCAGCCGCGGGATCCCCCAGCCGGCCCAGCGCGTCAGCGGCGGCCCAGCGCAGCCATGTATCGGGATCGCGCAGCAGGCGCAGCAGCGGGCCGGTCGCCCGCCGGTCGCCCAGCTCGCCGAGGGCGGCGGCGGCGTGCCCGCGCACCATGTCCACCGCATCACACAGCGCGGCCAGCAGC
>DAOTXW010000025.1:0-74283 GCA_034435035.1 Anaerolineae bacterium | reverse complement strand
GGGCGTCAACCTGGCGGCGATCAGCGGCAGCGGGCCGCAGGGCCGCATCGTGCGGGCCGATGTGGAGGCGTTCCGCCAGGCTCTCAGCCAGGGGCCGGCGGCGCCGCCGGCGGCTGTTGCCCGCGCCCCGCTGGCCCCGGCTGCCGGCGATCAGGTGATCGAGACGCCGAAGATGCGCCGGCGCATCGCGCAGCGCATGGTGGAGAGCAAGACCACCGTGCCGCACTTCTACGTCACCGCGACGATCGATATGGGGCCAGCGCTGGAGCTGCGCAAGGACCTCAACCGCCGGCTGGAGGCGCAGGGGGTGAAGATCAGCGTCAACGATCTGATCGTCAAGGCGGTGGCGCTGGCCCTGCGCGAGTTCCCGAATATCAACGCCTCATTCAACGGGGATACCGTCGTCCGGCACGGGCGCATCAATGTGGGGATCGCGGTCGCCGTCGAGAACGGGCTGCTGAACGTGGTCAGCCCGGACGCCGACAGCACGCCGCTGACGGTTATGGCCCGCAGCCACGCCGAGATGATCGAGCGCGCCCGCACGGGCAAAGTGCGCCCGGAGGATGTGGAGGGCGAGACCATCGCCGTCTCCAATCTGGGCGCGTATGAGGTGGATCACTTCGTGGCGATCATCAACCCGCCCGCCGCCGCCATCGTGGCGGTGGGATCGGCGGCGCAGGTGCCGGTGGTGGTGGACGGCGAGCTGACGGTCGGCTGGCGGATGAAGGCGACGATCAGCGCCGATCACCGGGTGACGGACGGCGCCGAAGCCGCGCAGTACCTGCAGACGGTCAAGCAGATCCTGGAAGATCCGCTGCGGCTGCTGATGTAGCGGCTTCTGTGGCGCGGGGCTGCACAGGCTGTCCGGGGTTCGCTCCGGGCAGCCTGTTGCCCTGAAGGCCCGGCCAGCCCCCTCAACCCCGGCCCGCCGATCCCCGGCTGAACAATGCCGGCAGCAGATCCTGTTAAGCCACAGCATCGGTCTTCCGCAACCCGGCTCCGCCGGCTGCGTAGTAGATCGGCGAGCAGCCTGTTGTCACTCCAAAAGGAGCCGCCGATGAACTCCGACAGCAATTCCCTGATCCTGCGCTGGGCGATCAACGCCGCCGCCATCTGGGCGGCCATCCAGCTCGTGCCGGGCATCACCCCGCTGCGCGATGACTTCGTGGGCATCGCCATCATCGCGCTGATCTTCGGCCTGGTCAACGCCATCATCCGCCCGATCCTGACCCTGCTGACCTGCCCGCTGATCATCCTGACGCTGGGGCTGGGCACGCTGCTGATCAACGCCGCCATGTTCGCGCTGGCGGGCTGGATCGGGCAGCAGTTCGGCTTCGGCTTCGTGGTGGATGGCTTCTGGCCGGCCTTCTGGGGCGCGCTGGTGGTGAGCATCGTCAGCGCGGTGCTGAGCGCCGTGCTGGGTGGCAAGCGCCGCCGGAAGGATGACGACGACTGATCGCCGACCGGCCACGGAACCCAAACGCCCGCATCGCAGCGGGCGTTTTGCATCAGGATAGGGTTCAGGTGGAGGTGCGCAGTACTGCCCTGCGGTCCGCAGTGTGCCGCTTGCGCCCGGTTTTCGCGTTTTCGCATGCGCCTTCGCGCTACTGGCCGGGCAGCACACCCCGTCGAGTCTGGTTCACCCCCGTGATGAGAGTATACCACACGCCGCCTGGGCCGGGGAGGCATCTGCCGGCTGCCTGCTACTTACCCTGCCGCGCGGAGTCGTGTACACTTAGGGCACCATCGGAAGGGGGAAATGCATGTCCCTGCAGGCCCATCCACTGACGCTCATCGGCCGGCGCTACCAGCTGGGGGATCGCCTCGGCGCGGGCGGCATGGGGGCCGTCTACCGCGCCCTGGATCGGCTGACCGGGCAGACCGTCGCGCTCAAGCAGGTGCGGATGGCCGAAGCGGGCAGCGCGACGGGCCGCACCGAGAGCCTGGATGCGCGCCTGGCGCTGATTCACGAGTTCGAGACGCTGGCCAGCCTGCGCCACCCGCACATCATCAGCGTGCTGGATTACGGCTTCGACAGCCCGCCGCCGGATTCCCCCGCCGGCACGCCCCCTTTCCCTTTCTTCACGATGGACCTGCTCGACGGGGCAGCCACGCTGGTGGAAGCCTCATCCGGGCTGGATACACCCGCCCGCGCCCGCCTGCTGGTTCAGGTGCTGCAGGCGCTGGCCTATCTGCACCGGCGCGGCATCCTGCACCGCGACCTCAAGCCGGAGAACGTGCTGGTCGCCCCCGGCGAATCGGGGGAGCCGCAGGCCCGTCTGCTGGACTTCGGGCTGGCGATCGCGCTGCGGGCCAGCGATCAGGGGACGGCGTCTACCGCCGGGACCTTCGCCTACATGGCCCCGGAGGTGCTCAGCGGCGACCGCGCCAGCGAAGCGTCCGACCTGTTCAGCGTCGGGGTGCTGGCCTACGAGGCGCTGGCCGGGGCGCATCCGTTCCAGGGCGACAGCATCAGCACTACCATCAGCAATGTGCTGCACCGCGCGCCGGATCTGGATCGTCTGCCGCCCGATGATGCCCTGCGGGCGGTGATCGGTCGGCTGCTGGCCCGCCAGCCGGCGGCTCGCTTCGCCAGCGCAGCAGCGGCCGTCGAGGCGCTGCGCACAGCTGCCGGACTGCCCGCCGACGACAGCCCGGCGGTGCGGGAGAGCTTCCTGCAGGCGGCGCGCTTTGTCAGCCGCCAGCGTGAGCTGAACGAGCTGACCGGGGCGCTGGTGGGGGCGCTGGCCGGACGCGGCTCCGGCTGGCTGATCGGCGGCGAAAGCGGCGTCGGTAAGACGCGCCTGCTGGGCGAGCTGCACACCCGCGCCCTGATACGCGGCGCGGTGGTGCTGCGCGGCCAGATGCAGGCCGAAGGCGGCGGCCTCTTCAGCCTGTGGCACGAGCCGCTGCGCCGGCTGTGCCTGATCGCCGCGCCCAATGAGGGGGAAGCGAGCGTGCTCAAGCCGCTGATCCCGGGGCTGGCCGACCTGCTGGGCAGGCCGGTGCCGGACGCGCCCGCCCTGCCGCCCGACGCGGCCCAGACCCGCCTGCTGGCGGTGGTCGGCGGGCTGCTGCGCCGTATCCCTGATCCGGTGGTGATCCTGCTGGAAGACCTCCAGTGGATCGGCAGCGAGAGCCTGGCGCTGCTGACCCACCTGGCCGGGCTGGCCGCCGCTGCGCCCCTGCTGATCGTCGGCACCTACCGCGATGACGAGCGCCCGGAGCTGCCCGGCAGCCTGCCCGATATGCGCGATCTGCGCCTGCGGCGGCTGGATGAAGCCGGCATCGCCGCCCTGAGCGAGTCCATGCTGGGGCCGGCGGGCCGCCGTCCGGAGGTTATCGACCTGCTGCGGCGCGAAACCGAGGGCAACGCCTTCTTTGTGGTGGAGGCAGTGCGCGCACTGGCCGAGGAGGCCGGCAGCCTGAGCCGCATCCAGACGATGCATGTGCCGGAACGGGTGGTCGCCGGGGGCATCGAGCAGATCATCCGCCGGCGGCTGGAGCGTGTTCCGGCTGAGGCCCGCCCGCTGCTGGAAGCCGCCGCTGTGGCCGGCCGCTGGCTGGACCTGAACCTGCTGGAGGCTGTCCTGGGCGGCGATGGGCCGGATACACCGATGCCGGCGCGGCTGGACCGCTGGATGGTAGCCGCCGCCGACGCGGCGGTCTTCGACGTGCAGAACGGCCGCTGGTGCTTCGCCCATGACAAGCTGCGCGAGGCGGTGCTGGCCGGGATCCCACCCGGGCGCGCCGCCGACCTGCACCGCCGCACCGCCCGGTCCATCGAGGCGAGCGGCGTGCCGGCCAGCGCGCAGGCGATCGCGCTCGCGCATCACTGGCGGCAGGCCGGCGAAGCCGACCGGGAACTGCATTATGCCACGCTGGCCGGGACGCAGCTCAACGATACCAGCGCCTACCGGGATGCTCTGCCCTATCTGCGGCGCGCTCTGGAGCTGTGCGGACGCCAGGCCGGGCCGGATGCGCCGGCTCATGAGCTGGCCATCCGCCACCAGCTGGCCCGCGCCTGCGCGGCCATCGGCCTGCTGGATGCTGCTGCCGCGCATCACCGCGATAACCTGGCGCTGGCGGCCCGGCTGGAGGATCGCCGGGCGGTGGCGCTGGCCGAGCGCGGTCTGGGCGACGTGGCCGAGATGCGCGGCGACTACCCGGCGGCCCGCGGTCACTTTGAAACCAGCCTGGCGATCAGCCAGGCCGCGGATTACCCGGATGGCATCGCGCGCGGCCTGCATGCGCTGGGGCGCATCGCCAACCTGACCGGCGACTATCCGACCGCCATCAGCCGCCAGCAGGAGAGCATCGCCATCTGCCAGCAGATCGGCGACCGGCGGGGCGAAGGGGATGCGCTGCGCGCGCTGGGCAGCAACTATTCCGCCATCGGGGAATACGACCGGGCCGACGAGAGCTTCACCCGCAGCCTGGAGATCGCCCGCGAACTGGGCAACCGGCGCGGGGCTGCCGGGGCGCTCAACAATCTGGGCGTCACCGCTGAGGCGCGCGGCGATTTCGCGGCGGCCATGCGCTACTACGAGCAGAGCCTGGCCCTCAAGCGCGAGATCAACGACCGGCGCGGCGTCGCCATCACCCTGCAGAACATCGGCGTGGCCCGCTACGCGCTGAGGGAGTACGCCGCCGCCCGCGAGGCGCTGGAGGAGGCCCGCGCCATCTTCGAAGGCATCGGCGATCGCCAGGGCATCGCCGATGTGCTGAACAACGTTGGCCTGTGCGACTACGCGCTGGGCGAATATGAGCGCGCTCGCGCCGCGCTGGGCGAAAGCCTGCGCCTGTGCGAGGAGCTGGACGATCGCTGGGGCGTGGCGCTGGGCCATCTGAACATCGCCAAGACCTGGCGCGAGCAGGGCGAGTTCGCCCGGGCGCGGGAGTGTTTCCTGTACGCTTTCCGCGCCGCCCACGAGATCCAGAAGCACCCCACCACGCTGGAGATCGTGCAGGAATACGGGGCGCTGCTGGCCCGCGAAGGGCAGACCGCCGAGGCCGTCGCGCACCTGACGCTGGCCCACGCCGATCCGCGCACGCCGGGGCTGGCCCGTGACCGCGCGGCTGCCCTGCTGGGGGAGCTGATCGACCGGCTGCCGCCCGCCGATTATGCCGCCGCAGACGCCCGCGGCCGGGCCATGTCCCTGGAAGCCGCCGTCGCAGCGGCTCTGACCCCCTGACTCCCGCCCCCCTTGCGCGGGAATCCTATTCTTCTATACTTGCGGGTGTAGACGCGCTGCGTCGGGAGATGCCTCCGGTGGGGGGTATGTAACGGGTATGTAACAAGGAGGAGCATGCATCATGTCAGATACATCTGGTTCAGGGGCGCCTGCGGCCCCGCGCAGAAGCTCGCTGCCTGTGCTGGTGCTGGGGCTGCTGCTGGTGGCGATCTGCGCCTGCGCGGCCTCCCCGGTGCTGGCCGCGCAGGGCGGCCCGCTGGGGACGATCTTTGGCCCGATCAACCAGTTCGTCGGGCCGTACATCGGCCCGTGGATCGACGACTTCATCCCGCTGCCCGGCGGCGAGGGCAAGACCTGCGAGTGCGGCGGCGGTGACCTGTTCTGCGAGGATGGCTTCACCGCCGTGGGCTTCCCCGGCTGCGCCAACTGGCCGGAGGAGGACTGCGCCTGCCAGGGCACGGACCTGGTCTGCGATAACGGCACGACCTACGCGGACTACATCGGCTGCGGCGGCTCGACCGACATCACCTGCGAATGCGACGAGGGCATCCTGTACTGCGACGACGGCGAGCAGTACGGCACGGAGGAAGAACCCTTCCCCGGCTGCCAGGGCGGGACGACCCAGAGCTGCGAATGCGATGAGGGCATCCTGTACTGCGATGATGGCACCGAGTATGCCGATGTGGCCACCTGCGGCGGGCCGACCGGCGGCGCCTGCGGCACGCCCTGCGACCCGGCCAACGCGGCCTGCGATCCGGGGCTGTCGTGCGTGCAATGGGGCAGCGGCACCTCCAACCTGTTTGTGTGCTGGGCGGAATCGTGCCAGCCCGCGCAGGAGCCGGCCTGCTCGTGCGATGGCGATACGCTGTACTGCGACGACGGCACCTCGTACCCGGGCCACACCGCCTGCGCCGGCCAGCCGCAGGAGCCGGCCTGCTCGTGCGACGGCGATACGCTGTACTGCGACGACGGCACCTCGTACCCGGGCCACACCGCCTGCGCCGGCCAGCCAGAGCAGCCGGAGTGCGTATGCGAAGGCACGACCTACACCTGCAGCGACGGCACGAAGATCGAGAACAGTACGGCCTGCCCGCCCGACGCTGATCTGGGCGTGTGCGGGTCCCCGTGCAGCGATTCCAGCCAGTGCAGCGCGGGCCTGGCCTGCTTCAACGCCGTATGCTGGAACGCGCAGACCTGCGATCCGAACTACCAGCCACCTTCCGATGACGGCGGCGATGATGGCGGCGGCGACCGCTGCCAGCTGGATGAGCGCACCTGCATCGGGCAGGGCTTTTCCGGCTTCGACAGGGAAAAATGCGCCTGCACCGGTAAGCCTTAGCGCACGGCCGCTGACAGCCCGGGGGGACGGCGGTTGCAGGCTGTCCCCCCGCATCACACCCTCGTCGCTCTTGCCAGAATCTTCAAAAAAGGCCACACTGGGATTGTCTCGATCTGTGAGGGCCGGGAGAGGTGGAGGATGACACTGCTGGCGACCCTCAGTGTAGAGGCCGACCTGCACAATCTGGCGGTGATCCGCGGCGTCGTGGCCGAGGCTGCCGCCAAGATCGGCGTTGACACGCATGTGATCGATGACCTGATGCTGGCAGTGGATGAAGCCGCCACCAACATCATGCTGCACGGATACAGGGGCAGGGGCGGCCCGGTTGAGATCGAGGTGGCACATGTCGAGGATGCCATCCTGATCATCCTGCGCGACCGTGCCCCGGTGTTCGATCCGAACACGGCGCCGCCGCCCGATACCAACCTGCCGCTGGAGGATCGCGTGCTGGGCGGGATGGGCATCCACCTGATGCGTCAGATCATGACGGACATCTATCACCGCGAACGACCGGACGGCGGCAACGAACTGACACTGGTGCGTCGTCTGACCTGAAGACGATGTTCCGAGGAGAGATAGAGATGGATATTGCCATCGAGCAGGCCCAGGCACGGGTGCCGGTGACGATCATGCGCGTGGTCGGGGACATCGATGCGTCCAACTACCGCGCTCTGATCACCCGCACGGAGGAATTGTTCGCGCAGGGGACCCGCGATGTGCTGCTGGACCTGAGTCAGGTGGGGTTCATGAGCAGCGCCGGCCTGGTCGCCATGCAGGGGATCATCAGCGTGCTGGCCGGCGCGTCCGCCCCCGATCCGGATTCCGGCTGGGGCGCCCTGCGCGAGATCGACAGCGCGCGCGAGAGCGGGATGCAGCCGCACCTGAAGCTGCTCAGCCCGCAGCCCGCGGTGGACGGCGCGCTGGAGCGTGTGGGCTTCAAGGACTACATCCAGGTGCATACCGATCAGGCAGCCGCGCTCAATTCGTTCTAGCGCAGGCCGTCCGGCGGCATGACTCGCCGATCCTTTCCTGCCCCGCTGCTGCTGGCGCTGGTGCTGCTGGCAGCGGCGGCTTTTCGGATCTGCGACCTGACGGGGGTTCCGCCCGGCCTGCAGCATGATGAGGTGTTCCATGCGCACGATGCCTTCACGGTGCGCATGGGGCATCCTGCGCTGTGGTTCCCCTCCAATGCGGGCAACGAGCCGCTGTACATCACCCTGATGGCGATCAGCACGGGCCTGGTCGGCGACAACGCGCTCGGCATCCGGCTGACATCCGTGGGCTGCGGCCTGCTGGCGATCGCGCTGACCACCCGCTTCACGGCGCTGGCCTTCGGGCGGCGGGCGGCGCTGCTGGCCGCGGCCTTCATGGCGGTGACGTTCTGGCCGGTGTGGCTGAGCCGGGCCGGGCTGCGGGCCGCCAGCCTGCCGCCGCTGGCCGGGCTGGCCGCCTGGCTGACCGTCCGCGCGCTGCGCCGCGGTCAGATCAGGGCCTACGCGCTGGCCGGGCTGGCCGCCGGGCTGGCGCTGTACACCTACGCAGCGGGGCTGGCCGTGCCGCTGGGTCTGCTGGTTTTCACCCTCGGCCTGGCGCTCTGGCGCCGCGAGGCACTGGCCGGGGCGGCCCGGGGGCAGCTTGCGCTGTGGCTGGCCGCGGCGATCACCGCGGCGCCGCTGGCAGCAGCGGTGGCGGCGGCGGGCGGCTATCTGCGGGTGCAGCAGACCGCCCTCCCGATCGCGGCGCTGCGGGCGGGCGATCCCGGCCCGCTGCTGAACGGGCTGACGCGGACGCTGGGCCTGTGGTTCGCTGCCGGCGATCCGCTGTGGCGCTACAACGTGGCCGGGCGGCCCGTGTTCGGGCCGGCGCTGGCCGTGTTCTTCGTCGCCGGAGTCGCGGCGGCGCTGGTGATGGCGGCCCGGCCCGGCCAGCGCGGGCTGGCGGGTCTGCTGCTGATCGCCCTGCTGCTGGCCGGCGTCCTGCCCAGCGCCCTCACCGATTCGCCGCCGGCGTTCCTGCGGGCCAGCGCGGCCCTGCCGGCGACTTTCGCAGCGCTGGGGCTGGGCCTGGAGCGGGCGCGGGCGATCCTGGAGGCCCGGCTGCCCGCGTCCCGGCGCTGGCTGCCGGCGCTCATCGCCGCGCTGCTGGCGCTGACCGCCGCCTTCACCGCCCGCGACTACTTCGGGGTGTGGGCCCGCCATCCGGAGGTGCAGCGCGCTTATCGCGCCGATCTGGCGGCAGCGGCGGCCTACCTGCAGGCGCATCCGCCCCCCGGCGGCCGGGCTGCGCTCTCCACCAGCGAACCGAATCATCTCGACCCCTTCATCTTTGATTACACGCCGCATGGCGCGGCGGACATCGCCTGGTTCGATGGGCTGAACGCGATCGCCGTCCCGGCGGGCAGTGGGCCGGCCTGGATCTTCATCACCGCCGAGCCGATCCCGCAGGCGCGGCTGCAGCGCGATTATCTGGATCGGCTGCCCCGCCTGTCTGAGGGCCGGCTGCCCGGCGGCGGCGCCGCCTTCACGCTCTACGAGGCCCCGGCGGGCGAGGCGTTCTTCGCAGCCTTCCCCCCGCCCACCGATCAGGGGGTGTGGGTGAGCGAGGCGCTGGCCTTCCCGCCCGACGATCCCGGCGGCGTGCGCACCCCGCTGGCGCTGCCGGTGCGCTTCGGCGATGCCCTGGAGCTGGTCGGCTACGAGTCGCCGCGCCGGAACCCGGCAGGGACGTGGCTGCCGCTGGCCCTGCACTTCCGGGTGCTGCGCGATGTGGCCGCGCCGGAGCCGTGGGCGCTGTTCGCGCATGTGCTGGACGCGCAGGGCAACCTGGCGGCCGGGCGGGACTTCCTGGCCGTGCCCGCCTCGACCTGGCGGCGCGGCGATGTGTTCGTGCAGCTGCACGACGTGGCCCTGCCCGACCTGCCGCCGGGGCTGTACCATGTGGAGATCGGGCTGTATTCGCAGGCGGACGGCACGCGCTTCCCGGTCACGGATGGGACGGCCTCCGGCGACCGCCTGCTGCTGGAGCCGGTGGCGATCACCCCGCCGTAGGCCGGCGGCGCGTCACGGAAGGAACGTGATCGGCGCCACAGCCAGCCGGGCCGGCCCCTCGGTCTGGTGGAAGTACAGCCGCAGCTCGCCGCGGGCTTCGTCGTAGAACAGCACCGGGTCGGAGGTCGAGACGCCGCGCTCCAGCGGGATCAGCGGGCCGGCCAGCCGCCGCCAGTACAGCCCGTCCAGCGAGGCGGCCAGCCCCAGCCCCCAGCGGTTGCCCTGAGGCCCCAGGAAGCCCGTGTAGGCCATCAGGTAGACGCCGTTGTGCTCCAGGATGCGCGGGTTCTCCAGCTCCAGCCCCTCGAACGGCTGCAGATCGGGCCGCGGCGAGAGCACCGGGTTGACCTCGCAGCCCTCCCAGTGGATGCCGTCCAGGCTGAAGTGGCAGCCGATCTGCCGGATCAGGTCGGGCTGGAGCTGCGATCCGCTGTGGTAAAGCCGGTAGCGATCCCCGATGCGCACGACCTCCGCGCCGTCGATGCGCTCCTCGTACCACGATCCGGCGGGGCCGGGGGTGATCACCGGGCCGCCGCCCTGCTTGTGGAACTTCAGGCCGTCCGTGCTGGTGGCGTAGCCGAAGCCGAAGCCGTACAGGTCGCTGCCCTGCCGGCGGCCGTTGTACCACAGGTGGAAGATGCCCGTCGCGGCATCGTAGATGACCGAGGGCTGGCGCACCATCTCATCATCCCAGCTGCCGGGCGGGCCGACCTGCAGCACGGGCTGATCGTCGAAGTGCTGCCAGGTGATCCCGTCGGCGCTGACGGCGCGGAAGATGGCCGTCGCGCCCTCGCGGGTGCGGCTGCCGTAATAGGCCCACCACTCCTGGCCCACGCGCACCCAGTCGCCCAGCTCGTCATCCGGCCAGTCGAAATCGCGGTCGATGATCGTGAACTCGCCCACCTGCACGCGGTCGCGGGGATCGGGCAGGGCGGGCGCGTCGGCGCAGCGCACGTAGGCTTCATCCACGTAGCTGGCGTTGTGCTTCAGCGGCCACAGGCGCGTATTCTCGATGAACAGGGTAGCCTTCTCGCCCCCGGCGATGAAGGTCATATGCAGCGGCGCATAGGCGTCGTAGATGCCATCGGCGTAAGTGAACGGGCGGCTGACGCGCACGCTGCCGGCCCACGGATCGGAGCCGCCGCCGGGATCGACGCGCAGATACCAGGTGACGTTGGCGCGGTCGTCATCGGTGACGAGCTGAGAACGGCCCGAATCGTCGCCGCTGCTCCAGCTCTGCACCCGGACGCCCGCCTCGCAGACCTGGCCGGGCGTCGTGCGGAAGGTCTGGTAGACCCCGCCGCGGCACACCGCCGAGCCGCACGACCACGCCTGCGCGGCGCCCCCGGCGTACACCCGGCCCGGCTCGCGGGTCAGGCCGAAGCCGGGCCGCACCATCCGCAGGGTCTCCGGGTTGCCCTGCTGGCCGCCGGCGCGGGAGGCGTAGCAGGCGCCCGTCTGCGGCTGGGCGCAGTAGAACGGCTTCCACTCCGCGGCCACCATGATGCCGCTGTCACCGTCGATGGCGCGGGCGTCCTCCTCGAAGCCGGGGTTATCCAGCAGATTGGGGCCGGGGATGGGCGTCGGCGGCGGGGTGAGCGTGGGGGCCGGCGTGGGCGCATCGGTGGGCAGGGCCGACGGCGGCGGGCTGGCGGCTGCCGCCGGATCGACCGGAGCCGGCGGGTCGGTCGGCCCCGGCGGGAGCGGATCGTTCCCCGGCGGCGTGGCGGTGATCACCAGCACGTAGGGGGTGAGGGTCGGGCTGCCCGGCCCGGCGGACTGCGACCCGGCGGCGCAGCCCACCAGGAGGGCGGCCAGCCCGGCGATCAGCGTGGCGGTGTAGGATTGTTTCATCCGGGGGAGTATACCCGCTGCGGCAGGGGGATTCCCACCGGCCGCCCGCCGCCAGACAGGCGGAAGGCGCCCGTAGGCGCCTCCCGGAGAACCGCAGGGGCAGCGATCAGGCGGCGCGGCGGCGGATCTCGGCGGCCTCGAAGTTGAGGATCAGCGCGGCGATGGCGCCGGGCACCCAGCCGGCCAGCGTCAGCAGCAGCACGATCAGGATGGTGCCGCAGCCGCGGTCGAGGACGGCCAGCGGCGGGAAGATGATGCACAGCACGGCTCTCAGCAGGGACATAGTAGGTCACTCCTCAATCCACCGGTAATTCGGATCTCTCATCATTCTGTACGCAGGCCGCCGCGCCGGGTTGCGGGAGCCGCCCGGCGCAGCGTTCGGGGTGGATCGGCGGCTGCCAGCCCCCGGCTCCCTATTTCCGCTTCTTCTTCGCCTCCGCCCGGGCCAGGTTCTCCGCCACCCGGTACTTCACGATCCGCGTGATCAGGTCGTAGGGGATGGGCTGATCGAGCGGGAACTGCGCCGTGCCCTTGCTGGACCGGTAGGGCGCCATCTCTTCCTTGAACGCTTCCAGGCCGGTGGGCGCAGGGTAGAACCCGATGTGGCTGCTGAAGGCCCCGAAGTGAACCAGGTTCCCGCTCAGCGTGAAGGTCGGCAGCCCGTACTTCATGGCTTCCTGCGCGTCCGGGGCGGCTTCCCGGATCGTCCGCCGCACCTCCTGCAGAATCGCCTGCACCGCCGCCGGGAAGCCGGCGATGTATTCGTCGATGGTGGTGGGTGCGCGGTCATCGGTCTTCATGGCAGGGCCTCCGTGGGATGACGCCAATCGCCGTTCGGTGCGCCTGAGCAGCCGCGCTGCCGGCGCAGGGCAATTCTACTTAAGTGGCGCGCGTCCGGGAACCCGCCCGGCTAAGGCGCGGACTCCAGCCAGGCCGGCGGCAGGGCCAGCAGGTACATATCGACTTCCTCCGTCCCGGAGCGGCCCCAGTTGCTGGTGAAGACTACCCGCGTGAAGTCGGCGTTGACGCTCGCCTGCGGCTCGGCCCAGTAGTCGTGCTCCTGGGATTCGTCCACCCGGGAATGGGTGTGCGCCAGCCGGATCACCCGCCCGCTGGCCTTCAGCTCGACGGCCAGGATCACGTCGTCCAGCCAGGTGGCGCTCTGCGGGGCGGCCCCGCTGTAGGTGCTCACCAGCGCCCAGCCGGGCATGGCAGATGCCCGCCCGGAGAAGTGCAGCCCCACCGGGCTGTAGGTGAAGTCGATGGGGAACAGCGGCGTGATCGCCCCGCTGGCGAGGTCGAGCAGCGAGACCTGATCGGTGTCGATGTCCTGGTAGATCAGCACCTCGCGGCCGTCGGCGTCCAGCGCGGTATCCGAATGGCCGGCGATGCGCAGCAGGCCGCGCCCATTTTGCAGGCTGCGGTCGTAGACCATCAGCCCGCACGGGGCGGCGTCCGTGCCGAGCTGGCCGTGCTCGCAGTAGGTGTCGTAATAGGCCAGGAAGTACGTGCCCAGCGGGCTGATCGTCACGCTGTCGATCTCCGGGCGGTCCGGGGTGGGGCGCTGCGCGATCACCCGGTCGGCCTCGCGGTCGTAGATCAGCAGGGCGGTCGTCAGCCAGTCGGCATCCTCGGCCATCAGGCCCCAGAAGCGGCCGTCGAAGGAGGGCGACCCCTCGTAGCGCGTCCACACCACGCCCGCGCCGGGCGCGTCGGCAGCGAAGTCATGCACGGTGCGCGGCTGGCCGCCCCGGACGGGGATCGCCATCAGCCGCGTCTCCTCGATGCTGAACAGCAGGCCCGGATCGGCCGGGTCCCAGCGCGGCTCGGTGAGCGCCGGCAGCGGCCCCAGCGGCTGCAGGCTGGCGGCGTCGTACAGGTACCACTCCCCGGAGGTGCCCATGGCCACCAGCAGGCTGCCGTCGGCGTTGAACGACTGGACGCGCGAGTATTCGTTCTTCAGGCCCGGGGTGGGGGCGTCGGGCGAGGGGTCGGCGGCGCGGTCGGTGACGCGCACCACGCACGCCCCGAAGACCGGGTCGCGGAAGGGGGCGCGCGGGGCCGGCTCCGGCAGATCGGCGGGCTGGCGCACGTCGCGGTCGGTGACGGGCGGCGGGGCGGGGTCGGGGCACAGGGCCAGCGCGGGGGCTCCGCCGGGGGGCAGGGTGGGCACGGGGGCGGGCGGCTCCACGGCCGGGGCCGTGCCCGCGCCGCAGCCGATCAGCCCGGCTGCCATCACCAGCATCAGGATGAATCGGGCTGCCATCGCGGCCTCCGATCGACACTGCGTCATCTCCGGGGGGCGCCCCCGGTGACGCGGCGCCCCCCGGTGAGTGCATCCCGGCCCGCTACCGCCGGTAGGCCGGCGTGTAGAAGGGCCGCTTGACCACCCTGGCCTGGCGCGGCTTGCCGTGGATCACCACCTCCACCGTTGTGTCCAGCGCCGCCAGCGCCGCCGGCACGATCGCCATTGCGCAGTACGACTCCACCGTCGGGGCCAGCATCCCGGTGGTCACAAAGCCCACCTCGACGCCATCCTTCTGAACGGGATAGTGCTCGCGGGGGACGCCCTTGTCCACCATCTCCAGGCAGACCAGCCGGCGGGCCGGCGTCTCCAGCCGCTGCTTGAGCAGCGCATCCCGCCCCAGGAAGTCGCCCTTGCCGGTCTTGACCGCGAACCCCAGCCCCGATTCCAGCGGGCTGAGGTCGGGGGATAGTTCGTGGCCGTACAGCGGCAGGCACGGCTCGAAGCGCAGACTGTCGCGGGCGGCCAGCCCGATCGGCTTCACGCCGCGGTCTTTGCCCGCCGCCAGGATGGCGTCCCACACCTTCGCCGCGGCGGTCGCGGGGAAGAACAGCTCGTAGCCGTACTCGCCGGTGTAGCCGGTGTTGCCGATCAGCGTCTCCACCCCGGCCACTTTGCCCCGCGCCGAGAAATGGAACGCGACCGCGCCCAGATCGACATCGGTGATCGTCTGCAGGACGGCCTGCGCCGCCGGCCCCTGGAACGCCAGCATGTACGTCTCGTCCGAGACGTTGGTCAGCTCCACGTCGAAGCCGGCGCTGTGGGCCTGCATCCACTTGAAATCCTTCTCCAGGTTGGAGGCGTTAACCACCACCCACCAGTATTCCGGCAGGCGGTAGATGAAGATGTCGTCCACCGTGCCGCCGTCGGCGTAGCACAGCAGCGAGTAGTGGGCCTCCCATTCGCGCAGCTCGTTGATGTCGCTGGTAGCCAGGTACTGCAGAAAGTCGAAGGCGTCCGGCCCCTGCACGATGATCTGGCCCATGTGGTCGATGTCGAACAGGCCGGCAGCGGTGCGCACCGTCTGGTGCTCCTCGAGCGGGCTGGTGTACTGGACGGGCATCTCCCACCCGGCGAAGGGGACCATCCGCGCGCCGAGCGCGATGTGGGCGTCATACAGGTTGGTGCGTTTCATGGCGTGTCCTCTGGTGTGGAAAGGCATCGATGGGTACAGCCTGCGCCCTAATTGTACACCCGATTCGCGGCGCGTCAGGGGGAAAAAACCGCCGGGGGAGGGGTTCCCCCGGCGGGCAGCGGGGGCGCCGTCGCGCCCCCGTGGGAGACAGGTCGTCTGCCCTACGGCCCCGGCAGCAGCAGGTTCCCGGAGACCTTGGTCAGGTTCCCGGAATCGATCACTCCGTTGAAGAAGTCGTAGAAGGTGTTGCCCTTGACCTGGTTGCCCTCGGCCACCGGCGTGTAGCCGACGCCGATGCCGTCCGTGTCGGTGGCCCGGATCGCCACCCCGGTCAGGTCGGGCAGATCGGTATCGATGACGTTCTTCTGAATCTTGTTGTTGCTGACCGACGGGTCGCAGGCGCTTGACGCGTCCGCTTCCGCCGCCAGGTTGATGCCGGTGTCGGTGATGCCCGTCAGCCGGTTTTCGGAGATCTTGTTGCCCCCGGCGGCGCCCACCACTGAGCAGCCGCTGGCGATCTGGATGCCGATCGTCGCGTGCTGAACCAGGTTGCCGGTGACCTTGAACCCGGAGACTTCATACAGGCTGATGGCAGGGCCGCCATTGTTTACAAAATTGATTTCGTTGTCCTGGATCGACCCCTGGGCGCCGTGCCGCGCCCGGATGCCGACCTGGTAGTAGGGGTAAGTGTCTCTCTCTCCCCAGATGTCATTGCCGCTGATCGTGGCGCTCACGTCCTGGTAGGCCGCAATGCCCGTGCGGTGGAAAGCGCCCAGCAGGTTGAATTCGATCACCACCCTGGGGTAGCTCCCGGAGTCGCCTTCCGCCCGGATGGCCGTGCCCCAGACCGTGTTCAGGTTGGCGTCGCTGCTTCCATTGGGCTGGATCTGCTCAACGATGTTGTAGCGGATGGTGCCGGAGGAGTTCCAGAAGGCGATGCCGTCGAAGACGGTGTTGTCGTCGTCGATCTCGAAGCGGTTGTCGCCGTAGACATACAGGGCCTCGATGACGATGTTCTGCGAATTGTTGACGCTGACGATCGCCCCGTCGCCCCGCGTGGTGCTCGGCCTGACGAACGCGGTGCCAGCCCCGCCGCCGGCGATCACCAGATTCCGGCGGTTGTCCACGCTGAACTCCGGGTAGGTGCCGCCGCAGACCAGGATGACGGCGCCGTCCGGCTCGTTGTAGATGGCATTCTGGATGTCGTCGTAAGCGGCGAAGGGGCACTCGGCGCCGTCGTCGTCCACAAAGATGGGGTCAGCGGCCAGCGCCGCCGGGGGCGGGAAGGCCAGCGGGACCAGGGCGATCAGCGTCGCCAGGATGAGAATCCGGAGATGCAGCTTCATGGTGTCCTCCCGGAGCACAGTGGAACAGCCTAAGGGACTCAGCAGGTGGCGGCGGGTCGGGGAGGGTGCTGTATGGGAGGGATGTCGCCCACGCCGTCAGGCCAGTTTGTGAAGAATATCACCAATATAAGAGGTTTTCACGAGAGTGTCAACCCGGACAGCGCCGCGGGGGCGGGAAAGGCTGCTGCCTCACAGGGGGCTGCGGTTGGCGGCGGGGGCGGAGTCCGCTCCGCCCCCGCGCTCACGGCAGCCGCGGCCTTTCGGCTACGGCACGATATAGGTATTGGCGCTGGTCTTGGTGTTGCTGCCAGCGTCCTCCACCAGATTCCAGAAGCCCACGATGTAGTTGCCCTTGACCTTGTTGGCATCGGCCAGCGGAGCATCAAAGCCGGTGCCCGATCCGTCCTGATCCTCGGCGCGGATCAGGATGCCGGTGCCGCTGCCCGGGCTCGCGCTTTCGATGAAATTACCCTGGATCTTGTTGCCGCTGACCGAGGGGTCGCAGGCGCTGCCGGCGTTGGTGGCCGCCATCAGCCCGATGCCGGTGTTCTCGATCTCGTACAGGTCGTTGCCCGTGATCTTGTTAGCATCGGACGGGGTGGTGCCGTCGCCGCACTGGTCGTAGACCCAGATGCCGGTATCTGCGCCCACGATGTCGTTATCGACAACCTTCAGCCCGGATACCTGGTTGAGGTCGATGCCGTTGCCCTCATCCACATCGTAGATTTCATTGTCCACGATCGCGCCCAGCGCGCCGGCGCTGAAGCTGACGCCGGTCTGCCAGAAGCCCCAGCCGCTGTCCTCGCCCTCGATGTGGTTGCCCTCGACGGTGACGTTAGCCTCCTCCCGGGCGCCGATGCCGGTGTTCTGGAAGTCGTAGACGTGGTTGCCCTCGACCAGCGTCCTGGGGAACACCCCGTCGATGGTCACGCCGTGCAGCCAGATGCCGACGCCGTTCGCGCTGCCGCCCTCACTGCTGGCCATGTTCGGCCAGATGCCGTAGACCTCGTTGTTGCGGATGACGCCCGATGAATCCCAGAAGCCGATGCCGCCGATGAAGCGGTCGGCGACGTCCACCTCGAAGTTGTCGTTCCCGTTGACGTGCAGCCCTTCGATCACGATGTTCGTCGAGTTGCTGACGCTGATGATCGCGCCTTCGCCCAGGGTGTTGCCCAGGTTGACGAAGACGTCGCCGAAGGCCCCGCCGCTGAGGGTCAGCTTGCTGCGGGCGTCCATCCCGAACTCCGGATAGGTGCCGCCGCAGATGATGATGACCGTGCCATCCGGCTCGCTGTCGATGGCGGCCTGGATGTCGGTGTAGGTGGCAGTGGGGCACTCCGTGGCGTTGTCGTCCACAAAGACGGGGGCGGCGGCCAGCGCCAGAGCCGGGATGAAGGCCAGCGAGACGACAGCGATCAGCGTCGCCGCCAGCAGCTGCTTGAGGCACAGTTTCATGGTTCCCTCCTGGAACATGAGTTGAGCAGGGTCGGCAGGTTCGTGATCTGTCTGGAGCGTGGTGTCTGAAGGAGTCCCTGCGCCTCCTTCACCGCCCCGGCGAGCGGCAAAAGAGGCGCGGTGCGCATAGTAGGGAACAGCGCGGGCATGAGGGGGAGCCGCCCGAAGCGGCTGCGCCAGAGTACCTGATTCTGCTTCCCTTGCCGTATGCGCCTGATTGGCGGGCGAGTCAATGAGTTCGCGGCGCCGCAGGGACGAATTTCATAGCATTTTCATGGCTGGCGTTGCATGGAGGCAGGGCGCCCCGGCGCCTCTCCGCGGCGGGGGCGGCCGCTGGGCAGACGCGCCGCTGGCCTCTATAATAGCTGCATCTGACCCATTGGAACTGCCATGTCCTTCCTGAACCATCACCGCCTGACCTTTGCCGTGCTGGGCGGCCTGCTGACCGTGGCTGCCGTGCTGGTGCTCATCATCCCCGGCGAGCGCACGCTGGGCGACGGCCTCCGCATCGTGTTCATCCATGCCGCGCTGATCCAGACCGGGGCCATCGGACTGATCGGCGCGGGCCTGCTGGGGCTGGCGGCAGCCTTCAGCGGGCGCGAGGGCGCGGCGGGCTGGGCGCGGACTGTGGGCGCGGTGGCGCTGACCTTCTATTTCGGCGGGATCGCCACCAGCCTGATCGCGGCGCAGATCAACTGGGGTGGGCTGGGGCTGGATGAGCCGCGTATGGCCGCCGGGCTGCGGACGCTGGCGGTGGCGGCCATCGTGCAGGTGCTGGCGGCCTGGCTGCCGGCCTCCGAGGCGGGCCGCCGGCTGGACGGCCTCCTGCGGGCCGCGCTGGCGACCTTCCTGGTGTGGGCCACGGCCAGCGCGCCGCTGGTGCTGCACCCCCGCAACCCGATCGGCGCCTCGCCCTCGCTGGCGATCCAGGCGTCCTTCTATGCCCTGCTGGCCACCACCCTGCTGGCGGCGGGCTGGGTCATCGTCCGGCTGCGCCGGGCGGATCGTGCCTCCGCCGGGTAAAGCCGCCCGGCCGGGAGAAAGGTACCCCTGATCATGCTGACCGCCATCTCCGGCCTCTTCCTCATCCTGCACGGGCTGGTGCATCTGCTGTACTTCGGGCAGAGCCGCCGCCTGTTCGAACTGACGCCGGGGCTGACCTGGCCGGATGGCGCGTGGGCCTTCTCCCGGCTGCTTGGCAGCGAGGCGGCCCGGTCGCTTGCTGCCGCCGTCTGCGTGCTGGCGGCGGCGGCTTTCCTCAGCGGCGGCGTGGCGCTGCTGGCCCGCCAGCCGTGGTGGCGGGCCGCCGTCATAGGGGCGGCGGCGATCTCCTGCCTGCTGTTCCTCCTTTTCTGGGATGGCAGCCTGCGCCGGCTGGACGCTCAGGGGGCCGTGGCGCTGCTCATCAACGCCGCGATCCTGGCGGCGGCGCTGGCCCGCTGGCCCCGCTTCCCGTTCTGACGGCAGACCGCCTGTGCTGCGCGCCAGCGCACACTGACTGTATTCTGGCCGCCGCGCCGCCGGGCTGACCGCCGGCCCTCTGACTGAGGCGCTGCCCCTCCCGCGCGGCGCGCGCCGGTTGCCCTTTTGCCATCCCGTAAGACTATAATAGTCGCCACATCCGCCGCCGCTGGAGGGCAGACCGATGGGACGCCGCCGCCGTCAGGGCGCACCGCTACCGCCGGGGGGTGCCGGCTGCCTTCATGTTCATCAACGCCACCATCGGGGATCCTGTGGGTCTGCTGCGCCGCGGTCACCGGGCCGGCGGCCCGCTTCTAGCGCGTCAGCGAGCTGTCCATCGGGCTGCTGGCGCTGCACGGGCGGGCGCGTCTGCCGGGCTCCGGGCAGAGCCGGCGGCTGAACCGGTGGTGCTGCGGGTCAACATCTGCCAGAAGGAGGCTGCCATGACTCTCAACCCGGACTGGGAACGCTACACCACCCCGCGCTACGTGCAGGCCGGCGAGCCGGTCTTCCGCGAAGGCGACCCCGGGGATGCCCTGTACATCATCCGCGCCGGCGAGGTCGCGATCACCCGCCAGACGCCCGGCGGCGACCCGCTGGCGCTGTCCTACCGCGGCCCGGGCGACCTGATCGGCGAGATCGCGCTGATCTCTGATGCGCCCCGCACCGCCACCGCGATGGCCGCCAAGCCCACCGAGCTGCTGGCGATCCCGCGGGCCGACTTCTGGAGCCTGCTGCGCGGCGATGAGCAGTTCCGCCAGGTGGTGATGCAGACGCTGATCACCCATCTGCTGACCGCCGACGAGAGCCGCATCCTGGCCGCGGTCTGGGAGCGCGACCTGCAGCAGCGCTTCAGCACGCTGGCCAGCGAGCATGAACGCATGGCCGAGGTGCTCCAGCTGCGGCAGGAGACCCTGCGCTTCATCATCCACGATCTGCGCAACCCGCTGCAGCTGGCCATGACCGCCCTGTCGATGATCGAGATGGAGCCGGGCTACGATCCACTCAGCGACATCGGCCGCTTCGTGACGATGGCGCAGGGCGGGGTGACGCGCATGGTCAACCTGGTGGAGGCGCTGCTGGACGTGGGCCGGCTGGAAAGCGGCGAGGCGGAGCTGGACTACAGCCCGGTCGATCTGGGCGAGCTGATCACCCGCGCCGTGGCCGACAGCCAGCCGATGACGATGACCGGCCGGGTGACGCTCACGGCCGCGCTGCCCGCCGATCCGCTGCCGCGCGTGCCCGCCGACGCCCGGCGCATCGAGCGCGTGCTGATGAACCTGATCGATAACGCGGTGCGCTTCACCCCGACCGGCGGGCGCGTCACCGTCGCCGCGCAGGTGAAGGACGCCGTCCTCGAGGTCACGGTCACCGACACCGGCCCCGGCATCCCGCCGGAGCAGCGCGAGCGCGTCTTCGACCGCTTCGTGCAGACGGAAGCCGGGCGCCGATCGACCGGCTTCGGGCTGGGGCTGGCCTTCTGCCGGTCGGCGGTGCAGGCGCACGGCGGCGACATCCGCGCTGAGGCGGGCGAGGGCGGGGTCGGCACCCGGATGGCCTTCACCCTGCCGCTGGCCCCCGCCTGATCGCATTTCCACGCCGCTGAACGGCTGACCCTGGAGGTCGCAGAGAGCGCAGAGAACGGCAGGTCGGGCTCTGCCCCGGCGACCTCCTTCTGTGGCCAGCGCCGTTCCCGCCGTCGTCACCCCGGCTATGGCCCCCACACGGGGAAGCGATCCTCCGCCGGGTCGTCGGTCAGCCGGGTGATGTTCCCGCCGTCCGCGTCCATCACATAGATCTCCCAGTTGCCATCGCGGTCGCTGGCGAAGGCGATGCGCCGCCCGTCCGGCGACCAGGTCGGCGTGGTGTCGGCGGCCGGGTTGTCGGTCAGCCGGATCGGCTCCGGCTCGGCGTCCGGCGCGCCCGCCGGCACGTCGAGGAGGTAGATCTCCAGGTCGCCCTCGCGGTCGGAGACGAACAGCAGCTGCGTCCCATCTGGCGACCACAGCGGCCCCAGTTCGCTGCCGGGGTGCGAAGTCAGCCGGTGGACATTCCCGCCGTCCGCATCCATCACATACAGGTCGAACGACCCCTCGCGGTCGGACGAGAAGGCGATGCGCGTCCCGTCCGGCGACCAGGCGGCGATGGCATCCGAGGCGGGGCTGCGGCTCAGGTTGGTCGGGTTGCCGCCGTCCAGCGCGTTCATGGCGTAGACTTCCGGCGAGCCGTCGCGGCGGGTGTAGAACAGGATGCGCGCCCCGTCCGGCGACCAGCGCGGCAGGCGGTCATCTTCCGGGGATACCGCCAGGCGGCTCTGCCCGCTTCCGTCGGCGTTCATCAGGTAGATCTCGGCGTCGCCGTCGCGCTCGGCGGTGAAGGCGATGCGCGTCCCATCCGGCGACCAGTCCGGGTTGGAGTCGGGGGCGGGGTCGTCGGTCAGCCGCTGCAGGTCAGAGCCGTCGGCCCGCATCGAATAGATGTCCAGGTTGCCGTCGCGGTCGGACTGGAACAGGATGCGCCCGCGCGGGCCCGTCAGAGGCAGGGCGCCGGTGGCGATCAGCGCGGCCAGGGCGCCGACTGCGATCAGCGCCGCCAGCGCGATCAGCAGCCAGAGGCGGCGGGGAGCAGCCGCGGCGGGGACGGCGTCAGTCTGGGTCATCAGGCAGTCTCCTCACAGGTAACACCAGATGGCAGAGGGTCGGAATCAGGCAGGGGCAGAAGCCCCGCGCCGCTCAGGCGCAGCGCAGCACGATCTTGCCGAACTGCGTCTGATCCTTCAGCCGGGCGAACGCGCCGCGCACGTCCTCCAGCGGGTACACCGAGTCGATCACCGGGGCCAGCCGCGCCTCCTCCACCAGGGCCAGCATGGCGGCGAAGTCGCGCGGGCTGCCCATCATCGAGCCGAGGATCGTCAGCTCGTGCCAGAACAGCGTGCCGATGTCCACCGTGCCGGGCTGGCGGGCCGATCGCCCGAAGCTGACCAGCCGCCCGCCGCGGCGCAGCGCCTCCAGGCTGCGGCTGAAGTACTCCCCGCCGATGCTCTCGACGACCAGATCGACGCCGCGGCCTTCGCTCCACTCGCGGGCTGCGGCCACCCAGTCGGCGTGGCGGGAATTGACGCCCGCCGCCGCGCCCAGGTCGCGGGCGCGGGCCAGCTTGGCGTCGCTGGTGGAAGTGACCATCACCTGCGCCCCGCGGGCGGCGGCGAACTGCAGGGCGAACAGCGCCACCCCGCCGCCGATGCCGTGAATCAGCACGCGCTCGCCGGGCTGGAGCCGGCCCCGGCTGAACAGCGCCCGGTAGGCCGTCAGGCCGGCCAGCGGCAGCGCGGCGGCCTGCTCCCACGTCAGGTGCGCCGGGCGCGGGAAGACGTTGGCAGCGGGCACGGCGATGCGTTCGGCCAGCGTGCCGTCATGCGGATCGCCCAGGATCTCGAAGCCCTCGGCAAAGGTCTCGTCCGAACCGCCCCAGTCCATTGACGGGTGGATGACGACCGCGTCGCCGGGGGCGTGGGCCGTGACGCCCGCGCCGACCGCCTCGACCACGCCCGCGCCGTCCGAGCCAACGATCACCGGGTGATCGACCGGGGCGTCGATGAAGTGCAGGTCGCGGTGATTGAGGGCGGCAGCGTGCAGGCGGATCAGCGCCTGACCGGGGCCGGGGGCCGGGTCGGGAACGTCCGACAGGGCGAAGGACTCCAGCGGGGTAGGCCGGGAAAGCCGGAAGGCACGCATGGAACTGCTCCAGTTGGGCGGCGAATCGATCAGGTAGAGAGTATAGCGCGCAGCGGCCCGCGGGGTGGATTCCGGCTTCAGGCCGGGGGGGGTGCTGCGGCGAGATTTACGCGCTGCCGCCCTCCGCCTGAACGCGGTAGACGCGCAGGGCGTGGCGCTCCAGTTCGGCCAGTGGGATGATGATCCCGTGCGTGGCGTAGTGGGCGTTCCGGGCCTGCCGCGGCGGATAGTCGCGCAGCCAGCGCGGCATCTCCCAGTGCAGGGCCATGAAGGGCACCACCGTGATCGTGCCCGCCGGCGGGATGTAGTAGACGAGGATCTCCGCCTGCGAGGTCAGCGCCCAGCCCATCTTGCCCGCGGCATCCACCGAGATCGTCTCGATGAAAGCGTTGCCGGTGCGGGCGGCGGCGTGATCGGTCTTGTACTCCACCAGCGAAACCCGGCCCGTGCCGGGGCTGGTGAAGATGCGGTCGATGCCCTGGCGCTGCTGCTCCGGGCTGGCTGCCGCGATGGCGTAGCCCTTACCTGTGAAGAAGGCGTCGAGGAACGCCTCGCCCTCGCCACCCTGCCGCATCTGCCGCTGGAAGTCGTAGATGGCTGTCATGATGCCGCAGGTTATACCACAGACCGCGCATTTATACTAGAACACCTGATCCAGTGTGGAGGCTCTCATCACAGGCAAACGCTGGCATGCCTTCTTGTACCTGCGCTGCCCGCTGCGCTACCATTAATGGCATGTGCACAATGACCTTCTCCCGCAGCGTGGCCGCCCTGCTGGCTGCCCTGACCCTGATCGCCTGCCGCCCCGCTTCGCTCCCGCCCGTCTCATCCCCCGATCCCCTGCCGGAGGGCGCGATCGCGCGGCTGGGACGCGGATCGCTGCAGGCCGCGGCCTTTTCCCGGGATGGCGCCTATCTGGCCATCGGCACCACCCGCGCCGTCCTGCTGCTCGATGCCCGCACACTGACTGAGCAGTGGGCGCTGCCTGTCGAGCGCCCGGTGCATGACCTGGCCTTTTCGCCCGATGGCCGCACCGTGGCCGCCGGGCTGCTGCTGCGCCCCGACCTGCTGCTGATCGATGTGGAGCAGGGCTCGGCAACCCGCTGGCTTACCGGGCACACCCTGGGCATCTGCGGCGTGGCCTTCTCCCCGGACGGCCGCTACGTGGCTTCCGGTTCGTATGACGACACTGCTCTGGTCTGGGAGGTCGCCACCGGGCAGCAGGTGGCCGCCTTCAGCGGCGATGGCAGCGGCGTCAACAGTGTGGCCTTCGCGCCGGACGGCGACCGGCTGGCCGGCGTGCTCGATTCTGGCGGTGTGCGCATCTGGCCGCTGAGCGGCAATACGCCGACGCTGGCGCTGGCCGCCCCGGTGGGCGTCGCCTACGGAGCGGCCTTCGCGCCCGATGGTTCGCAGCTGGCGGTTGGCACGCAGGATGGTGTGATCGCGTGGGATGCCAGCGGTGCTGTTGCGCGGGTGTTCACCGGGCTGGATGGCCGCGTCGAGAGCCTGAGCTGGTCGCCGGATGGCCGGCGGATCGCCGCGGGTGCGGAGCTCGGTGAGGGAGCCGTGTGGGATGCCGTCGGGGGGCAGGTGATCACCGGCCTGGAGGCTTACACTGTGGCCTACTCCCCCGCCGGGGATGCGCTGGCGGCGGTGACCATCGATGGCCGGCTGGAGGTGTGGCCCGCCGACCGGCCCGGCGGCCCGGCCCCGCCCCGCCGCCTGACGGGCTTCTCCCGCCCGATCTACGGTCTGATCGCTGTCGGCGACACCCTGATCGCCGGGACGGCTGGCGGCGATGCGCTGATCTGGGACCCGGCCGCGCCCGCCGCACCCCGGGCCGAGCTGGGATCTGCTTCCCGCGGGCTGGCGATCGCGCTGGCGGCCAGCCCGGACGGGGATCGCCTGGCCGCCGGGCTGAGCAGCGGCGAGGTGCTGATCTGGGGGCTGCCCGGCCCGTCAGGCGCTCCGCAGACGCTGGCTGCGTCCCCCGGCCCGGTGACCGGGCTGGCGTGGTCACCGGACGGCGAACGGATCGCCGCCGCAGCGGGCGGATCGATTTTCGTGTGGGCCGCTGATCGGCCAGGGGATCCGCCGCTGACGGCGCTGGCGGCCCCGCCAGGCGGAGCGCAGAGCGTCGTGTTTTCACCCGATGGCATGCTGCTGGCCGGCGGCGGCCCCGGCGGAGTCCTTCTCTACCCCGCCGCCGATCTGCGCGGCGCACCGCCCGCCCCGATCGCCCTGGCTGTGGACGGGATCGGGCCGCGTGGGCTGCTCTTCTGGCCGGACGGCTCGCGGCTGGCCGCTGCCGGCCCGTCGGGGAGCGTCAGCCTGTTCTCCCTGCCCGGCGCGGAACTGATCCAGACTCTGGCCGGCCTCCCGCCCGGCCCGGCCGCGCTGGCCCTTTCGCCGGACGGCTCGCGGCTGGCCACCGCCAGCCTGGAAGGCGACATCCGCGTTCTGGATGCCGCCACCGGGGAGCTGCTGGCTCGCCTGCGCGGCCACAATCTGCCAGTCAGCGGGCTGGCCTTCCTGCCGGATGGCATGCTGGCCAGCGGCTCGCTGGATGGGACGATCCTGCTGTGGACGGTCCCCTGAACCCGGCGGATGCCCTGCGGATGGCGGTTGAAAACCGCCGGGTATGGATGTCGCTGGGCGCCGACTGGCCTGCCGGCCCTCTGCGCCGCGAGCCCGACCTGCTGTGGCGCGTTTCGACCGTGCCGCACCCCGTCTTCAACAGCGCTGCCTTCGCCCGCTTCGACGCAAGGCGCGTGGATTCCCGGCTGGATGAGGTGCTGGGTGAGCACATCCGGCGCGGCCTCCCGCTGACCTGGTGGGTGCTCCCCGGCGACCTGCCCGCCGACCTGGATCGGCGGCTGGCGGGGCGCGGCCTGCGCGGGCCGGACCCGGTGACCGCGATGGCCGCCGATCTGCGCGCCCTGCCGCCCGCGCTGCCCGCCCCCCCGGGGCTGGCAATCCGCGCTGCCGTTTGCCGCGCCGATGTGGATGCTTTTGCCGCCGTCAGCGGGGCGGCCAACGCCTTCCCACCTTTCGCCGTGCGGGCCTACGCCGACCTGTATGACTATGTGCGGCGCACGGACGGCGACCGGGCGCGGCTGCTGGTGGGCTGGCTGGGGGATCAGCCGGTGAGCGCGGCGGCGCTGCTGCTGGCGGAGGGCGCCGCCGGGCTGTACGCGGTCAGCACCATCCCGGATGCCCGCCGCCGGGGGATCGGCGCGGCGCTGACGGCCCACGCGCTGGCGCTGGCGCAGGCAGCCGGCTGCCGGTATGCCGCCCTGCAGGCTGCCGCCGGGGCGGTCGAGCTGTACCGGCGGCGGGGCTTCGCCGCCTGCGGCGGGCTGGCCGTCTATCAGCGCACCCCGTGAGGGGCCTCGTCTGCCGGGGAGCGCCCCCCGCCCATTTGTGCTATACTCTCCACTTCGCGCCCCGCGATGATCCCGCCGCAGCCCGGCGGGCAAGGAGACCCGGCGTGTCTGTTACCGGCAGGAGCGAGTTTACCGCCCAGGAAACCTACCGCTACACTACCGCGAATGGCCCGCTGCGCTGGATCGTTTCGCACATGTGGCGCTACCGCCTGTTCGTCTTCAGCGCGATTGTCTTCAAAGCTGCCAGCCTGCTGCTGTACTCGGCGGCGCCAGTTTTTGTTGGGCGGGCCGCCGAGGCGCTCACCACCGGCAGCGGGGATGTCCGCCGCGACCTGCTGCGCGCGGCTCTGGGTGTGCTGGGTGGCATCTCCGGCAACGGCGTCGCCAACCTGATCGGCGCGCTGTCCGTCGAGGTCGTTGCCCAGCGCATGGAGGCCGACTCCCGCGAGGAGCTGTACGGCAGCCTGCTGGGCAAAAGCCAGACTTTTCACGATCGGCAGCGCGTGGGTGACATCATGGCGCGCGCTACCGAGGATGTGCGCCAGCTCAACGGCATGATCAACCCCGGCATCGCGCTCATCTACGAGATGATCCTGGGCATCGTCATCCCGCTGATCTTCATCGGCATGACGGAGCTGGAGCTGACGCTGGTGCCGCTGGTCTTCATCGCCATCTACATCGTGGTCACCCGCGCCTACATGCGCCGCCTTGACCCGGTGATGACCCGCCAGCGCGAAGCCTACGGCCTGATGAGCGCCGGGCTGGAGGAGACCATCTCCGGCATCGAGACGGTCAAGGCCAGCGCGCAGGAGAACGCCGAGCGCGAGAAGTTCGGGCGGGCGGCCCGCGAGTACCGCCGCCACTTCGTCGCCCAGGGCCGCATTGAATCGACCTATCTGCCGCTCCTGATATACGGCATCGCCGTCGGCGCGACCTTTTTGCACGCCCTGCTGCTGTACCGGCAGGGGGCGGTGTCGCTGGCCGATGTCATCGCCGTGATGGGGCTGATGGAGGTGCTGGCCTTTCCGGTGTTCATCTCGCTGTGGGCGTTCGGCCTGATCCAGATGGGCGCCGCCGGCGCGGAGCGCATCCTGAGCCTGGTGCGCGCCGAAGCTGATCTGGATCAGAACGCCGGCGGGCACCGCGCCCCCATCCGCGGCGAGATCGTCTTTGAGGATGTGAGCTTCGGCTACGATGAGTCGGGCTTCGGCGTCAGCGACCTGTCGCTGCGCGTCGAGCCGGGGCAGACCGTGGCCATCGTCGGGCAGACCGGATCGGGCAAGACCACGCTCACGCAACTGGTCAACCGCACCTACGATGTGCAGCAGGGCCGCATTCTGATCGATGGGGTGGACGTGCGCGACTGGGATCTGGACTCGCTGCGTTCGCAGATCAGCCGCATCGAGCAGGATGTGTTCCTGTTCTCCCGTACCATCACGGAGAACATCGCCTTCGGGCGGCCCGGCGCGACGCCGGCGGAGATCGAGCAGGCGGCCCGCGAAGCGCAGGCGCACGATTTCATCACCGGCTTCGAGAAGGGCTACGAGACGGTGATCGGTGAGCGCGGCGTGACGCTCTCCGGCGGGCAGCGGCAGCGCCTGGCGCTGGCCCGCGCCTTCCTGAGCAGCCCGCGCATCCTGATCCTGGACGACTCCACCAGCGCCATCGACAGCGCCACCGAGGACGAGATTCAGAAGGCCATCCAGCGGGCGCGGCAGGGGCGCACCACCCTGCTGATCACCCACCGCCTGTCGCAGATCCGCTGGGCGGATACCATCGTCGTCATGGATCGCGGCACCATCGTCGCCCGCGGCACCCATGAAGACCTGTTGCGCACCAGCGACCTGTACCGGCGCATCTTCGCCCGCTACGACATCGCCCTGCCGGAACAGGCCGCCGATCCGCAGTGAGCCATGCGTGATGCATGCTGAGGGACGGCTGCCGGTCAGAGGAGTCCGGCTCGAGGAGGTATTTATGTCCCACACGGTAGAAGCTGTGCCGGAGCAGCCCATCGTAGTCGCCACCTGCCAGGCGGATTTCTGGGTGGCGGAAGAACTGGATGCGATGGTTGACGCGATCCTGCGCCTGGCTGAGTCCAGCCCGCAGCCGGTGTTCCTGATCGTCGATATGCTGGCTGTCACCTTCAGCCCGAACGACATCATCATTGCCGCCAACCGGGCGCGCAAAGATTCCAACTCGGTGTTTCACCACCCGGCCATCCGGCAGGTGATATTCATCTCAGACAGCCGGCTGGTGGAGCTGGCCAGCCGCGGCTTGAATACCGAGATCTTCGGCAATATCTCGGTAAGGACCTTTCCCTCAGTGGAGGCGGCTCTGAAAGAAGTCCACAAACAGCTGACCTCCACCAAAGGATCAATCTGATGGGCTTCTTCATGGACGGCCTCGACGCCGAGGCCTACGACCGGACCTACAAAGACAGCGACCTGCTGCGGCGGATCATCGCCTACTTCCGGCCCGAGGCCGGGCGGATGGCCGCGGTGGCCGCGGCGGTCACGCTGCACTCGCTGACCAACCTGGGCCTGCCGGTGGCGATCTCGCAGGCGCTGGACGCCATCCAGGCCGACCCCGGTGGCGCGAATCTGCTGCTGGTCGGGGCACTGGTGGCCGGGCTGGCCAGCCTGGGCTGGGTCTTTAACCTGGTGCGCGCGCGCCTCAGTGCCGAGGCCGTCGGCAACGTCGCTCTGCGGATGCGCGAGGACGCCTTCGACGCCATCATGCGCCGCGACCTGTCCTTCTACGATCAGTTCGCGTCTGGCAAGATCGTCAGCCGCGTGATCTCGGATACGCAGGCGTTCACCCAGGTCGTCACCCTGACCATGGATCTGCTCAGCCGCGTGCTGCTGGTGGTGCTGCTGGTGGGCTACCTGTTTCTGGTAGACGTGCGGCTGACGCTGGTGCTGCTGGGGCTGGCCCCGTTCATCTTCGCTACCGCCCTGGCTTTCCGGCACATCGCCCGCCGCACGATCACCCAGCAGCGGCGTGTCCAGGCCGAGGTCAGCGCGCACATTCAGGAGACGATCAGCGGCATCGGCGTGGCCAAGACCTTCCGCCAGGAGCAGGCCATCTACGGCGAGTTCCTGGATGTCAACCGGCAGTCCTTCCGCATCGGGCTGCGCACCGGCTTCATTTTCAGCGGCATCTTCCCGATTCTGGACATGCTGGCCGGCATCGGCACGGCGGCGCTGACGTACATTGGCGGGCTGTCGGTGCTGGGAGGCGGCCTGAGCCTGGGCAGCTGGTACCTGTTCATCCAGGGCATCGCCCGCTTCTGGTTCCCGCTGACCAGCATCGCGTCGTTCTGGAGCCAGTTCCAGCTGGGGCTGGCCGCCGCCGAGCGCGTCTTTGCCCTGCTGGACAGCGAGCCGAAAGTGGTGCAGACGGGCAACCTGCGCCTGCCGTCGCTGGCCGGCGCGGTGCGCTTTGAGGACGTGGACTTCCGCTACACGGAGAACGAGCCGGTGCTGACGGGCTTCTCGCTGGATATCCCGGCAGGGCAGACCTGCGCGCTGGTCGGGCATACCGGGTCGGGCAAGTCGAGCCTCGCCAAGCTGATCGCCCGCTTCTACGAGTTTCAGGGTGGGCGCATCACCATCGATGGGCACGACATCCGGTCGCTGGCTCTGCGGGCCTACCGGGCGCATCTGGGCATCGTCACCCAGACGCCGTTCCTGTTTGACGGCACGGTGATGGACAACATTCGCTACGGGCGGCCGGAGGCGACCGACGACGAAGTGCGGGCGGCGGCCCAGTCCGTCGGGCGCGGGGACTGGATCGCCAGCCTGCCCGGCGGGCTGGATACGCCCGTCGGGGAGCGGGGCGGCAATCTGTCGATGGGGCAGCGGCAGCTGGTGGCGCTGGCCCGCGTGCTGCTCCAGAACCCCTCGATCTTCATCCTGGACGAGGCCACCGCCAGCGTCGATCCACTGACCGAGACGCTCATTCAGGAAGGGCTGGATCTGGTGCTGCGCGGGCGCACCTCGGTGGTCATCGCCCACCGCCTCTCGACGGTGCGGCACGCCGACCGGATCATCGTGCTGCGCCGGGGCGAGATCATCGAGCAGGGCACGCACGAGGAGCTGCTGGCGGCGGGCGGCCATTACGCCGATCTGTACAACACCTACTTCCGCCATCAGAGCCTGGAGTACATCGAACGCGCCCGCGATCTGCTGGCCGCCGACTGATCGCCGCGGTCCGGGCGGCGTTTCCCCTCCGCCTGGCTTGCTCCTATACTCAGGGCATGTTCAGCGATCCGAGATGGCGTAAGCCCCTCCGCGACCTGTGGGGCAGCAGGCTGCGCACCGCTCTGGTGGTGATGGCTGTCGCCACCGGCGTGTTCGCCATCGGCGCTATCGGCGGCTCCCGCCGGGCTATCCGCGAGCAGCTCTCCGCCGCCTATCTGGCCACCCGACCTGCCAGCATCACGATGAACGTCTCGCCTTTCAGCGATGATCTGCTGCGGGCCGTCGGCGGCCTGCGCGATGTCGCCGCCGCCGAGGGCCGCGCCAGCCTGACCGTCAGCCTGCAGATCGGCCCCGATGAGTGGATCAATCTGGAGCTGATCGCCGCGGATTTCGACGCCATGCAGATGAGCCTGTTCTTCCCCGAAGAAGGTCGCTGGCCCCCCGCCCGCCGCGAGGTCCTGCTGGAGCGCTCGATGATGGCCATCCCCGGCTTTGCCCCCGGCGAGACGCTTCACATCGAGCTGGCCGATGGGCAGGAGCGCGACCTGCGGCTGGCCGGCCTGGCCCATGATGTAGCCCGCTTCCCATCCCAGTATTTCAATCAGGGCTATGGCTTCATCACCTTCGAGACGCTGGAGTGGCTGACCGGATCGCGGGACTACAACCGGCTGCTGATCCGCGTGGCCGAGCGCCCCGACGACCTGCGGCACATCCAGCAGACGGCCACCACCCTCCGTGAGCGCATCGAGCGCGACGGCTACACGGTCAGCACCACCGCCACGCCGGAGCCGGGTAAGCACTGGAATCAGGACGGCACCGAGGCGATCATGCTGGTGCTGGGAGTGGTGGGCGGCTTCGCCCTTTTCCTGAGCGCCTTTCTGGTGATCAACACGCTTTCCGCCCTGCTCAAGCAGCAGACGCGGCAGATCGGCATGATGAAAGCGATCGGCGGGCGGCACGGCCAGATCGCGGCCCTGTATCTGGTCACTGTCATCATCATCGGGGCGCTGGCCTTCTTCGTGGCCCTGCCGCTGGGATCGCTGGGCGCGCAGGCGCTGGCCGGCTTCACCGCGTCCGCTGCCAACTATGACCGGGGGCGCTTCCGGCCCGGCCCGGAGGTGATCGCCGCGCAGGCGATCCTGTCCGTGATCGTGCCGCTGGCGGCGGGTCTGGTCCCAGTGCTGCGCGGCACAGCCATCCCCGCCCACCGGGCGCTCAGCGACTACGGCATCGGGCAGCCCGCCGGCCCGCCGGGGATCCTCGACCGCCTGCTGGAACGCCTGCGCCGCCTGCCGCGCCCGCTGGCCCTCTCGCTGCGCAACACCTTCCGCCGCCGCGCCCGCTTGCTGCTCACGATCACCACGCTGACGCTGGCCGGGTCGATCTTCATCTCCGTGTTCAGCCTCCGCCAGGCGCTGCAGCTTGAGTTCCAGCGCATCTTCGGCCTGTTCAACTTCGACATCGGGATCGCGCTCAACGAGCCAGCGCATCCGCAGCGCATCGTGCGGGAGGCGCTGCGAGTGCCGGGCGTCGTCAGCGCCGAAACGTGGGGCTTCACCTACACCGAGCACATCCGCCCCGACCGCAGCGAGGGCGCCACGGTGCGCCTGTACGCCGTCGATCCGGCAACGCCCTACATCATCCCGGCGGTGGATGCTGGCCGCTGGCTGCGCCCCGGCGATGGCGATGTGGTGCTGATCGCCGGCAACACCCTGGCAGGCGATTCGGCGGCCTTCAGGGCTGGCAGCATCGTCACGCTCAAGATAGAGGGCCGGGAGGTGGATTTCACGGTGATCGGTGAGATGCCGATCGTCAACGATCCGAGCGGCGACTACGTGGGCTACATCCCCGCCGAAACCTACGCCCGCCTGACGGGTTCCGGGGGGCTGGCCAACTACGTGGTCATCGAGACGGCGGGCGCGGATCTGGGCGATCAGTACCGCATCCAGCGCGCGTTGGAAGAGCGCTTCGAGGATAGCGGCCTGATCGTCGGCCTGGCGTTCCCCATCGGCCAGCTCGTCGGCACCAGCACCACCATCCTGAATGTGGTGATCGGCTTCATGCTGCTCATGGCGCTGCTGCTGGCCGTGGTGGGCGGTCTGGGCCTGACCGGGACGATGAGCCTGAACGTGATCGAGCGTACCCGTGAGATCGGCGTGATGCGGGCGCTGGGGGCCACCAACCGCGCCGTGTGGGGCATCGTGATGGTCGAGGGGGCGATCATCGGGCTGCTGGGGGCGGTGCTGGGGGCGCTGCTGGCCATGCCGGTGAGCCGGGCGCTGTGCCATTTCGTCGGGGCCGCGATGGTCAGCAAGCCGCTGGCTTATCAGTACTCGCTGCCGGGCGCGGCGATGTGGATCGCCCTGTCGCTGGGGGTGGCGGTGGCGGCCAGCTACCTGCCCGCCCGCGGCGCATCGCGCCTGAGCGTCCGCGAGGCGCTGGCCTACGAATGAGCGCTGTCCCGGAATGCGCCGGCTGCTGCCTGCACGCGCCGGTTGAATTGACTATACTAGGTCCTCAGTCGGAGAGGCCGGGCTGGACTTTCTCTGTGCGGGTGCTGGCTGAGAAATGGCATCTGGATTCACTCGCCTATGGCGCTGGCTGATCAGTCCCCATGCCGGCATCGCGGATGAGGAACGCCGACACCGCGCGGCCCTGCTGGATCGCATGCTGCTGGGGCTGGTGGTCAGTGTGGGCGGTGTCATCCTGTATTACATGGACCGGGGCAACACGCTGGCTCAGCCTGACCTGCTGGTCGCGGTGATCCTGTGGGGGATCTTTGTGCTCATGCTTCTGGCGGAGCGGCTGGGCGCGGTGGGGCCGGTGATGGCCGCCCTGCTCACGATCACGCTGGCCGCCACCATCCTGCTGCCCTTCATCCCCGGCAGCCAGACCAACCTGCTGTACTTCGCCGTCGTCCCGGTGCTGCTGGCGGGCATCTTCGTCGGCCCGCTGGGCGCGGCGGCGTCCGGCGCCATCATGATCGCGGGCGTCCTGGCGCTGGCGTGGCTGGAGCCGCGGTCGTCCTTTGTGTCCGCCGATGCCGATCCGACGCCGATGATTGTCTACCTGATCGTGGTGACGGCTCTGATCCTGGTCTATGCGGCTCATTCCCGGCAGCTGGAGATCATCCGCCGCCGGCAGCTGGAGGGGCTGGTCGCCTCGCTGCGCGAATCCGAGCTGCGGCTGGAGGAGCGCGTCCGCGAGCGCACTGCCGAACTGGAATCGGCTCGCCGCGACGCGGAGAGCGCCCGGGACCGCGCCCTGGAGGCTGACCGCTTCAAGACCCAGTTCATGGCCATCATCAGCCACGAGCTGCGCACTCCCCTGAATGCCCTCATCAACTTCACCCAGTTTGTCTCGTCCGGTCTGAAAGGCCCCGTCAACCCGGAACAGCGCGATATGTTGGAGAAGGCTACCCTCAGCGGGCGGCAGCTGCTCGCGTTGATCAATGATATCCTGGATATCTTCCGCATCGAGGCAGACTCGCTGCAGCTGGCCATGGAGGACAGCGTGGACCTCCGGCCCATCCTCCAGCAGGTGATGACCACCGCGGAAGGGCTGGTGGCGCATAAGCCCATTGCCATCAGCCTGGAGATGGACGATCAGCTGCCCCTGCTGCGGCTGGATGCCCGCCGGGCGCACCAGATGATTCTCAACCTGGTCTCCAACGCCTGCCGCTTCACCGAGTCCGGGAGCATCGTCCTCACGGCCCGGCGGGCGGGCGGCGAGGTGCTCATCACGGTGACGGACACCGGGCCGGGGATCGATCCCGCCGACCACGAACTGATCTTCGAATCCTTCCGCCAGACCCGCCACGGCCTCCGGGTGGGTCGGGGCAGCGGCCTGGGGCTGCCCATCGCCCGCCACCTGGCCCAGGCGCACAACGGACGATTGTGGCTGGACTCCGCGCCCGGCCGCGGCTCGACCTTCACGGTGGCCCTGCCCATCCCCGCGCCGCCAGCCGACCCCGCCTGACGCGCTCGCCCCCCGGCGCGCCTTCGCCGAATCCACTATACTGGGCGCTTTGTGGATGTCAGCCAGACATACCGGCTCAGGGAGCAAACCCCATGCAGCGTACCCTTGCCCTGATCGCTCTGCCCGCTGCGCTGGCGCTGGCGCTGCTGGCCTGCGGCCTGCCTGCGCCCGTTCCGACGGTTGAGCCGACCGACGTCGGCCCGGCCCCGACCGATCCCCCCACGCCGGAGCCTTCGCCGACCGGCCCGCCGCCGGAGCACCGCATCGGCGTGGAGGGGCAGACCTTCATCGACCGGCAGACAGGGCAGCCATTCGTGCCGCGCGGAGTCAACTATGCCTTTGTCCCGGCGAGCGGCGGGGGCTACGCCCTTAAACTCCTGCAGGTGGGCGTTTACGACGGCGCGCGCACCCGCGCCGACTTCGCTCAGCTGGCCGGCTACGGCTATAACACCGTGCGCGTGTTCCTTGATCACTGTAATGAGGGGGCGGGCTGCATCGGCGATGCCGACAACGAGGGCCTCAACCCGGCCTATCTGGATAACATCGCCGACATGACTCTGTCCGCCCGCGAGGCCGGCGTGGTCATCCTGTTCACGTCCAACGACCTGCCCAATCAGGGCGGCTACGCGGAGGAAGCCAACAGCCAGGCCGGGGAGACGTTCGGCGGCTACCGCAATTCGTACTACCTGACGCCGGGCGCGATCTCGGCCACCCGCCGTTACTGGCGCGACCTGCTGACCGGGCTGGCGGAGCGCGGGGCCGCCTTCGACGCCGTGCTGGGCTGGGAGCTGCTCAACGAGCAGTGGATGTTCGCCGACCAGCCGCCCCTGTCGCTGACGGCGGGCACGGTCACCACCACCACCGGCAGCTACGACATGAGCGACCCCACTCAGAAGGCGCGCATGGTCAGCGAGGGGCTGATCTACTACATCGCTCAGATGCGCGAGGAGATCCTGACGCACGATCCGACCGCGCTGGTGACGATGGGCTTCTTTGTGCCGGAGCTGGTCGCGCCCGGCTGGTATGTCGAGACGGCCTCACTGCTGGAGGCCGCCGACCTGGACTTCTTCGACTTCCATGCTTACCCCGGCGGGGCGTCGCTGGCCGACCACGCCGCCGCCTTCGGCATGGCCGGCTTTGAGGCGAAACCCATCGTTATGGGCGAGTACGGCGCGTTCCGCCACCTGTACAGCGAGCGCACCGCGGCGGCCCAGGCGATCACCCGCTGGGTCGCCGAATCGTGCGGGCAGGGCTTCGACGGCTGGCTGTACTGGACGTACTACCCGGCCAACGCCGATGCCGGCGACCGCACCTGGGGCCTGACCGACGACGACGGCTATCTGCTGGAGCTGCTGGCCCCGGTCAACCAGCCCGACCCCTGCACCGCGCCGGCCATCTCCGGCGGCAACCTGGCCGCGGGCAAACCGGTGACCGCGTCCGCCGCGCTGCCGGATCAGCCCGCCGCCGCCGCCGTCGATCAGAATGACGGCAGCAACTGGGGATCGGGCGGGGGCGCTCCGGCCTGGATCGAGGTCGATCTGGAGGGGACGTACCGCGTGACGGAGATCCGCCTGCTGGCAGCCCAGTATCCGGAGGGCGATACCGTCCACCGGATCGAGGTGCGCGGCCCCGGCGGCGGCTATACGCAGGCGCACACCTTCAGCGGCTTCACGCGGGACGGCGACTGGCTGATCTTCACCCCGCCCGCGCCGCTGGAAGGCGTGACGGCCGTCCGTGTGCTGACGACCGCCAGCCCGTCGTGGGTGGCCTGGCGCGAGGTGCAGGTCTTCGGCGAGCCTGCCCCGTAGAGGCGCCTCTACGGGGGCAGGACGCGGATCGTCCCCGGCACCGCCCGACCGTCCGGCGTAGCGGGGTCAGCCGCCAGCAGCGGCAGGCGCTCCAGCGAGGGGTAGGCGTACCAGCCCACCGCCAGCGGATACTCCCCCGGCGGGGCGTCTGCCGGCAGGGTGATGGCGAACGAATCGGGCACGATCTCGCCGGGCTGCCAGCGTGAGGTCGGGTACAGGCCGACGCACGGCTGGCCGTCGCGCTGAGCGAGGATCGGCGGCTCGCCCGGCAGCCCGCTGCCCAGGTGGGCGAAGGCGGTCAGGTCCTGCGCTACCGGCTCGCCGGCCCGCCAGTAGAGCGTCACGAACAGCGTCTCGCCGGGCCGCAGCGCGTCGGTGGAGGCGTCCCAGCCGGCCAGCGCGATCCCGGCGGCGAAGCGGGCGCTGGCCGGGCGCGGCGGCGGCGGGGCGCTCGCCCCGGCGGGGATCTCCACCAGCGTCCCCGTCCCCCCGAACAGGTCCCGTTCGCGGTAGGGCATCCAGGCAGAGGGGTACGCCTCGCGCAGCCGATTCACCGTGGCCGGGTCGCGGTCGGTCAGCACCAGGTAGGCGGTCGGCGCGGCGCGGCGGTCGGGCAGCGGCAGGCACTGGCGGAAGTCCAGCCGCTGCACGGGCGTGCCCGGCAGCAGGTACTCAAAGGCGGCGATGTCCTCGGCCTCGGGGGCGCGTTCGGCAAAGGCCGTCTCCCCGGCGGCGCTCCGGGCGATCAGGTCGCGGGCGATCTCCACCGGGGCGGCGGTGAACTGCTGGCGCAGGATCGGCGTCTGCGGCCAGCGGACGTACAGCAGGTAGGCGTGCCAGCCTGCGCTGACGGCGATCAGCGCGGCGGCCCCGGCCGGCAGCAGCCTCCGCCAGGCGGGGACGGGGGCCGCGGCCAGCCGGCGGTAGATCTGCTCCCAGCCCAGCGCGGTCAGGGCCGCCAGCGGCGCGGCGACCCCGGCCATGCGCTGCAGGTTCGGCGCGCCCTCGGTCAGCAGGCCCGGCAGCGCCGCCGCCAGCAGCCAGACCAGCAGCAGGCGAGCCTCGGCGCGGCGCGGCGCGCGCAGCGCCGCCCAGCCCAGCCCGACCCAGAACCCGGCGCTCTGGACGGCGTCCAGCAGCGGTATGCCGGGGACGGTCGTCTTGGGGTCGTAGCTGCCCTCCAGGCTGACGGCGCGGACGATCAACCGCAGGTTGCCCGCCAGCTGCCCGATCAGCGTCTGACCGGGGTCGCGGGCCACGAGGGCGGCGCGAGCGGTCAGCCACTCCGGCTGGCGGATGAAGAAGGCGATCAGGGGCAGGGCGGCCAGCGCCGCCGCGCCGATCATCAGCGCCGCGCCGGCCAGCGCCCGCTGCCGGTCCGGGCCGCGGGCGGTCAGGATGGCTTCCAGCGCCGCCCAGCCGGCGACCGGCAGCACCAGGCGGGCGTGCAGCCCGTTGTACTGGGCCAGCCCGGCGGCCAGCCCGGCCAGCAGCCAGCCAGCCCACCGCCCGCGCGCGCCGCGCCGGATCTGCCAGACCGCCAGCAGCGCCGCCGCCGGGGCCAGCCCCGATTCCATGCCCACGCGGGTCAGGATGGCGAAGAACAGCGTATAGGCCAGGACCAGCGCAGCCAGCGCCGCGGACATCGCGCTGAACGCGGGCGCCGAATCGCCCGCCGGGCGGGCCAGCAGCTCGCGCAGGCAGGCATACGCCAGCGGGACGCTCAGCACGCCGCCGACGGCCAGCACCCAGCGGGCCGCGGTGATGCCATCCAGCCCCAGCGCCTGAGCCAGCGCGGTGAGCATCGCCAGCCCGGCGTTGGCCCCGCCGAAGGCGGTGGGGTAGAAGACCTGCACCTGCCCGGTCTGCAGCAGCTCGCGGGCGCGCAGGGCGAACCAGACTTCATCGAACCAGGCGGCGGGCGCGAGCGTCTCCAGCGCCGGCAGCCGCAGCAGCGCGGCCAGGCCGGTCGCGGCGACGGCCAGCCGGGCGGCGGCGCTGAGGGAATGGGATCGGGAGGCGTGACGCATGGCGCTGAGTATTTCGCGCAGGCAGGTATTATCTTCAGGATTCGTTCATGCCGCGGAACCCTGAGTACCCCGTCCGTGTGATTTTGATGGGTTTCTTGACCTCACCCCCTCTTCGCTGCGCCCGGTTTCCCCGCCTTTGCGGAGAGGGGGGCTTGAGGAGGTGAGGTCTCCGGGCACAGCCAATCCTGTTCATGTTGACCGACTACTAGCTTAGCCGCCCCGGCGGGGATCGGCAACCCGCCGCTACCGGCAGCCCCGCTTTGCGATACAATCAGCGCAGTTCAGGGCAATCACGGAGAGACTTATGGCAGACGAAGCGCAGGGCAGGCAGGAAACCGGGGATCAGGTGACGCCGCTGGCGCCGCCGCGGCTGCAGCAGGCGCAGGATGCGCTGCTGGCGGCCGCCCGCGAGGTGATGGCCGTGGAGGATGTCACGCTGGGGGAGCGCAACTCGCCGATCCGGCTGCGCGGGCAGCTCACGATGCCCGCCGCCGAGGCGTTCGCCTGGCTGCGCCCTCGCTTCGAGGCGGCAGGGCACACCCCCCTGCTGCGCCGCGAGGGCGATCAGGATGTGATCCTGGCCCTGCCGACCGTCTTTCAGAAGCCCACCCGGTCCTTCCCGACTGCGGCGGTCGCCCTGTTTGCGCTGACGGTGATCAGCGTCTTTCTGACCGGCATGGGTCAGGCCGATGGCCTGTACCTGCCGCCCGTGCAGGTGGCGCTGGTGCAGATCACCGGCAATGCCTCCCTGACGCCTTACCCCGAACTGCTGCCGTCGCCGGCAGTCTGGCGGGCGGCCCTGATCACCGGCCTGCAGTATACGCTGGCCCTGCTGGGCATCCTGGGCGCGCATGAGATGGGTCACTATCTGGTGGCTCGCTACCATAAGGTGCATACCTCGCCGCCCTTCTTCATCCCCATGCCGTTCAACATCCTGGGGACGCTGGGCGCGGTGATCGCCATGCGCGAGCCATCCCCCAACCGCCGCATCCAGTTCGATATCGGCGTGGCGGGGCCGCTGGCCGGGCTGATCATCGCCCTGCCGGTGATGGCCGCCGGCCTGCTGATGTCGCAGGTGGGCACCTCCGCCGAGTTCCTGGCCGATCTGCCGCCGGTGGTGCGCGAGCAGACGGTAGTCTTCCACGAGGGCCAGTCGCTGGCCTACCTGGCGATGAAGTTCCTGATCTTCGGGCGCATCCTGCCGGCAGACGGGCTGGACGTGTGGGTGCATCCGGTGGCCTTCGCGGCGTGGGCCGGCTTCCTGGTCACCGCGCTGAACCTCCTGCCCATCGGCCAGCTGGACGGCGGGCACGTGCTGTACGGTCTGTTCGGGGACCGCGCCCGCCGCGCCCGCCTGCCGGTCCTGATCGCGCTCGGCGTGCTGGGGGCGCTGGGCAGCCTGCGCGAGGCGCTGATCGGCCTGCCGCCGGGCGAGGCCGCCGGGCTGCTGGGCCTGCTGAGCCCGCTGGCCGCCCTGCCGATCCCCGGCTGGAGCGGCTGGTGGATCTGGCTGGCGATGGGCGTCCTGCTGCTGCGCGGGCACGCGCCGGTACTGGACGAGATCACCACGCTGGACGGACGCCGGCGCGCCCTGGGCATCGCCATGCTGGTGATCTTCATCCTGATCTTCACTCCGACGCCGATCCAGATCAGCCCGCTGTCGTGACCGCCGGCTGCCCGTTTCGCGGTGGCGGGTGTATCATGGAGCCGGCATGAGCCGCCAGCCGCATCAGGAGGTTCGCATGAACGACGACGAGCGCCCGGACGAGGAAGTCCCCGAGGAGATCGGCGAGGATGCCGCGCAGGAGGAGGCCGAAGGCGGCCGGTACTACCCGGCGGCCCCGGCTCCGGCAGCCCCGCCGCAGAGAGCGGCCCGCAGCAGCGCCCCCGGCGAGCGGCAGCGCGGCCTGTTCGAAAGCCGCCTGACCAGCCTGGCGGGTGAACCTGGCTCCATCCCCGACCGGGGGGTGCTGAACCGGGTGAAGCTGTTCCTCAAGCGGCGCAAACGCCGCCCCGGCTGATCCGGCCCTGCCTGCGCGAGGGTGCCCGCCGAGCAGGAGGGGTGACGGTCTCCCCGCTGACCCCTAGCGCCCCGGCAGGATCCACACCATCTCGTCGGGCGGCGGGACGGGCACCAGCAGATACACATCCACCCACGAGTTCCACAGCACCAGGTTCGCATCGTCGTACCCCAGGTCGATGCGGAAGCCCTTGACCGCCCCGCCCACGTCCAGGGCGCGGCCCGTGCCATAGCCCGGCACATACAGCGACGTGCCCAGCGGGATCACCCGCGGATCGGTCGCCACGATCCCGCGCACCACCGGCGTGCCGGTGGCCGACAGCCCGAAGAACGGGTCGCCGGGCTGCTTGCTGCCCGCCGTCAGCGGGCTGTATGAGGTCGCCAGCACGCGCAGATGCCGCCAGTACTGCAGCGGGCCGTAGGGCGTCTCCAGCGTCTGGATGACGATCCGCGTGCCGTAGGCGACCACCCGGGGGCGCGGGGCGCGGGCCGTCCATTCCCCGACGAGCACCCGGCTGACCTCCTGCCCGTCCTCCAGCCGGACGCGAACCCGCTGCGCGAGCACGCCGTCGCGGCCCGCATCCAGCACCTGCTGCTGATCCAGCGCCAGGTCGGGGTCGGGGACGTAGCGCGTCCCGGCGGGCAGGGGCAGCGCCTCGTCGCGCTCCTGCACCTCCACGCGCACCACGCGCACCGTCAGGCCGGGAGCCAGCGCCGACTCCGGGGGCGGCAGGCTGTAGTCCTCCCCGCTGAGCGCGATCCCGGCCCCGGCCAGCAGGTCGGCGACCGTGCGGGCGCGGGTGCGGAGGGCCGCCGCCCGCCCTTCGGCGATCAGCGCCACCGGCAGCGCGCGCTCGACGCGCAGCTCCAGCGGCCCATCGATGGGCGTCGCCAGCGGCAGGGAGAGCGCATCGCCTTCATAGAACACATAGCCCGCGTCGTACAGGGCGCGGCCCAGCGAAGGGGCGGCGGCGGTGAAGCTGACCGCCGTCTCGGCGCCGGTCAGCGGATCCACCTCGCGCACGATGATCGTCTGCGCCCGGATGACGCGCAGCTCGCGGGGCAGGGCGGAGACAGCGGCCAGCGCCGGCTGCGCGGCGATCTCGGCGGGGCCGGGGCGCAGAGCGCGGGCCAGGATCACGGCGTCGGCCGGGGCCAGCGCGATGCCCGCCTCGGCGGCGATGGCGCGGGGATCGATCTGGCGGGTGGGCACCGTCCACATCTGGCCGTCGGCGTGGACGATCACCGGGCGCAGCGCGCCGACGGTGATGATCATCCCCGGCTCCAGCGGCGCCTCCGCCGGAGGCTCCACGTAGGCCATCGCGTCCGGGCGCACCCCGGCGACCCGGACCGCGCCGCCCACGGTCCGGCGGTGGGTGCTCAGGCGCATCGGCTGCCCGTTGACCACCACCGTCACCGGCGTGCCGGTCGCCCGCCACAGGGCGGTTCCCAGCGCGATCAGCGCAGCGGCGGCCAGCGCCAGCCCGATCAGCCGCAGGCGGCGGAGGGCGGCCTGCGCCCAGCGCGGCGGCGGCGATCGGCGCGGCCGCCAGATGGTCATCGGTTGCTCGCCCGGCATGGGCAGACGGGACATGGCGCGTGGGTGAAGCGGGCGGCGGGCGGCCGCGGCGGTCGAGGGCCGGCAGGCAGTCCACCGGGATGCAGGGGAGAGAGCCAGGCACCCCTGCGGCACCCGGACGGCACGCCTTAGGGCTGCTTCCTCTCGGACCTGACCCGGTTCGACGGCGTCCGCCGCGCAGGACCCGACCCTCTCCCCTGCACCCTGGCGGGCGGGAAGAAGGTCTCCCGCGGCTAATGGTAACGGATGGGTCGGGGGTTGTCAATGCGGCGCGCGCGACTATAATGTGCCAGCCAGGGGTGCGCGGCAGCCCCGGCCGCCTTAACTGGCTCGCGAGGAGGGGATCATGAACAGCAAGATAGGCAGTGGCGTCCTGTTAATGCTGGCGCTGGGGGCGCTGGCCTGCGGCCTGCCGGGCGGGGGTTCATCCGGCGGCGGGGGGCCGTCCGAGATCACCGTCACCGCTGCGCCGATTATCATCGGCCCGGATCTGACAGCCATCGACGTATGCGCGGCTATCCCGCCGGAGGCGCTGGAGGCCGCCGTGGGGCGCCAGCTCAGCGGCCCGCCGGAGCCGTTCGTCTACTATGACGTCGGGGCAAGCAGCGGCTGCGCCTACGACTTCGGCGAGGACCAAGAGGGCAACCTGGTGTGGGGCTACGTGGCCCTGAACCCGCCGGAGGTCTTTGATCAGCAGCCGTTGTACCTCAACGAGGATGTCAGCGGCCTCGGCAGCCGGGCCTTCTTCAACAATGGGCCGGACGCCCGCCATCTGTGGGTGCTGATCGAGGGGAAGGTGAGCTTCGTGGTGGCCTTCGGCGATGTGCCGAACGAGCCGGCCGCGCTGGCCATCGCCCGGCTGGTGGCGGCTGCCATCCAGTGATCCGGCCGGGGCCCCCGGCGGCCCTCCCCGCCCCTACGGCGTGAACGTCAGGCCGTCGAACCAGACCGTGCCCGCCGACCGGCCGTACTCCAGCCGCACCTCCACCTTCTTGAAGTCTTCGGCGGCGGTGATGGGCAGCAGGTACAGCGCCCATGTGCTGTCGCCGGCGGGCAGGTCGCGGGTGATCGTCTGCTTGCTGCCGTCCCGGTGAGTCACGAGCACCTGGACGCGGTAGCTGCCGCCGTCCGGCACGGACTGCCCCATCGCCCAGAAGCGCAGCGTGAAGGTCTGCCCCTGCGAGCCGGCGGCGGTGACGACCTGCGAGAGCCGCTTTTCCCGGCCGCTGCCCACCAGGCGCAGGGCGCACAGGCCGGAATCGGGCTGGAAGGTCGCGCAGTCCTGACCGTCCTCGCCGGGCTTCAACTGCACCCGCCGGTTCTTCGCCCAGAAATCGGGCAGCAGGTTGTGATCGGCGTCGTCCTCGAAGGAGCCGTTGATCAGGGCGGGCGGCGGGCAGGCGTCGGTGGCCCCGGCGGCGACCGCCGACCACGGGGAGACCTCGTCGTCGCGCTCGGCGCGGACGCGGTAGAAGCGGGCCGCGCCGCAGGCCAGCCCGGTATGCGAGGCTGCCGTCACGTCCGCGCCGGTCGTGGTCAGCAGCGTCCAGCCGCCCGCGCCGTCCGCCGACCACTCGACGCGGAAGCCGGTTTCATCGGCGGAGTTGTCCTGCCAGGTCAGGTCGATCTGCGCCGGGCCGGCGGCGGCTGCGACGAGCGCATCGGGCGCGGCGGGCGGCGGCGCGACGATCTCCAGCGCCAGCACCAGCGTGCGCACGCCGTAGGTCTCCCCGGCATCCTCGTAGACGATCAGCGGCGATCCGTCATCCCGCAGGGCGATGGCCGGGTTCTCCTCAGCCGCCGCGCTGTTCAACACCTCCTGCGGGCTGCTCTTGCTGTACTTGCCGGAGTTGTAGGTGACGGTGCTGCGCCAGATGTCGCGGCCAGTTGCGCCGGTTGAATCGTGCCGCCAGACCACCACCCACTGCTTGCTGGCGGGGTCGGCGGTCACCTCCGGGTCGAAGTCCACGCCGTCGGGGCTGGCGACGGTGAACAGGCCCTGCCGGGAACCTTTGGCGATCCCCCGCGCGTGGATGTCCCGCTGGAAGTTATCCCAGGACTTGGTCTGCTCGCTGCTCCAGACCACCAGCGTGCGCCCGGCGGCCGGGCTGTAGGCGACCTCCGGCTCGCCGTCGTCCTGCCCGTCGTCGTCGGCGGTCAGGGTGATCTGGCTGTCCATCCCGCCGGTCAGGTCCACCGCGCGGGCGAAGATGTCGAAATCCGCGCCGCCGTTCTGCCGCCAGCGCCAGGCGACGATGAACTTCCCCAGCGTATAGTCGAAGGCGGCGGAAGGAGTGCCGCGGTCGTAGACGCCCCGCGAAACCTGGATGTCGCCGGATGCAACCAGCCCATACGCATCGACCAGGACGCCGTGCACCTCCCAGAACTTGAACGGGCGCTCCTCCCACACCAGCAGATAGCGGTGCGCGCCGCCGGGGTCGTGGTAGGCGGCGATGTCGATGGCGCCGATGTCCCAGCCGGGCGCCGGCTTGACGGTCTTGGACGTGTCGATCTTGGCGCCGGTGCCCGCGTCGATGCGCCACACGATCAGCGTGGTGTCCTTGAAGAAGGCTGCCATATACTCCGGGCCGCTGGGGCCGTCGGGCAGGTAGGCGACGGCGGCCTCGTTGATCGTGTCGCCTGCGCTGAGGATAACCTCGTTGATCGTCTCGCCGGTGAAGGCGTTCAGCAGGCGGGCATACAGGTTGTAACGGCCATTGTCGGGCCGCTGGTAGCGGTAGGTCACCAGGACGGTCTGTTCTTCCGCGGAGTAGGCGATAGAGGCGTCCTGCTGGGCCAGCCCGGCGTGCAGGAAGGGGACGGTATCCGGGGGGGCGGCCCGGCCCGGGGCCGCCGGGGCGGACAGGAGCATGATCAGGCCGGCAAGACCGGTGAGGAGAAGGCGGCGCATGGAATCCTCCCCGTGAGAGACGCGATTCCGCACAGATGCCTGCCTATCAGTGTAGCATAAATTGGCTGCAGCCGGCTGATCTATTCCCTCAACGCCTCACGCGGCGCAGCAGCAGCGCCATCACCGCCAGCACCAGCGCGATGCTGCCCAGCGTGATCCCCACGTACAGCGCCGGCTGACTGGCGTTGATCCCTGTCAGGGTGGTGATCAGCTCGGCCAGCGCTGCGCCGGTCAGGATGCCCGCCAGCCAGTTCAGGAACTCGGTCGCCCGCGCCTCCCGGAAGTCATGAAACTCCGAGGCGTAGCTCAGCAGCAGGTCCTGCTTATGCTCAAAGCGCTCGGCCAGCGCATCGACGCCCCGGTAAGCCCGCGCCCGCTGCAGGAACTCCACCCGCGTGGCATAGGGCGTGATGTCCTCCTGATACTGCACCATATCGGCCAGCGCCCCCTGCAGCGCCTCAATGGTGCGGGCGCGGTCGGGGGCCGGGCTGCTGGCCAGTGCATCCAGCCGCCCCAGGTAGGCCTTCAGGATGGCTTCCTGCAGGTAGACCCACTCCATCAACACGCCGTAGTGCGCCGTGAACAGCAGCGCCGCGCCCGCCTCGCTGCCGCGCAGCCGGCGGCGGTTGGCGGCCAGCGCCGCGCGCACCCGCGCGTTGAACAGCATCAGCTCGCTGGTGCCCAGCAGGTACAGGGCCATCTCGGCGTCGGTGCTCAGGTTGTTGCCCAGTTCGCGGGCGACCAGCCAGCCGGCCCGGTTGCGCCAGTCGGCGTCCAGCGCGCCGATGCCGCGCAGCGCCAGCCCGTGCTCCGTGCAGAACGCCTCGAAGTCATCGCCGGCCTGCGGATCGGTCTCCACCAGCACGACGCTGGTGGAGCCGGTGGGGCGCGGCGGATCGGCCTGCACCGACGGCCCGGCCCGGCGGGCGCGGCGACCGGGCGGCGCGGTCACGGCGGCGATCAGCCCGGCGGCGATCAGGCTCTGCGTCAGGTCGCGCAGACGCATCGCCACCAGCATGCGCTCCGGCGCGGTCTGCGTGGTCACTACCTCGTGCACCGGCCCCTCGACGGAGGGCGTGGGCAGCAGATCGCGCCACGGCTCGCCCAGGGCCAGCAGATTCACGGCGATCCCCAGCCGCACCCGCGCCACGGCCTCATCGACGCTCAGACCCTCGCGGGAGCGCAGCCCGGCGTGGTACTCCACGATGCACACCCCGGCCCGGTGCAGCACCAGCAGCGGCGTGACGGCGATCCAGGTCTCCGCTGCATCGGCATCAGCGCCCGCTGCGGCGATCTGCCCGGCGGTCAGCGCGTCCGGCGGGATGCGCAGCCGGTCGAGCGTCGGGTCCAGGTCGGCGATCTCCAGCGGCGCCAGCTGCACACGCAGCAGATCGCGGTGACCGATGGGCGCCACGCTGCGCGAGACACGCTCAACCACACGCAGGAACTCAGGCTGGGCGTGATGCGGCTCGGCCAGACTGTCCGAGACCAGGGTGGGCAGGTTCCGGAAGTGGTCGCGGGCGCGGGCCAGAAAGTTGGGTCCGGCCTCCGGCACTACGAACGTATCGCGCCAGGTGACGCGCATGTGGTGGACACGCAGCGGGGATTCGATGGATGCGGGCATCGGGACGCCTCCGGCAGCAGGATGCTGCCGCCAGTTTAGCACGGATCGCCGGAAGGATCAGGCGGGGAGGGCGCGCGGCCCCCAAACAAAAACCGGGCGACCCTGAGGCCGCCCGGTTTTCCGGATTACGCCTGATGCGAATTACAGGTTGGCAACGATGTTGCTGAAGGCGTTCCCGATGACGGGGCCGAGCAGGGTCAGAATGGCAATCACGACGATCGCCACAAGAACCAGAATGAGTGCATACTCAACGAGACCCTGGCCCTCTTCACGAGGCATGAACAACATGGCGGTTTCTCCTTTCTGAAGGATTAATGGCCTGATGATCTGCCATCAAACGGAAGTCTAGCATCCTTACCGGGGCGTGTCAACCACCCCTGCGGCCAATTCACAAATTATTAATCTGCGGCGCTGGCCGCTTCACGCCCCGCACTCGGCCCCTACAAGTTGGCAATAACGTTACTGAACACATTGCCGATGTACGGTCCCAGCAGGGTCAGGATGGCGATGACGACAATCGCCACAAGAGTGAGAATTAGTGCATATTCGACCAGCCCCTGACCCTTTTCGCGAGGTAAGAACAGCATAATGCGCCCTCCTTTCTCTGAGAGTTGTCGGTAGATATAAGCATCTTCCGTAACGGAAGCCTAACATGATCCATTGAGCGAGTCAACTCCCCTGCGGGCCGATTTCATGCGAAATTGATGGATAGACAGGTGTGTTTCGCCCTTTTTCTGAGGTACGGGGGTGATGGCTGTATCTGATCGGATGATCAGGCGGCTTCGCTTGCGCTCCGCCGCGGATGTAGTACAATGGTAATAGAACATATGTTCGCTTTGGGCCGCCGCTGCGCCGCGTGGGCGCACTGTGCGTGCTGCCTGACCGGGAGCCGTTGCCGCAGGCCGCTGCGTGCCGGGTGGATGCCCTGCCCGGATGGCCTCCACGCTCCCACATTCGACATCGCTTCCGCCGCGCGGCCACCAGCCGGACGGCGAGCGCGGCGGCCCCCTGACCCCCTTGCCCGCCAGGCGAGGGGGTTTTGCGCTTGCCCGGAGCCGCCCCTATGAATGCTTCCCCTGCCGACGCCCTGCCCGAATTGCGCGCCGACCAGCGCGCCATCGCCGGCCATCCCGCCCGCTTCAAGGTGCTGGCCTGCGGCCGGCGCTGGGGCAAGACTACCCTGGGCCTGAAGCTGGCCGTGGAGGCGGCGGAGCGCGGCGAGCGTGCCTGGTGGGTGGCTCCCACCTACGGCCTGGCCTTCGAGCCGTGGCGGATGCTCAAGCGGGCGCTGGCCGACCGCTGGGAAGCCAAGCTGGAGTCCGCCCGCCATATCGACCTGCCGGGCGGCGGATCGCTGACCGTCCAGTCCGCCGATGATCCGGATTCGCTGCGCGGGGTGGGCCTGAATCTGGTGGTGGTGGACGAAGCAGCCTTCGTAGCCGAGGAGGCATGGACGGCGGCACTGCGCCCCGCCCTGGCGGACCGGCGCGGTCGGGCGCTGATCGTCTCCACCCCGCGCGGGCGCAACTGGTTCTGGCACGCCTTCCAGCGCGGGCGCGATCCGCTGAACCGGGCCTGGGAGGCCTGGCAGTTCGCCACCGGCGACAACCCCGGCATTGACCGGGACGAGATCGACGAGGCTCGCGCCAGCCTGCCGGAGCGCGTCTTTCAGCAGGAATATCTGGCGGCCTTCCTGGAGGACGGCGGGACGGTCTTCCGGCGTGTGCGGCAGGCGGCCACCGCTCCGCCCGATGCCGTGCCCCGGCCCGGCGGCCGCTATGTGATGGGGGTAGACTTTGGCCGCTATGACGATTTCACCGCGGCCGCGGTGCTGGACGCCGAGACCGGGGCGCTGACGGCGCTCGACCGCTTCCGCGAGGCCGGCTGGGATCTGCAGCGGGCGCGGCTGGCCGGGCTGGCCCACCGCTGGGGTGTCGAAGCCATCCTGGCCGAAGCGAATGCCATGGGCGAGCCGAACATCGAGGCGCTGCGGCGCGAGGCCGGGCTGCCGGTGATCGCATTCGTCACCAGCGCCCTCAGCAAGCCGCCGCTGATCGAGGGGCTGGTGCGGGCCATCGAAAGCGCGGAGATCGCTCTGCTGCCGGATGAAACCCTGCTGGCGGAGCTGGAGGCCTACACCTACCGCAGCACGCGCTACTCGACCTACTACAGCGCGCCACCGGGCCGCCACGATGACACGGTGATCGCGCTGGCGCTGGCCTGGAAGCTGGCCACTACGCCCCGGCTGGCGCTGGGCATGGCCGAGGTGTGATCCTTCCGGTCGGCCGGTTCGATCCGCAGCCAGCCGAAGCGCCACCCGGCCCCGGTTCGGGCGCCGCCGAAAGCGGCCGTTTCGCGGCGGGGCAGCTCTCCCCGGGGCTGTTCGCGCTGCGAAGCGCTAATCCACCACCACGCGGAACAGGCAGGTGCCGTCTTCGTTCTCGGTGCGGTAGACGACGAAGCGCTCCTCCGGCTGGCTGAAGCGCCGCACGAAGCCGTACACAACCCCGTACTCGAAGTCGCGCGGGACGGGTGTGCTGCACAGGCAGTGGAACTCCTTGTCACTGACCCTGATCACCTTCCAGCCCCGCTCCGGGTCATCGTTGCGGTTGTTCATGTGGTAAGCGGCGTTTAGCATCATCAGCGCCGCTTCCAGCGAGTCGATCTGCGGCGGCAGGTGCGCGGTCTTGGCGATGCTCATGCCGATGCCCACCAGGTTGATCATGGTGGCGTTGGGGCCTTCGGTCAGCTCGGCCAGAAAGTTGAGCCACGACTGCTGCGGGTACCACTGGTCAGCTTCAACCTTGTCCAGCCCGTGCTTCTCGAGCAGTGGGCGCAGATCAGTCGCCATACCGGACGTCACCGAGAGGATCGACGCCCCGCTGGCTTCCACCTGCGGAGAAGAAGCTTTGTACTGAAGCTTGGTCATGGGGATCTCAACTCCGATGTGCTGGGGGATAGCAGATGGCTAATGGCAGTAGGCTGGCTGCTCGTTGATTATCTCTCATCGCTCCTCTCCCCCGCCCGGATCACCATGATCTCATCCAGTGCCTTGCGGGAGATGCGCGGCACGCGGGCCTGCGGGGCCGGGTAGCCGACCGGGATCAGCACAAACGGGCGCTCGTTAGCTGGCCGCTCCAGAATATCGCTCAGGAAGGCCATCGGGCTGGGGGTATGGGTCAGCGTGGCCAGGCCGGACAGGTGAAGCGCGGTCAGCAGCACCCCGACCGCGATGCCTACCGACTCCTCGCTGTAGTAGTGCTTGACCCGCCGCATCTGCCCGGTCTGCGGATCGGGGGCCAGCCCGTAAGCCTGGCGGAAGACGGCGATCAGGTAGGGCGCGATCTCCAGATGCGGCTTGTGCCAGTCCGTGCCCAGCGGGGCCAGCGCCGCCAGCCATTCGGCGGACATCCGGCGCTCGTAGCTCTCCCGCTCCTCGGCCTCAGCGGCCTCGCGGATGCGGCGCTTCAGCGCCGGATCGCTCACCACCACGAACGTCCACGGCTGCTGGTTGGCGCCGGAAGGCGCGCTGCCCGCCGCCGCGATGGCATTGGCGATCAGCGCGAAGGGGACCGGCTCCGGGGAGAAGTCGCGCACCGTGCGGCGGCGGCGAATCGTCTCCAGAAAGGCCTGCGAGCGGCGCAGGCTGTCCTCAGCGGACAGCCGTTCGAAGACCAGCGGCTCGAAGGAGGGGGCCGTGGATGTCATCCGGCGGCGATCCGCTGGTAGGCGGCGTAGGCGCGCACGATCAGATCGATCAGGTCCTCTGGCGGGGTGGGCTTGACCACGAAGGCATCAGCGCCCTGGGCGACAGCATCATGGCGCGAGGCGATGTCGTCCTGCACGCTGATGATGATCACCTGAACGGCGGGGAATTCGCGCTTGATGTGGCCGCAGGCGGTGATGCCATCCATCACCGGCATGTTGATGTCCATCAGGACGACGTGCGGGGCCAGTTCGCGCACGCTGTCAATGGCCTCTAAGCCATTGGCGGCTTCGCCGGCGATATCCATCCCTGGCTCATAGGTCAGCAGGCGATGGAGGAAGGCCCGCGCGTCGGCGTTGTCGTCCACCACCAGTATCCGGATCGGATCGGCCATCGCGGGCAGGCTCCCTTCCCGGCAGGGTTGGTATGAAGTATGCAGAAGATCGCCGGGGATGTCAAGCGCGGGCGCCTCACGCCTCCAGCACCGCCCGGACGGCGGGCAGGGCGGTGAAGGCCGCCCGCAGGTCTGGCTCGTCGATGTTGCCGATCACGAAGCGCAGGTGGCCGGCGGCCTCGGTGCGCAGGACGGCGGCTTCCTCCGCGAAGCCCTGCCGGTCTGCCAGATCCGCCAGCGCGGCATGGACCTCCCACAGCAGGCGGCGCAGCCCCCGCGAAGCGGCCACCTGCCGGGCGCGGGCCAGCGCCTCCGCGGCCTTCTCCGGCTGACCCTGTGCCAGCAGAGCCCGGGCCAGCAGCAGCCGCGCCTCGATCTCGTAGGTAGGCACGCCTATTCGCGCCAGCAGGTCGGCCAGCGCTCCGGCCTCTGCCGCCGCGTCGGCGGGGCGGCCCTCGGCCAGCGCCAGCTCCCCCCGTGGGATGTCGGTCTGGACACGCACATAGACAGGGATGTGCGCATCCCGCGCCAGCAGCCGATCCGCCCGGGCCATGGCCTCAGCCGCGGCGGGCACGTTGCCGAGCAGCAGGTGCAGGCGGGCCATACCGGCCAGCGCCCCCGGCAGGGCGTGCGGCAGACCGGTTTCGATGCGCCGGACGATGTCCTCGCACATCACCAGGGCGCGCTCTGGCTGGCCCAGCCGCCCCAGGTAGGTGCTCAGATTGGTGCCGGTGTAGCTCAGCGCAAACAGGAAGCCCGCCTGCTCGCCGAGCGTGACGCATTCCTGCATCACCGCCAGCCCGCGGCTGATCTCGCCGCGCTCCAGGTAGATATCGCCCTCCGTGTAGCGGCTGAACGACTGGCCCCACAGGTTGCCGATCTCCTCGCTGATGCGGCGGGCCACCCGCATATGGGCCAGCCCTTCCTCAACCTCACCGAGCATGGCATAGCTGGTGCCCAGGCTGGCGTAGTTGTCGGCCAGCATGGCGCGGTCGCCCAGCCGCTGCCACAGTTCACGGGCCTCCAGCAGCGCTGCCACCGCCGCCTGAAGGTTATCCGCATCCAGGTAGGCGTGTGTGGCCAGATCATTCAGCGTATAAGCCAGCTGCTCGATGTCGCCGGTCCGGGCGGCCACCTCGCGGGCCGCCGCCAGCGACTCCTCGCCGTAGCGCACCGCGTCGAGCGCGCGCCCGTCGAACTTGGCGATCAGCATCAGGTTCCACAGCACGGAGGCTTCCTCGCGCCGGTCGCCCAGCTCGCGGGCCATGCTCAGAGCCTGCTCGGCCAGCGCGGCAGCCCGCCCCGGATCATGGACGGGCGTCGAGGTGCTCAGCAGGATGATCTGCCCGCGCAGGGCCGCCAGCGCCATCCGCCGGTCGGCGCGCTCCTGCCCGGCCTGCTCCATGCGCTGGAAGACAGCCAGCGCCTCGGCGTGGCGTGAGTCATGCTGCAGCGCCTTGCCCAGGCCGCTGAACAGAGCTATCAGATCGGCGGGCAGGGACGCATCGGCCAGCGCGATCGCCAGCGCCTGGTTGTACAGCAGGGCCGCTTCGGCGTTGGCGTAGCGGGCGGCAGCCTGATCGGCAGCGCGGGTGAAGTAAGCCAGCGCACGGGCCGGCTCGCCGGCCTCGGCGAAGTGCCCCCCCAGCACCGCCGCCAGCTCATCCAGCCGGTCAGGATAGGCGGCCTCCAGCGCCTCGCCCACCGCCCGGTGCAGCGTCCGCCGATCCTGCTTCAGCAGCGAATCGTAGGCGGCCTGCTGCACCAGCGCGTGGCGGAACAGGTATTCCATCTCCGGGTTTTGCTGGGCCAGTTGGATCAGTCCGGCAGCTTCCAGATGCGAAAGGTGATCGTCCAGGGACCCCATCGTTCCCCCCACCGGAACAGCGGGATTAGCAGTAGAACCTTCAGTATAGGCGGGCGGGCAGGGGGCGCAAGCGGCAGGGGAAAAGATCAACCCCGGAGGGCACGGAGACACAGCTTTTCAGCCTTTCTCCGTGCCCTCCGGGGTGAAACGCTACGGCACGCTGAAGCTCCAGGTGGGCATGGACGTGTAGTCCACGCCGTTGAGCGTGTAGCTCAGGCCCCAGTAGTACGTGCCGGGGGCGAGCGGCGCAGCCGGCGTGAACTTCGTGCCCGTCAGGTCCTCGGTGAACTCCGGCGCGGACAGATCGGCGTTCTGGCTGACCACCAGCCGGTAGCCGATCGCGCCCTTGACGCTCTTCCACTTGAATTCCGGCAGCCCGCCCGGCACCGACTCGCCCGGCTCCGGCGACTTGGCCAGCGTGATGGTGAAGAACACCGGGGCGCTGAAGGCCGATTCATTGCCGCCGGCGTCCAGCGCGCTGACCCGCCAGTAGTATTCGTCGAAGGGCAGCGGGCTGTCCTTATCCGTCTTGAGCTTGCACTTGTCCGACTGCATATCGACCACGATGTCGCCGGGGTCGAAGCCCGGGTCGGTGGCGATCTGGAAGCGGTAGTTCGTGGCGGTCGGCGCCGACTCGCAGGAGAGCTTGACGGCCTGCTTGGACGTGAAGCTGCCCTCCTCGGGCCTGGCCGTGACCGGCACGGGCGGCGGGTCGAGGTCGATGGTGACCGTGTCGGTCGAGAGATGGATATTGCCGAAGCGGTCGATGCCGCGCACCTGCACACTGACCGGCCCGCTGCTCAGCCCGCCGATCGTGAAGCTGTAGTCCTCGGTCGTCTCGTCGGGCTGGATGGGCGGAGAAAGGAGCGTCACCGGCGACCAGGGGCCGCCGTCGTGGCTGAAGTCCAGCGCCAGCAGGCTGTTGATGTTGACCGCCCGGTAGCTGACGTCCTGGTTGGTGACCCAGGCCGTCTGCCCGTTGGTGCGCCAGGCCTGCACGCTGGCCGTCCGCGTGTAGAGCAGCGTATCGGTGTAGGCCGGGTCGGGCGCATACGGCGTCAGGCCGGGGGAGACCGTATCGATGGGGTCCATGATCCCGTCGCCGTCGCTGTCCCGCCAGCCGATGGCGCGGCGGTGCGGCGTCGAGGTGATGTGGTTGGGGTAGGCGAAGAACTCCTGGCTGGCCGCGTTGCGCATCATCGATTCTTCGCTGGCCCCGCCGGCCTCGCAGTTGCTGTTCTTCACCACCAGGTAGCCGTGCGTGTCGTTGTCGCTGCAGCTGCCGGCGTACTCGTCCAGCGCGCCGAAGATATGCCCCATCTCGTGCGCCATGACGATCTCCATCCGATCGATGCCCCAGCCGTCGTTGTCATAGGTCATGACCATGAAGGGGCCGTTGAGGTAGCTGTAGGCGAACCAGCCGTCGCTGAACCGGCCATCGCCGTCGCTGCTGGAATCGACCATTAAGAGTACGAAGGCCCAGTCCGTGCCCTTGGCCGTCCGCAGGTCATGGGCGTAGGCGCGCCCGGCGGGGTAGTAGCTGGTCAGCTCGCCGGTGGCCGCGTAGCCCTCGGCGGTCAGCACCGGGCCGATCCAGCGCCCCTCGCCGGTCGGCCCCTGCCCGGACGAGCCGCTGATCGGCTCGGTGCTGATACTGATGTCGACCGTCTCGAAGCTGTCGCCGTCGGTCACGAAGTCCACCTCGCCGCCGGGGCCGGCGCTCAGGCCGTAGTTGACGGCGGTGGCCTCCCACCAGGCCAGCGCGTCCTCCACCTCATCCTGCACCTCGGTCCGCTCGCCGGCCGTCCAGACCTCGGTGGAGTTGGTGTGCGTGTTCTCGATGAAGATCACCTTCAGGTAGGTGCTGCCCAGCATGTAGGCGCTGGTATCGTCCAGGCCGGGCGCCCCCGCGACGCCGGCGCGCCCGTCCGCCGGCAGCTCGGGCGGGAAGCGGACATCGCCGGGCGGGGTCTGCGGGCCGTCATCGGCTGCCGCGGGCGCGGCCAGCGCGGGGGCCGCCGTCAGCAGCAGGGCGGCGGCCAGCGCGGCGGCGGTACCGCGCAGCAGAGCAGGTGCGGGAAAAGTTCTGAACATCATGGGTTTCCTGTTCACTACGGCTCTTTCTGGCCCGGCGTGATATGCCTTCATTATACCCGGAATTGGCGCGGCGGCTGAAGGGGAAGCGAGTCACGGGGGAGGTCCGCCCCGGCGGTCCGCGCCGCACCCTGTCAGTCGCGCAGGCTGCCCGGAGCGACCGGGGCGTTCACCTGCTGCGGGTAGGCGCGGTGCAGGATCTGCAGGATGCGGTAGGCGGCGTCCTGCGCGAAGGTGTAGAACCCGCGGTACTGCCGGGACTTCAGATCGCCGCCGGGGCCGGGAATCTCCTCCGCCAGCAGCGACATGCTCAGGCCGGGGCCATAGGCCACCACCCACCAGTAGTTGAGCAGCGGGGTGCCATCGGTGTTCACCAGCGTCAGGCGTGGCAGCGGCGGGACTTCCGCATCGGGTTTGCCATACAACCACAGCCCGCGGGCGGCCTCGGCCACCCGGCGGTACACCCTGAGCTGCGCGGCGAAGCGGCTGAAATACTGGAACGAGACGTGCATTTCGGCCACCACCGGGTTGTTGATCACCGCGTTCTCGATGATGCGGCTGACGTAGATCATGGAACGCACCGACAGGGTGGAACGGAAGGCCACCCCGCCGAACTGATCGGGGCTGGCAGCGCGCACCGCCTGCTCAGTCTGCGCCGGGAAGGTTGGCTCCAGTTGATGGTAAAAGCTGCTCAGGATGTCGGTTTGAGTCATGAACGTGCGCCTTCTTTCGGCTCTCTTTCATCAGCTCCCGGCACTCAAGTGACGGGCTATTGCGCGTGCGTCCAGGTCGGCGGGAAGCCGCCCCTGGCCGGGCGATTTATGGCTTGGCTGCCCGGATTGTAGCGCGTCGGTCAGCGCAGCACACATTATGAAAACAGGGGCAGACCCGGACGAGCCTGCCCCTGCTGCCCCTGCGCAGTGCGCGAGTCCCCGATCAGTACGTGAAATCGACTGTGATCTCCTTGCAGGCTCCGCCGAGATCATTCTGTGAGCACATCTTGATGATCGCCCGCCCGGTGACGCCGGCTCCCGGCGAGGTGCCCACCATGTGCACCCAGCGCGCGTTGCCGCTGCTGAGCGACTCGGAGCCAGCCTGCACGCAGTCCGGCTCGCCCTGGGACGGCACGTTCTTAAAGGGTGCATTCTGCTGCGCCTGATTGATGTAAGTGCCGATCGGGCCTTCCAGCCGGTAGCGCATCGATTCCAGCGTCACGCTGCCAGTATTGATGATCTGGAAGCTGACGCGCCCGATGGCGCCGCACGACCACGTCCCGGCGTAGCCCGCCGTGAAGTCGATGCTCACCGCCGGCGGCAGCGTGTAGGTGGCCGTCACGGCCGGCGTGTTGGTCGGCACGGTGGGGGTCACCGTCGGGGTGGCGGTCGCCGTCGGGGTGGGGGTGTAAGTCGGCGTATGGGTCGGAGGCGGCGGGCCGAAGGCCGCTACCGGCACATTGGCGCAGTCGCCGCTCAGCTGCAGGTAGGCGCCGGATACCCAGCCGTTGCCGCTGATCTGGTACCAGGTGCGGTCGCCGTTATGGCCGGTGACGGCGCTCTGCTCGTCCTTCTGCATGATGCGCAGGATCGGGTAATAAGTGCTCGGCCCGGTGCGGACATTGACGGGATCTACCGCCTTGGCTGCGCACGCCTGCGGCGCGATGGTCGCCGTCGGGCCGGTTGGCTGCTGCGGCTCCAGGACGGTGGGCGTGACGCCCGGCGGGATGGCCTCGTCAGGGGGGGTGGTGGCGCCTCCCTGCGCGATGGTCGTCAGCGCCAGGGCGACAGCGGTGGCGGTGGAGTCGGCGTCGGTGGGGCCACCGGTGGGAGCGTTGCAGGCCAGCGCCGCCGCTGCCAGGACAGCGGCAACGGCCAGCATGGCTCGCAGGGTTGTTCTTCTCATCTTCTGGGTCTCCTTTGACGCGTCTGCATGAATCCTGCGCACCAGCTTACACCAATGCCGCGCTCGCGCAAGTGGGACCCCCCGGCGCCCCCCGGCTTAAACAGCGGGCATCCTTCCCTGCCGGGGCACGGCACCGGCCCGTTCCTGCGATCAGCCGACAGCCACTTGCAGGCTCCGTACTTCTTGAGCGGCTCCGTCCCGGCATTCAGGGCATCCCTGAGCGGGGCAAGGCTCCCTGCGGGGCGGGGGGTTTCCCCGGGCGGCGGTGGCGGCTACAATAGGGCGCGCGCAGCCTGCGCCAGACTGCGAGGGGCGATGCGGCTTTCTCCCGCCAGAGTGATTCTGATGGCCGGCGGCCTGCCATTCCTGGGGGCGGCGCTGCTGCTGGCCGCCCGCCGGTCGGGCTTCGGCTGCGGCCCGCTGATCGCCGGGCGCGTCTCGATCCCGGCGCTGGCGGCGGCGCTGCTGATGGGCGCTGCGGGCCTGCTGCTGTGGGCCGCGGCGCTCCGGCTGGATGAGGCCCGCCTGCGCGCCCTGCTGGAGCGGCTGGCCCCGCTGGCCTTCGGGATCGGGCTGGCGCTGCTGCTGCTGGAGATCATGGTACGGGCCGCCTTCCCGGTGGAGCGCCGCACGGTGGAAAACCTCCGCATCGCCGCCCATCCGGTCATCGGGTCGTGGCGGCCCGCCGACAGCCGCTACGAGCGCTTCGGGCACACCTTTGTCACCGACGGGCAGGGGATCGTGATCCGAACCCCGCAGGGCAGCACGCCGCCGGACGGGGCGCGGCGCATCATGCTGCTGGGCGATTCGTTCGTGGAGGGACAGCAGGTCGAGCCGGATGAGAACCTGAGTGTGCAGCTGGAGGCGGCACTCAACGCCGGGCAGCCCGGCGCGGCCCATGTGCTTAACCTGGGCATGAGCGGCTTCGGGCCGCTGCGCTACCTGCTGGTCTACCGCACCTTCGCGCCCACCTACCGGCCCGATGTGGTCATCGTGATGGTCTTTGTGGGCAACGACTTCTCAGATGACGCCCGGCTGTACCACCAGGATCGCATCCTGATCGGCCCGGATGGGGCGGTCGCCGGCCTGAAGCCGGAGGTAGACCTGGCCCGGCGCGAGGTCTGGGATGCCCGCAAGGGGATCCTCCATCTGGAGCGCGGGGATGAACCGCACCTGTGGCCGCCGCGGCTGCCGGCTGTCGCCGCCGAGCAGATCGCCGCGCCGCTGTGCGCCGCGCTCGATGCAGGCAGCCGCGGGGCGGGTTTGCCCGCCGAGCCGGAGGCCCTGCGGAACGTCGATGCGGCCATCTATCGCCCGCTGTCTGCAGAGGACGAGCAGGATGTGGCCCGCACGCTGGGCTATCTGCGGACGCTGCATGACGAGGCGGCGGCAGCCGGGGCGGAGACGATCTTCGTGATCATCCCGGAGATGACGCAGGTCACCGGCGGGGACGTGGTGCAGGCCACCGGGCGGCCGCAGGCCATCCTGGCGGACTTCTGCGCGGCGGGCGGTTATACCTGCCTTGACCTGCTGCCGATCTTCAGCGAACATAAGGATGAAGGGCTGTACATCGTGGAGGACGGGCATTTTTCTGTGCGCGGGCATGCGCTGGCTGCGGAAGCGATCGGCGCGCTGCTGTCCGGGCAGGAGTGACTCCGCGCCGCGCACTGGATGAACCGGAAGGCTTATGGCTGCTGCGACGACTGACTCGACTCCGATCGACCGGCACGATGATGCCGCGCCCGATGCGCCTGGCGTGCTGGATGTCGATGTGTATCTGGTCCTGGTGACCGCCGCGCTGCTGGCGATCGGCCTGCTGATGGTCTACTCGACCACCTTCGACTGGAGCTTCCTGGAGTATGGCTCCCCGGTGCGCATCTTCCTGAACCAGGTGCGCTCGTTGATCATCGGCGGGGCGATCCTGATCATCGCCTGGCGCATGGATTACCGCATTCTGAAAGACCGACGGATAGCCACCGGGCTGATGCTGGTCACCATCGCCGCGCTGGCCGGCCTGCTGATCCTCAACGACAACCGCACGCTCGGTGCACAGCGGTCACTGTACCGCGGGTCATTCCAGCCCGGCGAGGCGGCCAAACTGGCCGTGATCATCTACTTCGCCGCCTGGCTGGCCTCGCGGCGAGAGCAGCTGGGGCGGCTGGGCTACGGGCTGATCCCGTTTTCGATCCTGGTCGGCGCGGTCGGCGGGCTGATCGTCCTGCAGCCCGACCTGAGCACTGCGGCGGTGATCGTCCTGACGGCGGGCACGATGTTCTTCATCGCCGGGGCCAACATCGTCCAGATCGGCGTGATCGGGGTGGGCGCGGCAGCGCTGGCGTGGACGCTCAGCACCCAGTTTGACTATGCCCGCGAGCGCCTGGCGTCGCACGTGGACGCCATGCGCGACCTGACCCAGGCGAGCTGGCACGTACAGCAGGCGATCATCGCTTTCCGCGCCTCCGGACGCGGGCAGGGCGCGTTCAGCCCCAACTGGTTCGGGGTGGGGCTGGGCCAGAGCAGCCAGAAGTTCGGCTTCCTGCCGGCGGCCCACACCGACAGCATCTTCGCCATCATCGGCGAGGAACTGGGATTGTTCGGCTGCCTGCTGGTGGTGCTGCTGTTCGCGCTGTTCGTCTGGCGGGCGTTCCACATCGCCGGCGACTCGCCCGAGCCGTTCGGGCAGCTCCTGGCGGCCGGGATCGGCTGCTGGATCGCCTACGAGGCGATGTTCAACGTGGCGGTGATGACCACCATCCTGCCTTTCTCCGGCGTCTCGCTGCCGTTTATCAGCTATGGCGGCTCCAGTCTGGTGGTGGCGATGACGGGGGTGGGGCTGCTGATGAGCATCTCGCGGCGGCGGCCGCTGCAGATCGAGCACCGCGCCGCCCCGACGGACTACGACCGCAGCGGGCTGCGGAGCATCCCGGCGAACCGGCGGCGCGTCAGCCGGGTGCGGCGGACGCACACAGACTGACCGGCGCCCGTGTTCGACCTGATCGCCTTCGACGCCGACGATACGCTGTGGCACAGCGAAGACCGGTACGCCGACGCTCAGCGCCGCTTCGGTGAGATGCTGGCTCGCTGTGGCGCGTCGGACGGCGCCGGGCATCTGCACGAAGTCGAGATGCGCAACCTCGATCTGTACGGCTACGGCGTCAAGGGGTTTGTGCTGTCGATGATCGAGGCGGCACTGGAGGCCGGCGGCGAACGCATCACGCCGGCGGACATCGGGGAGCTGCTGGCGATCGGCCGGGCGATGCTGCGCGATGAGGTGCGGCTGCTCGATCATGCGCATGAGGCGCTGACCGCGCTGGCCGCCGCCCACCCGCTGATGGTGATCACCAAAGGCGACCTGATCCATCAGGAGTCCAAGCTGAAAGACTCCGGGCTGCGGCCCTATTTTCGCCACGTGGAGATCGTCGCCGACAAGACGCCGGAGGTCTACGGGGCGATCCTGGAGCGGCACGGGGTGATGCCCGCACGCTTCCTGATGGTGGGCAACTCGCTGCGCTCCGATATCCTGCCGGTGATCGCGCTGGGCGGGTGGGCGGTGTACATCCCTTACACGATCACGTGGTCGCATGAGAAAGCCGCGCCGCCAGCGGATTCCGGCGGCCGCTGCCTGGAAGCGGCGCATCTGGGGGAACTGCCGGCGCTGGTGGCCGGCCTGGAGGCCGGGGAAGGATGAGACCGGCAGCCGGGTCATAAACTGAGGCGCCGAAAGCGAGGGCTATGCGCATCCTGATCACCGCAGGCGGCACCGGAGGCGGAGTCTACCCGGCTCTGGCCATCGTCGAGGCCCTCCAGATTCTGGAGCCTGCCGCCGAGTTTCTGTGGGTGGGCAGCGCCTCCGGCCCGGAGCGCGGCATCGTCGAACGGGAGGGCCTGCCCTTCGAGGCGGTGCCCGGCGGCCCGGTGGTCGGCGTGGGGGCGCGGGCGGTGATCAGCGCAGCTCGCATCGCCGCCGGGACCGTGCGGGCGCGGCGGCTGATCGCTCGCTTCCGGCCCGCCGGGCTGCTCAGCACAGGCGGCTGGCCGACGATCCCGGCCACGCTGGCGGCATGGGGCCGCTGCCCGATCACGATCGCCCTGCCGGATGTCGAGCCGGGGGCGGCCATCCGCGCTATGAGCCGGCTGGCGGCGCAGGTTGCCGTGACCGTGGAGGCCTCGAGCGCGTATTTCCGGCCCGGGCTGGCGACCGTCACCGGCTACCCGGTCCGGCGGGCGCTGCTGCAGGCGGCGGGCTGCGGTCCGCTGGGCGAGCCGGCTGCCGGGGAGGCGACCTCCCGTGAGGCCGCCCGGACGCGCCTGGGCCTGCAGCCTGACCTGCCAACCCTGCTGGTGGTGGGCGGCAGCAAGGGAGCGCGCAGCCTCAATGAGGCCGTGCTGGCGCATCTGCCCGCGCTGCTGGCCGATTGCCAGATTCTGCATATCAGTGGTACGCTGGGCTGGGAAGCCAACCGCGCCCGCGCCGCCCAGATCGCGGCGGGCCTGCCGGAGGCGCTGCGCGGGCGGTACCATCTGCGCGAGTACCTGCATGGGAAAGATATGGCGCTGGCGCTGGCCGCGGCCGATCTGGCCGTGGCGCGGGCCGGAGCCAGCACGCTGGGCGAGTTTCCCCTGTTCGGGTTGCCTGCTATACTGGTGCCATACCCGCACGCCTGGCGCTACCAGAAGACCAACGCTGACGCGCTGGCCGGCCAGGGAGCGGCAATCCGCCTGGAAGACGGGCGGCTGATGACTGACCTGGCGCCGCAGGTGCAGGCGCTGATCCGGGACGGTGACGCCCGCGCCCGGATGGCCGCCGCGGCGCGCGCGCTGGCCCGCCCGGACGCGGCGGCGCGGATCGCAGCCATGCTCACACAAGGACGACCGACCCGGTGATCGAGCTCTCCGCAGTCTTCTGGATCTTCGTCGTGCTGTCCGGAATCATCGGCCTGATGCGCGGCTGGGTGCGCGAGATTCAGGTCACTTCGGCTGCGGTGCTGGCCCTGTTCATCATCGAAAAGATCAGCCCGTGGGTGTGGACCGTGCTGATCAGCCGCACCCCGGCGGAGATGCTGGCCGCCGATCCCCTGGGCACGCTGCGGCGGCTGGTGATGCTCAAGGCGGCCATCCTGCTGATCGTCGTGTTCTTCGGCTACCAGGGGCCGGTGGTGATCAACTTCGCCACCGGGGGCCGGGCCAAGGGAGCCAGCAAAGCCCGCGATACCATTCAGGAGGGCATTCTGGGGCTGGGCATGGGCCTGATCAACGGCTACCTGATCGTCGGGGCGCTGTGGTGGTACCTGCACGTGGCGCAGTACCCCTTCCCGTGGATGATCAGCCCGCTGCCGGATTCGGCCAGCGCGGGGATGATCTCGATGCTGCCGCTGCGCTACCTGGCCAGCCCGTGGCTGGAAGTGCTGGTGGTCATCTTCTTCCTGGTGGTGCTGGTAGTGGTGCTGTAGAGCGTCTCGCCGCCGGCGAGCTGTTGAGGTGGAGGCGGATGCGATGCAGGAGATACTCAGGAATCCCCATGCTCGCTGGGCGGCGCCGCTCCTGGCTGCCGTCATTGGCTTTACGCTCTGCTGCCTGGTGATGTTCATGGCGCAGACGGCCCTGGTGTACAACCTGTCCGGCGGCGACATCCCGATGGGCGCCCGGGCCGGCTGGCAGTGGGGCTACGAAATGGGGCAGCGCTACCCCCTGTACGGGCTTTTCTCGCTGCTGGTGATGATCCTGCCCTGCGCCACACTGATCGTGGCCCCGGTGGCCGCCTTCCTGCTGGTTTCGTCCTACCAGAAGCGCAGGCCGCCCCCGCCAGCCGTCTGATCCAAGTGACTACGCCTCTCGCTCCCCACGCCCGCGTGCACTGCCTGGGCATCGGCGGGTTCGGCATCAACCCGATCGCCCGCGTGCTGCACCAGCTCGGCTATGTCGTCAGCGGCTGCGACCAGCAGGAGGGCGCGCTGCTGCCGCCGCTGCGCGAACTGGGCATCCCGGTCCGCACTGGCCACGATCCTGCCCATCTGGACGCCTTCACCCCGGATGCCCTGGTGATCTCCTCGGCGGTGGCGCCGGATGCCCCGGAGGTGGCCGCTGCCCGCGCCCGCGGCCTCCCCATCTACAAGCGGGCGGACATCCTGGCCGCTCTGATGACCGGGCGAACCGGCGTGGCCGTCGCCGGGACGCATGGCAAGACCACCACCACCGCGATGCTCGCGCACATCCTGAGCGTCTGCGGCCTCGACCCGACCTTCATTATCGGCGGGGTGGCCCGCGACCTGGGCGTCAACGCCCGCGCCGGGTCGGGCGATGCCTTCGTCATCGAGGCCGACGAATACGACCGCATGTTCCTGGGCCTGCGCCCGCAGATCATCATCCTGACCTCGCTGGAGCTGGATCACCCGGACATGTTCGCCGGGATCGAGGATGTGCGGGCCCTGTTTGCGGAGTTCCTCGGCCTGCTGCCGCCCGACGGCCTGCTGATCGCCTGCGAAGATGACCCGGAGGTGCGCCGGATCATCGCCGGGCGCGAGGAGGCCGGCCTGCCGACCCTGGACTACGGCCTGACGCCCAACGCCTCCTGGAATGCCCTGTTCCCGGAGCCGACGCCGGAGGGCGGGACGACCTTCACGGTTAGCTTCCGGGAGGAAGAGCCGGGTGGATCATGGCTGGTCGGCAGCCAGCGGGCCAGCCTGCGCCTGCCCGGCGAGCACAACGTCCGCAACGGCTTGGCGGCGCTGGCGGCGGCGGTGCGGCTGGGCGCGCCGCTGGATCAGGCCGCCGCCGCGCTGGCGACCTTCAGCGGGACAGGCCGCCGCTTCGAGCTCAAGGGCGAGGCGGGCGGGGTGACGGTGATCGACGACTACGCGCACCATCCCACGGCCATCCGCGCCACGCTGGCGGCGGCCCGCGCCCGCTACGGCGATCGCCCGCTGTGGGCGGTCTGGCAGCCGCACACCTTCAGCCGGACGCGCGCGCTGCTGGCTGAGTTCGCCGCGGCCTTCGGCGATGCCGACCATGTGATCATCACCGACGTGTACCGCTCGCGGGATGCGGAGGATTACGGCATCACGCCGGGGAGCGTGCTGGCGCGGATGGGCCACCCGGATGCCCGGCACATCGGCGGGCTGGACGCGGTGGTGAGCGACCTGGCCGATCACGTCCGGCCCGGGGACGTGGTGATCGTGATGAGCGCCGGCGACGCCACCCGGGTGGGTGACGATCTGCTGGCGGCGCTGCGGGCGCGGTAGGGGGCGGTCGGCGCCGCCTGCGCCGCTGCGCCATCGCGGTTTGACCCTGACGCCGGGCGGCTTAACCTGCTGCTCAGACACCGGCACGGTAACCTGCCGACGCACCGGCCAGCTGGACAGGATGTCGCCTTATGCACACCCTCATCGAAACCTATCTGTTCGTTCAGGACCTGGATTCCCTGCCCGCTGATGCCAGGGAGCAGGTCACCCGCAAGATCCATTTTCTTCAGCAAAACCCCGGCCACAACAGCCTGAATACCCACGTGATCAAGAACTCGCCCCGGGGCCGGCAGATCCGGGAGTCGTATGTCGATCGCACCCATTACCGGATCCTGTGAGAGCATCTTACGGAGGATCGGATCGCCCTGTGGCGGGTGGTCGATCACAGCGGGATCGACGATGCGCTGGGCCTGCCGCTGTTCAGCCCCGACGTGATCGCCCGGCCGGGAACGGTTCAGACCGCCCCCGGCCACACCCCCGGCGAGCCGCTTTTCAGAGGCTTCAAGGAGGTGCATTTCCGGCTGTTCGGCGTGCCCGACGACCTGATCGCGCAGGTAAGCGGCCTCACCGACGCTGAGGCGATCTGGGATCTGCCGCTGCGCGATCACGTCAAGTGGACACTGGCCGACATCCTGACCAGCCCGGACGGCTGGCAGCAGAACGGCGTCTTCAACCCGCGCCGCCTGCTGTACCGCGCCAATGCTGACGAGCTGGAGGGCTACTGCCAGGGCCGCATCCGGCAGCTGCTGCTGAACCTGAACCCGGAACAGGAACGGCTGGTTGCCCTCAACCCTCGCGGCCCGCTGCTGATCCGGGGCGTCGCCGGGTCAGGCAAGACCACCATCGGGCTGTACCGGGCCAAACGCATCGCCGAGCAGGCCGGCCTGCCCGGCGCTCCGCGGGTGCTGATGCTGACCTACAACCGGACACTGGCGCGGGCGCTGGGCGAGTTCTTCGTCGAGATCTACGGCGAGCAGCCCGCCAATGTGGAGGTAGGCAGCCTCTATGACTGGATCCTCGACAGGCTGCTGAGCGACTCGCGCCGCCGGATCGCCTCCAATGACCAGCGCGAGGGCCTGCTGGCCGGGACCATCACCTACCTGAGGCAGACGTACAACCTGCGCGACCTGCCCCAGTACCTGAAGCCGCCCATCCTGTCCGCCGAGTTCAGCTACCTCAAGGGCCGGGGCATCAACAGCCTGGAGGAGTACCTGCGGGTTGAACGCTTCGGGCGGCGGCTGGGCCTGCGCGAGGAGTCGCGGCGGGTGATCTGGGATGGCTTCGAGTATTACTGCCGCGCTCTGGAGCAGAAAGGGCTGATCGAATACGCCGATCTGGGGGCGCTGGCGCTGGCCCGGCTGGACGAGAACGATGACTTTGATGGCTACTACAATGCCGTGGTCGTGGACGAGGCGCAGGACCTGCCGCCCATGGCGCTGCGGGTGGCCCGCCGGCTGGTGATCGACCGGAAGAGAGGCTCCGGGCTGACGCTGCTGGCTGACCCGGCCCAGAGTATCTACTATCGGGGCGTCCCCTGGCGGGAAGCTGATGTGAATGTGGTGGGCAGCCGCAGCCAGGAACTGGCCCGTAACTTCCGCAACACCACCCAGATCCTGGAAGCGGCCCGCGGCGTGATCCAGCGGTGCCAGTCGCTGAGAGACGCCAACGAGTACATCCCGCCCGAAGCGGCCAACCGGCCCGGCCCCAGGCCGGTGATCGTGGCCTGCGCCTCCGAGGAAGAAGAAGCGGAGTTCGTCCTGCAGGAGATTCTCCGGTTATGCGAGGCCGGGCAGTACCGGCCCGGCGACTTTGCCGTGATCTGCCTGCGCAATGACCGGCTGGGGCAGCTGGGGAAGTTCTTCGACCGGAAGGACCTCCCCTGCGCCTACTTCCGGGATGACGAGTTCCGGGTGCTGGAGAACGAGATTAAGCTGATCACGATGCACTCGTCCAAGGGGCTGGAATTCCCGGTGGTGTTCCTGGTGGGGGTGGACGACGGCGTGATCCCGCGGAGTTCCAGCGTGAAGATCGACGATCAGGATGAGCTGGATCAGCAGCGGCGGCTGCTGTACGTGAGCATGACGCGGGCCGCCGAGCGGCTGTACATTACCCACCTGGTACGCCAGCCCTCTCGCTTTCTGCACGACATCGAGAAAGGGACGATCGTCTCCCGCCGGACGCCCGCCGCGGGCCCGTAGAGGCGTCCCGCCTCCTATCCCAGCGCCCCCGTGCCGCCGGGCAGGATCGCCAGGAAGCCGTCCCCGCCCAGGTACATCCCGCTGTCCACGTTCAGGCACAGACCGCCGGCATAGGCGTATGGCTCGCGCACCCTGCCGGCCGGGCAGCCCGTCGCCCGCGGGATGGGCGTATGCCCGTGGATGATCTGCCGCCCGTTGTACTGCCTGAGGAAGCCGGCCGCCGCCGCGCTCCCGCCGGGCGTCCCGTCGGCGAAGGCGCCACGGTCGCTGAAGCGGCTGAGCAGCGCATCCCAGGCGGCGGCATCGCTGCCCCGCACCACCGCCTCAAACGCCCGGTTGACCGCTTCCAGCGTCGCGCCGTATTCCCGGTACAGCAGGCTGTCGGCGTGGATCAGCAGCCTGCCGGCGACACGCGCCATCGCCGGCAGGTCCTCGATCCATCTGATGTGTTCGGCCTTCAGTCCGGCCAGGTCGCGCGGGTTGCCGCCGTAGGTTTCCCAGTCGGCGCGGAACGTCCCGCCGGGGCCGCTGGAACGCTGCGCCCCCAGCCGGTGCGCCGAGAGCAGCCCTATCTCATGGTTGCCGAGCAGCGCGCCCACCTCCCCGCCGGCCTTCGCCGCCTCGCGCTGGAGCGACATGGCCAGCTCCAGACAGCCGATGCCGTCCGGGCCGCGGTCGAAGAAGTCGCCGATGAACCACAGGCGGGCGTCCGCGCCGGCCCAGCGTCGGTGCGGCCCCAGCAGCCCGGCTTCGCGCAGCAGGCGGGTGAGCTTCTCGATCTGGCCGTGGACATCGCCCATCACAAACACGGGTGGAGTCATGAAGCAGCCTCAGGGGATGCGGAAAATCAGAATGCGGGCGCGATGGGCAGGCCCAGCGCGGTCAGGATGGCGACGATCAGCGGGGCCAGCAGCAGCGCGGGCAGGTAGTTCGCCACGCGGATCGGCTTGATCTCCAGCAGGGCGCTGATCGCCAGCCCCAGCAGCAGCACGCCGCCCGCCGCCGTCATCTCCGTGACCATCGGGGCCGTCAGCAGCCGGTCGGCCTGGGCCGCCAGCAGGCTCAGCCCGCCCTGGTAGACCAGGATCGTCAGCCCGGCGAAGGCCACGCCGATCCCCAGGCTGGAGGCGAAGGCCAGCGCCGCGAAGCCGTCCAGCATGGCCTTGATCGCCAGCAGCCGGTAGTCGCCCGTCAGCCCATCCTGGATCGAGCCGAGGATGGTCATCGGGCCGACGCAGAACACCAGGCTGGCGGTGACGAAGCCGCGGATGAAGCGGGCCGACTCATCGGCGCCGGCGCGGCCGGGGCGGCGCGTCCAGGCGGCGGCATGCCCCTCCAGCCATGCGCCCAGCCGGGCCAGCCCGCGCTCGATGTCCAGCCATTCGCCCAGCATCCCGCCGGCGGCGATGCTGCCCAGCACGATCAGGATGTTGGCGCTGCCAAAGGCCATCTGGGTGCCAATCACCAGCGTGACCAGCCCCAGGCCGCGCATCACCGTCTCGCGGACGCGCTCCGGCAGCCGGTCGCCGATCAGGAGGCCCAGCGCCGAACCCAGCAGGACGGTCGCCAGGTTGATCAGAGTGCCGGTCACAGGTCGCCGAACCCGTCGAGGATGCGGGCGATGTGCCGCGCCCCGTTCAGGAAGTCCGGCAGGCGCACATGTTCGTCGGGCGAATGGGCGCGGTTATCCCAGTAGCCGATGCCGGCAGTGACCGTCGGGATGCCCAGCGGGCGGGAGAAGGCGTAGGAGGGGCTGCTGCCGCCCGTCATCAACTGCACGCGGGCCGCGCCGTAGACCTCGAGGCCGGTGCGTTCCGTCAGCGCCACCAGCGGATCGTCCGGCGGGGTGCGGTCGGGCCAGATGGCGCCGCCGAAGACGCGCACCGCCACGTCGGCGAAGCCCCCTGCGTCCAGATGGGCGCGCAGCTTGCTCAGGATGTCGCCGGGGTCCTGATCAGGCACCAGCCTGAAGTCGAGCTTGGCGCTGGCGCGGGCCGGGATGACCGTCTTGCCGCCCTCGCCCTGGTAGCCGGCGGTGATCCCCTGGATGTTGCAGGTGGGCGCAAAGACGGCCTCCTTGCGGGCCAGGCCCTGCCGCCCCAGCACGAAGTCGCTGCGGCCCAGGGCGCCGCGCAGCGATTCCTCCCAGGGCGGCTCCTGGGCCAGCAGTGCCCGGTCGGCCTCGCTGAGCGGGCGCACGTCGTCGTAGAAGCCGGGGATCAGGATGTGCTCATCGGCGTCCTTCAGCGTGCCCAGGGCGCGCACCAGCCGCCAGGCCGCGTTAGGCAGCAGGTGGGCCAGCCCGGAGTGGGCATCGCGTTCCAGCGTCTGGACGCTCAGTTCCACGTCCATGACGCCGCGGCACCCCAGGATGTTCACCGCCGCGCCATCGGGATCGATATACCCCTCCTCCCAGATCGCGCCATCGCAGCGGAGCAGGTCGAGGTGCGTTTCGACGAAGTTCACCAGCGACGGGCTGCCGATCTCCTCCTCGCCATCGACGAAGAACAGGACGCCGCACGGCAGTTCGCCGCCGTGAGCCGCCCGGACGGCGTCCAGCGCGAACAGGCGGGCGACCAGCTCGCCCTTGTCATCGCGGACGCCGCGCCCGTAGATGGCACCGTCGCGCACCTGCGCCTCGAAGGGGGGGCTGGTCCACAGATCGAACGGCTCGGCGGGCTGCACGTCATAGTGGTTGTAGCACAGCAGGGTGCGCGGCGAGCGCCCCTCGATGCGGCCCACCACCACGGGGTTGCCGGCGGTGGCGTAGACCTGCGCGTCCACTCCATGCCGCTGCAGGACGCGGGCCACCACTTCGGCGCACTCCGCCATGCCGAGGCCCTGCGCGGAAACGCTGGGCTGCGCCACCAGCTCGGCGATCTCGCCCAGCGCGTGGTCAAGATGCTCGGTCAGGTAAGCGTCAATCCGGCTGCGGTCTGCGGGCATGAAAGGGCCTCCAGGACGAAGGGGCGTTGTGATGCGCTCTGGGAAATCGGGTGGTCCCGATCAGGCCCCCGCCTTCGCCAGCGTGACGGAGGACTGGCCGCTGAGCGCATCCTCGTAGCGGGCCAGGACGAAGGCCAGCGAGGATAACCGGTTCAGATAGCGCACCAGGTACGGGTTGTCGATCTGGCCGTCGTCGGCCAGGCGCACCACGCGGCGCTCGGCTCGCCGGATGATCGTCCGGGCGACGTCGAGCGCTGCCCCGGAGAGGCTGTCGCCGCTGATCACGAACTCGCGCGGCAGGTCGAGCTGATCGCCGTAGTGGTCGGTCTGCTCCTCCAGCCACTTCACGGACTGGGCGTCGATGACGCGGAACTGCGGCGCGGCCTCGCGGGTGGCGGCCAGCTCAGCCATCACGTGATACAGATCGCGCTGAGCCTTGAGCACCTGCTCGGCGGCAGTGCGGTCGCGCATGTGGGCGCGGGCATAGCCGAGGGCCGCCTGGGCCTCGTCCACCGCGCCGAAGGCTTCCGGGCGGGGGTGGTGCTTTTTGACTCGCCCTTCGCCCAGCAGGCCGGTAGTGCCGTCGTCGCCGGTGGTGGTATAGAACTTCTCTGCTCTGGCCATTCCCCGCCCCGTGAGTTAGATGCTGCTTCGCCCCGGATTATACAGGACGCGGAGAGGGTGGCAAACACGCCCTGGCCGCCGCTGACTGTCCTGGCAGACACAGGACGGACTCCGGATCAGCCGCCCGCAGGGCTGATGGATCTCCCTGCCGCCGCTCTTGAGGGCGGCTCTTCACGAATGCGGCGAATCCCATTATAATGTGCAGGCTGTCAGCCCGGCGATTCATGAATGGAGACCTGTCTGTGACGACGCGACTTGAGCATAGTATCTATATCAATGCCCCGGTTGAGCAGATTGAGACGGTGCTGTACGATGGTTATCGGCTCCCTGAGTGGGTGGTCGGTGTGACCCAGGCTGAGCCGGACAGCGTATTCCCCAATCCCGGCGGCGCGGTGCGGCTGGTGTATTCGGTGCTGGGGATCAACTTCCCTGTGTCGCTGACCTCGATGGAGGTCTATCCGGGGGAGTGGGCCTCGACGCGTTTTGAGGGAGCGATCACCGGCACGAATACGTGGAGCTTCCAGCAGGAGGGCAGCGGCGCCTGGGTGACCTGCGTCTTTGAGTATGATGTGCCCGGCGGCAGCCTGGGCCAGGCCATCGATCGGATGATGCTGGAGAAGAAAAACGCGGAAAATCTGGAGCGCGGCCTGAACAACCTCAAGACGCTGGCCGAAGGCTGAGCCGGAACCCGCGGGGCGCTCTGCGTCCTTAGCTGCTGGCCGCGCCGGCATCCCGGGTGAGGGGGGCTACCCGCTGATCCGCGGCAGCGGGGGTGAGCAGCCCGTATACGGTTTCCAGCGTCTGGCGGATCTGCTGGAGCGTGCTGCGCATCGGCCCGCTCTGGTCAGGCGGCGTGAGCTGCCCGGATTCCGCCCATGCCTCCAGATCGGCGATCAGGCCGGCGATCGGGCCGACCTGGTCGCTGGCGCGGGCGATATAACCTGTCACGAACGCGTCCCAGGCGGCGGCATCGCAGGGCCCCCAGTTCTGCTGGACATGCAGGGCCGTCGCCTGCGGGTTGGTCGGATCGCTGCCCCACACATAGCGGCGCAGGATGCGTGGCAGCGCCAGCCCCAGATGGCGCAGCAGCTCGAAGGGCTGGATCGCGCTCTCGATGGATTCCGGATCGGTCAGGATCGCGGCGCCGCGCATCTGCAGCAGTTTGATGCCCAGTTCCGCCCCGACCACGAAGTTGGCCGAGGAGGAGATCACATCGTGGCTGTAGCGGCGCATCAGATCGCAGAAGCGATCGCGGTCTCCTTCACCCAGAAAACGGATGATATCGGGGCTTGCCATAGTCCTATCCTCTCCGGTGATCAACGGCCCGGCAGCGTCAGGCGATCCAGCCCGCCCAGGTAGGGACGCAGCACCTCCGGGATCACCACGGAGCCATCCGCCTGCTGGTAGTTCTCCAGGAGCGCGATCAGCACCCGGGGCAGGGCCAGCCCCGACCCGTTCAGCGTGTGGCAGTAGCGCACCTTCGCGCCCGGCTCTGGCCGGTAGCGGATGCCCGCCCGCCGCGCCTGGAAGTCGTGGAAGTTGGAGCATGACGAGACTTCCAGCCACTCCTGCGAGCCGGCGGCCCACACCTCGATATCATACTTCTTGGCGGCCACAAACGAGAGATCGCCCGTGCACATCTGCACGATGCGGAAGGGCAGCCCCAGCAGCCGGGCAATATCGGCGGCGTTCTCGACCAGCGCGTTCAGCTCGCGTTCGGACACCTCCGGGTCGCCCTCGACGACTTTGACCATCTCGACCTTGTCGAACTGGTGGCCGCGCTTGATGCCGCGCACATCGCGGCCTGCGCTCATCTTCTCGCGGCGGAAGCACGGAGTGTAGGCGACGTAGTACAGCGGCAGCGCCTCGCCGTCCAGGATCTCCTCGCGGTGGAAGTTGGTTACCGGCACCTCGGCGGTGGGGATCAGCCACAGATCTTCTTCCCAGTCATGGTACAGGTTCTCGCCGAACTTCGGAAGGTTGCCGGTGCCGAACAGCATCTCTTTGCGCACCACAAATGGGGGGTACAGCTCGGTGTAGCCGTGCCGGGTGATGTGCACATCCAGCATCCAGCTGATGAGCGCCCGCTGCAGGCGCGCCCCGTGGCCCTTGAGCACGTAGAAGCGGGATCCGGACAGCCGCGCTCCGCGCTCGAAGTCGATGATGTCCAGCGCCGGGCCGAGTTCCCAGTGGGGCAGCGGCTCGAAGCTAAACGCCGGCAGCTCGCCCTCCTGGCGGATGATGACGTTTTCCGTCTCGTCCCGTCCGACCGGGACGCCATCTGCTGGCAGGTTAGGGATCCAGGTCATCTGCTCATCGAGCGTGGCCTCGATCTCCTTCAGCTCGGCTTCCCGCCTGTCCAGCCGGGCGTTGAGGCGCTTCATTTCGTCGATTTTGACCTGGCGCTCGGTGGCGTCGCGGCTGATGCCGATCTGTTTGCTGGCGGCGTTCTTCTCGGCGCGCATCTGCTCCACTTCGGCCAGCAGTTCGCGGCGGCGGGCGTCCTGCTCCAGAATCAGATCGATGCGGGCCAGCGCATCGAGGTCATTCAGATCGCGCATGGCCTGACGCACACGCTCCGGCTGTTCACGGATGAGGGCGATGTCGAGCATAGAGTCCTCCTCGGAAGGCAGCGAGTGGCTGTGAGCCGCCGCCGCCGGCTTCAAAGCAAAGCCCCCCCGCATCGCTCAGGACGAGGGGGGGACTCGTGGTGCCACCTGACTTCGCGCACCGGCTGGTGCGCCTCCAGATCGCGTTAACGGGCGAACCCGGCCTCCCATTTCCTTGAGGCGACTGGTCGGAGTGCTGGCGGGCTTCGCCGCGCGGATGCCTTGCACCCTCCGGCATCTCTCTGGTCAGGGAGCGAGCCGCGTCTCCGGTCGGGGTCTGTGGCGGTGTTCAGTTGACGACAGTCTACCATGCCCGCTGAGGCGGTGTCAACCCTCGCCGAGTTTCTCCGCGGCGCGGGCGGCGATGGCCTCAGCGGCGGCGTGCAGCGCTTCCGCCGCGCCGTCGCCCTCGCAGGTGACGGTGATCTTGGTGGGCGCGAACAGGCTGCACACCGCGTTGATCATCGCCTCATGCCCGCCCACCTGGCCGCGAGCCTGCACCAGATACGCGATCGGGCGGGTCTTCCAGATCGTGTAGCCCAGCTCCGGCAGGGCGGCGGACAGTGCTTCATAGCAGGCTCCCGGTGCGCCGGCCACCGTCCGTTCGACCGTCTCAGCCGCCATAGGGCCTTCCCTCCGCGATCAGCCGGCGTTGCCTTCCATAGCCTTGAGGGCATCGTCCAGCGTACCATACAGGTTGAACAGCTCATTGAAGCCAGCCAGCGACAGTACCTCACGGACGCGATCGGTTGCTGCCGACAGGGCCATCTTGCCGCCGCCCCGGTGCAGCATCTTGCCTTTTACCAGCAGCATCGCCATCCCGGCGGAGGAGATGAAGCCGACCTCCGAGAGATCGACCAGCACGCTGCTGCCGCGCTCGCTGATCGCGGTGGTCAGGGGTTCATCCACCATCTGCGAACCCATCGAGTCCAGGTCGCCGTGGATGCGGATCACCTTGATCCCGCTGGACCGGGTATCGACGGTAAGGGTGGTCGGTTCATTCATGGCCGCGGCCTCTCTGTGTCGTGAGTGCGCTACAGTATAATACCCGCCGCCGGGCTGTCAAGGTGATCATCGCCGCGCCGGGCTGATCAGGCCCCGCTCAGGCGCGTTTCCACCTCCACCCCCATGCGCTCGATGTCGGCCAGCAGGCGCGGGCCCGCCAGACCGGTCGCGCCCAGGATGAGGAGGGTCATGTTCATATGGGTGCCTTTCGATGCCCGTTGCCATTGTAGCACGGGAAGACCCGCCGGCGGTACTTTCGCTGCCCTGCCCGGCGTGCTATGATGAAACCACGGAACAGTGATCATCGCGGAGCACAGGCATGAGCGATTTGATTGGACGCACGCTGGGCCCTTACCAGATCATTGAGGAGCTGGGCGTTGGCGGGATGGCCACAGTCTACCGCGCATACCAGCCCAGCATGGACCGAACGGTGGCGATCAAGATTCTGCCACGCCACTTCGCGCACGACCGCACCTTCATCGGGCGCTTCCAGCAGGAGGCGAAGGTCATCGCCCGGCTGGAACATGCCCGTATCCTGCCCGTGTACGATCACGGGGAGGACGATGGCATCCTGTACCTGGTGATGCGCTATCTGGATGGGGGGACGCTCAGCGAGCGTATCCGGCAGGGTCCGCTGGCGGTGGAGGAGATCAGCCGCATCATCTCGCAGGTGGCTGAAGGATTGGACTATGCCCACAAACGCGGGGTGATTCACCGCGACATCAAGCCGTCCAACATCATGCTGGACGCCAGCGGTGATGCCTACCTGACCGATTTCGGCATCGCCAAGCTGGCGGAGGGCACTGCCCAGTTCACGGGCAGCGGCATCGTCGGAACTCCGGCCTACCTGTCGCCGGAGCAGGGGCTGGGCCAGCCCATTGACCAGCGCTCGGACATCTACTCGCTGGGGGTGGTGCTGTATCAGATGGCGACCGGCCAGGTGCCGTACTCCGCCGAGACGCCGATGGCGATCATCATCAAGCACATCAACGATCCGCTGCCGGACCCGCGCATCCTGAACCCGGCCATCTCGCCGGCGCTGGAGGCGGTCATCCTGCGGGCGCTGGCCAAGGATCCCAACACGCGCTACCAGTCGGCGGGCGAGATGGCGGCGGCCCTGCGCGAAGCCGTGGCGCATCCCGAGATCGTTCCGGAGTACCGGCTGCCCACGGCGGTCTCATCGCCCACGCCGGTCGAGCCGCTGCGCGGCCAGGCGACAGCCGCCACGCTGCCGATCCCCGCGCCGGAAGCGGCCGGGACGCGCCGGGCGGCGCCCGCCCCTGCGCCGGCT
>DAOTXW010000024.1:0-3068 GCA_034435035.1 Anaerolineae bacterium | reverse complement strand
CGCTCACCCCGCTGCTGACGGCGGCCAGCGAGGGCAGCGACCTGGTGCGGGCCGCGGCGGTCGAGGCGCTGGGCGAGCAGGCCCGCCGCGCCGCCCCGGATGCCCCCCTCAGCCGGCTGATCGGGGCGCTGGTGGGCGCGCTGGAGGACCGGGACTGGGGCGTGCGTCACGCCGCGCTGGATGCGCTGATGGCGCTCGACCTGCCCGAGGCGCGGCTGGCGCTGCAGGCCGTCCGCAACCGCTGATCTCCGGGAGGCTGCCATGCTGGATTCGGAGGCGCTGCGCGCTCACTGCCTGAGCCAGATCGAGGCGGTCGAGGAGTTCCCCTTTGGCCCGGATGTGCGGGTGTTCAAGGTACGGGGCCGGATGTTCGCCCTGATGGCCGCCGACGCCGACCCGCCGCGCATCTCCCTGAAGTGCGATCCCCTGCTGAGCGAGGCGCTGCGTGCCACCCATCCGGCGGTGCAGCCCGGCTATCACCTGAACAAGCGGCACTGGATCACGGTGATGGCCGACGGGACGCTGCCCGACGCCGAGGTGCGCGACCTGATCGACCACTCGTATGACCGGGTGGTGGCCGGCCTGCCGAAGCGGGGGCGGGGGAGCCGGGATCGGCGCCCAGGAGGGGGGGACGAGGGCGCCGATGGATGAGAGCGCGGCCTTCTGCCGCCGCCGGGCGATCGTCGAGCTGGCGCTGTCTGGCCCGCTTCTGCGCAGCGGCTCCGGAGCGGCCTCGACGCGCTGGCGGCCTTTGCCGGCCCTCATGCCTCCGCCGGAATCTCCCCGCCGGCGCGGATGAACAGGGCGCGCACGTTCGTCTCAAAGCGGCTCATGCCGCCGTGCAGCCAGCCGTCCAGCGGCGGCGGCAGGCGGATCTGCAGGGCTTCCTCCAGCGAGCCGCCCCGCCGCACCACCGCGCCGACCTGCTCCTCCAGCACGTCCAGGTAGCGCAGCTGCAGCGCCAGATCGGCTTTGCCGCCCACCGGCCCGTGACCCGGCACCAGCGTCTTGAAGTCGGATTCCCGCAGGTACAGCAGCTGCTCGCGGTGGCGGCCCAGATCGGCGTGGCCCAGGAACGGCTGCATCGCGAAGAAGCCGATATCGCCCAGGAAGGCCGCGTCGTCCTCCGGCAGCAGCACGACCGTGTCGTCTTCGGAGTGGCCGCGGCCCAGCGAGCGCACCACGATCTGGCGGCGGCTGCCGTGGAAAGTCACCTCCCCCTCAAAGGTCAGGTGGGGGTAGCGGGGCCGGTAGTCGGCCATCTCGGCGATGGTGTAGCTCATCCGGGTGATGGTGTTCTCCAGCCCGGCCCGCACGCGCGGGTCCGGCTCGGCGTCCAGCTGCTCCTTCGCCTGCCGGAGCGCCTGCTCCAGCCGGGCGGGGTTCTGGTATTCCTGCATCAATTCTGCGCCCCACTCCATCGCCAGGCGGCGCGTGGTGGTGCTGGCCAGCAGGCAGGTGCCCGGGTCGAAGGCGGCGGCCCCGATCCAGTGATCGTTGTGGGCGTGCGTCAGGATGAGGGTATCGACGGGGCGGCCAAACAGGTCTTCCGCCGCGGCCCGCAGGTCGCGGCCAGCGACCCGCGTCTCGAAGGCGTCCACAACCAGGGTGCGGTCGCCCAGATCGATGATCCCGGCGTTGGAGAAGGCGGCGCCACCGCGCCGGTGGATGCAGGCGTAGACGCCATCGGCCAGCGGCATCAGGCTGAAATGAGGAGATCGGGCCAGCGGATCGGTGGGCATGGTCGGCGCTCCAGGGGAACAGGTGGAGAACTGCCGCGGCAGCCCGGCTGCCGTGTCTCTCATCTATGTTATTTATGTTATACCATATAAAACGCGTATGTCATACAGATACAACGCAACGCTAACGTAAGGCGGCCGAAGTCGATCGCTTTTTTACCGCATCGCCCGGTCGAAGAACTCCAGGCAGCGCGCCCGGAACAGTTCCAGATCGGCCCCGACGAAGCTGTGCCCCGCGCCGGGGTATTCGAAGTATTCCACGTCCTTGCCGCGGGTCAGCAGCTGCTGATAGAGATCGCGCGACCACGCCGCCGGCAGCACCGCATCCGCCGCCCCGTGATGGATCTGCACGGGCATGGCGGTGCGCTCCAGATAGTAATACGGGGAGACGATCCGGTAGCCCTCCGGGTTGCTCTGCGGCGAGCCGTACACTTCGGCGTCGCGGTACGGCCAGTCCGCGCCGAAGGTCGTGGCGTAGATCTCCCAGGTGACGGCCTGATCGAGGTGCAGCGGGGCGTACAGGACCACCGCGTCCACCCCGGCGCCGATCACCATCACGTAGCCCGCCAGCCCGCCGCCCCGCGAATGGCCCAGCACGCCCACCCGCGCCGGGTCGGCCTGCGGCAGCGTGGGCAGCGCAGCGATCAGGTTGAGCGTATCGAGGGCCCAGGGGATCTTCAGCGGGCTGCCGGAGCCGCCGGTATTGTTGTAGGTGCGGTAATCCGGGGCCAGCGTCAGGTAGCCCTGCTGCGCGAAGTAGGCGGCGTGCGCGGCGGTGCCGTCGCCCTGGGAATAGGCGCTCTGGTCGATGCCGCCGTGCAGCAGGAGGATCACCGGGAAGGGGCCGCTGCCCGGCGGGATGTGCGCCTGCCCGGTGACGCGGATGCCGTCGCTGGTGTAGGAGAACGACCACTGGTCGAAGTCCGCTGTGCGGGCCGTCAGGGCATCCAGCGCGATCGTCCCGCCGTCGTAGGCGCGGGCCGCCAGCGCGTCCAGGCTGTAATCCGCCAGCGGATTGCCGGCCGCCGGGGGCGGCGTATCGAGGGGGGCGGGCGTGGCCCCGGGCGCGGGCGGGCCGGCTGGCGGCGGGATCACCAGCGTCTGCCCCGGCTGGAGGGCATCCGGGTTGGCGAGGGCGTTGGCGGCCTGCAGCGCCTCCACCGTGACGCCGTAGCGGGCCGCGATGCCGGTCAGCGTCTCGCCGGGCTGCACCTGATGGGTCGCCGGGGCCGCGCCCGGCGCGGTGGGATCATCCCCCGGCTGGGTCGGGCCGAGCACCGGGCTGGCGCTCGCCGGGGGCGCGGCGGAAGCGTCCGCCGGGGTCTGCCC
>DAOTXW010000023.1:0-219660 GCA_034435035.1 Anaerolineae bacterium | reverse complement strand
GTGGCGGGGTGGCCTTTTCGACTCAGCTACCCCGCCACCGACTTCAGGCATACCGGCCCGTCATTCTTCCGCCCTCACCACCCGGTAGATGGCGTTGATGTCGCTGAAGTAGATGTAGCCATCTGGCCCGGTGGTGATGTCCACGGCGCAGCGCGGGTAGCCAAGCTCGACCGTGCCGGCCCCTTTCACCGAGACGCCATCATCCAGCAGCGTAATGAAGTACATGCGCCCCAGGTTGTAAGCGCAGTAGAACAGGTTGTTCTGCCATTCCGGAAAAACATCGCCGGTGTAGAACATGATCCCGGTCGGTGAAGTGGTCGGCGTGAAGTATATTACCGGGGGCTCAAAACGGGTCGGGTAATCCGCAGGCAGTTTGTTGTCTTCGCACAGGCCGTCGATTCGCCAGCCATAATCACGAGCTGGCAGGATGCGGTTAATTTCATCGTCGCAGTCGGGGCCGTTCTCCGTGCCGTACATCACGCCGGTCACCGGGTGAAACGTGAAGGCATAGGTGTTGCGAAACCCGTAAGCCCAGATCGTTGTACTGGGATCCGGGTTGTCCGGCGGCGGTTGTACAGGGATTGTGGGCGTCATCCGGTGGATCTTGCCCTGCGGGGCATCCCGATCGACGGTACTGAGGATATTGTTATGTGATCCCGGGGACAGATACAGCATCCCGTCAGGGCCGAATTTTACATCGCCGCCGTTCAGAATCGTGGATTCCGGGAAGGCGTCCTCAACTTCCCAGGCCACTCTGACATCACTGCCCGTCCCATTTCGTTCCACAAACCGTACCAGCCGGTGCCAGGGACGATCGCGCTCGCCCTGCGGGTCCGACCAGGTGTGGAAGGCCCAGATATAGCCGTTGTCCGCAAAGCCCGGATCCAGGGCGATTCCCAGCAGCCCCTGCTCGCCCTCCACATTGGTGGGCAGCTCGATCACGGGCTGTGGCTGAAGCACCCCATCCGCCGAGATCACCCGGATGGCGCCTCCCTTCTCGGCAACAAACAGGCGCCCATCCGGCGCCCAGGCCATGCGGGTGGGGAAGTTCAGGCCGGCAGCGTAGAGTTCTACCCTGACCGGGACTTTGGGGACCTGCAGCAGTGGCAGCGGTTCACGGGCCGCTGGCAGCTCCTCGCCCGCCGGTGTCGGCTCCGCCTGCTTCTGGCAGGCGGCGAGCGTCAGCAGTGCGAGCAAGGATGCAAGCAAGATATGTTTCAGCGTTGTTGTCATGACGACGGTTTTCCTCCATGAACAGGGAGCGGAGCAGCACCCGCACTGGCATGTGCTTTCCCCCACAAATGGAGTATAACCTGCCTTGTCGATCGTGCCGAGTGGCACCGGCGTCAAGGTGATGCTACGATTGAGACAGACTTGAGTCTCGCACCCAGTTACAGGATGAGTCCCCTTTGGCAATGCTAGTGCCGGAAGACGGGCATCCGCACGATCCACTTGAATCCTACTTTGCGGCGGATACGCTGCCGGGGCTTCTGCGCAGCGGGCTGACCCTGCTGCGTGCCCGCCGGGTGCGAGCGCGCAGTGAGGCCGAAGGACGTCTGCACCTCAGCGACCTGGCCAACCAGGCGCTCTATGTCGCCCTGATTGTGATCCCGGCCTATGGGCTTGAGCTTTACCAGCGGATCCGGACCGCCATCACCGGCCAGCCGCGGCATTTCCCGCGGGGCGCATGGCAGTTCTATCTGGGATATGGGCTGCGCGAGGACCTGGCTCACCACACGGTTGAGACAGATGGCTACCACCGCACTCGTCCGGAGAGCGCCACCGAGCTTGACGACCTGACCGCCTGGGTTATGACCGTGATCCAGTTCGTATGGGGGTACGAGGAGCTGATGGGCGTGGTCTGGGACGAGTGGACCATGCTGCGCCTGATGTCTCATGCCGCGGATCAGGCTGGCCTTAGCGATCTTCCCGAGTTTGTGCGCCTGGGCCGGCAGTGGGAAGTGGCCCGCCCATTCGGCGCTCCTCTCAACGGCACGTATGCGGATGTCCGCCGGGCCGCTTTTGAAGCCTTCATTCGCCCCCGCCGGCAGGCTCTGCCCCGCGAGTGGCAGGATTACCTCACCGAGCAGTACGAGACGCTGGCTGCCACCCGGCGCCGCGGCTACCAGAAGCAGATGTCCCTGCTGGCGCGGCTGGTCCCGGGCCGTTTCATGGATGATAAGGAGCCTATCCCGCTCTGGGATGCCCGGATCGGCCTGGTGATCGGCGGGCGCTACTACCTGCTGGATGTTGCCGCCCACGATGAAGACGGCAATGCGGTGATCTACGGCCATGGCGGAGCTTCCACGACGCTCCGCCTGATCGACGGCGAGCCAGTCGATGAAGCCGGCGAGCGCCTGGTGCTGGAAGGGGAGCAGCTGTACCGGGTCCGGGATCATAAATGGGTGGGCTACCTGGACATGGCCTCCGCCTCGCGCATTGAGTGGCAGCTGCAGCAGATTCTCGCGGAGCCAGCGCGTGAAGTCCGTTACCCGGAGATGGCCACCGATATCTTGCTGGCAGAGACTCCGCGCAGCCAGCAGCAGATGCTCCGCGCACTTCTGCCGGCTCCGACTCAGGCAGAGATCGCTGAGCTGGCCAATGCTCCGGTGATCATCAACTGGGATGCCGGCAAAAGCGAGGATTGGCTGGCCGAGCTGCGCCGCAGTGCTCGCGGAATCGGCGACCATGCGCTCACCATCCGGCGTACTGAGAGGACCTTCGTTTTCGATCAGTCGCACGTCTTCTTTGACGGCACCTGGTCGTTGGCCATGGCCGAGGTGTTCACCAACTCGGCGGTGCAGTGGTGCCGCCGCATCGTGACGATCGCACCCAGCGAGGCGGCTCCGGTGCGGCCTTTGCAGCTTCAGGCCAATGATGCCTTCCGTCGCCGGGCCCAGGCCATTCGGCAGGTTCCAGAAGTTTCAGCCGAAACCACGATCTGGGACTTCATCTCCCAGGCATCTCGCCTGCGCAAGATGCTGATCCAGCGCGGCGCTCAGCTGACGGTGAACGACCTGCTGGTCATCACCCGCATTTTCCATGCAGCGCACTACACCCCATCGCCCAGCGTACAGAAGGAGATCGATGCGCTGAAGGCATCCGCCCGTACCTCGGAAGAACGTCGGGCGGTCGCGGCGATCGCGCGCTCGCTGCGGCGGGGCCGTGAGACCAACCCGGCCCTGCTGATCCCGGTGGATGCCTCTCTGCTTGAGCCCCATGAGCGGATCTTCCCGATCACCTTCCGGAATCTGGTGCTGGCGGATAACCTGGTCTGGGTCTGGGACAGCACCTGGGATGCCTACCAGGCCTACCGCCGCATCGAACCGCCGGATACGCCGGAGGGAATCGCGGCGCTCCGGTCGTTTGCCCTGAAGCGGGCGCTCCTGATCGGCAACCTGATCGCGTTCAGCCATGTGCTGGCGGCCAACAAGGCCGTGGCCATGCGCGGGGAAAGCCTGAATATCGCCATTCTGGAGCTCCTGGTCGGGCTGCCCCCGTCGATCCAGCGCCTGCTGAACGTGATCCCGGAGCAGTTCCCGGTGCTCAACGAGATCATCAAAGGGGATGAGGTCTACTCGAATGTGGGCCGGGTGGCGCAGGGTTCATCTCTGACACGGTTCATGAGCGCCAAGGATGATGGGGATACCAAGGAACTGGTATGGGGCGTCATGTCCGATGATCAGGATCGGCTGATCGTTACCATGCGTGACTTCCGCCCGCACGTCCGGCCGCTGGTGCAGGCCGGCCATACTGAACTGGTGCAGCGCATGGCGCAGGACTATGTCACCACGTATACTGCGGATCTGATTGGGCTGGTGGCGCGGCTGGCGGCAATGCTGCAGGTGGAAACCCGCGGCGTGTAGCCCTCAGGTGGCACAAAGCAGAACACCCACCAGATCGAAGTGGGTGTCGGATGCCCCGGGAGAGACTCGAACTCTCACGCCCAGAGGGCACAGGCCCTCAACCTGCCGCGTATGCCAATTCCGCCACCGGGGCGCACGGTTGAATTATAGCATGCAGGGGGTTCCTGTCAATGACCGCCCCTGCGAGGAGGCGCCGCTGGCGCATGGCAGGCTGACGTCATGAACAAAAGTCTCAAATCACTGCCCCTTTTCCCCCTTAACACGGTGCTCTTCCCCGGTATGGTGCTGCCTCTTCATATCTTCGAACCCCGCTACCGGATCATGATCGGAGAGTGCCTTCGCACTAACCAGCCTTTTGGCGTCGTCCTGATCCGGGAAGGCCAGGAGGTCGGCGGCCCGGCCCGCACTTATGCGATGGGGACATCGGCCTACATCACGCAGGTGGAGCACCTGCCTGACGAGCGGATGAACATCCAGACGGTTGGCTATCAACGCTTTCGCATCCATTCGCTGCAGCCGGGCAAACCTTACACCGTGGGCCTGGTTGAGGATGTCCCTCTGCCGGGGGAAGATGACCCGTCGGTAGCGCCCATCTCGCGCCGGGTTCTGTCAGGGCTGAAGGCTTATCTTCGCGCCCTGCAGCTTGCTGGTTTGCCAGCTCTTGCGTTTGATGAGATACCCGAAGATGGCCGGGCGCTGGCGCTGCTGACTGCCATTATCCTGCCCCTGCAGCTGGACGAGAAGCAGGAGCTGCTGGAAGCCGCTGATCTGCCCAGCATGCTGCAGCGTCAGGAATCCCTGCTGCGGCGGGAGCAGCTGATGATCAGCCGGATGCTCGCCATCGAACAGGATCCCATCCGCCGATCGCCCTTCTCAGCCAATTGATTAGCCCGTTCACTCAGGAGCAGGAATTACACGATGCGCATTGTTGTTGACGCCATGGGGTCGGACAATTTCCCCGTCCCGGATGTGGCAGGCGCTGTCCTTGCCGCCCGCGAATGGGGTGACCATATCATCCTGGTCGGGGACAGGCCGCGTGTTGAGGCGGAGCTGGCTCGTCACGACACCGCCGGCCTCCAGCTCGAGGTGGTTCATGCCAGTCAGGCGATTGGCATGCTGGACAAGCCGGGTGAAAGCGCCAAGCACCTGACGGATTCGTCCATGCACGTGGGCATGGGTCTGGTCAGAGAAGATCAGGCGGACGCTTTCGTATCAGCCGGCAACACCGGGGCCGTTCTGGCAGTGGCCACCCTGCGGGCGCTCAAGCGCATCCGCGGCGTGAGCCGCCCGGCCCTGACCGCTGTCTTTCGCAACCCGGTCGGCTATACCATCATGGCGGACTTTGGCGCAAATGCCGACTGCCGTCCGGAATGGCTGGTGCAGTTTGCCGAAATGACCAGCAGCTACGCGCGGCTGGCGCTGGGCATTGCTGAGCCGCGCGTCGCACTGCTCAGCAATGGTGAAGAGGAAGGAAAAGGCAACGAACTGGTCCATGCGACCATGCCGCTGATGCAGGCGGCGTCAACCATCCATTTCGTCGGCAACATGGAGCCCAAGGAAGTCCTGCAGGGCCAGACTGACATCGTCATTCACGACGGGTTTACCGGCAACATCATGGGTAAGACGCTGGAAGCGATGGGCAGTATGATGGGGCGCCTGATCGAGCAGGAGATCAAAGCCGGCCTGCTCACCAGCCTGGGTGGGTTGTTGGCACGGCCAGCCTTCCGGCGGGTGCGCAGGAAGATCGATCCATTTGAGATCGGGGGCGCCATCCTGCTGGGGGTTGAGGGGATCGTTATCATCGCCCACGGCCGCTCCAACGAGATTGCCATCAAGAACGCCATTCGCCAGGCCCGGCAGGCTGTTCAGGGGGAAGTTATCCGGGCGATCAAGTCGGGGCTTGGCCAGGAATGATGGGCCTTTCAGCGCCCTGCCCGGGCTAGGCGCTGCGGCGGCGTGCTTCCATCACATTGGGCACCCGTTCGATCTTGGCCAGGATGCGGCTGAGCTGGGCAGGGCTCTCCACCTCCATGGTGACCGTGAAGGTGGCGATGTGCTTGTGCGTGCGGATGTTTACATCCCGCATGTTGATGCGTTCTTCGGCCACCGCCGCGCCAATGTCCCGCATCAGGCCCTCGCGATCATAGGCACTGATCGTCACCGGAACCGGGTAGCGGGCTGCGCTGGGCACCCCCCAGTCAACGGCAATGAGGCGCTCCTGATCGGGCAGGTTCAGCACATTCGGGCAGTCACGGCGGTGGATGCTGACCCCCCGCCCACGGGTGATGTAGCCGATGATTTGTTCCCCGTGAACCGGGTTGCAGCAGCGCGCCAGGGTTGTCAGCAAGCCTCCGGTGCCCAGGATTCGGACGCCCTCTGCCGTGATGGGCCCCGCCGGCGCCGGAGCCGCAGGAAACTCAGGCTCCTCCGCCACCGTGCGGCGATCCATCTCCAGCACCCGCGTCGCGATGTGCTGAGGATAAATATCACCAAACCCGATTTGCGCCAGCAAATCCTCGGTCTTGTCGATGCCAAACAGGGCCGCAATCTGGTCGTGTGAGGTCTTTTCTACCCCGAGCCGCTTGAGTTCCCGATCCAGCACCTCTTTGCCCAGGGCGATCATCTTCTCCCGATCCTGGCGGCGGAACCACTGGCGGATCTTGCCGATGGCGCGTTTGGTTCTGACATACCCCAGGTTAGGGTTCAGCCAGTCCCTGCTGGGGCCGCCTCGCTTGGCCGTCAGGATCTCGACCCGGTCGCCCACGCGCAGCGTGTGATCCAGTGGAACCAGTTTGCCGTTGACCTTGGCGCCACGGCAGCGGTCACCAACGTCAGTGTGAATGTGGTAGGCGAAGTCGATCGGCGTCGCGCCGCTGGGCAGGTCCACGATGTCGCCGCGCGGGGTGAAGACATACACCCGGTCCTGAAAGACCTCGCTGCGCATGACCTCCAGAAACTCGTTGGCATCATCCACATTGCGACCGACCTCTATCATCTCACGCAGCTGCTTGATCCGGCGCTCGAAAGCCTCGTCGCGCTGATGATGCCCCTGTTCCTTGTAGCGCCAGTGGGCAGCGACGCCATACTCGGCATTTTCGTGCATCTCATGGGTTCGAATCTGGACTTCCAGCGTCTTCCCATCGTCGAGCAGCACCGCGGTATGAAGAGCCTGATAGAAGTTGTCTTTAGGAGATGCGATGTAGTCGTCAAACTCGCCCGCTATTGGCCGCCAGGTCTGGTGGATGATTCCCAGCACCTGGTAGCAGGTGTAGACATCATCGACCAAAACGCGAACAGCCCGCACATCAAAGATCTGGTTGAACGAGATGCCTTTTCGCTCCATCTTGCGCCAGATGCTGTAAATGTGCTTGGAGCGCCCGGAGACCTCCGCCTTGATCTGGTGCTCAGCGAGGATGTCCTGCAGCTGCCGCACGATCCGATCGACATAGAAGTCCCGGTCGGCCTTGCGCTCATCGATCAGCCGGGCGATCATCTTGTAGCGATCCGGATCAAGATACCGGAATGACAGGTCTTCGAGCTCCCACTTCATCTGCCAGATGCCCAGCCGTCCGGCCAGCGGCGCGAAGATATCGATCGTCTCCTGCGCATTGTTGATCTGTTTATGCCGCGGCAGATGCCCCAGCGTCCGCATGTTGTGAAGACGGTCCGCCAGCTTGATCAGCATGATGCGGATGTCGTCGCTCATGGCCAGCAGCGTCTTGCGCAGATACTCCGCATCCCGGTCGTGGTTGCGTGCCTTCTGCGACACATTCGATCCGGCCGGCAGCCGCTCGATCCGGGTGACATCATCCAGCTTCGTGACCCCGGCGACCAGCGCGGCGACTTCTTTGCCGAACTCCTCCGCGATGTCGTCGATCTCAATGTCCTTATTGTCCTCAACAACATCATGCAGCAGGCCAGCAGCCAGAACGGGGGTCTCCATGCGCAGGTCGATCAAAATGCGGGCGACTTCAATGCAATGAACAAAGAATTCTTCGCCGGACTGTCGCTTCTGATCCCTGTGAGCTTCACGTGCGAAGTCATAGGCGCGTCTGAGCATAGCCTGCTCAGGGATGGGCAGATCGGGCAGCGGCGCGATCAACTCTTCAAATGACAGCATAGGTACAACCTGATCCACTTCTACGCCTGCTAACCGGGCAGGCGCCTATTTTGTTTATCACCAGATCATAATTCAAACGCCAGCCTCGATGCAACGATGCGCGATGGCGCTGCGATGTTCAAACAATGTGGAAATCTCTCACGAACCTGTTGAAAACCTGTTGAAAAGCTGCTGCAGGCGTCCGGCTGGGGATGCTGACTTTCCACATGAGAACCGCCTGGACAAACACAGTTTCAACACTTTCTCAACATCATTTCAACAGGCAGGCCCCCATCCCGGCAGGCGCGCTCAGCCACACCGGCGCACACCTGCGACGATCCGGGCAGGCCCATTCCACTTGCCCGCAGGGGCCTGCTACTACGGCGAGAAGGATCACTATATAAGGAAGGAATCTTATCAGGAGCCGGGGCGTTCAGGGCAGCGTGGTGCTGCCAGGATCAAAGCCGCTGGTGTCCGGAGTGGGCACCGCATCTGGCGGCTCGTCGGTCTGCTCCATCTCCACCCAGTTGGTTGTGCCGGCCACCACCTCAACCTGCCCGGCCCATGTCCCGGCGTCGTGGCGCGCCCGCACGATATAACGCCCAGCCGGGATGTCAGGTGCAACGAAGTTTTCCTGCCAGTTGTCATCTGCGTTGATGCCTGGCCCCGCATAGCTGCTGGTATGGTAGACCGGCTGACCGGTGGCGACGCTGATGACGGTGATCGCCGCATCATAGACGGGGGTGTCCCCTTCCAACGCGATGCGCCCGGCGATGACGCCTGTGCCAATATAGGAGGCGATCCACAGCTCCGGGTTGCGGACGGCGTTGTAGCGGTCATGCCCCACGCGCACCTCGAAATGCACATGCGGCCCGCTTACCTGCCCGGTATTGCCGATCAGCCCGATGACCTGCCCGGATTCCACCCGCTGCCCGGATTCCACCAGAAGGGCCGAAAGATGGGCATACAGAGTGTAAATAGGCTGGCCGTTGATCCCAAAATCATGCTCGATGACGATGGTGTTGCCGTAGGCTGTGATCGCCTCGTACTGGTTGATGTGCCCTTTGCCGGCCCAGATCACCATCCCATCTGCCCCGGCATAGACCTCCACCCCGATCGGGTTGGCCAGATCAATACCATGATGGATGCGGAGATCGTTGGCCGGACCATCGGAACCAAAGGGATAATGAGCCAGCCCGAAATTGTTGTTGTTAGGTCCGACCGGTCGGATGAACCAGAAATGATCGAAAGGGTGCCGTGCCAGCGGAACTTCCAGCGGGGGTGGGTTCCAGCCCTGCAAAGTGCCGCTGCCGGGCGCAGCCGTGCCCGCTGCCGTCCCGGCCGGCTGGATCTGCCCCGCGTAAGCCGCCTGCGGCGTCTCCCCGCTGCCGGGTGGAGGCATCACTGTCGGTGGGGGCAGCGGCGATGGCAGCGCCGGCGCTGTCTGCTGGACCGGTACCGTTGGCTGTGCAAAGAATGCGCTTGCGGCGGTCGCGGTGGGCGAAGCCTGGCTGCCCGCCTGCGCCGTATCGCCTTCCGGGCGGGTCACCACTGCGATGCCGACGATGCCGGCGATGAGCAGGAACAGCACGATCGTGCTCTGATGACGGCTCATGGCGCTCAGTCAGACCCCCGGGCTGGTGTTGCCGTGGCAGTTGGCGTAGCGGTGGGGGCGGCTGTGCCCCCTTCCGGCTCAGCAGTTGACCCTGTGGTCGGCGAGGGCGACAGGCGGACTGCTGTTGGCGCCGGTGTGGGGGTATAGAAGGACTGCTCCAGCGTGGTCGGCGGGTACAACTCCAGCATGGCCGCCCACCAGTCCAAACCGTCCCGCTTCTCGTACTGCCAGTACAGGACGCCAGGCCAGTTGTAGCGCCACGATGCATCCGCCGGGGTGCGGAACCAGCCGTATCGTTCTGCCAGCTGCGTGAAATCCACGTAGTAGCCAGCCGGAACGGTGTCTCTCAGCCGGCCGCCCGCTTCATAGGCGTCCACATCGCCGCTTGTCCGGGCCGAGAAATCCCACGGCAGCTCCCGCAGAGGTTCGCCCAGCGTACCATCCTGAACAGCTGCCCGGATATACAGCCGCCAGTACCACGCTGAACCCTGCTGTTCAGGGACGACTTCAACCTGAGCCGGGCTGCCCTGATTATAAGCCTGCACAATATCGAAGGCGCGTCCGGCCTTGTGCCAGCTTCGGTAGTCCTGCCCGGGCTCCAGCGGACGATCGATGGCCCACCAGACATTGTCCAGGCGGCCCAGGAAGTCCCACCCGGCGGCCTGGTTGACATGGTCGCGCAGTGCCATGAAGGAGGCATCGACCCGGTCGCTCAGCCAGGGCGATTCGGCAATAACCCCACCGAGGTTGATCAGTCGGTAATTCCCATTAGGATCTTCCAGCGGCAGCATCGGCTCAGCGGGCGGCCCGGGCAGCGGCGCGGTGAAGGCGAATGCCAGGCTGCCCTGAGGCGCAGCGGGCAGCGCTCCCGCCGTCCAGTCCGGGTCGCTGGCACTGGCCGGCAGAGCAAAAGCCTCCACCGAGCTTTCCCAGGTGCCAAATTGCCCGGTGAGCAGCAGGCTGCCGGATGGGCCCCCGGCGCCGGCCCGCCGGGCAACAAACACCAGCCCCGACCCATCAGGCGACCAGGCAGGCATCGCCCCCTGTCCAACCACGGTCGGAGCGGCTTCGGGGCTGGCAACCTGACGCGTGTAGACCAGAGGGATGCCTTCTTCAACCGCGCTGTAGGCGATCAGGTTAGCGTCGGGGCTCCAGGCAGGCGACCCTTCATTGAGCCGGGGGGTTCGCGTCAGGTTGATCGCCCGGGCTTCGTTCGGATCATCCAGTGAGATCAGAAACAGATCCTGATTGCCTTCGCGCCAGGAGACGTAAACGATCTCCCGGCCGCTTACAGCGGTAGTCCAGCGAGGGCTGAAATCAGGAGCTGGATTGTGGGTGACCCGGTAAGGCCCCTCGGTGGCATCGGCCTTGATCAGATAGATGTCCAGGTTGCCGTCATAGTAGGCTTCGTAGGCGATCCACTGTCCGTCGGGGCTCCAGGTTGGCGCCCCTTCATAGGCGAGATCATAGGTGAGACGGCGGATCTCGCCGGTAGCCATTTCCAGGATGTACAGCTCCCAGTTGCCATCCCGGCGCGAGGCAAAAGCTAGCTGCTGCCCGCCGGGGCTCCATGCGGGGGAGCGGTCATCGGCGGGGCTGTCGGTCAGCCGGGTAGGCGCAGTCTGCCCGGCGGCCAGAGCAAAGAGGTCTTCCTGTGTCCCGGCCAGCATCGAAAAGACGATCGTGCCCGTTGAGCCAAGCGACGGCACCTGCGCAATGGGCGTGGGGGCAAGATCGGGAGCCTGCGCGCCTTCTTCCTCGGCCGCCGACCCCCCCAGCGAGAAGAGCCGGACCCCGGGATTCCCTTCCCGCTGGGAGCTGGTCGCCCACAGGACCAGGGTCAGCACAGCTGCCAGCAGCAGCACGGTCAGACCCGTCAGCGACTGCACCTGGGCCTCGGTGCGCCCAGACTCGCTCTCCAGTCCCGGCACGGCGGCTTGCCGTCGGGCGCCGCGGATCAGGTATCCCAGGCTGTCGATCAGCAAGTCCCCGGCTCGGATGCTGAGCTGGGCTGTCAGCCGTCCCAGTCGATCGGCAAGGCGAAACAGGCGCGCAAACATAGCTCCGATCATAACATGGCCGGCAGCCGGACGAAAGCCCGCGGCGAAGGGGTGCTCTACCAGGTCCAAGCCTGCGGGGGGTGATTGTGGCTCCTCCCAATGGGTGCTATAATATCGGGAACAGAGAGGGACACGGGGAGAGCTAGCCATGCTGCGTAGTATCGGTCCTGTCGAGCTGATTATTGTCCTGGCGATCATCCTGCTGCTGTTCGGCGTGGGCAGAGTATCGCGCATTGGCAAGGAACTGGGCACCGCGATCAGCGAGTTTCGCCGGGGGCTCAGCAGTGATAAAGAAGAAGCGCCGGCCGACGATCCGCGCAGCCGGCCGTGACCTGCTCCCGGCATACCCTACTTCCGTCCATGAACGCCCCTGAGGGGGCGTTTTTGTTGCCCCTCAAGAAGCTGTGTTAGACTGGGCATGCCGCCCGCCACCGAGGAGTTGCTCAGTGAGGTACAACATTGACACCGCAGCGCTGCTGGACTTCCTGGTTGGCCTGCTCAATATCCCCAGCCCGACCGGCTTTCATGAACAGGCGATCGCCTACTGTGAGCGCGCCTTCGCGTCCCTGCCGCTCGCATTGAGCCGCAGCCGCAAGGGCGCCCTTGTCGGTATTTGGGACGGCGAGCACCCCGAAGAACCCCGGGGCATCACGGCGCATGTAGATACACTGGGCGCGATGGTGGCCGCCATTAAGAGCAGCGGCCGCCTGCGCCTGACGCCGATCGGCAGCTGGGCCTGGGGATCCGTTGAGGGAGAAGGCGTGACAGTCTTCTGCCGCAGTGGAAAGACAGTGCGCGGCGCGATCCTCCCCGTCAAAGCCTCGGTCCATATCTTCGGCCCGGATGCACGCACCTTCAAGCGTGATGACGAAGAATATGAAGTGCGGCTGGATGCGCGCGTAGAGTCAGCCGACGGGGTAAGGGAGATCGGGATCGAGGTGGGCGACTTTGTTGCCTTTGATCCCCGGGTCGAGACCGGTGGCGATGGCTTCATCCGCTCCCGGCATCTTGATGATAAGGCCGGAGTCGCCTGTGTGTATGCGGCCCTGAAGGCGATCGCTGATGCAGGGCTTCAGCCGGCTCGCCGTACCTCGATCCACATCAGCAACTACGAGGAAGTGGGCCACGGGGCGGCAGGCGGCTGGCCCGGGGAGCTGGCTGAGCTGCTGACGGTGGATATGGCGGCAGTGGGTGGGATGCAGAACAGCAGTGAATACGCGGTGGGCATCTGCGCCAAGGATTCTGGCGGGCCCTATCATATCGCGCTGACCCGGCGGCTGGCTGCGCTGGCAGAAGCTGCCAGCATCCCGTTTCGATTCGATATCTACCCCTACTATGGCTCGGATGGGGAAGCCTACTGGCGCGCAGGCGGGGATGTCGCCGTCGCCCTGATCGGCCCGGGGGTTGATGCTTCGCACCACTATGAGCGAACCCATCTGGACAGCCTGCAGGCCACCACGCTGCTGATCGGTGAATATCTGCTCAGCCGTTAGCCCTGCTGGAGGATGAGCGTGTGCTGATCGTCGATGCCCACGAAGATATCGCCTGGAATATACTCACCTTCGGGCGCGACTACACCCGCAGCGCCCGGCAAATCCGCGAGATCGAGGCGGATGGGATCGCCCCGGCCGCGAACGGGAATACACTGCTGGGAAAAGCCGACTGGCTCGCCGGCCAGGTAGCCGTTATCTTCGCGACACTGTACAACGCTCCTGCTGCCTACCGCTACGGGGACTGGGATACCCAGTACTACCGCGACCAGGAGGAGGCTTATCGGCATGCTCAGGCCCAGCTTGATGCATATGACCGCCTGTGCGGGGCGGATCCGACCTTCCGTCTGATCAGCACACAGGCCGACCTGTCGGCAGTGCTCCAGACCTGGGAGCACGGCGCCGGGGAGGCGGATCGCCAGATCGGTCTTGTCCCCTTGATGGAAGGCGCCGATCCGATCCGCGATCCGCAAGAGGCGCATGAGTGGTTCGAGCGCGGTGTGCGCATCGTGGGGCTGTCCTGGGAAGCGACCCGCTACGCCGGGGGAACTCACGAGCCAGGGCCGCTGACCGCTGATGGGCGCCGTTTGCTGGACGTAATGGCTGAGGTCGGTATGATCCTGGACATCAGCCATCTGGCGGAGGAGGCCTGCTATCAGGCCCTGGAGGCGTATCCTGGACCGCTGATTGCCAGCCATTCCAACCCGCGCCGCTTCCTGCCCACTCCACGCGGGCTGACCGACCCGATGATCGCCATGGTGGCCGAGCGGGACGGCGTCATAGGGATTGTGCCCTATAATGCCTTTCTCAAACCGGGCTGGCGCAAGGGTGACCGCCGGGAAGCGGTCGGGCTGGCTGAGGTGGTGAGCGCGATTGACCATGTATGCCAGGTCACGGGCAGCGCAGCCCATGTTGGCCTTGGCAGCGACTTCGACGGCGGGTTTGGGCTTGAGCATGTCCCTGTCGGCCTGGACAGCGTGGCGGATCTGCAGAAGCTGGCCCCGCTGCTTCAGGAGCGCGGGTATCGGGACGAGGATGTGGCGGCGATCCTGGGCTATAACTGGATCAGGGTGCTGGCCCGCAGCCTGCCCGGCTGAGAATCAGCTGGCATGGGGCCGCCAGGAGCCATGATACAATAAAGTTGCGTGAATCATCAGGGCGCTGCGGCCCTGAACAGGCGGGCAGCAATGAGTCGATTAGCTCAATTGGGGGTGTTCTGCGTGGTGCTCGGGGGGGGCATCCTTTTCATGGGGTTGTTCCCCGCCGCGATTGATGCGGACAATACCCCTGGCATCGGGCTTGTCCAGATCCTCGCGATGCAGGTCGGCATCACTCTGCTGGTGGTGGGGGCTTACGTGGTCGTCTATGCCCTGGTGCATCGCGGGCGGCGGCGCACGCTGATGCGCGACATCGCCGTGCGCATGGGAATGACCGGGCTGGTATGTTCAGCGGCGGCCACGATGGCCGATCTGATGGGCTTTGGCTCGCATACCAGCAGCAGCGGACCCCTTTTTGGCTGGCTTCAGGCAGCCGGCATGCTGGTAGGGTTCGTCATTTCGGCTATTGGCGTGTTCGTCTACGGGGCTGCGCGCTCGTGAGCGCGGCGGAAGGATGGGGGACATGATGGCGCACTCTCCCCGGGCAACAGCGGTGAGGCGGGTGGTGATCAGCACCCTGCTGGCAGGCGTGGCGCTGGTCTTCATCCTGACCAATCGGGCTCCCGGGTGGGAGCCGTTCATCGCGGGCGGGGTGCTGGCTGTGGCGTCCCTGCTGCTGTCGCTGGCCGCTCTGCAGATCAGCGATCTCATCAGCTTCTTTGCGCTGTGTGTGGTGGTTCTGGCCATGTTCTGGGAGCCCGGCCGCCCCTGGGCTGCGCTGGTTGGCCTGGTGCTGATGCTGCTGAATGCTCTGAAGAACTCCCGTCTGGAACGCATGGATGCCGAGCTGGCCGCGCAGGCTGAAACCCGGGCCGGCCCGGGAGCCGGCTGAGAGAGTTCAGGAGCAACCACTGACGCCATGATGACATGGATACTCCTTGGGTATGCCGTTCTCGTAATCGGATTCCTGCTGTGGGGCGCCTCAGTGGGAGTGCGCTTCCGGGGTACCCTGCGGCCCGTCTCCCTTCCGGATGATCCCCCGCAGATATCGACCATCGTGCCGGCCCGCAATGAAGAGCGCAACATCGAGCGCTGCGTGCGCGGGCTGGCAAGGCAGGACTACCCCCGGCTGGAGATGATCTTTGTAGACGATGATTCGCGCGATGCCACCCCCCGAATACTTCAGAACTGGGCTGCACGCGATCCGCGCATCCGGATCGTTCAGACCGGCGGCAAGCCCGAGGGCTGGAACGGCAAGCAGTGGGCTTGCCACAGGGGCGCACAGGCTGCCGCCGGGGAGTGGTTGTGCTTCATGGATGCTGATACCTATGCGGAGCCGCATCTGCTCCGCCGCGCCGTGGCTTTTGCGGTTGCCCACCATGTCGATATGCTGAGTCTGCAGCCCTGGTATGAAATGCGCGGGCTGTGGGAGCGCATCGTCCTGCCCGCCGGGCTGACTCCCCTGCTGCTGCTTTTCCCCCCGCACCATGTCAACAATCCCCGGCACAGTATGGCGATCGCCAATGGGCAGTTTATCCTGATCCGGCGCCCGGTTTACGAGGCGGTGGATGGCCATGCCGGGGTGCGCCAGCGCATGATGGATGACTTCTCGCTGGCCGAGAATGTTAAGCGGGCAGGCTTCAGGCTGTTCATCGCTGAGGGGATGGACCTGATGCGCGTCCGCATGTATACCAATCTCAAGGAGATCCGGGCCGGCGCGCTCAAGGCCTCGGTGGAGATCACGGGCGGCTGGCTGTCGTCCGTGATCGGCCTGCTGATCAATCTGTTTCTCAACGTCCTGCCGGTGGTGGCGCTGATCGGGGCAGCGCTGACCGGCCACCTCCCGGCGCTGCTGGTCATGGGGACGGTCGTGGGGTTTCAGCTGATCTATTACGGAGCGCTGCGGATGCTCGCCTTCCGCGCTCCGCCCTGGTCTAGCATAACTTACCCGATCGGCGGCATAATAGTGAGCGCGATTCTCCTGGATGGAATGACCAGGCTGGCCACGGGCCGTGAGATCACCTGGAAGGGCCGTGGCCTGCTGGGGCGCCCGGAGCTTCCTGCCCGAAGACCCCGATCGACCGATCGGCAAACTGTGCACCAGCCCCGCGAACGATGAGTAACTGGGACGGTATTCTGTGTGGCAGGCCGGCAGTGTTCGGATTGCCCGGATTGGTGGGATTGCGGTTGAGATTCATCTCACCTTTGGGCTGGTAATCCTGTGGAGTGCCTGGCAGGGCGCGTATCACTACGGCGGCTTGCCAGGCGCAGGCTATGGCATTCTGCTTCTTGTTCTCCTGTTCGCCTGTGTGCTGCTGCACGAACTGGGGCACGGCTTACAGGCGCGTTCTCTTGGCCTGGTAGTACGACGGATTACTCTGCTGCCGATCGGCGGATTGGCCCAGCTGGAGACGCCCCCTTCGCACCCCTGGCATGAGCTGGTGATCGCGCTGGCCGGGCCAGTGGTCAATCTTGGCCTGGCCGCGTTGCTGGCCGCGATCCTGTATGTCACCAGCCCCTTAGCTCTGGGCGATCTCACCGGGCGTGCGCTGGTCGCGTTTCTGGCTGTTCCCGATGGGACGAGCCTGCTGCTGTATCTGGTCGCCGCGAATCTGGTGCTGTTTGTGTTCAATATGCTGCCCGCTTTTCCGATGGATGGAGGGCGCGTGCTGCGGGCGGGCCTGGCCCTGGCGATCGACTATGAGCAAGCGACCCGGATCGCTGCCTGGCTGGGGCGCGGGATGGCGCTGCTGATGGGCGTCGTCGGCCTGCTGGGCTGGCCGGCTGTGTCCATTCCCCCCAATCCTCTGCTGCTGGTTATGGCGCTGATGGTGTTTCTGGGGGCGCGCCAGGAAGAGTCCTACGTGCGGCGCCAGCGGGCGCTGGTGCGGCTGGAGGTCCAGCAGATCGCACAGCGTGATCCGGAGACGGTAGCGCCCTGGGATCCGGTGACCAGCACCATGGTGGCGCGCCTGCTGCAGCTGGATCGCCCGTTGCCCGTGCTGGTGGACGGGCGTGTGGTGGGCCTGGTCACCTTTCATGATGTGCGCCGCCGGCGCTGGCCGCAGCCTTCAATGACGGTGGCGCATGTCATGCGCACGCAGTTTCCCCTGCTCCGGCTCACCGATACTTTGTGGGTTGCATTGCAGGAAATGCACGCTTTTCAACTGGCAGCCCTGCCAGTCAGCGAAAACGGAGTCTTCCAGGGGCTGATATGCCTGGACGATATTAACCATGCGTGGCGCTCCGCCAGGCGGCAGCGCAGCGGAGCCACGTTCTTCTCAGGAGACAGAGCTTCCCAATGACTACCTCCGATACCCTCAATACCTCACACCGTAAGCTGCAGTTGCCGGGACCTCAGGCAGAAGCCCTGATCCACCGCGATCGCCGGGTGCTTTCTCCCTCGCTTCCCCGATCCTACCCCCTGGTGATCGACCATGCCCGGGGGGCGGAAGTCTGGGATGTAGATGGCAACCGCTATCTGGACTTTATGACCGGCATCGCCGTGGCATCCACCGGGCATTCGCATCCGGAAGTGGTGCAGGCGATCAAGGATCAGGCGGAGAAGTTCCTCCATATCTGCCTGGCGGACTTTCACTATGAAGTGGCCGTTAGCCTGGCGGAGAAACTGAACGAGATCGCACCTTTTGAGGAGGAAGCCCAGGTCTTCTTCAGCAACTCGGGCGCGGAAGCGCTGGAGGCGGCCATCAAGCTGGCCCGCTACACAACAGGGCGGCGGCAGTTCATCTCTTTTCAGGGGGCGTTCCATGGCCGCACGATCGGCGCACTCTCGCTGACAGCCAGCAAGTACCGTCAGAAAGAGGGCTTCTTCCCGCTGATGCCGGGCGTCACCCATGTCCCCTATCCGGATGTCTATCGCCCGACGCTGTACCACCAGGGCTGGGATGATTATGGCGAAGCCATCGTGGACTATATCGAGAACACGGTTTTCCACGGGTTTGTACCCGCTGAAGATGTGGCTGCCATTTTTGTAGAGCCTATCCTGGGCGAAGGCGGCTATGTGGTGCCCACGCCCGGCTTTTTCCCGGCGCTGCGCGACCTTTGCAACCGATATGGCATCCTTCTGGTCGCCGATGAGGTGCAGAGCGGAATGGGGCGCACCGGCAAATGGTGGGGCATTCAGCACTTCGGCGTCGAGCCGGACATCATTACGTCAGCCAAGGGGCTGGCCAGCGGCATGCCGCTGGGCGCCATGATCGCGCGCAAGAGCTTAATGACCTGGGAGCCCGGTGCGCATGGCAGCACATTTGGCGGCAATCCGGTTTCCTGTGCGGCGGCGCTGGCCACGATCCGCCTGATCGAGAATGGGTATATGGACAACGCCGCTGTCATGGGCGAGATGCTGATGACTTCACTGAAACAGATGCAGCAGCGCCATCTGTCCATTGGCGATGTGCGCGGGCGCGGACTGATGATCGGGCTGGAGATCGTGCTGGATCGAGAAACGCGCGAGCCCGGCAAGCATCTTCGCGACCGCATCGTCGAGGAGGCGTTCAGGCGCGGGCTGCTGCTGCTCGGCGCCGGGGACAGCGCCCTGCGCCTGATGCCGCCCCTGATGATCGATGCCGCAGTGGCCGAAGAAGCGCTGGCTGTGCTGGATGAAGTGCTCACCGTGGTTGAGGAGACCAGCGCCTCCTAGTGCGCGCTGGCTTCGCTGGACAGGAGGACCGCCGGGCGGGCCGGGGCTGTGCTCCGGCCCGCTTTCTTATGAATTTCATACCTGCTCCCGGTAGACTCAGTGTCATGATAGAGCACCTGATCCGCCAGCGGGAATATCTGCTGGATATTTCTCGCGCGCTGACTTCGCGGCTTAGCCTGAAGGACGTGCTGAGCCGCATCCTCCGCTCCGCGACCGAGATGCTGGGGGGACAGGCCGGCCTGATCGCCCTGGCTGAGCGCGATGTGCTCAGCGTCCGCGCCAGCTATGGAATACCGGCGCAGCTGCTGGATTATTTTGCCCCCCTGCTGGCCGATATCCCGCGCACCGACCCGGACCGCTTCAGCATCCCTGAGATGAACCGCAAGATGCGGATGATCGGGCAGGCGGCGGGGCTGGGGCTGCATCAGGTCATTGCCCTGCCGATGGTTATCGGCGCAGAGTTGATCGGCGTCATCTACATCTTCCGGGCCTCCGGCGGCAAGTTCACCCGTAACGATGTGAAACTGCTGCAGAGCTTCGCCGATCAGGCCGCCATCGCGGCACAGAATGCGCTGCTCTACGAGCATGTCGTCTCTCAAAGCCAGTACCTGGACGCCGTCCTGCGGCACAGTGCTGACGGCATCTTGATTCTGAATGCCGACCTCACCGTCCACAGCGTAAACCTGTCAGCCGCCCGGATGACCGGCTGGCCGGTCGAAGAAGCCCGGGGGCGTCCGCATCACGAGCTGATCCAGTGGGTTCGCCGGGAGCCGGGAAATGACCTGAGCGAGGCGCTGGCATCCGGCTGGCCTCTGCACGATCATGCGGTGCTGTATGTCGAAGGCGACCTGCGCCACCGCGACGGCCCATCAACCAGTGTGGGCATTACCTATGCCCCGCTTTTCAATGAGCGAGGCGAACTCATCTCCATTATTGCGAACATGCGCGATATTTCGCGCTTTCGTGAGGCAGAAGAGGCCAAGTCCACCTTCGTATCGGTCGTTTCCCATGAACTCAAGACGCCGGTATCGATCATCAAGGGTTACGCAAGCACGCTCCGCCGGCCGGATGTGGAATGGAAGCGGGAGGTCGTGCTGGATGGACTACGGGTCATTGAGGAGGAAGCAGACCGGCTCAGCGCCCTGATCGAGAACCTGCTGGATGCCACCCGGCTCCAGACCGGGAGGCTGTCTCTGTCGCTGCGCGAGGTTGCCCTGGACGATCTGGCCCGTCGGGTGGCCGCCAAGTTCGCTGTCCAGACCACCATTCATACCCTGACGGTTGATTTTTCGGAGGATTTCCCGCTGGTTCGCGGCGATGAGGAGCGGCTGGAGCAGGTATTCTCCAACCTGATCGGGAATGCGCTGAAGTATTCCCCGGATGGGGGAGAAATCACGATCCGGGGGCGCCGGCAGGGATCGCAGGTGCTGGTATCGGTGAGCGATCAGGGAATCGGCGTGACGGCTGAGCAGAGAGAACAGGTGTTTGAGCGCTTTTACCGGGCCGACAATGCGCTCTCACGCAAGACCCAGGGAGCCGGGCTGGGGCTGTACATTGTTCGCTCAATTGTCGAGGCGCATGGCGGCCGGATCTGGATCGACCCTGAGGAGACCCAGGGTCATGGCACGACCTTCTGCTTCACGCTGCCTCTGTCACAGGGGTAGCCGGCATGCTACAATAGCCAGCCAACTGCTGCGGCTCTGTCAACGACGCTTCTGCCCGGGCAGAAGCATTTGAAAGGAATTAAGTGGATGGTGCGTCCGGTACAATCGTCAATCTCCTGCCCTGCCTGCGGCCAGCCCTTCGGCGCGATCCTCGAGCAGATCATCGATGTCGGCATCGATCCGACCAGCAAGGAGCGTCTGCTGAGCGGGCGCGTGAACCTGATCACCTGCCCGCACTGCGGCTATCGCGGCATGGTGGGCACCCCGCTGATGTATCACGATCCGGCCAAGAAGCTGGCGATCGTTTATGTCCCGATGGAACTCAACCTCCAGCAGGCCGAGCGCGAGAAGTTGATCGGTGACCTGACAAATGCCGTCATTCGAGCGCTGCCGGAGGACGCGCCCAAAGGGTATCTGCTTCAGCCCGGCACGGCGCTCACCCTGCAGGGGCTGCTCGACCAGGTCCTCGAAGCGGATGGCATCACGCAGGATATGATTCAGAACGAGCGCCGGAAGGTTGAGCTGGTCAATTCCCTGGCGGCCGCCGACGCCGCTGAGCGGGAGCGATTGCTTTCCGAGAATCTCGATCTGGTGGATGTCGGCTTCCTGGAGCTGCTGACCGCTGCCGCTCAGGCGGCTTCTCAGTCCGGTGATGAGCGCGGCTCGCTGCGGCTGCTAAATGTGCGCCAGCACCTGCTGGAAACCACTGAGGCCGGGCAGGCCATCAAGGCGCAGCAGGCGGCTCTGATAGAGGCCAGCCAGGAGCTGCAGGCGCTCGGCGAAAGCGTGACGCGCGAAGCCTTCGTCGAGCTGCTGGTGCGCGCCGCCGGCGACCCGCTCAAGGTAGATGCCCTGGCTACGCTGGGACGCGCCCTGCTTGACTATACAACGTTCCAGATCCTCACAGGCTATATCGATCGCGCCTCGCCCGAGCAGCATGACCAGCTGGTGGAGGTTCGTGAGCGCCTGCTGCAGATCAACGCCGAGTATGAGCAGCAGGCTCGCGCCATGATCCAGCGCGCGGCGGAGACCCTGCGGGGTCTGATCGTGGCACGCGACATCCCGGCGGCGATTCGGGCCAATCTACACCGGATCGATGACACATTCCTCCAGGTCCTGCAGGTGAACCTTGAAGAAGCGCGGCGCACCGGCAATGTTGAAGTATCGGGCCGCCTGCGCGAAATCCGCGACGAGGTCCTGAAACTGATTCAAGCGTCTGCGCCCCCCGAGATTCAGCTGATCAATGATCTGCTGTCGCTGGAGTCGGAACAGGAGTCCCTGGATCTGCTGCGCAGCCGTCAGCAGGAGATCAGCGAGGATCTGCTGCAGGTCATGGGCGATCTGGCCGGCCAGCTGCGCGACAGTGGCAACGATCTGGCGGCTCAGCGGCTGGAGCGGCTGCGGGCTGCGGCCCTTGAGATGAGCTGAGGGGATCTGTCGCTTCACCGGGTGACGATGACTGCGCGCAGCGTGTCGCCCGCGGCCTGCGCCGCCGCGGCTGCCGATGATTCTGACTCGATGAGGACCACCACAGCCACGGCCCCGCCGCGCGGCAGAGGCGCAAACCCGATGAACCAGGCATTCAACGCGCCCTCCGGGCCGGAGATCGCCAGCCCGGCGTGGCCATGAACTTCAGCGCCAGGCAGCGCTGCCGCCTGTGCAGCGCCGCCTTGAACCGTCTGACGCATCAGTTCGGCGACGGCGCTGACGGTGGCCGGGCTGACGGTCCCGCGTGGATGCCCCTGGGGGGCCACCGACTGCCAGCTGCCTCCGGGGGCGCGCACCGCATCGACCAGCCGCAGCGCGGGTATTTCACCTCGATTGGCAAAAGCCGCTGCCACCTGAGCCATATGCAGCGGGGTCACCCGCAGAGCGCCCTGCCCGACGGCGGTCGCGGGCAGATCCTCTACGACGGAAAGGTCTGTCAGATCGACGGCTTCCACCGGCAAGATGAAAGACGGGGCTTCCAGGAGGCCGAAGCTGCGCAGGGTTGAGCTGAGGCTCCGCTCCCCCGTCCGGGCGGCCAGATCGATGAACGGAGCCGGGCAGGCCCACAGGAAAGCGCTGGAGACCTCGCCCGTGCGCGGTGGGACGCCTGCACAGGGCAGCGTGGCGCCTTCATGCCGTATCGAGCCCTCGGTCCCCGGTTCGAGGACCGGAGGGGTCAATCCCGACTCAAGGGCGGCGGCGAGCAGAACGCTCTGGAGGATCGATCCCGGCTGATACAGACCCTGTGTGGCGCGGTTGACCAGCGGGGCGCCCGGGTCTGCCGACAGGGCCTCCCAGCTTGCGTCCAGCGTGCCCGGATCGAAGGTCGGGTAGCTGGCAAGCGCCAGCACTTCGCCATCCGGGATGCTCACCACGACAATGCTCCCGGGGCGGTTCGCCAGGGCGCGCGCGGCCGCCATCTGAACCCGGTAGTCCAGCGTCAGCCGGACATCCCCACCGATCTGCGGCTGGTGGAGGACCTGGCGCAGGATCTGCCGGGATCGGGGCAAAAACCGGTCTCCGCGCAGCGTATCGTCATACCGGGCTTCGATTCCGCCCACTCCGTAGCGCAGGCTGTAGTAACCCACCACCGGCGCCGCCGAGGGATAGGGATAGCGGCGGCGGCTCAGGCCAGTATCCGGATCGGTGATGGTGGCGGCCAGAACCACCTCATCGCGATCCAGGATCTGGCCACGCCGGCGGCGCTGCTCCTCCAGCACCCGGCGCGGGTTCTGCTCGCGCTGGAGCAGATCCGGCTGGCGCACCATGCCCCAGTAGCCGAGCGCCAGCGCCGTAGCGGCAAATGCGCTCAGCAGGGCAAAGCCGAGGCGCCGTAGCGGCTTCGTCATGGCCGGAAATCCACCTGCGGCCCTCGCCAGTGCGGCAGCTTCAGTTTGAAATGCGTGTCCGGATCGGACAGGCGCAGCAGCAGGCCGACCATGACAAAACTCGACAGCAGCGAGCTGCCGCCGTAACTGACCAGTGGCAGCGTGACTCCGGTGAGCGGCACCAGTTTGAGGACGCCTGCGGTGATCAGCAGCGACTGCAGGCTGATCAGGAGCCCGCAGCCGGTTGCCAGCAGCGCCCGAAAAGGCCGCCGGAGGCCGCGCAGGGCGATCCGGATCGCCCGCAGGGACAGGATCGCCAGGCAGGCCAGGGCTCCCAGCGCTCCGATCATGCCCCATTCCTCGGCGATGGCGGCAAAGACAAAGTCGGAGTGCACCACCGGGATGTAGGTGGGGGCTCCCTGACCGACGCCCTGGCCGAAGACCCCGCCGGCGGCTATTGCCAGCAGCGACTGGACGATCTGGAATGAACGATCGTCAGGATCGATCCAGGGATTCCACCACATATCGACCCGCTGCTGAACGACACCGAAAAGCCGGTAGCCGAACGCGCCAGCAGCCAGCAGCAGTATCGCCCCCAGCACAGGGTAGCTGATCTCGCCCGTGGAGACATACAGCATCGCGACAAAGACCAGAAAGAAGAGCGAGGCCGCACCCAGGTCGCGCTGCCATACCAGCAGCAGCATGCAGAACCCCCACATCAGCAGCATGGGGGCGAAATATGGCAGCGCCGGCAGCCTCCACGGGCCGACCGAGATCTGGGTGCTGATCAGGATCTCCTGCTTGTCGGCCAGGTAGCTTGCGGCAAAGACAATGAGCAGGATCTTGAGTATCTCTGAGGGCTGAAAGTACACCGATCCCAGACCCAGCCACAGCCGCGGAGCCAGCGGGTCCCCGGATGGGTTGACGCCGAAAACCAGCGTGGCTCCCAGCAGAGCCAGCCCTGCCAGCAGCCAGGAATAGCGGTAGCGCTGCAGCAGGCGCAGCCCGGGGGGCAGGCTCGCCACCAGCGCTGCGGCCATAGAACCAATGGCCAGCCAGATGGCCTGACGGGCTGCGAAGGCTGGCGCCAGCCGGGCAACCAGCGTCAGCCCCCAGCCGGCCAGCAGCATGGTGACTGGCAGGATCAGTGGATCGCGCTGCGGCAGCAAGATGCACAGCGCTACGTGCAGCCCGGCGGCACAGGCGATCCACACGCCGAGCGGCCACAGCGCCGATAAAGGCTCGTCCCTGACCAGCAGCAGGCTGATCCGGTTCAGCGCGACGAAGACGAGCGCTGCTGCCAGCAGGAGGCGCTCCTGTGCGGCTCCATGTAAGGCCGCTGCGGGGATGCGGTTCCTGGCTGCGTCCGGGGTCATCTGCCTATCCCAGATACTTACTCACGATCGGGCCCAGGCGCGTGATCGCATCAGGCGGGATGCGGGCGCGGTCGGTCAGGAGGGCGTTGGCCAGCGCATGCTGGCAGGCGCAGCGCCGCTCGCGGCGCCCGATCTGATCGGCCAGGTCTGCGATGGACTCCTGAGCCAGCTGCAGGTTCGCGCTCAGCACCTTGATGACCATCTCAACTGTCACCGGCTCCTCGCTTTCATGCCATACGTCATAGTCGGTGACATGTGCCATCACCGAGTAGCACATCTCGGCTTCCCGTGCCAGATAAGCCTCCGGCGAGGTGGTCATGCCGACAATCGACATGCCCCACGAACGAAAAATGTTGCTCTCGGCTTTGGTGCTGAAGCGCGGCCCTTCGACAGTGATGAAGGTTCCGGTGGGGTGTACGATGCCACCGGCCCGGTGGACGCTCTCGGCCACCAGGGCGTTCAGATCGTTGCAGAACGGCTCGGCCACGGCGATATGGGCGACGATCCCCTCGCCGAAGAAGGTGCGGCCGCGCTGATCCTTGGTGTTGTCATACAGTTGATCCGGCACCACGATATGGCCCGGCGCGTAATCTTCGCGCAGTGACCCACAGGCGCTGACTGCGATCACGCGCTCGACGCCTAACGTCTTGAGGGCATAGATGTTGGCGCGGTAGGGGACCTCACTCGGCAGATAAGTATGCCCGCGCCCATGACGGGCCAGAAACGCAACTCGCTGCTGGCTGAGCGTCCCGATGACAAGGGGGGCTGAAGGAGGTCCGAACGGCGTGTCGATCACCCGTTCCTCAATGTCGGTCAGCCGGGGCATACTGTACAGACCAGACCCTCCAATCACTGCAATCCGGACAGGCTCCTGATTCACGCTGGCCTCCTTTCAAACTCAAAAGCAGAGCGGGCTATTCCAGGTGCAGGCGAAGCCGAATTCGGCCGATGCGGATTTCGTCACCATCCGTCAGAACCACGGGTTCGCTGGCGGGGATTTCGTTAAGGAAGGTTCCATTGCGGCTGTTGCGATCCTCCAGCCACCACTGCCCCAGCCGCCGCCCGATCCGCGCATGCTCAACGCTGATTGAGCTGTCCGGCAGGATGATGCTGTTGCCGGGCCCACGGCCGATGGTCGTGACCTCCTGAAGCAGATACTCGTGCCCCGGTTCGACGACCGCCTCATCCGACTCGATGACCACCAGACGCCCGGCCGGGCGCTGTGCCTCCAGTGCCTGCTGGCTGCCAAACTGCAGATCCTGCCAGATGGCGCGCATCAGCAAACCCAGAAAGACGTACAGGGACAGCGCGATGAGCACGCGCAGCACCAGCAGAGCGATATCCAGCGGCATACGGCTCCAGCCCGGTTAGGGGGCGTCGGCAGATGAAACAGTCTCGGTACTCTCGTTGTCCGGATCACCCGCGAGCGCGGCGGGTGCGGCATCCTCGACGTAGATCAGGCTGACTCCAGACAGTGTGATCACATCTCCTGACTGTAATACTGCCTCCCGGACGGGGCGGCCATTGACCAGAGTGCGGCCGGGCGAACCAATGTCGAACAGGACATGGCGGCCAAAACGCAACCGGATCTGAGCATGATGGCGCGACACCCGTGGGTCCTCCAGGATCAGATGGTTGTCCCGGTGCCGTCCAATGTTGAGCAGCGGGCGGTCCAGCGCGATGTGCTGCTGGGCGTTGACGATCAGGGTGGCACGGGTCGGCTGTTCCGGGGTGGCGGCGCCCGGCATGGCAAGCGCTTCGGTGGTGTCCAGGCCGTCCCGGTGGGCCCGGGCCGTGATGTGAACGTGGTGGGGTTCGATGGTCGGATCAGCCAGCAGCCGAACTTCCGGGAAGCGGGCCAGGCTCAGTCCGCTGAGCTGTGCCAGTTCCACCAGCTCCTGCGCCAGCGAGTCGGCCAGTGAGGGGGACGCTTCCAGGATGGCGCGGTGAGCCTCCGGGTTCAGCCGGATCAGGTAGATCGCAGGCGCTGCCAGGCTGCCATCCGCGTCGGTATACGCGTGATCTTCCATCGCACGGGCCAGCCGGGCAGCGACTTCGCGGGGATGCAGCTCCCCTGCAAACAGCCGCGCCAGCCCTCCCTCGATGAGGCGTTGGATACGATCTTCAAAACGCGCAAGATGATCGGGCATTTGAGTTCGCATTATAGCCCACATGCCCGGCGGAGGGTAATCAGCCAGATCGATGGAATCCCCGCTGCTGGCCGACGCGTTTCATGCGTGGCCGGGGAGCCCAGGGCATTGCGAGGGCAGGAGGCATGCGTTACAATGTTCCTCAGCAGTGGGGGATAGTTTAATCGGCAGAACAGTGGACTCTGGATCCATCAGTCGGGGTTCGAATCCCTGTCCCCCAGCTGGCAAAGGGCTACCCACAGAACGGGTGGCCCTTTTTATCGTGCCGCGGCGCGCACCGCCCGGATGGTGGCTGCCACCACGCGATCGGCTTCCGCCGGGGAGAGTTCGTTGTAGAGCGGCAGGCGGATCAGCCGGTCGCTGAGCGCTTCGGTGACAGGTAGCCGGGCATCTGCCTGCCCGTAGTTGCGTCCATAGGGCGAGGTATGCAGAGGGACGAAGTGGAAAGTCGCCCCGATCCCATCCTCGCGCAGTGCGGTCAGGATGCGATCCCGTTCAGCGGTGCTCCGCGCGAAGAAGAAGAACAGGTGATAGTTGGTGCTGCAGCCGGGGGGCACGCCGGGCAGTGTGATCAACCCCTCGGCTTCCAGGGATGCGAGCCCCTGCCGGTAGCGCTCGCAGATGGCGCCGCGCTGCGCTGTGATGCTGTCGAGCCTGGCAAGCTGGGTTTCCAGCATGGCGGCCTGCAGATCGGACAGCAGATAGCTGCTGCCGGCCGCACGCCAGGAGTATTTATCCACTTCTCCCCTCAGGAAGGCCGAACGATCGGTGCCCTTTTCCCGGATGATTTCGGCCTGCCGCGCCAGCTCCTCGCTGTTGGTCAGAAAGGCGCCGCCTTCCCCGCAGGTGATATTCTTGGTGGCGTGAAAGCTGTAGCAGCCGATATCGCCGATAGTCCCCAGATAGCGGCCCTGGTAGGTCGCGCCAACTCCCTGGGCTGCATCCTCGACGATCGATAGACCATGCCGGCGGCACAGGCTGGCCAGGGCATCCATCTCACAGCTCACGCCAGCGTAGTGGACGGGGATAATGGCCCGTGTGTGGGCTGTGATTCGTCGTTCGACATCGTCAGGATTCAGGTTGAGAGTATCCGGCAGGATATCGGCAAAAACAGGTGTGGCCCCTCTCAGCACCACGCAGTTGGCCGCGGAAACGAAGCTGAAGCTTGGGACAATGACCTCGTCGCCGGGGCCGATGCCCAGGACCAGCATGGCCAGCTCCAGCGCATGGCTGCACGAAGGGGTGAGCAGTGCATGCGCCACGCCGAACTGGCGCTCCATCATCGCTTCGACACGGCGGCTGATGGGGCCATCCCCGACCAGGTGGCGGCTCCGCATAGCCTGCACCACAGCGGCAATATCGTCTTCGTCTACCAGCGGCAGGGTGAAGGGGATCATACTCCCGTCCGTAGCGGGCGCAGGCCGGTCAATCGCCGGCGGCGCAGGGATCATGGCAATCTGCCCGACACTCGACGCCGGGCGCGGCTAGGTGCAGCGGGAGATCAGTCCCCTGATTTTACAAAATAGTGAGTATACGAGAGATCTGCCCGGCTGATATCGACATAGTTTACCTGCCCGTTGATCTGCAGGCGGCGGTCCAGCAGGATGCTGAGCTGCTGGGTCTCGGTGAACTCATCCTCCACCCAGCTCAGGTAGAGCACACCATCACCGGCATCGGCGGTGGGCGTGGACGTCTCGCCGCGGTCGCAGTCTGCTGGCACACACTTGGTCCACATGTGAACCAGCAGCGCTCCCTCCAGTGCCCGGATCTCCACACGGGTGATATTGGTGGTGTTCTGATCCTGGTTCAGCCACACGCCGAGGAAGGGCTGGTAGGTGGGCGTCGCGCTGGGAGTCACTGCGGTGGTAGCTGTCGGCGTGGGCGTGGTGGTCACCGGCATCACCACAATATCCACGAATACATGCGGCCCGAAGTTGCCCGCGCCGGGGGCATTGAGCTGCCACCAGCCGACATATTCCCCGGCAGCTGTGGGCGCAGTGAGTCTGACGCTTACATCGACCACGCCGTCGAGACCGGTGGGCGGGACCGCGGTGGAAGCTGGGCCGCCCATCTGTTCGCCGCTGAAGAAGACCAGCTGGGTGCCGGCCGGCCACGGCAGGCACCCGTTGTTGCGGAGGCGCCAGGTTTTGTCAAAGGCCACGCCGGGCGCCAGCTGGCTGCCATCCGGGATGGTGACATCTGTGACGAAGCTCGCGCTGTAGGTACAGATCGTAGGGGATGGCGTGACACCGGGCGGCAGGGTGGCGGTCGCCTGCCCGGTATCTGGCGTCTCAGTGTAAGCCGGCGTGAGCAGATTGGCAGCAGCGGTGAGCGTGAGAAAACCTAACGGCCCGGGTGTCTCTGTCGCATCCCGGGGGCGCAGCGGGGCATTGCAGGCCAGCGCTGCCATCGCAAGGGCCGCCGTGATCGTGACAAGCAAAACATAAAGGCGGTTAGCGCCCTTCACGAGCATCCCTCCTTGCAGCAGGAAGCCGAGTTCAGCCGGACACCTTCACGGTAACATGTTTGATGGGTTCGGGCAAGTACCGAAGCGCCGGGGAGCACCCTGCACGGTTGGGCAGGAATGCGCTACAATAGAATCCGTAGGGTAGGCGCTGAGTGGATCGTCCCGGCTGGTTTGCGGCGACCCCGGCCGTGCGCAGGCCGCGCGACACAGACTGAAGCCCTGCCGGGGCGGTGGTGATAGCCGTCGTGCCTGGCCTGTGGAAGCGTGGAGGCAGGGTGCCCCACGCTCTTTATTATCCCGGCGCCGGAGCCTCAATCCTGTGATACCGTCGTAAGGAGAAGTCTGGATCATGCCTGACAAAGCCCCGCCGCGTTTGCCCGCCGGGATGCGCGATATCCTGCCCGATCAGATGCTGAAACGTCAGTATGTGCTGGATGTGGTCCGTGGTGTGTTTGAACGCTTCGGATTCGAACCCCTGCAGACCCCCGCCATTGAACTCACCGATACGCTGGCCGGCAAATACGGTGAAGATGCTGAGCGCCTGATTTACAAGGCATGGTATGGCGAGGAAATGGGAGGAGACCTGTCGCTGCGCTACGATCTGTCAGTGCCCCTGTGCCGGGTGGTGGCGATGTATACGGACCTGCCACGCCCCTTCAAGCGCTATCAGATCGCGCCGGTCTGGCGTGCCGACCGTCCGCAGAAGGGGCGCTACCGCGAGTTTTACCAGTGCGACGCGGATATTGTGGGCACGAACAGCATGCTGGCTGATGCGGAGATCGTTACCCTGATCGATGAGGTGCTGACCCGGCTCGGCTTTCAGGAATTCACCATTGCGATCAACAATCGCAAGGTGCTGGATGGGATCGGTGAGTATGCTGGCGTGCCGGAGAGCTTGCAGGCGGGCCTGTATCGATCCATCGACAAGCTGGACAAAATCGGGCTGGATGGCGTTCGCCAGGAGCTGCTGATGGTGGGCATCCCGCGCGAGCCACGCGAGCCCCTGCAGCGGGCCGCACGGCTGGTAATACAGGGAAAGCTGGCTCCTGCTGATGTTGGCCCCTATCTGTCAAGGTCGGTAGATGAGGGCGGCGGAGGGCTGCCCGGCGCGATGGCCGCTAGCGTCGCGGGGCTTCTGGCCAATCTGGCACTCGACGCCTCAGCCCGCCAGATACCCCCCGGCGAACTCCAGGCGGAGACGCTCCAGATCGTCAACCGGCTGGCCCCGGCGCTCCGTGCCTATTATGGCGGCGCCATCGCGATCATCCCGGAGGCTGTAGTTGATCGGCTGCTGGACCTTCTCCAGGTGCACGGCCGCCCGCTTGCGGTGCTGGCGGATCTTGAAAGGCATCTGGCGGCCTCACCGCGCGCGCTGGAGGGGATCGGCGAGCTGCGCGAACTGTTTGGCTATCTGGATGCGCTGGGCGTGCCGGAAACAGTGTACCAGCTCAATTTCGCCATGGTGCGCGGCCTGGAATACTACACCGGCCCCATATTCGAGACGACGATTGAAAAGCCCAGGGCGATGCCCAGTATCACGGGGGGTGGGCGCTACGACAACCTGATCGGGATGTTCATGGATACCAGCTACCCGGCAACAGGGATCAGCTTCGGGATTGAGCGTATCATCGATGCGATGGACGAGCTGGATATGTTCCCGACAGAGATTCGCTCCTCGACGGCTCAGGTGCTGGTGACCGTGTTTGACGCGGAACTGACGGCGGAGTCGCTGGCACTGGCATCATTGCTGCGGGCCGGCGGGATCAACACGACCCTGTATCTCGGACAGGGCGACCGGCTGGGTGAGCAGATCGGGTATGCTTCCGGCAGAGGGATCCCCTATGTGGCCATCGTCGGCCCGGATGAGGTGGCGACCGGCACCGTGACAATCCGGCGGCTGGCCGGGGCGGTCAGCCAGAGCGAGCAGCGGACAGTGCCGCGCGAGCAGGCGGCTGAGACGATCCGCAGCTGGTAACGTCGGTCTGATGCCGCCCGTTCAGGGCTCCAGCACCAGCCGGGTGCTGACCGCCACGGCATGGCGGGCGATGCCGGCTCCACGCAGCGCGTCCGGCAGGGTCGCGTTCTGCACCACGCGGATCATCGCCTGCACGTAGGGGTACACGACCACGTCGCGGTCAAGCGGCAGAGCAAATATCTCCGGCGCCTGCTGGCGGACGGCCTCCAGCACCAGGCGTGTGCCAGTGCCGAGATCGGACTCTGCCCGGCCATCGGTTTGCAGCCGGTGACGGATCGCGGTGATGGCCGCCAGCTGCTCGATCGCGATCACCGCCGTAATATGCTCGACGATCTCGCGGGTATGCAGCCCGGCATTCATGCTCATGCTGACATGATCTTCCTGATCGGCTGAGGAGGGGATTGAGTCAACGCTGTCCGGATGAGCCAGCGTCTTACAGCGGGACACCAGCGAGGCTGCTACATACTGGGTAATCATCAGGCCGCTGTCGATCTGGGTCTCATCTCCCTGCACCAGCATGCTCGGCAGCCCGCGTGACATGTGGCGGTTGAGCAGCCAGAATACCCGCCTTTCGGAAATGCTGCCGAGCTCCGTCAGTGCGATGCTCAGGAAATCCATCGCGAAGGCGACGTACTCCCCATGAAAATTGCCGCCTGAGATGGCCCGGTACTGGCGCTGCAGCCCATCTTCTGGCTCCACGAAGATCAGCGGGTTGTCAGTGGCGGCGTTGATCTCGCGCTCCAGCATCTGGCGGGCCGCGGCGACTGCTTCCCGCACCGCGCCGATCACCTGCGGGGCACAGCGCAGAGAATAGGGATCCTGAGGAGGCTGACGCTCCGGATCATGATCCACATCGCCGGCGTCAACCAGCCGGCTGTCCCGCAGCAGATCGTAGATGTTAGCGGCGCTGGCGATCTGCCCTGGATGTTCACGGGCCAGGTGGATCGGCGGCAGGAAGGCATCCCGGCACCCCTGCAGGGCCTCCATGCACAGGGCGACAGCGATCTCAGCGTTGCGTACCAGGTTTTCAGCATCATGAACGGCGAGCACTCCGATGGCTGCGGAGAAAGTGGCCCCGTTGCTGAGGGCGAGCCCCTCTTTTGCGTCCAGCACCAGGCGCTGATCGCTGCCGTTCCAGTGCATAGCTTCCGCGCCGGAGACGATGCGTCGCCCAACGACCTGCTGGTCAGCCCGGCGCAGCACAACTGATGCCTCGCCGCAGCAGTCCTCGAATCCGGGCGCCGCGGGGAGCCCGGCCATGCTTTCCGGGGGGCGGCTCAACACCAGGGCAAGGTGCGCCAGGGGCGCAAGGTCCCCGCTGGCCCCCAGCGAACCCATCCGGGGTACCACGGGCGTGATGTCCCGATTCAACATGTCGATCAGCCGGTTGATCACCACCGGCCTCACCCCTGAATGGCCGCGCGCCAGAGTGTTGGCCCGTATCAGCATCGCGGCACGGACGATTTCCTCGTCCAGAGGCTCACCGACGCCGGTCGCGTGGCTCATGATCAGCTTGCGCGAGGTCTGCCGCATGCGCTCCGGGTCAGAGAGGGGGCGGCCAGCTGCGTGGATGCCAAACCCGGTATTGATTCCGTAGTAAGCCCGGGAAGGAAGGTCCAATTCCGCGAGGCGAGCATTCTCTTCGACCGTCCTGCGTACCCATGCGGCACTGGCGGACACCCGGCGGTGCGCGGGCGTGCCGTCCCTCAGCGGCGCGACGGAGCGTTTGTGCCGGGCTACCTCGATGACGGCATCCAGGGCGAGGTGATGGCCGTCCAGTTCCAGAGCAGGACTTGGCTCAATGCGCATAACCGCCCTCCGGTGATATTGCGGGTATTTGTAGCCTGTAATCTTAGCACTGTGGGCAGCTTCTGACAGCTGCCCGGCGGCCTGTGACAGGGTGGCGCACCCGGCATCCGTAACTTTCTGTGCGGATCATCGTATAGGTTGATAGAATAAGCGGGTAGGCCTGTTGCAGATACTCGGCGGCAGCGCCTACCTCGCCAGAAACGGTGTGGAGGAGTAGCAACCTTATGGCCAACAGAACGAAGGAACCATCGGAATTTGGGGAACATATGAAGGCGGCCGGCCGCGCGATGGCACGGCAGTGGAAGAGCCTGCTCCCGGATGATTTCTGGAAGTATGGCCGGGAAGCCCGGCGCGAGACACTTCTGGCGCTGCGCAGTGTCGTTGACGGCGCAATTGAGCGTCTTGAAGGGCGAGAAGCCGCAGCGGAAACAGCCAGGGCACGCACGCCGCGCAAGGCCAAGATCGAAGTCGAGTAGCAGGGGCTGAGGTCTTCGGAATACAAACCCATCATTCCCATACGGGCTGACTGGTGGTCTGCCAGCTGCATAAAAGGAATGGGCGGGCCGTTATGATCCGGCACCGCCCATTCCTTTTCAGGGTGGCTGGTGGGGCTCGAACCCACAACATCTGCAGCCACAGTGCAGCGCTCTGCCATTGAGCTACAGCCACCGTATGGCGCTTATTGTAGCGTGCAGGCAGGCGAGGGGCAAGTTTCGGCCCGTGGCCGGATCAGGCGCGAAAGACCCCCTGCATAAACCCCTCCAGCGCCTCCCGTGAAGGCCTGATCTGCTCGGGCCTCAGATGCACCAGCGGCGTATCGACCATCTCCAGCGTTTCCTCAAATGACGGCCGGCTCCGGTCTACGAAGATCAGGCCAGTCAGGAACTTGCCTTCGCGCCGCGCTCTCTCCAGCAGTGTGATGGCCTCCATACGATTGGTCGGATCGTGCGAGGGATCCAGCTTCTTCAGCAGGATGGCTGAACCGTCGTGCAGTTCAACCACCTGCTCCTGCCCGGGCTCGTAGTCAACCTGGATTTCGTCGAAGGCCGGGATATAGGTCAGCTCCTGCAGCGGCGCCTCATGCTCTTTGCCGTATGCGTAGCTCTTGGGCGAGTCTTCTTCATTATTAAAGGTCACACACGGGCTGATGATATCCAGCAGCGCGGTGCCACGGTGGCTGAGCGCGGCTTTGAGCAGTTCGCGTACCTGCCGGGCATCCCCGGCGAAGGAACGCGCCACAAAGGTCGCGTCGGCTGCCAGCGCCTCCAGGCACAGATCGATCGGCGGCAACTTCTGCACGCCGGCATACTTGAGCTGCAGCCCTTCATCGGATGTGGCTGAGAATTGCCCTTTGGTCAGCCCGTATACACCGTTGTTCTCCACAATGTAGACCATAGGGACATTCCGGCGGATGATGTGCTTGAACTGGCCCATACCGATGCTTCCCGTGTCGCCGTCCCCACTGACACCGATAGCCATCAGAGTATGGTTAGCCATCATCGCGCCGGTCGCGACGGATGGCATCCGCCCATGCAGGCCGTTAAAGCCGTGTGATTGGTTGAGGAAATAGGCGGGGGATTTGCTGGAACAGCCAATGCCGCTCAGCTTGATCACCCGGTGCGGCGGGATCGACAGTTCGAAGGCCACCGCGATGATCTGATTGGAGATAGAGTTGTGGCCGCAACCCTTGCACAGGGTGGAAGGATTGCCGGCATAGTCGCCGCGTTCCAGGCCGATTTCGTTAATGCGGGCAGGGGTGACGCTCACTTGACTCCCTCGCTTTCCATTGCCAACAGCGACTCTGTCAGCCAGCGAGCTGACAGGGGCAGACCGTTCGAGAAGGCCAGCGATACCACGCGCGGTGCAAGGTCCGGGAACTCCATGCAGATGATCCGGGCCATCTGGCCATCAGTATTATTCTCCACCACAACCACACGGTCATACTGCTCAATGAACTGCCGCGTGTGGTCTTCCAGCGGCAGGGCGCGCACCCGCAGGTAGCTGGTCTCGAGGCCCTGCGCACGCAGACGGTCACGGCCTTCGACAATAGCCGGATCCGTGGTTCCGTAGGCGATCAGGCCGAGGTGAGCATCGGGGCGCTGATCGATGACGGGCGCCGGGAGGAACTGCCGCGCCGTCCGGAACTTTTCGCGCAGGCGCGCCATATTTGTCGCCCAGTCGTCCGGGCGCTCGCTGTACCCGGCATCTGCATTGTGGCCGGTGCCGCGGGTGAAATAGGCCGCCTGGCGGTGCGGCGTGCCCGGCAGCGTCCGCCAGGCGATCCCATCGCCATCCACATCGCGGTAGCGCCCCCAGGATGGCAGCCGGGCCAGTTCGTCAGCGCTGAGCACCTTGCCCCGATCAATGGGCTGGTCAGGGTATGGGAATGGATCATCCATCCACAGGTTCATGCCCAGATCCAGGTCGCTCAGCACAAAAACCGGCGTCTGGATCCGGTCGGCCAGATCGAAGGCCCGCCATCCGAACTCGAAGCACTCAGAAACCGAAGCCGGCAGCAGGCAGATATGCTGGGTGTCACCGTGGCCGAGGTAGTGCGCGGCGAGCACATCGCCCTGTGAGGTGCGGGTTGGCAGCCCCGTGCTCGGACCCATACGCTGCACATCCCAGATCACGGCGGGGATTTCGGCGAAGTAGGCAAGGCCGGCAAACTCGGTCATCAGCGAGATGCCGGGGCCTGAAGTTGCCGTCATGGAACGGGCGCCAGCCCAGCCCGCGCCCACAATCATCCCGGCGGCGGCCAGCTCATCTTCAGCCTGGATGACCGCGTAGGTGGCCAGCCCGGTTTCCGGATCGCGGCGCAGCTTGCCAAGATACTCGTTCAACGCATCGGCCAGGCTGGTGGAGGGGGTGATCGGATACCAGGCGGCGAAAGTGACTCCGCCGAATACCGCGCCGAGGGCTGCCGCTGAGTTGCCATCCATCAGTATCTTGCCATGCGTGCGGGTCATTGGCTCGACGCAGAAGCGGTTCTGCCGCGGCAGATGGGCTTCGGCCCAGGCGAAGGCATCCTTGACCATGCCCATGTTCATCTGGACCGGCTTATCGCGCCCGCCAAAGTGGAAGCTGACTGCCTCCCCGATGGCTGTCAGGTCGATATTCAGCAGATAGGCCAGCACGCCGACGTACACCATGTTGCCGATGTAGTCGCGCAGATTGGCAGGTACGCTGGCCGTCTCCAGAAGCTCTTTGACCGGCATAGGAAAGTACAGGATATCGGAGCGTTCCTGGCGGATTGCCCATTCCTGTGGATACAGGCAGATCCCCCCTGCCGGCAGTGCGGCGATGTCATCGGCGATGGTGGTCTGGTTCATGGCCACCAGCACCTCGCTCTTTTCGCGGCGGGCCACATAGCCATCCCGGCTGAGCCGGATGGTAAACCAGGTGGGCAGGCCCTGGATATTGGATGGGAAGATGTTCTTCCCATTGACGGGGATACCCATCCGGAAAAGCGCCCGGATCAGGGTGGAGTTGGCGGTCTGGCTGCCTGTCCCGTTGACGGTGGCTACAATGATCTGGAAGTCATTAACCACAGGGTGCTCGGTGCGGGTGAGGGGCTGCTCAGCAACCCCGGGCTGTTTCTTGTTCATCGATTGCTGCTCCTGACAGAAACCGGTGGCTGCGCTGCTGTCGAAACGCGCTGGCAAAGATCGGATAAATCTGACGTATTTCAAGACCTTCCCATATGATAGCAGGATTCGGGGGAAAAAGGCAGATTATCGGGCCGGGCGCAGCGCCGTTACGGCCCGGAAGGGGGCGAATCCTGCGGGTTAACCTCACGCGGGGGCACGAATGCAGGGGCCAGGGCAAACCAGCGGACCGGATCGATGGGGATGCCGTTGACGATCACTTCGAAGTGCAGGTGTGGGCCATTGGTGCGGCCGGTGGCTCCTGCTGCGCCGATCAGCTGGCCCCGGCTGACCACCTGCCCGGGCTGGACATAGAACTCAGAGAGGTGGGCATATTGCGAGAAGATGCCATGGCCATGATCGATGATGACCACATTGCCGCGCACGTCAAAGAACTCGGCGGCAGCCACCCGGCCATCGGCGGTGGCCTGAACAGGCTCGCCCACGGCGCGGCGGAAGTCGATGCCGGTATGGTGAGCTGCCCATAGCCCGCCATTGTAGATGCGGTCCCCGCCAAATCGCGAGGTGATGATCCCGCCCGGGACAGGCAGGGCGAAGGGCCAGTCCAGACCCGATTGGGTGCTGTGGCCTGCGTAGATAGCATCCAGCCGGGCCAGCTCGTTTTCGTTGAGATCGCGGGCCAGCAGGGGGATGAGCTTGTAGGGAAGCGCTACCTGCTCCAGCGGATAGCGGAAGTCGGCTACTGTGATGGTTGCAGTATGCTGCGCGTGCTGGCCGGTGATCGGGCTGACTGCCTCGACGGCAAGGCTATGGGTGCCAGCCGGGGCATCAAACCCGAAGGCAAACATGGCCAGGTAGCCATCGCCGCCCCAGAAGACCTCCAATGGGGCGCCGTCCAGCGTCACAGTGACCTCCAGCGGGTAGGCCCCTCCCACATAGACATAACCGGCCTGGGCGGGCAGCAGATCGGTAGGGGTAACTATGATGGACAGTGCCGGCGCGACCGGCGCAGCGCGGACGATAGGCTGTCCGGCCAGACCTGCGCTGACCAGTACGAGGGAGAGAGCGGCGATCGCCCTGGTGAAGTGCTTCATGTGGTTAACAGGATGTTGCCCCATTCATCGACTTCGGCCTGCCAGCCCGGCTCAACCAGCACGGTGGTATCGACCTGATGCACAATGGCCGGCCCGCTGAAGCGGTTGCCTGCCAGCAGGCGGCTCCGATCGTACCGGGCTGTCTGAACCGGAGGGCCGCCGCCTGAGAACCACACCATTCCCTGACCGATGCGGGCTGGCCCGGCCGAGCGGCTGCCAGCAGGAAGCCGCTCCCTGAGCGGCCCGGCTCCCTGAACCCGGGCTGTCAGCCGGACATTCACCACCTCGACCGGCAGTTCATCATGCCGGTGGCCGTAGCGCTGGTCATGGGCAGCATGGAAGGCAGCAAGCCAATCCCCATCGCCCGGATCCGGCACCGTGATCTCAAAGGACTGACCGGCGTAGCGCATGTCCAGCGCATAGTGCAGTGAGAGGTCGCCAGGCGGGAAGCCCTCAGCGCTCATGTCCGCGAGGGCAATCCGGGCCAGGTGCGCAGAGATTGTAGCAAACCCGGGCTCATCCGGCACAAACTTCTTGCCCAGAACGCTCACCGAGTAGTCCTTCACCACGTCCGCCATGGTCATGCCCAGCGCGGACAGCACGCCAGGCAGCCGCGGGATCAAGATGCAGGGGATTGCCAGCGCCTCCGCCAGCGCACAGGCATGCAATGGCCCGGCTCCGCCAAATGCGACCAGGGTGAAATCGCGGGGATCATGCCCGCGTTCGATCGAGATGGTGCGGATGGCGCGCTCCATGACCCCGTTCGCTACCTGAATCACGCCATAGGCGGCAGCCTCCTCGCTGCTGGCGCCCATGGCCGCGGCCAGCGAGCCCATCACCCGGCGGGCCCGATCCGCGTCAAGCGCCATCCCGCCGCCCAGGAAATGATCCTTGCTCAGGCGCCCCAGGATGAGATTGGCATCGGAGGTTGTCGGGGCCAGCCCTTTCCCGTAACAGGCGGGGCCGGGATCGGCGCCAGCGCTCTCGGGGCCTACTCGCAGCGCGCCGCCGGCGTCTACCCGGGCAATGCTGCCGCCGCCGGCTCCCACCGTGTGAATATCCACCACTGGCAGCCGCAGCGGCAGCCCGCCGATCGTTGACTCGCGGGTGCGGCTGATCGAGCCGGGGAACAGCGCCACATCGGTCGATGTGCCGCCCATATCGAAGCTGATGATTCGATCAAAGCCAGCTTGCCCTGCTACACCGAAGGCCCCGACGGCCCCGCCGGCCGGGCCGGATAGAACCGTCCGGGCGGCCTCGCGCCGGGCGGTTGTTGCCGTGATCGTGCCGCTGTTGGACTGCATGATCCGCAGCCGGCGGCCTCTGAGGCCCTCCTCAACCCGCGCCAGATAGCGATCCATCAGAGGGGACACGTAGGCATTGATCACCGTTGTGCAGGTGCGCTCATACTCCCGATACTCCGGGAGGATCTCGCTGGAGAGGGAAACAGGCCACCGCTGCTGCAGGCGCCTGCCGATCTGCTGCTCGTGCTCCGGCTGGAGAAACGAGAAGAGCAGCGTCACCGCCACGGATTCAACGCCGGACGCAGCCAGCCTTTCGGCCAGCGAATCGATCTCGTCGGGGTCGAGCGGCAGCAGGATCGACCCGGCCGCGGAGACCCGCTCGTGGACTTCGAAGCGCAAGTCCGCTGGCACAAGCGGCGGCACTTTGATGGGCGCCAGCGCATAGAGCTCAGGCCGATCCTGCCGGCCAATCTCCAGGACATCGGCAAACCCCGCGGTGGTGATCAGCGCGGTGCGGGCGCCCCGCCGCTCCAGCAGTGCATTGGTGGCAATGGTGGAGCCGTGGATGACCTCGGCCTGCAGCGGCGCCTGGAGGTGATCGATCCCCTGTAGAAGCGCACGGGCGGGATCGTCAGGTGTGGACGGGCGTTTGTGAATCTCCAGGGCGCCATCCCGGATGAGGACGAAATCGGTAAATGTGCCCCCGATATCCACGCCCAGCAGTGCCGGTGTCATGCTACAGCACCCCGTATTCGGCCAGCGCAAGGCGCAGCGCTTCTACGGATCGGTAGGTGATCGAGCGCAGGCCGATCGCTTCAGCAGCCTGAGTATTGCGGGCCAGGTCGTCAACGAAAAGGGCCTGATGAGGCTGCAGGTCAAGCCTGCTCAGCGTCAGGTGGAAGATCGCGGGGTCGGGTTTGGCAAGCCCTTCTTCAGCGGAACTGACCATGATCTCGAACAATCCACCCAGGCCGCGCACGTCACGGAGGTAGTCAGCGAAGCCCTTTCTGGCTGTGTTGCTCAACACGGCCAGCCGGCAGCGCTGGCGCAGCTCGTGCAGCAGCGCCAGCATATCGGGCCGAATGCCCCGGCTGCGGAAGAGGCTGCGTTTGAACGCGTAGCGGCCTGCCTCATCGTAGATCCCCAGCGCGGCAAGCTGCCGCTCCCAGAAAACGGATCGGGGGATCTGCCCACGCTTTGCCTCCTCCCAGGCTTTGGAGACAAACAGATGCTGCCACAGCGCCCCGCCATTCGGGAAGCCATGCTGGCTGGCCAGCGCGCTCAGATCGGCAGCGAAGGCGGCCTCATCAAGCGGCCCCTCAATCACGTTGCCATAATCGAAGATGATGGCGTCCGGTTTATTCATCCCCGGTTTGCCTCCACCCAGGAATGTAGAAGTGGCTCAAGGGCCATATCCGGATAGAACAGCACAGCATCCAGCCCAACCGCAGCGGCCCCTTTAATATTAGCGTCGGAGTCATCGATCAGGATGGCCTGGCCCGGTTTCACTCCGGCAGCAGCCAGGGCCGCCCGATAGGCGTCCGGATGCGGCTTCATGACCCCTATCTGCGCTGAAATGACGATGGCGTCAAACAACGCGCCTATCCCCAGAGTCTCCATTTCATCCCGAAGCGGCAGGATGTTATTGCTGAGCAGGACGGTTGTACACCCCTGCGCACGCAGCCTTTCAATGAGTGACAGCAGGCGCGCGTCAGGCCGATCGCCCCGGTAGAAGTCAGCCTGCAGGTCAGCCAGTTCGGGCGGAGAAAGGCCGAGCGCCTTTGCCACGGCTCCCCAGTAGGAATCCGGGGGCAGCCGCCCGAGCTGCGCCTGCTCCCATTCAGGGATGCCGTGCACCACGCGTTCCACCGAACCCGGGGGCAGGCCCAGGCGCGCATCCCAGGCATGGCGAGGCCGGTAGTCCTCGGTCCGCATCAGGACCCCTCCCCAGTCCCAGATCACCGCGCAGCGGGCCATTCGGCCTCCGGGATGCCGGCGGCAGCCAGCACAGCTGCCGGGCGAGCTGTCGTCAAGGAGCAGCCAAAGACCCGGCAAAACTCCGCCGCGAAGCGCTCGGCGGCTGTGTCGATCGGAATATCCTGGTTGCCGGTAAGCGCCGCGATCGAGGTGACCCCTTTGTCCTGGATGCCGCAGGGAATGATACCGTCGAAGTAGGCGAGATCGGTGGTCAGGTTCAGCGCGACGCCATGCGTGCTGACCCCACGCGCGTTGACGCGCACCCCGATAGCAGCGATCTTGAGGAGACCCGCCGGCGTGTTGACCCATACCCCGGTCAGCCCGGGTTCGCGGTGAGCCTGGATGCCGTAATAAGCGACTGTGCGGATCAGCACCTCTTCCAACCGGCGGATGTAACCGATGTAGTCAGCCTTGAGCAGTCTGCCGGTGGCATCAGGCTCACCCAGATAGCAGATCGGATATGCCACCAGCTGCCCGGGCCCGTGATAGGTGATATCCCCGCCGCGGTCGACATCGATGACGGCAATGCCGCGTGCTGCGCAGTCGCGCTCAGTGAGCAGCAGATGCTCGCGGCGAGCCGATCGTCCAAGCGTGTAGGTGTGAGGATGTTCCAGTGTCAGCAGGAGATCATCAACGAGGCCGCGGGATCGGGCGTCCGCCAGCGTCCGCTGGAGGCTCCAGGCAGCCTGATAGTCAATGAGACCCAGGTGTAAGAGCTGCATTGATCTCAAGGGGTCACCGTTTCAGCCAGCGTCCCGGTGGGTTCAATCGTCGTGATCAGCCAGTGCCTGCTGCCTTCCCCGGGCGGGATGAAGCGCGCGGCAAAAGTCCCCTGACGACCGCGAAAGACGATCACGTCCTGCTCGTAGAGTATGACTTCGTAGGGTCGGTCGATCAAGTACAAGCCGAAGGAGGAAGCAGCGGGCACCACACCGATATTGGCGGCCAGCCTGCCGGCGCCTGCCCGGTCGTTCCGCTGCAGGCGCTCAATGAATTCGACCAGCGTTGTGTATGGAGAGGGCTCGGCGGCGGCCCACGCCCATTCCTGCCGCGAGTTGAAGGCCGATCCGGGCAGCGAGGGCGTGTAGCTGTCAGCCGTGCGCTGCCATTCCATGCGAAAGAGCCGCGCCGGATGTCCCGGCCCCTCGGCAAAGCTCAGGGTTGTATCGCGGGCCGGCCCAATGACCGTCACGCCGGACAGATCGGGGGTTACGGTCACCTGAGCCTGTGCGGCATTGAGCCACCAGTCCGGTTGATCATCACTGAGCCAGGCGATATGCCAGCGGTTATCTCGCCTGACCATGAGCGCATAATGCGCAGTCAGCAGACCCTCATTGCCCAGGGTCGTGAAAGTCACCCCGGCGGCGTCTGGCTGCCAGGCTACTTCCACGGCGGACAGCCCGATAGTCCACTCGCTGATCAGGAGGGGCGCCGCGCTGCTGAGATCATACCAGTACAGCCCGAGGCCGTCTGGCAGGCCCACCACGGCGAGGTCGCCCTGACGCCGCACGAATCCGGGATCGGCCAGTGTGATACGCTGTGAGTCAAAAGCTGCCCGGGTCAGAGCTGCCGAGGCTGCGGCATCGTCCATCTCACGCGCCCGGGTGCGCAGGAACACGTCAACGGCCTCCAGAACCCGGGTGCGCCGGCTGAATGGGTCAGGGAGGGAGAAAGCGGCCTCAATATCGGGAGCGGGCGGCGTGGGCGTCGCTGTGACAGGGGTCGGTGCGGGCGGTGCGGCTGGAGCGGCGCAGGCGGTGAGCAGCGCAGCACAGAGCGCTGCTCTGCCATACCGGCCCATCGGGAGGGATGCAGTCATACTTGCGGGGAAGGCGTGGAGTCTGCTGCCAGAGCGTGATCGATGAGTTCCCGGATTTCCTTGAGCCGCTCCGCTGCCTGCCGAATGCGGCTGATAGTCGTTCGCTGGGCTTCATTGAGCGGGCCCAGGCTGCCGTCCAGCAAGGTGTTAATCAGCGACTCCATGCCTTCAATCGGTGCGGTGAGAGTGGCAGCATGCCGCCCAACTTCGCGTGAAGCCTTGAGGGCCTGGTCAAGCTCAGCCCGGGCGGAGTCGAGCAGGCGCAGGCGCTCAAGGGCGATCGCGGCATAGTCCGCCAGATTGCTGAGGATAGCCTGATCGCCAGCCTCGAACGAGCGTGCTCCGTGGTGGTAGACCGCCAACACGCCAACGACCTGCTGGCCGATGATAACGGGCACATTGACCAGGCTCCGTACCAGGAATCCCGTCTTGACTTTATGCTCGCTGTCCCCGCTTCTCAGGATGGGTTTGCCGGTGCGGAGAACTTCCATCGCGTCCGAGTCGGTGGAAGGGCGTCTGATCGCCTCTGCCTGACGGGCTCCCAGGCCCTTCTCGGCACGCAGCAGCAGCTGCCCACTGGCTTTGTCTACGAGGAACATCGCGCCTTCCTCAGCGTGTGCCAGGTAGACTCCTGCATCGACGATATGGGACAGGATTTGATCCACATCGGACAGGCTGGCGATAGCGCGCCCGATGCGGGATAAAGCAGCCAGCTCCTCGATGCGGCGGGAAAGCAGCATCTCTGCCTGCTGAAGGCTTTGGCTGGATGCAACGTGCTGCCGCTCCTGCTGGATGCCCTGTGCAAAGCTGCTGATGCGTCGGATCGCCTCCTCGTCTTCAACGGGCCGAAGTACGAAGTCGCGGATGTTCAGATCGAACAGTTCGGTGGCCATTTGATCGGTCAGCCGGGGGGCAAACAGAATAGCGGGAGCGTTGCAGCCCATGCGGCGCTGGGCCTGCAAACCCGCGAAGGGGCTGAAACGGGTGCGTGTGAGGTCGATGACCACGATGTCGCAGGGCGGTGGCGGGGCAGACTCCTGTGCGGCGATCGGAGTGCCGCCGGCAGCATCGATCAGGCGCGCCAGATCGGCAGCCATCTCGGGTGCATCGGTGACTAAAAGCACCTGCAAACCGCTCATGGCGTATCCACCCCCAGGACCTCATAAACCACGATCGGGGTCTCACGCCCCCGGAGCAGACGAGGGCCCAGCGAGCGCGCTTGAACCTGTGAGCCGGTCAGGCGGTAGGTGGCCTCGCTGATCAGCACCTGGCCTCCCTGGCCGCTCTCTTCCAGCCGTGCCGCCGTGTTGATGGTGTCGCCGATCGCTGTGTAGTTGCGCAGGCGAGCCGTGCCTACATTGCCCACGATGGCGTCACCGGAATGGATACCGATCCGAAAGTTGAGACGCATATCGGCGGGCAGCGTCGCCTGATAGCCTGCCACTTCCTTCTGGGCTTGCATCGCGGCGCACACTGCGCGCAGCGCGTGATCAGGCTGCGGGAGCGGGGCGTTGAAGATCGCCATGACCCCATCGCCGAGGAATTTGTCGAGGGTCCCATGGTTTTCAATGACGGCATCGGCCACAAGGGACAGGTAGCCGTTCAGCACCGCGAACAGCCTGGCAGGTTCAACGCGCTCGGAAAGCGTCGTGAAGCCCTCGAGGTCGGCGAAGAATGCAGTGACCTGGTGCAGGTGACCTGTCAGGGCTACCCGGGACGGATCCTTCAGGATCTGATCCACGACCGCCGGGGAGACATAGTGTTCAAAGGTGGTGAGCAGACGATCGCGTGTGGCTCGCAGCTCGTCGGAAGCAGCTTTTGCCCGCAGGCGCGCATCCACTCGGGCCAGCAGTTCGCGTGGATTGAAGGGTTTTGTGAGGTAATCTTCGGCGCCCAGACCAAGGCCCTGCACCCGGTCATCAATTTCTGAGAGGGCCGTGAGCATCAGCACCGGGATATTAACCATATCGGGGTCAGCTTTGAGCCGCTCGCAGACTTCGAAGCCGCTCAACGTCGGAAGGTTCACATCCAGGATGATCAGGTCAGGCAGCTGCTGGCGTGCCATTTCCAGCCCTTTGGCGCCATCGCCGGACGAGATGATCTCATACCCTTCGATCCCCAACATCTCAGTGACCAGCCGGCGGCTGTCGGGGTTATCCTCAATGACCAGGACTTTCACGGCTGCCTGCCCTCAGGGCGCGATCGCTGCTTGGAAAGATCTCACTGACCGGTACTGCCCAGGTACGTCTTGATCTTCTGACTGAGCTCGACAAGGTTGATGGGTTTTGAAACGTAATCATCGCAGCCGGCCTGCAGCGCCCGTTCGCGGTCGCCGACCATGGCGTGCGCGGTCAGCGCGATAATGGGTGTACTCTTCATCTGGGGATCGGCTTTGATTTCACGGGCAGCCTCCCAGCCATCTTTCCTGGGGAGCGAGAGATCCATCAGTATCAAGGCCGGTTTTTTGCTGCGTGCCAGCTCCACTCCCTCGATCCCATCCAGCGCCTCTACAGTGTCGTATCCCAATGCATCCAGCACATCTTTGATGAGTGTGCGATTATCCGCATTGTCTTCGACGACGAGGATGAAAGGACGGTCTTCGGCCATGCTGTCTCCCATCGCAACCCCGCACCCTGCAGGAAGATTATATCCTAACTTGCGTAGAAGGCCTCCGCTGCCTAGGGCGAGCCAGGCGGGGCTGGTTGTGTTACCAACGGCAGCAGCACAAAGAAAGTGCTCCCCTCACCCGGGGTGCTGCTTAGCCATATCTGGCCGTTCATCATTTCCACCAGCCTGCGCGTGATCGCCAACCCCAGCCCTGTGCCCTCGTATTCACGGGAGGGCGAGCTGTCCGCCTGACGAAACTCATCGAAAATCAAGGCCTGATTTTCAGGCTCGATGCCGATCCCGGTGTCTTGCACCGTAAGCAGTAACCAGGGGCCCGCTGCCCCGTCCACGCTGACCGGTAGTGCAGCGGCCTGGCTGAGGGTAACAGGTTCTGCACGGACGGTCACCGTGCCTGCCTGCGTGAACTTCACTGCGTTGCTAACCAGGTTCATGAGCACCTGTGCTGCGCGGCCGCGGTCTGCCAGTATCGGTGGCAGGCTGGCGGTCAGATGGCGCGCGACCTGCACCCCCTTCTTCTGAGCCATAGGTTCAAATGTTGCGAGGCATTCCTCAATGACTGCTGCCAGATCAACGGCTTCTATGTCAAGCTCCATGCGCCCTGCTTCAATCTTGGACAGGTCGAGGATATCGTTGATCAGCTGCAGCAGATGCTGCCCATTGCGCATGACCCGGTCCATGCGATCGCGCTGTTTGTCGTTAAGCTCCCCGTATACTCCTTCGATCAGCATCTCCGTGTAGCCGATTATGCTGTTCAGCGGGGTGCGCAGCTCGTGGCTCATGTTCGCCAGGAAATGGGACTTCAGCCGGCTGACTTCCGTGATCTGGACATTGGCCAACCGCAGGTCTTCGGTAAGCTGGCGGAGCTGCTGGTTGGCGTTGGCCAGCTCTTCGTTGAGGCGAGCCATAGGGTTGAAGAGATGCTCACGGAGAATAGCACCGGCAAACAGGATGCTGGCAATGGCGGCGCTGCTGATCGCCAGGGAGTATTGCGCCAGCGCAGGGATGATAGAAGTCAGCACGCCCAGGCTGATGATCACGCCTCCTGGCAGCAGGTTGCCGGCACGGCTCTTCCGGTTCCGCCAGAGCGTGATGAGCGTTGCTATATAATAAAGGTAAGAGACGCCAAACGTCACGTATCCCGGGGGTTTGAAGGAATAGTCGAGACGCCCCTGGGCAGATAGGGTTATTCCGGTATACAGATTACCGGCAAATAACTGCGGGATCATCAACAGGTAATAGACCAGCCCGCTGATCATCAGGGCCAGCACCCACCAGCGCCGCCACAGATCGGCATAGTGCGACACAACGGCGAACAGCAGAAGCCCTGCAAATCCGATCCCCAGGGCCACGCCGTAGAAGAAGATAGTTGGGTTCTGCCCGCCAAGCGCCACAAACCGCATGAGGAAGGCGCTGGAGCCCCAGAATACAACGGTGAGCATGTAGGCGGACATCAACTGATTATCGGGCTCACGCGGCGCCTGCCAGAGCACCAGAAAAGCCATCGCCAGTGCGACGATAAGGCTGGCGGCGCTGAAGATCATGGCTACCAGAGAGATAGGTGGGATCGCCATAGGACCGGCCTATGCTACAGCTTGGGCGGCTGGAAGGCAGACATATACAGACGGATCGCGTGGTCGATGCGCTCCTTGGCGATCCCGGCATTCTCCCAACCTATAGCCTCAACACGGGCACCCTCCAGGTCCTTGTAGACAGAGAAGAAGTGGGCGACCTCGCTCAGGAAGTGCTTGGGGATGTCCTTGAGATCATGATAGTCCTGGTACAGGGGGTCTTTGTCGGGGACGGCCAGGATTTTGTCGTCGGGCATGTCCCGGTCCAGCATGCGGAACATCCCAATGGGCCGGACTTCAATGACACAGCCCGGAAAGGTCGGTTCATTGATCATGACCAGGATGTCTAACGGGTCGCCATCTTCGTAATAAGTGCGCGGGATCAGCCCATAGTCACCGGGATAGTACAGTGAGGAATACAGTACACGGTCCAGCTTGATGATCCCTGCCTGCTTGTGATATTCGTACTTGTTGCGGCTGCCCTTGGGGATTTCAATGATCGCATAGAGTATATCCGGGGCCTGAGGCCCCGGAGGAAGTTCGTGCCAAAGGTTCATCTCAGGCGCTCCGACCGCGTCCGGAAATGAGGGATCGAAGAGAGACAGGCGGATGGGCATCTTCCGGGGTATCTGTCAGGCTGGAGGGAGCCGGCCGGGTGCCAAGCAGCAGGTCAATGCGCGAAGTGATCTCCGGATCGTAGGAGAACTCCCCGCACACGTCGCACAGCCAGGCAGGTGTGCCGGGCACGATGATGAGGCGGCTGCGCCAGCGGACAGTGTAAGTAGCCCTCATTTTCTGAAGGGTGCCAATGTGGCAGATTTCACAGGTCAGTGGTGATGTCACGGCCGGTTCCTCCCACTAGGGGGTATTATAGTCATAGTGTGGGATAGTCCCCCAGTGCTGTGGGGGCCAGTAGGACAGCCACGCTTTGCCGATGATGGCATCATCTGCCAGCATGCCCCAGGTGCGCGAATCGCTGGAGTGCGCGCGGTTATCGCCCAGGACGAAATAGGCTCCCGGCGGGACAACCCATCGTCCCTGGTAGGGGAACGCAGGCTGATCCGGCAGGTAGGGTTCTACAAGCAGCTGATCATTGATATAGATGTTCCCCTGCTCAATGGTGACCGTATCTCCCGGCAGGCCAATGATCCGTTTGACATAATCGTCAGCGGGGTTGTTGGGGAAGTCAAAGACAATAATGTCCCCGCGCTGCGGAGTGCCGAATCGATACGCCAGGCGGCTGACGATCAGGAACTGGCCGGTGTGGAGATTGGGTTCCATGCTCTCTCCATCCACCACGTAGCGGGCGGTGGCGAAGTTTACGATCAACCAGATAACAGCCGCCATGACAACTGTCTCGGCGACTTCTCGCAAAACGGACCAGAGCTTTGAGGAAGTCGCCGGTAGCCCAAGGGCTGATGCGGGCTCTTCAGCGGGCGCATTGTTTGGTTGGGCGTGATCGCTATGGAAGTCCACTCAGTTGCCTGTCTTCGCCAAGTCTGCCAATGCATTATAGTCGATGCCGCCATGGAGCGCCATGCTGACCGGTTGATCGGAAAGGGGCGCGCAGCAGAAAAACGGTTTGACAAATGCCCCTGCAAGAGTACAATAGTGGGGTGTGGCCGAAGTGGCGGAACTGGCAGACGCGCTACGTTCAGGGCGTAGTGACCGTACGGTCGTGTGGGTTCGAATCCCACCTTCGGCACCTGTGTGAGAAAGGCTGAGCGAGCGGCTCGGCTTTTTTGTTAGATGGGTTCTATGGAATCGCCTCAGCCCAGCCCTCCAGCACAACCGGTCACAACGGGCGAACCGCGCCCGCGCATGTGCCCTGCCCGCCGTCTGCCGCTGAGCAACCTCCAAATCATTCTGATCGCTCTGATTGTGGTAGGGGGGCGGCTGGTCATCGATTTTAGTCAGCGCATCATCGAGGGGCAGAAGAAGATCGCGGAAGAGCGCGCCCTGGAAGCGGAGATCCGGGTGCTGGTGGCGGAGCAGAAAGCGCTGGGAGAGGCAAAAGCCCGGTACAGCAGCCCCAGCTATATCGAAACCTGGGCCCATAACGATGGGAAGATGGTGCGCGAAGGCGAAGTTCTGGTGATCCCCATTTATGAGCAGGCCGGCAACCCGGCAGAGAGCCGCGCGGATCAGGCTTCCCCCGGACAGGCGGAGCCGCTGCCCGCCTGGGCAGTCTGGTGGAGCCTCTTCTTCGATATTTCGCCGCCGGCGGGGCTGGTTCCCGGCCCGTAGGCGTTGCGCCCTCCTCCCCGGCGCCGATACAATCTGAATTCAGTTCTTGCCCTGCTGGAGAAACCCGGTGAAGACCGAACTTCATAATACAGCGTCAGTCTTTGATGACCTGAGCGGTGAGTGGAATCAGCTGCTCAGCCCTGAGCGCACCACGGATTTCTTCATGACTCTGGAGTGGCAGCGCATCTGGTGGAAGCATCTTGGCCGGGGCGATCTGTCTGTCGTGGCAGTTCGCGATGACAGCGGGACTCTGCTGGGGGTGGCTCCCTGGTTCATAGAGACGCTGGATGGGCAGCGGTCCGTCCAGACCATCGGCTGCCGCGATGTGTCTGACTATCTGACGCTGCTGCTGCGCCCCGGCCGGGAAAACGAGGCGGTCGAGAAAATCCTCGATTTCATGCTCTCATCTGACGCGCCGCTCTGGGACCGGCTGAATCTGTGCAATGTGCCAGAGGAGAGCTTGACCTGCACGCTGCTGCCGGCAGCAGCGCAGCGCCGCGGGCTGTCTGTGGAGGTTGTGCTGGAAGATGTCTGTCCGGTCATTCCGCTGCCTGAGTCCTACGAAGCCTATCTGGAAGGGCTGGATAAAAAGCAGCGGCACGAGCTGCGGCGCAAACGCCGCCGCGCCGAGGAATATGGGGCGGACTTCTATGTGGTGGGCCCCGACCGGGATCTGGATGATGAGATCGGCGCCTTTCTGGACCTCATGGCTATGAGTACAACCAGCAAGGCGGCTTTCCTGGATGCTCCTGGCCACCGCGACTTCTTTCGAGAGGTGGGGCAGGTGCTCATGCGCGCTGGCTGGCTCCGGCTGATCTTCCTGACCGTCGAAGGGCAGCGAGCGGCGACAATGTGGCAGTTCGCCTATCACCGCCGCATGCTGCTTTACAACTCCGGCCTGAACCCACATATCTTCTCCGCTTTGAGTCCGGGCATCGTCCTGCTCACCTACAGCATCGAGGATGCCATCGGCCATGGCTGCCGCATCTATGACTTCTTGCAGGGTGATGAGGAGTACAAATACCGGATGGGAGCGATCAGCACGGCCGTCCATAATGTGATCATCAGGCGGGGCTGAGACGGCAAATGCAGAAGCCTCTGCGCGTGGCCATGTTGAGTGTTCACACCTGCCCGCTGGCGGTGCTGGGTGGCAAGAAGACGGGCGGCATGAATGTCTACGTGCGCGAACTGAGCAGGGAACTGGGGCGGCGGGGCATCGCGGTCGATGTCTTCACGCGATCTCAGGATCCCTGCGTGCCGCATGTCAATGCCAGCGATCTCGGGCCCGGGGCGCGAGTCATTCACGTGCCTGCCGGCCCGGAAGAGCCGCTGGCGACCGGCGACATCTTCCCACACCTTCCGGAATTTGTGGAAAGGGTGCAGGAATTTGCCCGGTACCAGCACCTGACCTACGATTTGATCCACAGCCACTACTGGCTATCCGGCTGGGCTGCCGAGCGGCTGAAATCGGCCTGGGGGATCCCGGTGCTCCAGATGTTTCACACCCTGGGCCTGATGAAAAATCGTGTGACGGCGGATCCCGCTCAGCATGAGGGGCTGCTGCGGATTGAGACCGAGCGCCAGGTGATGCGCTCGGCTGATCGGCTGATCGCCGCCACCCCGGCCGAGCGCATTCAGCTGATGTGGCTCTATGGCGCAGACATGCAACGAATCCATGTTATCCCCCCGGGGGTGGATCTGAATCATTTCTGCCCCATGCCCAAAGCGGAAGCGCGCCGGCGGCTCGGTCTGCCGGAGGATCACCGGATGCTGCTGTTTGTTGGCCGGCTCGAACCCCTCAAAGGGGTGGATACGCTGCTTCAGGCTATCGCTATCCTGAAACAGTCGCGCAGCGATGCGACGGACGATCTGTGTCTTTCTGTCATTGGGGGGCCTGAGAGCGATGCAGAAGACGACGTTGAAATGGCCCGGCTGAAGCGACTGCGCCAGGACCTCGGCCTGGGAGCGTTTGTCACCTTTCTGGGATCCAAGAGCCAGGAAACGTTGCAGTATTACTACTCTGCCGCCGAGGCAGTGGTGATGCCCTCACACTATGAATCATTCGGCATGGTCGCGCTGGAAGCTATGGCCTGCGGAACGCCGGTAATTGCCTCAGAGGTGGGTGGTCTGGCGTATCTGATACAGGATGGCGTGACCGGATTTCATGTGCCAGATCAGCAGCCTGACGAACTGGCAGGCCGGGTGCGTGTGCTGATGGAGAACGATGCGCTGCGGCAGGAGATGTCAAGAGCTGCGCTTCAGGTAGCTCAGCGATATGCCTGGCCGCATATCGCCTCCCAGGTTGAGGCGCAGTACCAGTCCGTGATCTATCGGGGTAGATGAGGCACTGCGATGGCCAGTAACCCGAAACGCCCTGCAGGGGTGACCCTGGATCGGCAGGCGCATGAGTTGCGTATCGACTGGGGGGGTGGACACATCAGTGTCTATCCGCTCGATGCGCTCCGCGAGGCCTGTCCGTGTGTAGTGTGCCGTGGAGGCCATGATCGCATGGGCCCCCAGTTCGATCCGGATGTCATTGAACTGAAACCTGTCCGGTCTTATCAGGTGACTGAGGTGAGGCTGGTGGGCAACTATGCGCTTCAGATCGAGTGGGATGATGGCCACAGCTCCGGCATCTATGCCTGGGATTACCTGAGCCGCATCTGCCCCTGCGATCGTTGCCGGGCCGCCCGGCTGTAGCCCGCTCAGGGGGTAGCCAGTTTGGCCCGGAAGGCGGCCAGAACAAGACGTATCGGGCTGGCGACCGAAACAGTCTCAGATCCGGAGAACAGCAGCCCCACCGCCTGCCGCTGTTTGGTGACCAGCAGCGCACCCGAGTCCCCCTTCTGGCTGAGCGGCGTGAGGATGATCTGGTTAACAAAGCGGGCAGTCCGCGGCCCGTACTGCACATTGACGGTCACATCCACCTGGGTGATGTACCCCTCTGTGACCCCGCTGGAACGTCCGCTCTTGAATACCTTCATGCCGAGGGCCGCGTCGGCGACCCCGGTGGGCGCCCCTCCCAGCCCGACCAGCCCGGGATCCAGGGCGATGTGTCCATAGGGACGCACCAGAGCCGCATCCATCCGGTTTTCAGGAGGTGCTGCAGCCGGAGCGGGTGCGCTCTGCTGCGGCCGCTCAAACAGCCCGCGCAGCAGAAGCAGTAAGCTGCCTGACTGCCTGCTGCGCGGGGCCGCTGCCCCGGATAGGGTAGCGCTCGCAGGCTCCTGGAAGTTGATGGGCACATAGGCCGCCAGCTCGCCGATGGCCGATTCCAGCGTGCCGCCGTCGCCCGGCCCTGGCTGCAGGATAGGATCTCCGGGCCGCCCGGCGTTCAGCAGGCTCAATACGTGATTGTTGCCCAGAAGGAAAGCCTGTTCACCGCGTCTGACGATGCAACCCAGCGTGCCGGCCGTGCCATCACGGTGCCCGATCGAAACGCCCGGCTGCACGGGGCGTATCGGTGCTCTGCGATCAATGTCCAGTTCAGTGATCAAGCCGGTCTCCACCACGTCAGTGGGCACACCTTGCAGGAACCGCGGTATGACCTCGCTGTCTGGCAAAGTGCTGCGCGGCTCTTTGTGCACCACCGAGATCACGATGCTGGGGATGCCTACAATCTGCTGATCGCGCACTTTGAATCCGATCCCGCAGGCAATCACGTTGCGGAGCGCCAGCAGGCGGCTGACAGCCTGGCGGCGAATGGCCGCGATGTGGACAAGCTCATCCAGTGACACGGGGGGAAACACGGCTGGCAATCTCCTCAACTGTTCATCGCGTGGCGCGGTCTTCCCAGTCCTTTATCGCTGCCTGGATAAGCGCCCGCGCAGCCGGATCGGTAACATCGTCTACCCCATCGAACCACTCCCCATCCACCTCGATCGCAACACCACCTTCCGGGGTCTGATGAATGTGGATGCGGCGCGCACGCATATCCGGCATTTGCGCCAGCCGCTGTTGCAGCAGTGCCTCAATCTCGCCTGCCACGGAGATGGCCGGCACGGGTGGCAGCTCTCTGCCACTGTCGGACTTGCGGCCCCAGCGCCCGGCTGGTCGGGGGCCTTCGGCGGCTGCAGCCGGCGGGGAGATGCGTGCCGCAGGTATAGCTGGCCGTGCCTGATGATCGGCTCCAACAAACTCCTGCAGCCGTGTCAGCGCCCTGATCACCCGATCGCGCTGGTCTGGATCGCGGATCTCATCCAGCTGCCGATAGCGGCGACCCGATATCTCAACCACCTCGCCGGCCGCGGGGCCAATGAGTATGCGAACTACCTCATCAGCCGCCTCAGGCATAACATGGTCGGCGGCAGGCTCGGCGATCGCATCGGGTATGCTGCCGGCAGGTGGAGGGTTGGCCTCAACAGGCGGCGCACTACCCGTGTCGCTGCTCCACCACAGCCACAGCGAAGCGATTACCAGCCCTGTGACGATCAAGGCTATCAGTGGCAGTAGAAGTTGGACCATGGCAACTATATCCCTCAGGCTTACCGCTGGCAGGCAGGACAGTAGTGTGTTCCACGCTGACCCAGCCGGGTCTTGACGATCGGTAGTCCGCAGTTGAAGCATGGTTGGCCCGCGCGGTCATACACCTTGAAGCGGTTCTGATAGCTGCCGCGCGAGCCATCGGGCTTGCGGTACCAGCTGATAGTGGTGCCTTCATAAGTAATCGCTTCTTCCAGCAGGGCGCGGATCGCGTCATACAGGCGCACACTCTCATCGGCATTAAGTGTATCGGCAAGGCGGTGAGGGGCAATTCGCGCCCACCAGAGGGCTTCGTCGGCATAGATGTTGCCCACCCCCGCCAGGAAACGCTGGTCGAGCAGCAATTGCTTGATCGGAGTGCGCCGCCTGCTCATGGCCTGCTGGAACATCGCCGGCGTAAACGCCTCAGAGAGCGGCTCCGGGCCGAGATGGCCTAGCACCGTGCTGGCTTCAGACACGAGATAGACACGCCCGAACTTTCGGGCATCTGAGAAGCATAGATCGTGGCGGGAGTCCAGATGAAAAATGACCCTTACCCAGCGATCTTCCGATGCTGCCGGGCCGGGCGCGGCGAGATACAGCCGCCCGGACATCTTGAGATGAATCAGCAGGCTGTCGTGAGTGAGCGTGAAGACGATGTATTTTCCACGTCGGCTCAGATCCTGCACCCGCTGCCCTGTCAGGCGGTCGCTAAAGCTGGCCGGATCAAGGCCGACGATTTCACGGGGCCAGTGGACTCGGGCGCCGGTGAAGACGCGGCCGATCACCCCGTTCCGCAGTCCTCGGACGACTGTTTCTACCTCGGGCAGTTCCGGCATTACTCACCATACCCCCGCTCAATATCGAGCGGCTGCAGCGCGCTCCAGGTGACGCGCCAGCAACAGCGTTCAGGCTCATTCAGCAGATCGTAGATGCCCCGTTCAGCCCATACCGGGTAGCCAAATTCAGGGTCAAAGCGCGCGCGCAGATAGGTCGCCCCGGGGCGGAACTGCTCTATCTCCTCACCCAGCCAGGCGAACGCCCCGGCGACGGTGAAGCGACTTATCAGCGCATTGCAGACTTCCGGTGGGAACCAGTGCTCCGCTGATGCCGGGCTGACGACAGCCGCTCCCTGACGCACTTCCAGAACAGCCGGTCCGCACAGCACGCTGCCCGATTCATAGGCGACCTGGATGGTGTAGTCGGCCAGGGCGAGCTCTTCCCAGCGGGCACGCTGGCTCACCAGGGTCTCTGAGAGATGCATGGCAGCTGTGACATCCGCCACAGCCTGCCAGGGAAATGGACGCCCAAGCGCCAGGGTCACGCCCGCGCCGACCGCGCAGGCTGCCATAATCAAGCTCATAAAGACGGCCCCACGGGTGGTGAGTCGCCATACGCGAAGCGGCCGAGTCTTCGGCAGGCGGGCCAGACCGTGTCGCCTCGCCCTGGACGAAGCGGCGGAGTGCTCGCTGCGCGGGCTCGCCTCCGAAGCTTTCTTTGGTGAGCCAGGCTTCCCGGCGGCTGGCCGGCTGCTGGCAGGATCGGTCTGTTTGCGCGTCATGGCAGAATATGCCTCCAGTATGCCATATTTGTTTCAGGGTGGCGATCCGGCGGCCGGTCGCGATATGAGTTAATATCATGACCTGTGTTAGGACGCTGCCCCCTGTCTGCTCGCCGTCGGCCAGAGCGAAACATGGTATACTCGGTCTGCGCATCCCATAGCTAGTCCGCCTCAAACGTGCTGGATGATCCACCGGAGCCTGTGGCTGAGTCACGGTATGTCGTTTGCTCACTTGCATGTCCATACTGAGTATTCTCTTCTTGACGGTATGAGCCGCATCAAGGACCTGGTGCGCTACACCGTTGAACAGGGCATGGATTCCCTGGCGATCACCGATCACGGGGCGATGTACGGCGTGATCGAGTTCTATCGCGCCTGTAAGGCGGAAGGCGTCAAGCCGATTATCGGCATGGAGGCCTATATCTCCCCGCGGGAGATGACCGGGCGCGATCCCAAACTCGACAGCCAGAACTATCATCTGCTGCTGCTGGCCGCCGACCGGACGGGCTATCAGAATCTCCTGAAGATCGCCAGCGCCGCTCAGCTGAGCGGTTTCTACTACAAGCCCCGCGTGGACAGGGATTTTCTCGCCCAGCATGCAGAGGGGCTGATCTGCACAACCGGCTGCCTGGCAGCTGAGATTCCCCGCCTGCTGGTGGAGGGGCGCGATCAGGAAGCTCGCCGGCTGCTTGGCTGGTATTTGGACGTCTTCGGGCCGGATCGATTCTATGTCGAACTGCAAGAGCATGATATCCCGGAACTCCGGCAGCTAAACACCGCTCTGCTCCAGCTGGCTCCCTATGCCGGGGTGCCGTTGGTCGCGACCAATGATGTACATTATGTGCGTCGCGAGGACGCCGATCCGCATGACGTGCTGCTGTGCATCGGCACCGGCAGCCTGGTGAACGATCAGAGGCGGCTGCGATTCAGCGACGACAGCTACTATCTACGCTCCCCCGACGAAATGGCTGCCATCTTTGGCGAGGTTCCGGAGGCGCTCAACAATACGCTCCGCATTGCCGAGATGTGCAACCTATCCCTGGATGACAAGCAATATCATCTGCCGAACTTCCCGGTGCCGGATGGGTATGATGCGCAGGCTTACCTGCGCCACCTGTGTGAGCAGGGATTAGAGCATCGATACGGGGAGCAAAGCGGCAGCCCTGATGTTCGGGCCCGCCTGGAACACGAACTGCGCGTGATCCATGAGATGGGGTTCGACACATACTTCCTGATCGTGTGGGATTTGTGCGACTTTGCTCGCCGGCGCGATATCTGGTGGAATGTGCGCGGGTCCGGCGCGGGATCCATTGTTGCCTATACGCTGGGGATCACCAACATCGATCCATTGGAGAACGGGCTGATCTTTGAGCGCTTCCTGAATCCCGGGCGTATCAGCATGCCCGATATCGATATCGACTATCCCGATGATCGCCGGGCAGAGATGATCGACTACTGCGTGCGCAGGTACGGCGAGGACAAGGTCGCCCAGATCATCACGTTTGGCACGCTGGGCGCCCGCGCTGCTGTGCGCGATGTGGCGCGTGCCCTGGATATCCCGCTCAATGAAGTCAATGCCCTGGCCCGGTTGATTCCCTCCGTGCCCGGCAAGCCGGTGACACTGAAACAGGCCCTGTCCGAGATTCCTGAGCTCAGCGCCGCCTACGAAGATCCGCAGCGCCCCTACATTAAAAGACTCCTGGATACTGCCATCCGGCTGGAAGGCATTGCGCGGCATGCCAGCACGCATGCGGCCGGGGTGCTGATCGCCGACCGCCCGCTGGTGGAGTACATGCCGCTGAATCGCCCTACCCGCGGCGGTGAGGGCGCCGTAAATGGCGAGGGGGCGCTCGGGGTGGTCTCGCAGTGGCCTATGGAGGTCGTCGAGTCGATCGGTCTGCTGAAGGTCGATTTCCTCGGTTTGCGCACGCTGACCATCATGCGCAAAGCCTGCGAGTTGATCGAGCACAACCATGGGATCTCCTATGACCTGAGTAACATTCCATACCGGCATCGCCCGGATGATGAGGTCAATAACCAGAAGCTCGATGCAGCCTTTGCCCTGATGACACGCGGCGAGACGAGCGGCGTATTTCAGGTTGAAGGCGGGGGAATGACACGGGTGCTGGCAGACATGCGCCCGACTCGATTTGAGCATATTGTGGCGGCAATATCCTTGTTCCGCCCGGGGCCCATGGAGTACATCTCTGCCTATATCCGCCGGATGCACGACGACGAAGCGGTGTCATACCATCATCCCCTGCTGGAGCCTATACTGGGGGAGACCTACGGCATCATCGTGTATCAGGAGCAGATTATGCAGATTGCTTCCAGTCTGTTTGGATACAGCCTGGGCGATGCTGATCTGATGCGCCGGGCCGTATCCAAGAAGAAGGAAAAGGATCTGCTCAAACACCGGGCGATCTTTCAGAAGCAGGGGCCCAGCCGTGGCGTTGCCCCTGAGGTCGCCGGGCAGATATTTGACGATATTGAGTTTTTTGCGCGCTACGGCTTCAATAAGTCGCACGCGGCGGATTACGCAGTCCTCACGGTGCAGACGGCTTTCCTGAAGGCTCATTACCCCCATGAGTACATGGCGGCGCTGCTCACGACGGAGCGCGGCGATACTGATAAGGTCGGCACCTACATCAGTGACTGCCGCCAGATGGGGATCGATGTGCTGCCCCCCGATATCAATGCCAGCGGGCATGATTTCACGATCGAGCAGCAGCCGGATGGCAGGCGTGCGATTCGCTATGGGCTGAGCGCGATCAAGAACGTCGGGGAGGGTTCTGTGGAGGCCATTTTGCAGGCACGGGCGCGCGGACCCTTCATCGATCCGGCGGATCTCTGCCAGCGCGTCGATCTGCGGATGGTAGGCAAACGCGCCCTGGAGTGTCTGATCAAGGTTGGCGCCCTGGACTGCCTGGCACCTCGCCTGAACCTGCTGGAATCACTGGACCGGCTGATGAGCTTTTCGTCCAGCCAGCACCGCGCCGCCGAAGCCGGTCAGATGAGTCTGTTCGGGGAGGCAACCGGCGTTTCGCTCGGCGTGAGCTCGGGCGGGGTTCTGGTGAGTGAGACGAAGAGCCAGGTTTCACACCGCGAGATGCTCCAGTGGGAGCGTGAGCTGATCGGGGTCTATATCTCCGAACATCCGCTCCGGCAGGTCTTTGATCGCCTGCAGGCTATCGCGGTTACTTGCACCAATCAGATCGTGGAATCGGATCACGATCGGCAGGTGACGATGGCCGGTATGGTGACCTACGTGCGTCGGCATGTGACGAAGGCTGGCAAGCAGATGGCGTTCGCTGGTCTGGAGGACCTCTACGGGCAGATCGAGGTTATCATCTGGCCCAGCACATGGGATGCAACCCGGGATCTGTGGGAGCCGGATCGCGTCCTTCTGTTGCGAGGTAAACTGGATGTTTCCCGCGGGGAACCCAAGCTGCTGTGCGAAGAGGCAACGACGAACCTGGACCTGGTTGTTCCGGCAGATGATACGCACAGCGCCAGCCTGCCCTGGGTGGCTATCCCGCCGGAGGATTATGATGAGGAGCCATCGGATCTCTTTCCTTCGGACGCAGCCCTGGCTGAGCCAGCCTGGATGCAGCCGACCTCGGATGAAGTGCTCGTGCCTGCTCCGGCTGCCCGCCGGTCGGATGGGGTGGTAACCCCCTCCCTTCAGGGAGACGCGCCAGCAGTGGGATCAGCGCCACCTCCGCCGCCGGCTTCTGCAGAACCCGGTTCCAGCCTCCCATATCGCGCCGCCCCGGACACCGCTGCAGATGCGCGGCGTCTGGTCGTGCGGATTCCGCGCAGCGAGGATCCGGAACGCGACCGCCGACTTGTCGAGCGTGTGCATGGCATATTGATCAGCTTTCATGGGAAGGACCGATTCTCCTTTGTGATGGACAGCGGTGACGGTCTGATCGAGGTTGACTTTCCTGATGACACGACTCATTATTGTGATGCGCTGGTCGCCAGGCTCACCACGCTGATTGGGGATGCGGCAGTGGCTGTTTGCGCCGATCGTTAGGAGGAGCAGCCGGAAATGGCCGACGAGATCAAACGCATAGGGGTGATGACAAGCGGCGGTGATGCGCCGGGCATGAACGCCGCGATCCGGGCGGTGGTGCGCGCTGGCGCTTTCTATGACAAAGAGGTTTTCGGAATCCGGCGTGCGTATCTGGGCCTGATCAATGGGGACATCGACCGCATGACTGCCCGTGATGTCGGCGGGATCATCCAGCGGGGCGGCACAATTCTGCAGACGGCGCGGCTGCCCGACTTCAAGGATGAGACCATACAGCGCAAAGGGGTGCGTCGTCTGAATGAGCATGGCATCGATGGCCTGGTCGTGATTGGCGGCGATGGGAGTCTCACCGGGGCGCTGGCTCTGCATCGACTGGGCGTCAAAGTAGTGGGCATTCCCGCCAGCATTGACAATGATATCTGGGGGACGGCAAGCTGCATCGGTGTCGACACGGCCACCAACACCATCCTGGATTCAATCGACCGGCTGCGCGATACGGCTTCATCGCACGAGCGGGTCTTCCTGGTCGAGGTGATGGGCCGCCGGTGCGGGCATCTGGCCATTGTCGCCGGGCTGATCACTGGCGCGGAGGTGGTGCTCGTGCCCGAGCAGGACCAGACTCTGGAGGAGCTGGGTAAAGCGCTGGAAGATGCCTACATGAAGGGCAAGAATCATGCGCTGGTGATTGTATCCGAGGGAGCCAACCTCAAAAGCAGCGAAATCGAGCAGTATCTGAAGGATCATGACATTGGCTTTGAGGTGCGCACGACCATCCTGGGTCATGTCCAGCGTGGCGGCCGCCCAACCGCTTTTGACCGGCTGTTGGCTACCCGCTTTGGTGTACGGGCCGTCGAGGCGCTGGTGCAGGGAGACTACGGCATGATGATGACCCTCGAAGGGACGGGCATTGCAATGCTGCCCCTGGAAGAAGTGATTGGCAAGCAGCGCCCGGTCAATCCGCATTTCGTGGATCTGGCCCGCATCCTGGCCCGTTGACACCTGCGGTCTGAGCGCCCACGCGGCGAACCCTCTTTATCAATAAGGAGCGCTGACCATGAAGATCGCGGTACTGACCGGGGGTGGGGATGTCCCTGGTCTGAACCCCTGCATCAAGGCAATTGTCGATCGCTGTGTGGAGGAAGGGCACACGGTGGTAGGCATCCGCCGGGGATGGGCTGGTCTTTTGAACTACCGGCTCGACGAGCCGGATAACGCAGCCTGTGTGGTAGAACTGGATAAGAACGCAGTGCGGCGAGTTGCCCGCACCGGCGGCACCTTTCTGCACACTTCACGCACCAACCCCGCTAAAGTCAAGGGCAAGGATGTCCCGGAGTTTCTGCGTGCTGAAGACTGGTCGCCCGATCAGGCTGCCAGAGACTTTACTTCGCATGTCCTGAAGGTGATTGAGCAGGTAGGGCTGGACGTGGTGATCGCCATCGGCGGCGACGATACGCTGAGCTATGCCGAGCGTCTACATCGTGAAGGCGTGCGGGTGATGGGCATTCCGAAGACCATGGATAATGATGTCTATGGAACAGACTATTGCATCGGCTTCAGCACCGCTGTCACACGCAGCGTGGACTTCATCAATGACCTTCGGACAAGCACAGGATCGCATGAGCGGATCGCTGTGATCGAGCTGTTTGGCCGCAATTCGGGTGAGACCTCGCTGATCGCAGCGTATCTCGCCGGTGTGGACCGTGCTGTGATCTCCGAGGTACCTTTCGATCCATCCAGGCTGGCGAAAATGCTGGTTGAGGATAAAGCCCTGAATCCCAGCAACTATGCCATGATGACGATCTCTGAAGGGGCGCGTATGGAGGGAGGCGAGATCGTCCAACGGGGCGAAGCAGATGCCTACGGCCACCAGAAGCTGGGCGGGATCGGGATGATAACAGGCGAACTGATCAAGGAGCTCACGGGGGAAAACATCATCTACCAGCAGGTGGCCTATCTGATGCGCTCAGGGGCCCCGGACTCGCTGGATCTCATGGTGGCTTTCAACTACGCGCACATGGCGATGGACATGATCCTGAGGGGGCAAAGCGGACGAATGGTCGCGCTGCGGGGAGGCGTGTACACCGATGTCCCGATCAGCATGATCATGCAGGGCCGCAAGACGGTAGATGTGGGCGAGCTGTATGACATTGATCAGTACAAACCCAAGGTACGGCATGTGGCCGGCATGCCGATGTTCCTGAGCTGAATCCTGCCGCAATGATCCCCATAAAGCTCGAGCTGCAGAACTTTCTGGCCTATCGCAGCCAGCAGAGCGTTGATCTCAGCGGGCTGCATCTGGCCTGCCTGGCAGGCACCAACGGGGCCGGGAAGTCGGCGCTGCTGGACGCAATGACCTGGGCGATCTGGGGGAAGGCGCGCGCTCAGCGCGATGACGAGCTGATCCACGGCGATGAAACCGAGATGATGGTGCAGCTCGAGTTCTCCCAGGAGGGATTGCTGTACCGGGTCTCTCGCTACCGGTCACGCACAGGGCGCGGGCGCAGCGAACTGCAACTGGAGATCCGGGACGGCGACCAGTGGCGCAACATCAGCGAGTCGACGATCCGCGCCACCCAGGAAAAGATCATCCGCCTGTTGCGGCTGGACTATGCGACCTTCATCAATTCTGCGTTCCTGATGCAGGGGCGCGCTGACGAATTCACGAACAAGACGCCCGGCGAGCGCAAGGTGATTCTGAGCGAGATACTGGGCCTGAACCAGTGGGCGAAGTATGAAGAGCGCGCCCGCCAGCGCCTGCGAGAGATTGAGGGGCAGACTGATCAACTCGAGGGGCTGCTGGCCGGCGTGGAGCGCGACCTGTCCGAGGAGGATTCCTTTCAGCGTGAGCTGATCGCAGCCCAGCAGGCTCTGGCCGGGATCAGCCAGCAGGTGCATGAAGCAGACATTCATGTTCGCGATCTGGAAAATGCCCGGCATGAACGTGATAAGCTCCAAACTGCCATGGAGCAGGCCGTTCGCTATGCTCAGCAGGCGGAGCTTGAATTGGATCGCATCGATCAGGAGCGGCGGGAGCAGATCCGGCGGCTGGCGGATTTTGAGGCGATCCTGTCACAGCGCGAAGCGATCGAAGCGGATTACGCGGCGCTTGTCCAGGCGCGGGAGACCGATCGGTATTTGAGCGATCGGCTCATTGAACGCACCGATCTGATCGCACAGCGGATGTCCCTTGAGCAGACTATCCATTCAGCCCGGGCATTGCTGGAGGCCGATCTGCGCTCTCTCAGGCAGCGCCTGGCCGACCTGGAGCGTGCCATTGAGGAGGCCGATCCTGACGCCCTGGCCGATTTCCAGTCCCGCATCACTGCGCTGGAGAAGCGTGAAGTCGATCTGGCCGGGCTGCGGTCGGAACACAGCGGAGTTGTTGAAAGATATGCACAGCTTGAGGCGAATAACCGCAGCCTCAAGCGCGAGATGGAAGGGCTGCGTCAGCAGCTTGACATGATTCAGGCCACTCAGGAGCCAGTCTGCCCGCTGTGCCAACAGGATCTGAGTGAGACCCACCGGGAAGAACTCATCGCCCGGCTGCAGGAGGCCGGTGAGCACCATCGCCAGGAGTGGCAGGCTGGCCACGATGAGGCGAAAACCCTCAAGGGCGAAGTCGCCCGGCTGGCCCGTGAGATAAATCTGGCCGAGCAGGATCTGCGCAATCTGGGGCCGACCCGTGAGCACTACGCACGACTGCGCGATCGGGAGGAACGCGCAGAGGCAGCCCGAACGGAACTCCGCGAGGTGGTGGAGCGAATCGCCGCCGTGGAGCAGCAGATCGCGCTGGAGAGTTATGCAGCCGAGGAGCGCGCTGCCCTGCAGGCGAACAACGATCTGCTGGAAGCACTGGGCTATGATGAAGCGGCGCACCAGGCTGCGCGCCTGACTCTGGAGCGGCTGGCGCAGATTGAGACGATCCGGGCCGACATGCAGCGGGCAGCCAATGAAGCGCCATCAGTGGAGTCTGCTCTTGCCTCGCTGGATGAACAGTCTGCCCGCTGGCAGGGCGCCCTGGCAGAAGCCCGGGCGCAGAGCGAATCGGTGGACGAGGAGGTCTCAGCGCTCGACCGCCGCCTGGCTGAATTACAACCCTGGGAGGAGAGACTGGCGCGGCTGCGCGACGAGGAAGGCCGTGCGCGGTATCGGGTCGGGGCGGCACAGCAGAAGCTCCATGCGTTAGAGCAGCAGCGGCAGCGGCGGGTCGAGCTCCTGGCGGAACGGGACCGTCTGGCCGAAGAACATGCCATCTATGAGGAGCTTCGGGCGGCCTTCGGCCGGGACGGAGTTCCGTCCCTGATCATTGAGGCGGCTATCCCGGAGATTGAACAGGAAGCCAATGATATTCTGGCCCGCATGACAGACGGTCGTATGCATGTGCGGTTTGACACCCAGCGTGAGAAGGTCTCCGGCGGGGTGCGAGAAACCCTTGATATCAAGATCGCAGATGAACTGGGCACACGCGATTATGCAACCTTCAGCGGCGGGGAGGCATTCCGTGTCAATTTTGCCATTCGTCTGGCGCTTTCGCGGTTGTTGGCCCGGCGCGCTGGCGCTCAACTGCGTACACTTATCATTGACGAGGGGTTTGGCACGCAGGATTCGCAGGGGCGGGAGCGCCTGGTGATGGCAATTAATGCGATCCAGGATGAGTTTGACCTGATCCTGGTCATCACGCACATCGACGAGCTCAAAGAGGCTTTCCCGGTGCGAATTGAAGTGACAAAGACACCGCAGGGCTCGGTGGTGGAAGTGATCTAGCAGCCATCCGGAAGCTGCACAGGAAGGTAATCTCTTGAGCACTACATTGCCTGTTCAGCCGGCAGCGGCTGTGCTTCCGCTGGTGGGAAACCAGCAGACCGACGAGATGCGTTGGCTGGGGGCGCTCCTGGCCCGTCTGCTGGGCGACCTTCTGGCCGGCGCGGGCCGGCCTGTGATGGATTACAATTCGGTGGTGGGTTGGCTGACTTCAGGTTCCCATGCGCTGCCTTTGGAGGCGCCGAAGCTTGAAAAGCTGCGGCGCGACCTGCGCGTGGACGCAGTAATCCACGGCCGCTTTGTGCTGGATGAGGACAGGATGCTGGGCCTATCCCTCCTGGTGGATGCGCCGCAGGCCCCGCTGATACCGCTGGAAATGTCGGCGCCGCTCTCGTCGTTCCCTGTGTTCATGACGCGGGCAGGCCTGGCGCTGCTGGAGCAGCTGGGCCAGCCGATTGATGAAGCTGTACGCCAGAAGGTTGGTTCGGTGCGGATGCCGGTGGGCTTCGAGACGGTGAGGCAACTGGCCCGGGCCTACGCCGCCTGGGCGCGCGCCCAGAACGAGCTGGCGCTGGCTGCGGTCACGTCAGCGCTCTCGCTGGACCCCGATCTGGAAGAGGCCGCGGCGCTGGAAGCCGCGATCGCCCAGACGGCAGGGGATACAGCGACTACCCGCCAGGCGTACCGTCGGTGGGCGGATATTGGCAAGCGCCGGGGAAGTCCGCAGGGCGCCGCTGAGCGCCTGCTGCTGCTCGGTCACTGGCTGGCCAGGCGCGGTGAATGGGATGAGGCGCGACGGGCCTATGAGGACAGCCGCTCCGCTTTCCTGCAGCAGGGGGATGAGCAGGGCCAGGCACGGGCGATCAACAATATCGCAAACCTGGAGATGATGCGCGGGCATTATCAGAATGCTATTCAGGCCTATCGGCGCGGCATGCGTACGTTTGAGGGCCGTGCCGAAAGTGCAGAGGACCGGATCCGCAGCCTCTATAACCTTGCGCTGGCGCATCGGAATCTGGGCCAGCAGGATGAGGCCGGGCGGGCCGTGGAACAGGCGATCGGGGAAGCGCGCCGGTTGCAGCAGACCCATCTGGAAGCCCTGTGCCTGGCGCTGCGTGGAACCCTGCACGAAGATGCCGGGCGCTGGACACAGGCGGATCTGGACTATTCGCAGGCGGCCCGGCTGCTGGATGTGCTGGGCGACGATCGGGCGGTAGCTGCGATCTGGGTTCAGCAGGCAGGGCTGCTCCGGCGTCAGGGAGAAACCGTACGCGCTGAGAAGCTGATGACGAAGGCCGCAGCCATACTTGAGGCAGGGGAAGATCCTTTTGCGCGCGGGGTCGCGTGGCTCAATCTGGGGAATCTGTACCTTCTGACAGGGGACTACGAGTCTGCCTGGGACTATGGTCAGCGGGCTGCTGATGTCTTCGAGGAACTGGGGGCGGCCTACCTCGACCGCGCGCGGGATCTCCTGGCTGTCCTTGAAACCATCCCCGACAGCGATCTGGCAGACGAGACGGCTGCCCCCGATCTAAGTGGTAGCGCCGGTGACGCACGATCGGTGCCCGCAATCCCCACTCTGTTTGGATCCCCGGGTTTTGCATCCCCGGCCGCGCCGGCTGATCTGGGTGACGCGCCCGGGGAGGATGCCGACGAACTGGCGGGCTCGGCAGAGGATGAGCCGGAATAGCCACCCCTTGATGTGTCGCTGCTGCCCCTCACAGCCACACGATTAGCACTCGTTTCTTGACTTTGCTAAGCTGCGTGCTATACTACGGGCAGAATTAGCACTCTGCGCCGACGAGTGCTAGACTCTTGTCGGAACCCCAAAGCTGTAGCGCGAATCACTCAGGAGGATGCTGGAAATGACACTCAAGTTGCGACCGCTGGCTGACCGCGTGGTGATTGAGCCCATGGAGCGTGAAGAGCGCACCGATGCGGGCCTCTATATCCCTGAAACGGCGAAGGAGAAGCCGCAGCAAGGCAAAGTGCTGGCTGTTGGCGCTGGCCGCCGTGACGAATCCGGGGTGCGGATCGCCATGGATGTCGAGGCGGGCCAGACCGTTCTGTACGCCAAATATGCAGGTACGGAGGTCAAGATTGATGGGAAGAAGCTGCTCATCCTGAAAGAGACCGATGTCCTGGCTATTGTCGAGTAAGCGACTGGATCCCCTACCCCCTTCAGTACCTAACCCGGAGGAATAACCCGATGCCCAAGCAGTTGGCTTTCTCAGAAGAGGCCCGCCGCCGCCTGAAGCGCGGCGTTGATGCCCTGGCGGATGCGGTCACGACCACCCTCGGCCCCAAGGGGCGCAACGTAGCTCTTGATAAGAAGTTCGGCGCCCCGACGGTGACCCATGACGGCGTCACCGTTGCCAAGGATATTGAACTGGAAGATCCGTATGAGAACATGGGCGCTCAGCTTTTGAAAGAGGCAGCGACCAAGACCGATGATATTGCCGGCGATGGCACGACCACCAGTATCCTGCTGGCGCAGACAATGGTCAACGCCGGGCTGAAGAACGTGGCGGCCGGCGCCAACCCGATGCTCCTGAAGCGCGGCATTGAGTTCGGCACAAAGAAGGTGTCCGAAGCGCTGCGCGGCATGGCGGTCGAGATCGACACGCAGGAGGAGATCGCCAGCGTGGCCAGCATCTCAGCGCAGGATCGCGAGATTGGCGAGCTGATTGCCGAGGTGATGTGGAAGGTTGGTAAGGACGGGGTGATCACGGTTGAGGAAGGGCGCGGGCTGGCCTTTGAGACCGAGTATGTCGAGGGCATGCAGTTCGACCGTGGTTATATCAGTGCATACTTTATCACCAGCCCGGAGACCATGGAGGCGGTGATCCAGGAGCCGTACATCCTCATCTATGATAAGAAGATCAGCGCAGCCGCTGATCTGATGCCGATCCTGGAGAAGATCCTCAACCGCGGCAAGCGCGAGCTGGTAATCATTGCCGAGGATGTAGACGGCGAAGCGCTGGCAACTCTCGTGCTGAATAAGTTGCGCGGGATGCTGAACGTGCTGGCTGTGAAAGCGCCCGGCTTCGGCGACCGCCGTAAGGCGATGCTCGAGGATATCGCTATCCTGACCGGTGGCACCGTCATCACCGAGGAACTCGGGCGCAAGCTGGAAAGCGCCACTCTGGACGATCTCGGACGGGCCGAGAAGATCGTCTCCACTAAAGATGATACAGTTATTGTCGGCGGCGCCGGCGAAGAGAGCCGGATCAAGGGGCGGATCGAGGAGATCCGCATCGCGATCGAGGCCAGTACGTCGGACTACGATCGCGAGAAACTGCAGGAGCGGCAGGCTAAACTGGCGGGTGGCGTCGCCGTGATCAAAGTGGGAGCAGCCACTGAAGTGGAGCTCAAGGAGAAGAAGCATCGCGTGGAGGATGCGCTGCGCGCGGCGCGGGCCTCGGTCGAAGAAGGTATCCTGCCGGGTGGCGGGGTGGCCCTGGTCAATGTCCTGCCCGTGCTGGATGATGTCAAACTGGACGATCCCGATGCGCAGACCGGGGTCTCGATCGTGCGCACTGCGCTCGAGGCGCCCATCCGCAAGATTGCCGCTAACGCCGGCCAGGATGGGGCCGTCATCATCGATACCGTTCGCCGCTACCAGAAGGAGCGGAAGAACCCAAACATCGGGTACGATGTGATGTCCGGGGAGTTCTGTGACATGATCAAGCAGGGCATCCTCGATCCGGCCAAAGTGACGCGAGGCGCCCTGGAAAATGCGACCAGCATCGCCGGGATGATCCTGACTACTGAGGCGTTGATCGCCGATATTCCGCAGGAGGAGAAAGCTGCTGCTCCGCCCATGCCGGAGTATTAGACAGCATCATCAGGCACCTGATATGTGCAGGCCCTTCCTTAATGGAAAGGGCCTGCATGCTTTTCCGGTCCGCGGCCCTTCTTAAGGCTCGCGTCGTTTGAGGGTGCGTGTATCGCCGTCGCGACGGGTGAAGCCGCTGGCATCAAGGTGTTCCAGCAGTGCCAGCGAATATTTGCGGGAAGTGCCCAAAAGATCCCGGGCCTGTGCCACCGTGATTGATCCCTCGCGGCGGATAAATGCTTCGATACCTGCCAGCCATTCCCGGTAGGTTTCTGCCAGCAGCAGCACATCCGGGCCAATCTGGATCAGCTCGGCCTGATCCAGCAATGCCTGCAGAACTTCTTCGCCCACTATACCAGCCGATTCCTTGACGCTGGGAGGCAGCGCCGGATTGCGGCGGAAGGCTGCCAGCAGCGCGTTGACGGCTGCATGCTGATCCGGGGAGAGGACAACCCGGTACCCCGGCAGCCTCACCAGGAGCCCGGAAGACTCGATCAGCCCATCCCGGGCAGCGAAATCGATTACCCGGTTGAACAGACGGGCTTCCAGGTCGGTGCGGCTGCGCAGAGCTTCGCGGGGCATCCCCTGTCTGAGCGGGTAGCGGGCGTGGAACTCGGCCAACTCGCGGCGGATGCGGTCGGTGAGGCGGTTCCATACACTGCGTGACATCAGCCAGCCTTCGGATAGGCGCACAACTTCATGGCGAGTGTCGAGCAGGTGAATCGCTTCCTGGAATGAAGAGGCATCCAGGCCGGCGGCGGCCGCGAGCTGCTCCTGTGTCATGGCCGGTTGGGCTTCAAGGGCCTGGAGAAGCCTGTCTTCAGGAGTGCCTTCCAGAAGGGTTCGGAGCCGTTCCATGACATCCGGTCTGAAACGGCGCCAGCGATGCGCCGGGTGTGGGTCCAGGACAAGCCCGCCGCCGAGGGTCTGTGCCGGCGATGGATATCGCAGGATGAACCGATCGCCGCGATCCAGAGCCAGGGGCTGTGCCAGCCGCAGCTGAAGCCAGCCGTGCTCTCCGGGAAGAAGTTCTTCATGTCCCAGCAGGCGGACGGTAGCGCCCACTTCCGCCGCGCCGCTGAACAGCTTGACCGTGCTGTTATGTCGCAGGGGCCGGCCAGTATCTGGCAGATGGCGAAAGTATACATCGACGAGTGCAGAAGCCCGGAGGATGCCCGGTGCTGCAAGCACATCACCACGGCGGATATCCGCCGTGGTGATGCCGCTCAGATTCACCGCTGCCCGGCTGCCCGGCGGCAGGTTAGCAACTGATTCACGGTGATTCTGAAGGCCGCGGATACGGGCGCGTCGGCCTCCTGGTTGTATCTCTACTTCATCGCCTACCTGAAGACTGCCATGGGTGAGCGTTCCAGTGACAACCGTGCCAAAGCCACTGATGGTGAACACCCTGTCAATCGGCAGCCGAGGCCGGCCCCGGTCAGGGCGCGGCGTGCATCCTGCCAGTGCGCCCTCCAGCGCGGCGATCAATACCGGAAGGCCGCTACCCGTACGCGCTGAAACCTGCACGATCGGAGCCTTTTCCAGAAACGTGCCATGAAAAGCACGTTCCAGGTCAAGCATGACCAGATCGAGCCATTCGGGATCGGTCGCCAGGTCGATCTTGGTCAGGGCGACTACACCGCTTTGAACCTCCAGCAGATCGAGGATCGCCAGATGCTCCCGGGTCTGCGGCATGATACCTTCGTCGGCCGCCACGACAAACAGTGCAAGGTCGATTCCCCCTACACCGGCAAGCATGTTCTCGATAAAGTCCCGGTGCCCGGGAACATCGATGATCCCCACAGCTCCCCCGCCCGGCAGTGTGAGCCAAGCAAAGCCCAGGTCAATGGTCATTTCACGGGCTTTTTCTTCGGCCAGGCGGTCCGGGTCGATGCCTGTGAGGGCCTGTACCAGAGACGATTTGCCGTGATCCACGTGGCCGGCTGTCCCGATCACAAACGGCATGTATTCCCCCTCAGGATGCGGGTGGGAGCGGGGTCAGCCCATCGTCGTACTGCTCGCGGAGCGTCTGCGCCATCGACTGCAGGCTGCGCAGAGCATCCTGCTGGACTCCGCGCAGCTTACGGATCGTTTCTGCCATCTGCTGGTATTGGTTACCCAGGTTTAAGAGCTGAGTCTGAAGTTCGTCGGTGGCTTTCTGAGCTTCCCGGCGGCCTTCCTCGTTGGTCAGTGTAAACTGGCGCCAGCGCTTCTGATCATCCTGCAGGAACTCTTCCCACTCCTGGCGGAAGCGCTCTTCTGAAAGGCGCTGTACCTCGGCTACTTCATTCAGGCGTCGGTCGATCCGATCGGCCAGCCGGTCGAAGTCTTCAACCTGTTTCTTCATGGTGTGGTGGGTGTCTGCCCAGCCCGCCACTTGCCTGGCAAAGGCGGCCATCTCCTCTGCAAAGGAATCCATACGACCCAGCATTTCGTTCATAGTCTGCTCGCGCTGCTCGGCGGCGAGCGCTTCCTGCTCGGCCCATGACTGACGCTGCTGCCTGAAATCGATCAGATCGTTGCTGACCTGACCAATTGTGCGTTCGTTGCGGCGTGCCAATTCTTCCAGCAGTTCGACTTTGGCTTTCTGGCTTTCCATGCGCTTACTGAGTTCGATGATCTCGCCATTCATGTCGGAAATTCGTCGGCTGTCCTGGCGGCGCTGCTCTTCAAGAAAGGTCAGAGACCGCTCAAATTCCTCCAGGCCCTTGGTCAGGTTATTGGCGTAGAGCTGCAACTCGGAGGCGACGCGGGACAGACGTTCCTCTTCTGCGCGGCGCATTTGGAGCTCGCGCTCCAACCGCGTGATCATTTCCTGGCGCAGCGCCTCAATGGCCTTCATCAGGGCATCCCGATCCATATCGCGCAGCTTCTTGACCTCCGCATCGGTCGCTTCGCGCCGAGAGTTAAGCTGCTCGGTGGCGGTCAGCAGATCAGCCCGAATGCGAGCGACGGTATCCTCGAATGTAGTAGGGGTGATGGCGGTATTGCGCAGCGCAGCCAGATCGCCTTCCAGCGCATGGAGGCGCCGGCTCTGGTCTTCTATCAACGCTGCCTGAGAAGCAGCGCGTTCTTCGAGCTTGGTGATGAGCGCCTTATCCTTGCGGCGTTCTTCATCCAGCCAGGCGACCATCTGGGCAGTTTGCTTGCCTTCCATCGACGTTGTGCTCCAGTTTGGCTGCAGAAGGCAGCCCTGATTTATCTCACCATACCGCCGGATTTCCCCTCACCGCTGGCGGAGGGGCGTTGACCTGACGATAGGGAAGGCTTTATACTCGTTACCCATCGTTCAGGCCTCATGTTCCGGTTGGAAGGACAGACTGCATGGTGAGCTATGCTGATAGACCATGGACGGATCATTATGATACAGGTATCCCCGCATCGTTGATGCCGTATCCCGATGTGCCGCTTTTCCAACTGCTTGATAATACCGCAAGAACTCATCCGAATAATACCGCTTGCCTCACACCACTGAAAGTCCCGGGCCAGGGAATGGCAGCTCACGAGATGACCTATCGGGAGTTGGCGGAGCTGAGCGACAGACTCGCCGGCGCGCTTACCGCGATGGGTGTCAGTAAGGGGGACAGGGTCGCGCTGGTGCTGCCCAACTGCTCCCAGTTCGTGGTTGCATTCTTCGGTGCGCTGAAAGCCGGCGCGGTTGTTGTAGCCCTTAACCCGACCTTTCCGCCACTTCGCTGGGCTGAACAACTGAACGACGGGGCTGTGAAGGTGGTGATCACGCTTGCACCTTTCTACGATGGCCTGAACTCCGTGCGAGCACAGACGGGGGTAGAGTGCCTGATCGTGACCCGGCTGGAGGAATACCTGCCGGCTGGCAGCAGCCGTGAGGAGCCCGAACTGAATCTGCAGCCGGACGATTTCTGGCTGCAGAACATTCTGTCGCGGTATACCGCGGCAGACCGCCCCACCGTGACAGTCAACCCGGCGGTGGACACGGCCATCTTCCAGTACACAGGCGGAACCACTGGAGTTCCCAAGGCGGCCTGTGGCCCACATCGCGCGCTGGTCGCCAATGCGGTGCAGCTCACCTACTGGCTGAAGGGACAGGCTGATCCCTCGACGGAACGCACGCTGGCAGCCATCCCACTGTTTCACGTATATGGGATGGTTGTTGTGATGATCCATGCCGTGGCGACCGGCGCAGCAATGGTGATGGTGCGCAACGCACGCGACCTGGACGAACTTCTGCTGACGATCAGCACCTTCCGGCCAGCGCTCTTTGCCGGGGTCCCGGCGATGTACAACGCAATCAATCAGCATCCGGGTGTGGCGGCCGGTCTATATGATCTCAGTTCAATCCGGGCCTGCATCAGCGGGTCAGCGCCTCTGGCGCCGGAGACGAAGCTCCGCTTCGAGGAATTGACCGGGGGCAAACTGGTCGAGGGGTATGGCATGAGCGAGACTCCAACCGCTACGCATATCAACCCGGTTCATGGCCTGAACAAGGCCGGGGCGATCGGGCTGCCTCTCCCCGATGTCGAGTGCCGTATTGTTCGACTTGACGAGCCGGGGGTTGATGTCCCGGTGGGCGAGATCGGGGAGCTGATAATCCGAGGACCGGTCATGATGACGGGCTATCATAACATGCCCGCCGAGACGGCAAATGCCATCCGCGATGGTTGGCTTTATACCGGGGACATTGCGCGGATGGATGAGGATGGCTATTTCTACATTATCGATCGCAAGAAAGATATGGTGATCATCGGGGGCTTCAACGTGTATCCCAGCAACATCGAGAAGGTCCTGATAGGCCACGAGGCTGTAGCGGAGGTAGGGGTGGCAGGCGTTCCTCATCCCACATATGCCGGGCAGGAGATGCTAAAGGCTTGGGTGGTAGTAAAGCCAGGCCGACAGCTGACCGAAGAGGATCTGATCGCCTTCTGCGGGGATTACCTGGCACCGTATGAGATTCCCTCCCGGATCGAGTTTGTCACTGCTATACCCCGGACGGCAGTCGGTAAGCTGCTGAGGCGTGAACTGGTGCGCATGGAAACCACGCGGCGTACCTGAGCAGATAAAGAAGAACGGGGCTTCCTTTTGAAGCCCCGTTCTGGGCAAAAGCGGAATATGCAGCGGAGTCAGGCGGGCGCCGGGGCTGGCGGCAGGTCAAGGGAAGGTCCGGTATCTTCGGACTCAGACGCGACCGGCGGTCGTTCGGCCCGCGCCGCAGGCTGGCGAGAGCTGGTACTGAGGCGGGGCTGCTCGATTTCCCCCTCCATGAGCCGTTCGAATGCCTCGCGATCGAGGGTCTCAACATCAAGCAGGGCCTCGGCGATCATCTCAAGGCGCTCACGATTGTCGGTCAAGATGGTGCGTGCGCGCTCGTAGGCTTCGCTCACGATGCGGCGTACTTCAGCATCGATCTCCTCCGCTACGGCCTCACTGTAGTCGCGCTGCTCCCCTATCTCCCGGCCGAGAAAGACAAGCTCTTCCTTCTGGCCAAATATCATCGGACCCAACCGCTCACTCATGCCGTAGCGGGTGACCATGTTGCGTGCGATTTTTGTCACGCGATCCAGATCGTCGCTGGCGCCAGTGGTGATCTCGTTGAAAGTCAGCTCTTCAGACACGCGCCCGCCAAGTGCCATGGCGATGACATCGCGGAACTTGGAGCGGGACATGAACATCATATCCTCAGGCAGGGACATGGTGTACCCGCCGGCCATCCCGCGCGGGATGATCGTGACCTTGAGCACCGGATCGCAGTTGGGCAGCATGTAGGCGACCACAGCGTGCCCGGCTTCGTGGTAGGCTGTGATCTTGCGTTCTTCGGGGCTGATGAGGCGGCTGCGGCGCTCCGGGCCGGCGATGACGCGTTCGATTGCCTCCTGAAACTCGGACATATTGATGGTCTTCTTGTTGCGGCGCGCCGCAAGGATTGCAGCTTCGTTGACCATGTTCTCGAGGTCGGCGCCCACGAAGCCGGGTGTGGCGCGCGCCAGGACACTCAGGTCCACATCGCTGCCCAGCGGTTTGCCGCGAACATGCACCTTAAGGATGCCTTCGCGGCCCCGGACATCGGGCCTATCCAGAACCACGCGACGATCAAAGCGGCCCGGCCGCAGAAGGGCTGGATCGAGGATGTCCGGGCGATTGGTGGCTGCTACAATAATGACATTGGTGTCTGTGTCAAAGCCATCCATTTCAACCAGGATTTGGTTGAGGGTCTGTTCGCGCTCATCATGGGATCCGCCCAGGCCAGCCCCGCGGTGGCGGCCAACTGCGTCGATCTCGTCAACAAACACGATACAAGGACTGTGGCGCTTCGCCTGCTCAAACAGGTCGCGCACGCGGCTGGCGCCCACGCCGACGAACATCTCAACGAACTCAGAACCCGATATTGAAAAGAAAGGGACACCGGCCTCGCCGCTGACGGCCTTGGCCAGCAGCGTTTTGCCCGTTCCGGGCGGGCCGACCAGCAGAACCCCCTTGGGGATGCGTGCACCGAGCTGGATGAACTTGTCCGGCTCGCGCAAGAACTCCACGACCTCGGCCAGCTCTTCTTTCGCTTCATCCGCCCCCGCGACATCATCAAAGGTCACGGTGGGCTGGTCGCCGGTGAACATGCGGGCGCGGCTCTTGCCAAAGGAGAGCGCCTGGTTGTTTGTCCCCTGGGCCTGGCGCAGCATCATGTAGATGACGCCGACGACGATAAGCAGGGGAAGCAAGTACATCAGGGCCGTGATGATGCTCTGCCAGTTGGTAGTTTTCTGGTTTACCCACTCGATGTCCGCAAGCTCATCAGGCGAGACACCAAGCGCGGCAAGCTGCTCAGGAGCGGTGCTGGTTGGATCTTTGGTCGCTACTGCGGTGCTGCCGTCTGCCAGGGTGATCACCAGCTGATTGGTATCGCTGACGACGATCTTCTCGATCTGCCCTTCTCTGGCAGCGGATGCCACATCGCTGATCGCCCATTCATCGGGGTTATCATTCCGGGCCAGCGCGGCCATGATGATAACGCCCACAGCCAAGATGAACAGTAAATACACAAACCCATGTCTGAATCGCGTTGAATTCACCCTTGAGCTCCTGTACAGCAAACGGCGCTTGCGCGCCGATAGGCCTCAGCATCGTGTCGGTTGATACTCCCAAGCCTATGGGCCAGTTTGCAGACTGGCATCCGGATTATAACAGAAGGCCGGATCGCGTTCAAAGTCAGACGCTCTGCACGCTGCATCCCGTCAGCGGCTGAGGGTGAGATAGACAGTGAGCCACAGCGGGATGAGGCCCAGAACAGCCACAGCAGCCAGCACCCCCAGAACGATGCCATAGATATCCAGCGCGGCGGCCCGGTCGCTGTCTGGAGGAGCTGGCTCGTCATAGTAATCTATGACGTACTGATCGGGCGCAGGCGGCGGGGTGAAGGTTGGCCGGGGCACGTAGTCATCGACATTGATCGGCGGCAGTGACGGGATGGTGTCATCGGCGGGTAACTGCGCACGGCCTCTGACGGTAGCTTGGCTGGCTGGCGGCGGAGGCGCCGATGCCCCTTGAGATGGCGTTACGAAGTTTGAAGTGGGCTGACGGCCCTGATCCCGGTACTTCTCCAGGATTCGCCCCAGCTGGTCCGCAGTGCGATAGCGCGCTGAAGGCTCTTTGGAAAGGACTTTGCTGATGATTCGATCCAATTCGGGAGGGAGCGCCGGGTTAATGCTGGCAAGCGAAGGTGGCTGCTGTTTGAGGTGGGCCATAGCCAGCTCACGGTAATCGGTGCCGAGGAAAGGCAGTCTCCCGGTAAGCAGCTCGAACAGCACAATCCCGATCGAGTAGACGTCGGAAGCCGGTGTGCACCCTTCCCCCGCGGCCTGCTCCGGCGCGAAGTAATGTGGGCTCCCCCACACGATCTCTTCCTGGGCCGGCAGGGCGCCGGACAAAGCCCGGGCAATCCCGAAATCGGTCACCTTAATGGCGTGTTCCTGCGTGATCAGGATGTTCTGGGGCTTGACATCGCAGTGCACCAGGTTGGAGCGATGGGCGAAGCCGACCCCCTTGCACACTTCGACCACGATTGCCAGCGCGGTATCGACATCGAGTGCCCCCTGGGCGCGGATCAGCCTCTTGAGATCCTGCCCGCTCACATACTCCATGACTATGTAGTGAGTTTTGGGGCCATCGTACCCGACATCATGTACGGTGACGATGTTTGGATGCGTCAGATTGGCAGCTGCCTGAGCTTCACGGCGGAATCGCATCAGGAACTCGGGATCATCCACCAGGCTTGGCCGCAGAATCTTGACAGCCACCTGGCGATTCAGCTCCATGTCCTGTGCGCGGTAAATGATCGCCATGCCGCCCGAGCCCACTTGCTCGATAAGGCGATAGCGGTTGTTGAGAAGCGGGTTATCAGCCATAACTGTATTGTACCTATACTGGCGGCGCAGGCAACCGATCAGATTCTGCCCAGGGCATCTGCCCATTGCTCGGGAAGACGCACCACATGGTTGTAACGGTCGATGCAGACCAGGCGCGTTTCGGCGGTGACCAGCAGGGTTCGGGTGCTGGCCTCAAAGATCTTGTATTGATAGGTGATTGCGCGGCTCTGGAGCTTTGCGATCCAGGTTCGCACGGTGACCTGCTGCCCATAATGCGCCGGGGCCAGGTAACGAATGTGCAGGTCAGTGACTGCCAGCGAGAAGCCTGCCGCCTCCAGAGCGGCGTAAGGCGCTCCCCGGCGGCGGCCGAATTCGCTTCGCCCTTCCTCCAGATAGATCACGTAGGCGGAATGGTGCACCACGCCCATGGCGTCAGTTTCAGCGAAGCGGACATGGAAAGTTGTCTCTACCGGCTGTTTGGAGGGCACGGCTGGATCGGTCAAAGCGCTCCTTCCTGCTCCAATATCTGGCGAATGAGATCCCGACGTGCCTGGCCACCAAGAACTTCCAGCTTGCGAACGGACAGCGGATCGATGACCTCACGCAGCAGACGGATCTCATCGCCGGTCGGCGGGGGCGTCTCACTCACGTCCGGTGCGACATCCAGATCGAACCCGGTTTTGCGCCGAATCTGGTCAACGGTAACTCCCGGGTGGTGCGTCACGAGGCGCATCCTGCCACTATGCCAGTCGAACAGCCCCAGATCGGTGATGCAGGCCTTCGGCCCTGCACCGCGCGTTCGCCCTGGCATATGTCCCAGGCCGCTCACAAAGTCAGTTTTCTCAACAAATGTCACCCGGGAGTGACGGGGCACGTAAATGTACACCCCGTCGCAATAGGTGCTGACATCGGGTATCCCGCCGGCGCCCGGTAGCCGCAGGAATGGATGGTGGTAGTCCGAGCCCAGGGCAATGTTGTTGAAATTACCGCGCTGGTCGATCTGGCCGGGCCGAAAGAACTCCTTGAAGTGCTGGTTGGGCATAATCTCAGTCACGACACGCCCGAAACCCATGCCGACCAGTGCCTTGCCCAGCCACAGCTCCTCGACGCGGGCAAGCCCAAGGGGGGCCCAGTCCTCACACAGGGCTTGCCCGATGGCGGATGCAAATCGCAGGTCAGGGGCATGCGTGAGTTTGGCCAGCAGAAACCCTGCCGCAACCAGTGGGGTTGCGAGTCCCTGTGCGACCGTATCACCGTCTGCCAGCAGGCGGGCGATGCAGGCGATCATAATCTCATCGGTAGTTGGGGACAGATCAGTTGCCACAGGGTCATGGTAGCACAGCTGGGAGAGCTTGTCACTCGCCCGGCATGTGGAAGCCGTGTTCTGGTTGCACCGTGTTGAGTCTGTGTTGTAGACTAAGTTACTATCCGGTTGCGTCGAGGTGGAAATGTCCGAGTACGAGCGCGCGCAGGCTCTGCTGTATGGGCTGGCTCTCGGAGATGCGCTGGGTTGGCCTATCGAGTTTCTGCCGATGCAGAAAGTGGCCGTTATTTATGGCGAGAATGGCATCCTGGAGCCGCCCAGCCCGGCTCTGGTGACAGACGATACCCAAACCACGGTTGCTGTGACTGAGGCACTGGTTGAGGCTGGCGAGCAGGATATTGACACGCTGATGCAGGCTGTCACGCGCAACCTGATTGCATGGAGCAATTCACCTGAGAATAACCGGGCACCCGGGCACACGATCACCGAGGCTATCCGTACCCTGGAAGCCGGCATCTCCTGGCGTGAGGCAGGTGTCTCCACCGCGAAAGGCAACGGCTCTGCGATTCGGATGGCGGGGGTCGGCTACCTGTACCAGCATGACCCGGTGCGCTTACGCGAAGTGGCCCATGCAACCGGGATTGCAACCCACGCCCATCCCGCGGCTGATGCTTCAGCGATAGGGGCGGCCTATCTGGTGAAGTTGGCTCTAGATGGCGTACACCCTTCAGACTGGACCCGCGCAGTGCTGGAATTCACGGACGGTATCTCTGATGAGTTTGGTGCAGTGATGCTGCGTGTTGACCATGTGGCTGCCTGGAATGATGAATTGGCTGCCCTGAACCATATTGGCAGTGGGTGGATTGCCCCCGAAGCAGTGGCGATGGCGGTCTACTGTGCTGTGCGCTATCCCGATGACTATGTGAGTGCCGTGCGGCGTGCGGTCAATATCCCCGGGGATTCAGATTCGGTCGGCTGCATCACGGGGAGCCTGCTGGCCGCGCGTCTGGGGTTGGCAGCAGTGCCTGCGGCGTGGATCGCGCGGCTTGAGGGACGCGATCGGCTGGAGGAGCTTGCCGGCCGGCTGGCGGCCAAGAAGCAGTGGTTGAGCGGGGGGGCCGAGCGGGACTGGTAAGTGGATAGGCTTCTCTCACTCCAGGATGCTGCCCTGCTTGTGCAACCCGACGATACGCTTGCGCTCGGGGGTATGACGCTTTACCGGCGGCCGATCGCATTTGTCCGGGCGCTCCTAGAGCGGGACCCTCGGCCCCACAACCTTACCCTGCTGAGCTTTGCCGCCGGCTACGAAAGCGATCTGTTGATCGGCAGCGGGATGGTCGCGGCGATCCGCACCTGCTACTGTGGGCTGGAAGTATTTGGGCTTGCGCCCAATTTCACAGAAGCGGCTCATCGCGGCGAGCTGCGGATCATCGAAGAGAGCGAAGCCAGCCTGGCATTTGGGATCCGGGCGCACCTGGCCGGAGTCAGCTTCATGCCGGGCCTGGGCTGGCTGGGGACCGATCTCCTGCGGCTACGCCCGGATGTCAGGATCATCGACGATCCTTACCAACCCGGAAACCAGCTGGTCGCGTTCCCGGCAATATCGTGGGATGTTGCTGTGATTCATGCCCTGAAAGCCGATCGCACAGGAAATGCCCTGCTGAATGAAAACCGCGCGGTGGATGTCGAACTGGCGCTGGGAGCGCGCAGGGTGATTGTTACAGCGGAGGAGATCGTAGACCACTTCGATGAGATGGTGGATCTGTCCTCTGCGGTGGTGGATGCAGTGGTTCACGCACCCGGTGGCGCTTGGCCTACGTCATGCTATCCGTTGTACCCTATAAGCGGCGGCGAGATCCTCCGATATATCGATGCCTGCAATGCGCATCAGTTTGAGCAGTATCTCCAATCGTTTCAGCCCCCGCGCAGGTAATTAGACTCAGTAGCCTCTGTCCCGATCCACTTGATTGATCAATGGATCCCCGGCTATGTACCGGCGCAAATTTTCGGCAAACAATGCGACAGCGCGCTCATCGTAGTGCGGCGTGATCCCGGCCACGTGAGGGCTCAAGATTGCATTGGGCAGCTTCCACAACGGACTGCTGGCTGGCAGAGGTTCTTCGCAAAAGACATCGAGGGCGGCTCCCGCGATGACCCGCTTTTCCAGGGCATCAATCAGTGCCTTTTCGTCAACAACATCTCCCCGCGCTATGTTGATCAGGATAGCGCTTGATTTCATGGCTTGCAGGGCGGGGGCATCAATCAGATGGCGTGTTCGCGGCGTGAGCGGAACGGTGAGCACGACATAGTCACACTCTCTGAGAAAGGAATGCAAAGCCCCCGGCGGATAGATGCGATCCGGTATCTCAGCAGATGGGTCGCCAGTGTCGGGCAGCGTGAAGGGGTTACGGGCCTGCAGATTGCGGAGATCGCGCTTGACCGCCAGGATGCGCATCCCCAGGCTCTGCGCGACTCGTGCCAGCCTCCTGCCGATGCTTCCATAGCCGACGATGCCGAGCGTCGCGCCGTAGAGTTCTGAGGGAAGATAGCGGACCCATCGCCCGGTGGGCCACGTCGCGGAAGCCTGGTCGGCCAACATGAGCGGGAGACGATGGGCAAAGGCCAGCATCTGTGCGATAGCATACTCTGCCATCGGCACGGCATGAATGCCGCTGGTAGTGGTGAAGGCGATGTCCGTGTTTGTGTAGAGAGCGTGCTCAAACAACCGGTCGGCTCCAGCCCCGTGCAGCTGGACCCATCGAAGGCGGGGTGCCTCAGCGGGGTCTGGCACAACTTGCCAGGTATAGAGTATCTCGGCATTGCTCAGGACATCGCCGATTGCGGCGGCGCTGCTGGCTTCGCGGACTGAGATATCCAACCGGGAGGAGACTGCTGCGAGCTGATCAATCAGGTGAGGTGCCAGCGGCAGGGTGATCACCAGGGGGATGGTATCCATAGAGGCTGCTCCAATGGGGTTGGGGTGCGGCCCGGCCGCATGCATTCACAGGGCATCAACAGATCGACCCGGCATCCGCGTGATAATCCGAACCGTGGTGAGCCCCAGGGCCAGTGCCCCGCCAACCATCACCGTCTGGGTGCCCGAAACCAGGCCGGCCAGGATGTTGCCATTCGCAAAGTCGAGCATGCTGGAGAAAGCGGTGACCCCCGGAACCATCGGTATAACTCCGGTTACGGTGAAGATAGTGCGCGGGGTATGATAGAGTCGCGCCATCAGGTAGCCAGTGATAGCTACGGCAACAGCTCCCAGGTAGGAGGCCCCCTCCAAGTTGGCGCCTGCATCGAGTGCGGCCAGCCGCACCGTGCGCCCCAGCGCGCCCGTGAGACAGCAGGCAAACAGACTCTGGCGCGGGACGTTAAACAGAATCCCAAACCCGAGAGTTGCCGCGCAGGCGAGGACGAACTCCTGCAGGTAGTGCAGAGAGAGGCTCATCTTCCCAGGCCCCAGAAGAGAAACAGCAGCATTCCCAGGGCAATCCCCATGGTAATGAGAGCGGCATAGGCCGCCCGTGAGATGCCTGAGAGGATATCTCCGGTTGCCAGATCGATCGCCCATGTGACCATCGGCACGCCGGGTACCAGCTGAAGCACGGCAGCAACCTGGACGATCTCCAGCTGCTGGCAGGCGAGCGAACGGCAGGCGATCGTACTGGCGGCGGTGGCGACAAAGGCAGCGATCACCGTGACAACCAGAGGCACCAGGCTCAGATGGCGCACAGCCAGGCGCAGCGCCATCGTCAGCGCAGCCCCGAGCGCGGCAGCCGCAAACTCTCGCCAGCCACTGCCGAAAAGCAGCGCAAACATTCCACACGCCAGGGCGACGCCGCCAATGATCACCCAGGTTGGATATTGGCTCCCTTCCTGTTCGATCGCGATGATGGCGGCTGCGATCTCTTCAGCCCCCAGAGCGCCGGCTGCCGCCTGACGTGACAGGCCACTGATTGCTGCCAGCCGATTCATATTGACGCCAAGCCGGCTGATGCGTGTAACACGCACATAATGACCGATCGCACAATCAGCGCCCAGCACGATTCCGGTTGGTGTGGCAAAGATCTCGATGTGTTCAAATCCCAGCCCATGCCCCAGGTGAGTCAGTGTCTCATCCACCCGGTAGGTGGCAGCGCCGTTCTCGAGCATCAAAGCGCCCGCCCGTGCCAACAGATCCAGCCTGAGTTCATAGTCTGTGATTGGGCTGCTCATCAGTACAAGCCTACCTTCACCCTTGAAGGGAAGCAAGTCGTATTCTTTCTCTGCTGCGCGGGATATATGGGTGTAAAATGGATCGGAACCTGCACGACCTGGCAGACGTCTGTGTAGTAGCATTGTCCGCAATCCGGGTGGTTGACCTGAGGAGGTAGAGGAGAGATGGGTAGACAGCGAGTAATGCTGGGATGGGTACTGGCAGCGGTGGCGATCAGCGTCCTGATCTCAGGGTGCGCCCCCGCGCTCGGGGTGTCAGGTTCGGCGTCGCGGGCTGAGGAGCCCATGGCTGAGCCGGCAGCCTCGGAAGAGGGCTTCTATGTTGAGAGCGAGCAGATTGCCATGGATCAGGCCGGAGAAATGGCAGCGCAGCCGACAGCGGCTGCTGCGGCTGCTCCCGGGATGCCGCCGCAGCAGATTGAGCGTCTGATCATTCGCAATGGCAGCATCACGGTAACAGTGGAAGATACCCGTGAGGCCAAGCGCGCTATCGTCCAGATGGTTAACGAGATGGCCGGCGAAGGGGCGTATGTGGTCAGCAGCAATGAGTACGGCGGTGGGGCTGATGTCTCGCCCTATATCAGCATGACCATTCGTGTTCCTGCTGCGCGCTTCACCGAGGCGATGGATCGCACCGCTGCCCTGGCGGTGGAGGGCACTATTCCGGCTCGCAGCGAATCCGGCCAGGATGTGACCGAGGAATATGTTGATCTCCAAGCACGGCTGGAGAGTCTGGAAGCTGCGCGCGACCGGCTCCTCAACATCATGGCCAACGCGCAGTCTACTGAGGAGCTTCTTCAGGCCGAAGCCCAGCTGACTCAGCGCGAGGCAGAGATCGAGTCGATCAAGGGGCGGATGCAGTATCTGGAACAATCCGCTGCGCTGTCCAGCATCAATATTGAACTGCAACCCTACATTCTGAGCCAGCCAGTGGACACGCGCTGGCGTCCGGCGGAGACGGTCCGTGAAGCGCTGGACTCGCTCTTGCGTAGCCTGCGGGGGGCCGGAGATTTCCTGATCTTCGTGACCATCTTCTGCGGACCGTGGCTGCTGGTGATTGTGCCTGTCGGGTATGGGATCTTCCGCGGCATCCGTGGGTTGGTGAGGAGACGCCGGGCTCGTCGCGCAGCGGCCGCTTCGGCCAGCAGCGAGCCGGGATCGAGCAATTAAGCGAATGCGGGTATAAGCTTAGCAGGGGCCGGCGCAGTCCGGCCCCGTGTGTTGATGTTTACCCGAACCCGTCGAAGCTTTCGTCGCCGTACAGGGACTTGCTTGAGGAGCGAGCTGCCTGCTTGAGCTTCTTCCCCTGCAGGGGCGCGCCCATCGCGGTATAGAAAGCCTCATCGTAGGGTCGGGTCTTGATCACAACGGGCATGGGGACAGCATGTCCGAGTACGATCGCCTGCTGCCGGGTATCGAGCCGGGCCAGCACCTCACGGAGGCCCTGCGCTCCGTTGACCCCCATTAACACAGCGGCGATGTCTCTCTCATTGTCCAGGAGCGCGGTGACACGGGTGCCGATCTGAGACATCACTTCTTCGTCAATAGCGCTGGGACGCTGATCCACAACCAGGAGTGTCACCTTGTATTTACGAAGCTCGCGGGCGATAGTGCCAAAGATCGTCTGGCGGGCAATGAGAGGATCGAGGAACTTGTGAGCCTCCTCGATCGTGATCATGAGCTGCGGTGGTTGTTGGCTTTCATCGCCCAACGAGGCCTCGACGCGCTGCACATAGCGCTCGCGGATGCGCCGGGTCAGGTAGTTGGCAACCAGGATATAGGCTTCCAGGGCATTTCCGTAGCGGCCGAATTCAAGCACGACGCTGTAGCCCTGTTCGATCGACTGGACGATGGTCTGGACGGCGTCACCGGTTGCCTGCGGTACCAGGAAGGGGAACCGCTGAAAGCGCTGGAGCCGGCGCGTGAGGGCGGTCAGTGCCGGGCCGTTGATGGTGGTGTTGTTGAGCAAATCATCGATGATATGTGGCTCGGCGGTCAGCAACTGCTGGATCCAGTCCCTGCCCCATATGCGTCGGAGCGTGTGGGCTGCATCAAGCATCGTGTCTGAAAGGTCGATGGTCTGGCGCAGCGCGGCCAGATCTTCTGGCTCAATGTCGCTGTATGGCAGCGTGACAACGTGGTCAGGCCGGACGCCGCGTCGGCGCGAGGATTCATCGTCCAGGGTGAAGATGACGACCCGGTTGGGGAACAGTTGCTTGAGCCCCTTGTCGCGGTTGCCCGCTTCGTTGAAGACTTCCCATCCGTAGTCGTTGTGCATATCGAAGATGAGATTGACAGCGGTTCCGCGCGCAATCACGCCGGCCAGCAGGATACGCGTCAGATAGCTCTTCCCGGTGCCGCTCTTCCCGAAGACTCCCACCGACCGTTCTGTCAGACGTTTGAGGTCAACATTGATCTGCGTGTCAAGTAGCTCCAGCGGAGAGCCGATGTTGAAATGGGTCTCATCTTCATGCCCAAACACGTCGTTGATATCAGTTTCAGTGGCTGTCCACACCTCCTGGAAGTGCGGCGGGATGGTGCGGACCGGCTCAACCTGCCGCGCCTCGTTGATGACAAGCATCGGGGCAACATGGATGCTGCCATAGGCTACCGATCCACTGTAGACATCCGCCAGGAGGGGGTTGGACATGTCGGGCGGCGTGTTGGCGATCTGTGCGCTGGTGTTAGCCAGGGTGATATCCGTGATCATGGAGAAGAAACGCCGCTGCCGTCCATGCACGACGACATAACGGCCAACTGCCAGATCCTCAAGTTCGGTGCCCGGATCGAGCTTTACATCCAGCCCGCGGCTGAGCGATCCGCCAACTACCACACCCAGCCGAGGAGCCCGAACGCCAAAGAATTGATCCAATTGATTCATCTGCCTGGCCATATCGTAGCCTCGCTGCTGAGTAAACGGTGCCATCAGGCCAGAGTCAGCCTGCGTCTGATGGCCAGTCTGCCGGCCCAATTGCCTGGATGTCGCGCGGTTCAACCTACATCATAAATAGGTGCCGCAAACCACTAGGTCTCTGCCGTGATGTATGGATAAAGCAGGCGCAGCAGATAGTCCAGGCGGGACATATCACTGCTGAGCAGTCGCGCCGCTTCGCGCCCGGCCCGGACCAGGAAGTCAAACTGCTCGCGCTCCGGGTACATGCTGGCCGCCTGAAGAAGGCTGGCGGCCAGCAGCTGCTCGCCCGGGACTTCAGGCGCTCCCAGCACCAGCCGGAAATAGTCGAAGCGCGAGGTGACCTCATGCAATTCGGGCTGAGAGCAAAGGTGAACGGGCATGAGGCTGATGGGGGGGCGCGGAGGCAGGGCATGACGGAGCTGCCCCGCACCGTCACGGAAGGCAATCGCTAACACGTTCATCTCAACGGGGGCTATCCGATGGTGGCGCTGGTCACGGATCGTCTCTTCGCTGACAGCGTCCGCTAGCACCAACTGTCGCACCAGGGGATCATCATCGATGTGGATATCATAAAGCAGCCCATAGATGGTCTCCCGGCCAGCAGCATCTCCCTGGGTTTTTACCAGCATCCCAAAGGAAAGCGCGTCGATCTGGCTAAGCCCTGCTCCTGCAGAGTAGCCTGACGTGCTGGAGCGCAGCACATAACTGATCGGCCCTGTCCAATCCATCTTTTATGTAAGGCCTTTCCTTGAAGACGCAGATATGCCTGCGAAGCGCGTCTTGTGGGCGCGCGCCGAATCCTTGGTCGCCTGTTTCTCGCTCTCGAGTGCCTCGAGGCCGTGGCGAGTCATTGCCACCTGAATGAGAGTATTCAGCTGGCGGGCTTCATCCCCTTTGACGACAGCGAGTTCATCAGCACGAGTCAGGACATAAGGGTAGCGGGACATAAGCTGCTGGCACTGGTGGTAGATCAGCGCCTGCATTTCGGCCACCAATGGGCGTTGCTCAGCAACCCACATGGGTATCTCTACTCGGGCGACATGCGGCGGCTGATCCTGCCCGGCAACGTTAAGGTAGAAAAACACAATCTCGTGACTCTGTCCACCAGTGCGGCGAAACTCTTTGTTTTGTGGGGACATCTGGACAAAGAGCGCACTGCGCTCGCCCGGGCCAAGAAGTCGCCGGAATATTTGCGTGTCAAACAGCCCCTCCAGGCGGCCGTTATTACTGAGAGTCGGCCTGGAAACAAGCTCCTCTGCCAGATCGAGGAGGTGCAGCATGCCGACGGTGAAGGTGCTTCGGGGACGGTCGATGTATCCAGCCAGTCCGGCCCCCACTTCGTGAAGACGAGTCAGGGCGCTAAAATAAATGGCGTACAGTTGATCGCGGTCCGGCACGTCAGAGCCAATGCCAAGGACCAGGAGCGAGCCATCGAACAGCCCCAGCAGGGGGCGGGCCGACCCCCGCTGCCGCCAGACCTGCTCGGCGAGCGTAGCCATTTCGGCGACGGTACGGCGGGCTGATACGACGCCAGCGGTGATCAGGCTGCTGTCCTGTGTGAGCATAAACTCTTTTTCGTAGTACAGAGCGGGATCGGTGCTGATCTCGGGGGGGGCGCCGCTGCCATGGTGGACGACGATGGTGCCCATATTGAGAAGGTAGTAGAGCGCTGCACCATGGGCATTGGGGGCGATCTGGGAACCATCTGTAGCAACGATGGTGGCAGACGCGGGGAGCGGTGCAGGTGGAAACGTTGAGGCCACGCCTTCATCAAGCGGGCGTGCACCCCGGTAGCCAGCATCTTTGCTGACAGCATCCTGAACACGGGCCAGGATGTGAGGCAGAAAGGCAGAATCTGCATAGCTTTCCAGGATCTGGAGGGCCAGGTCAATCTTGTTCTGCGTGTCTTCCTGCTGACTTGCCAGATCCTGCCCCATGCGTTCAACCTGGTGTGTCAGCTTATGAAATTCCAGTGCCATTTGCGTCCCTATCGACAACGCTCTGTAAACTCAATATCAACTTAGCATAGCACGCGCGTTCTAGGGCGTCAAGTGTCTTTGCTGACAGTCCCTGCCGATTTGTTCAGCCAGCGAGGGCGTGGATCCGTGCGACCAGTTCGTCGCGTGTGGCCTTCAGGTCATTCAGCTTGGCCTTTTCGCGCTCAATGACTTCTGCCGGGGCGCGGCCAGTGAAGTTCGTGTTCTCCAACAGTGCCTGCGTACGGGCGATCTGCTTCTCGGCTTCCTTCAACGCCGCCTGAAGCCGCTCTTTCTCTGCCTGGAGATCGACCAGACCGGCCAGCGGCAGAAAGATGGTCACGCCTGCCGCAGTCACTATCACAGCCTGGCGCGGCGGGTCCGGGATCGTGGCGGCTATCTGCAGTGCCTCTGGATCGACATTGGCCAGACGCTCAAAGAGATCGCGGTGATCGTCGAGCAGCTGCGTCCAACTGCCCGCCTGAATCAGCGCCGGGATTCGCTTACCCGGTGTAAGGTTGTATTCGGCGCGGGCATTGCGGATGCCCCGGATGAGGTCCATCAGCAGCGCCATCTGGTCTTCGGCGGCTTGATCCAGGAAGCGCGCGTCTGCCTGTGGCCACCGGGCAATGATGAGCGCCTCACCCTCATGGGGGATGTGCTGCCAGATCTCCTCAGTCACAAAGGGGATAAATGGGTGCAGCAGGCGCAGGCACTGATCCAGCACATACGTCAGGATGTGGCGCGTCCGCGTCCGAGCCTCCGGGGTACCACTGTAGAGCGCGGCCTTGGCGATCTCGATATACCAATCTGCGTACTCGCCCCACACAAAGTCGTAGACCTGCCGGCCGGCCTCGCCATAGAGATAGCCGGAAAACAGGCGATCGACGGTGATAATCAGATGATGCAGCCGGCTCAGGATCCAGCGATCAGGCAGACTGAGTCCATCCTGCCCGGGTGCGCCGACGGGCTTTTCTCCATCGAGATTGCTGACCAGGAAGCGTGCGGCGTTCCAGATCTTATTGGCGAAGTTGCGGTTGGAGGCAACGCGCTCAATGGATAGATTCATATCATTGCCGGGAGTCGATCCGGTCAGCAGAGTAAAGCGTAGAGCATCTGTTCCGTACTCGTCCATGACCTCGATAGGGTCGATTACGTTTCCGGCGGTCTTGCTCATCTTCTTGCCATCACCATCTCGCACCAGCCCGTGAAGATAGACGGTCTGAAAAGGCGCGCGCCCGGTGAAGGAGATGCCCATCATCACCATACGAGCAACCCAGAAGAACAGGATATCGTAGCCTGTTTCCATCATCGTCGTCGGGTAGAAGCGCTGAAGATCGGGCGTTTCTTCTGGCCAGCCGAGTGTGCTGAATGGCCACAACCCGGAGCTAAACCAGGTATCAAGCACATCGGGGTCCTGCTCGATTCGAGCAGAGCCGCAGCCCGCGCAATGGCTGGGATCCTGGCGTGAAACCGTGATGTGGCTGCAGTCAGCACAGTACCAGGCAGGGATCTGGTGTCCCCACCACAGCTGGCGGCTGATGCACCAGTCCTTGATGTTGGTCAGCCAGTGCTCCCAGATCTTGTTGAAGCGCTCCGGAACAAGGCGAATCTGCCCCTGGCGCACTGCATCCAGCGCCAGTTGCGCCGGGCCCTGCATGCGGACGAACCACTGCGTGCTGATCATCGGTTCGACCACTTCACCTCCGCGCTGAGAGCGCGGGACTGCCGTTCTGTAGGGCTCAGTCCGTATGGTCAGGCCGGCTTTCTCCATGTCAGCCCACAGATTCCTGCGAGCCTCAAAACGATCCTGCCCTGCATACAGACCGGCCTCGCTGTTCATCGTGGCATCTTTGTTCAAGAGGCTGATGATCGGCAGGCCGTGCCGCAGCCCTATCTCATAGTCGTTCGGATCATGGCCGGGCGTGATTTTCAGCGCCCCTGTGCCAAACTCACGAGCGACATACTCATCTGCGATCACAGGTATTTCCCGATCGAGCATGGGCACCAGGACGGTCTGACCCAGGAATCGCTGATACCGTTCATCGTCCGGGTGGACTGCCACCGCGGTGTCACCCAGAATAGTCTCCGGGCGGGTGGTAGCCACTGGAATGAAGCCGGAGCCATCCTTAAGGCGATATTTGAAGTAGTAGAGGGTGACTTCTTCCTCTTCACGCTCCACCTCCAGATCGCTGACTGCAGTTTGAAGGGTGGGCGACCAGTTTATCATGTAGGTGCCGCGGTAGATGAGCCCTTCCGCATACCATCTCACGAAGGCTTCTCGCACTGCCCTGGTGAGCCCTTCATCAAGGGTGAAACGTTCGCGATCCCAATCACAGCTGGCGCCCAGACGCCGCAGCTGTTCCGTGATCCGCCCGCCGTAGGTGTGCTTCCACTCCCAGGTACGGCGCAGGAACTCTTTACGACCTATCTGCTGACGCGTAGTGCCCTCTTCTGTCAGCATCTTCTCCACCTGGAGCTGGGTGGCAATCCCGGCATGATCGGTCCCGGGGACCCAAAGTGCGGCATAGCCAGCCATACGGGCGTGGCGGATCATGAGGTCCTCGAGAGCTACAAACAGGGCGTGTCCCTGGTGCAGCGCGCCTGTCACATTGGGCGGCGGGATGCTGATCACATAAGGTTGTGCAGCGGGGGGAGCAATTTCTGGCTTGAACCAGCCATTATTGAGCCACCAGTTATACAAACGCTGCTCGGTGGACCTGAAGTCATACGTCTTGGGCATTTCAGTGGTGTGTGACATAACCTCTCTGATCCTCAGAGTGCAATTGGCTGCTCGAATCCGCTTGGGGGGAGCACCTGGTTTGGATAGCCATGTTCTGCTCTTGAGTCAACAATAACAAAGCCCCTTGCGTCTAAGGACGAAAGGGGCGCTTCCGTGGTACCACCTTAGTTCTGCTGAGCCAGTCAGCAGCACTCATCCGCGCGATAACGGGCGCGACCGGACCATGCCTGAGGGCGGGTTGACCAGCCGTTCAGCACGGCGGCTCCTGAGCGACGTTCGGCGGTTGCGCAGCGGAGGCTTTCAGCCTGCGGCCTTCCTTCTCTACCTGTCGCTGCGAGCGGTGGTTGCTCGCAGACCGCCTACTCCTCTCAGTCATCGCCTCTATCCGTATGAGGAGTTGCTGTCTGAGCAGTTTAGCACATAGAGAGAGAGACTGTCAACGAATTTGACCTTGCGGGGCCGCGCGCGTTATAATCGACCTTCATCAAAGTCTGGTTGTGAACATGAATTTGCAGTGAGCCAGCCAAGATGCTGGTTTCTTTAGTGACGCGAGGGCTTACCCGAGAGAGGAGGATGCGGCCCGTGCCCCAATGACGCCAGGGCCGTGAAAAGTCTGATGAGTAAAGAAGATCTTGTAAAGAGCCTTGAGCAGAGCGCCAACCCCAATATCCCTTCTCTCTCTCCGGGAGACAGCGTGAAAGTGCATGTACGCATCGTTGAAGGTGACCGTGAGCGCATCCAGGTCTTTCCAGGTACGATTATCCGGTTGCGCAAGGGCGGCAACGATGCCAGTTTCACTGTACGGCGCACCGCCTCTCACGGCATCGGGGTAGAGCGTACCTTCTTGCTGCGCTCCCCTCGTATTGAGAAGATAGAGGTGGTTCGCAGCTCCCATGTACGCAGGGCGCAGCTGTTCTATCTCCGGGGTCGTACAGGCAGGCGAGCGACCCTGCGCGAGAAGCGCTGAGCGCCGCTTCTGCGGAGGACAGACGGTTGGGTCAGGGCGCAGGTGTGAAAAGCACTCTGCGCCCTGATGGTCAGTACAGAGTGTGCGGTGACCCGGCGGTAGAGTGGTGAATTCTCCTCTGATTGGCATTTCCACCGGCCCTCTCAGGCATCCAGCCAGCGGTGCGCGTTTCATGGGCGTGCGCCCCAGCTACACGAGGGCCGTAGCGCTAGCGGGCGGTGCTCCGGCACTGATCCCCCTGGAAACGGACGAGGTGGCGCTGCGGGCTGTTTATAACCGCCTGGATGGGATTGTGCTGTCCGGAGGTGGCGATATCTCGCCGGATCGCTACGGCGCTGCGCAATCACCATACACAACCGGCGTGGATACCAACCGCGATGAGGCCGATCTGCGGCTGGCCCGATGGGCGGTAGAAGATGATAAGCCGCTTCTTTGCATCTGCCGCGGCACACAGGTTCTAAATGTGGCCATGGGCGGGACTCTGTTCCAGGATATTCGTGAGCAGGTCCCCGGCGCTCTGCGACATGACTCGCCGGCTGAAGATGAATGGTTTATGCGTACAGTGCACCCGGTAGAGGTCAGCACTGCCAGCTATCTGGCAGATGTCATGGGTCTTTGCCGGATTTCAGTGAACAGCCTGCATCATCAGGCGCTTGACCGTATCGGGAGTGGGCTTCGGGTGGTCGCAAACGCCCCCGATGGGATTATTGAGGGGATTGAGCACCCTGAGCGCCGCTTTGTGATCGGCGTTCAATGGCATCCTGAAGCGCTTGCGGAGCAGATGGAGCCTATGCGCCGCCTCTTCAGTGCGCTCGTTTCAGCGGCTGCCAAAAGCCGATGAGGGGGTTGATAGGCCTGGGAGTCAGGTGATGCCGATTGATACACGACCTGTCGCGATGCTCGATTCCGGGGTTGGTGGGCTATCGGTTCTGCGCGAAGTCCGCCGGCTGCTGCCTTCCGAGGATGTGTTGTACTTTGCCGATCAGGGGCATGTTCCCTATGGTCCCCGGACCGTCGCGGAGATCCGCGGCTTTGTAGAAGGGATCGTTCAGTTCTTCACCCAGTGGGACGTGAAGGCCGTTGTCATAGCCTGCAATGCAGCATCTGCAGCGAGTCTCAAGCATGCCCGCATTGTGTTCCCCAACCTTCCTTTTGTGGGGATGGAGCCGGCGGTCAAGCCCGCAGCGCAGCGGACAAACCGCGGAGTAATCGGTGTGATCACGACACAGGCAACTTACCAGGGCGAGTTGTTTGCCAGCGTTGTTGATCGCTTTGCTAACGGGGTGACGGTCCTGACCCAGGTTTGCCCGGAGTTCGTCACATTCGTTGAGCAGGGCAAGCTGGAGGGCCCGGAAGTTGAGCGGGTGGCTGCCGACTATCTACGCCCGCTTCTTGACGGTCATGTCGATCAGATGGTGCTGGGCTGTACGCACTTCCCATTCCTTGAGCCGGCTCTCCGGGCTGTGGTGGGGGACGGGGTTGAGATCGTCGATCCGGGCCCGGCAGTGGCTCGTCAGTTAGGGCGTATCATCTCCGGGTCTGCCAATGACCCGAACCACCGCGGCCAGGTAAGATACTTCACCAGCGGCGATCCGGCGCGGTTCCAACTCCTGGCCAGCCGGCTGATGGCAGAACCGGTTGCGCACGGGCAGGTGCAGGGGGTCCAATGGCGGGATGACGGGATCGTCCTGTGCGAGTCATGAAACAGCAGCCGGCGCCCGGGCACCGGCTGCTGTTCATCTCGGCGGTGCTCAGGATGGAGAGTCCGGAGCAGCCGGGGATAGCACTGAGCGATCGGATGCAGCTTCTGCGCCTTCCTGGATATGACTCAGCCGTTCCCGGGCATCCATCGCCGGCGGGCTTATTGGCAGGACGATATGGAAGGCGCTGCCAGGGTTCTCTTCATCGCTGCTGCGTGGGCTTTCCACCCAGATGCGGCCGCCGTGCCCCTCAATGATTCCGCGCGTGATCGGAAGCCCGAGTCCCGGCCCGGCTCCCTTGAACTTCGTGGTGCCTGTCGAATGCAGCTGGGTGGAGCCAATACGGTAGAACTTCTCGAAGATCAGCTCATGGTGTTCCTTGGCGATACCAATGCCCGAGTCCTCGACAATGATGCGGACGCTCCGGGGCTGCCCATCGGCATCACGCTCAAATACCTCGCCACTGACGTTGATCTTGCCGCCATCCGGGGTGAACTTGATGGCATTGGTAATAAGATTCTCAAATGCCTGTACCAGCCGCTTGTAATCGCCGTGGATGGGGGGCAGGTTGCGCAGCCCCCGTGCGACCAGCGTCAGGTTACGATTATGGATGGCATCGCTGTAAGGCTCTATGGCGAGCTTGATGATGCTGGCCAGACTGGTTTCAACGAAATTGAGATCCATGTTGTCCACATCAATCTGGGACACATCCAACATGGATGAGATCACCTCGCCCATCCGCAGGCTGGCTCGTCGCAGGCTGGTCATGATATCTGTGATCTGCTCTGGGGTCAGGAGATTCCTCTCCGACATCTCCAGCAGTAGATCAACATAACCTTGAATCTGGGTCAGCGGGGTGCGAAGCTCGTGTGAGGCGATCGCGATGAAATCACTCTTGACCGAGTCAAGTCGTTCGAGGCGCTCATTCGTCAGATTAAGATCCTGGTTGAGACTGCTGATCTCACGATTCAGAGAGCGAAGGTCACTGACCAGCCGCGCATTCTCCAGCGCAGCCACTGTCTGGTTAGCAAGGGCTGAAAGCAGCTCCATTTCGCTAGAGCGGTAGGGATCGTCGTTGCCTTTGGGGCCCAGGGCAAGCATGCCCAGAAGCTTGCCGTCACTGATGATGGGAGCGTAGATATCCATCTCAAGGCCACTGAAGTAGCGGCGCTCGCCTGGAGGCACAGCCAGATAATCTTTATGGTAATCGATATCATACTGAGGCAGCGGGCCGCGCCCGTTGATGAAGTGTGAGTAGATCGGGCTGGTCAGTGCCAGGCTGCCCGGCCGGATCCGGTCGGCGCGGTCGCTGCCAAAGACCTCAAGGCTCAGTGAATCATCGCGCTGCGTTGCCAGGATCAGACAGCTCTGGTGGGTGCTGAAAAGTTCCCGCGTGGTACGGGAAGAAGTGGCCGCCAGATCCTTCAGATCGATCAGCCCACTGATTCGCTGACTATATAGCCGCACCGCTTCGGCAGCATCGGTCTGGCCCCGGTCGATCAGCCGCCCGAGCAGCCAGCGGGTTACCTGGCGGGCGGGTGGCAGGATCAGCGCTCCCGCCAGCCCCAATCCTGCCACAAGATAAATATAGGCTGACGGCTGGATCCAGTACTGGAGGTTATCTGAGGCCAGGATAGCGCCGGCAACCAGCCCCCCGGTGACCAGCGCCAGGATGCTGCGGCTGATAATCCAGCGTGCCGTATCGCGCAGATCCAGCACCCGATGGCTGGTAATGCCATAAACTGCGCCGATGACACCGATCAGGCGCGTGATATAACCGACGTAGTTCCACGGCGGATTTAGCCAAGCACTCAGGGCGTCACCAAGCAGCAGAGGAGGGATGACGACGAACCAGAAGAGGATGCGGTTAGCATACAGCGGGAGTTTCTCGGTCAGAAAGGCTCGCGCGATGATGCCGAATAGGCATAGAGCCAGTAAGAGCCAACCGACGGTGAGCAATTCGAGGCTCAGGGTCATCGGGACACTGGCCGCCGGCAGCAAGATGATCTGGCCGCCGGTGATAGCCGGAATGTTTAGGGCCTGGGTGATTCCCGTGGACGCAGCCCATGCCACGCTCAACGCTGCCCATAGAAGTGTTGCCTGGCGACGCAGTCCCAGGTAGGTGATGGTTAGAAAGCCTGTAAGCGTAACGCTTACCACAAACCCGACAACAGCCAGCAGTTGTGAGTAGGGAGCGATCCCCGGGAGCAGATAAGGGCTGAGCAGCAGGCCATGAAGCAGCATCAATACAATGGAGAATGTACACAGGGCGAGCAGCCATCCTTCGGACGGATCTCGCCGGGTGCGACTGCGGATCGCAAGCCCCAGCAGGATCAGATATGCACCGGCCAGACTGAATGCTGCGATCATGAGGCATCTTCCTCGTCATCATCGTCGGATAGGGTATCGGCCATCGCGTCGTAATCATAGGCTGCAACATCACTGTTGAATGCATCAGATTCGTCGCGGTCATCCAGATGGCTGGGCTGCTCATCGAAAGAAACGGGAGCCGAAAGGTCCTGCATTTCGGCCTGTAAGGCATCTGCCCGTTCCGTAAGGCGGGCTTCATCGACCGGAACGACAGAAACGAGTGTTGTCTTGGCGGGGATCTTCATCAGCCGCACCCCCTGCGTATTGCGCCCGATCAGCGAGATATTCTCTATGTGCATCCGGCTTGAGCGCCCGGTCGATGTGATTACCATGATTTGATCGCCCGGCTGTACCACATGGATGCTGATAACCGGTCCTGTTTTGTCGTTGCGGGCCAGCGTGCGGATGCCCATTCCAAAGCGTGACCGGCGAGGATACTCCGCCAGCGGGGTGCGCTTCCCGTAACCGTACTGCGAGACGACCAGAACCTCAAGATCCGGGCTGGCAGCAACATCAAAGCCTGCTACCAGATCTCCCTCCTGCAGCCGGATTGCGTTGACACCGGCTGCAGGGCGGCCCATCGGCCGTACCTGCTCCTCGCTGAAGCGTAGAGACTGTCCGTTTGCAGTCACCAGCAGCAGATCCTGGTGCCCCTTGGTCAATTTGACCCAGCGCAGCTCATCTTCTTCATCCAGGGTCATGGCGATTAACCCGCTGGGGCGTACGCTGGCGAATTCAGAAAGTGCTACTCGCTTAATGCGCCCATGCAGAGTGAGCATGGTCAGATACTCAGCTTCGTCGAAGTCGGGCACGACTACAATGGCCGTGACCGTTTCATCAGGCTGCACCTGCAGAATACCATCCAAGAGGATGCCCTTGCCTGACCGGCTGCTGGCTGGTATCTGATAGACTTTCTCATGGTAGACACGCCCGCGATCGGTGAAGAAAAGCACACTGTCCTTAGTCCCGGCCAGGAACATGTGCCGAACATCATCAGATTCGCGAATAGCCGTGCCGATCATGCCCTTGCCGCCACGGTTCTGTATCCGGTATTCATCGAGCTTGACCCGCTTAATGTATCCTTCGCGGGTAATGAATACGAAAACATCCTCATCCGGGATCAGATCGGCTTCGTTCAGACTTCCGCTTGCATCGTGGAGAATCCGGGTGCGTCGCTCATCACCATGTCTGGCTGCGAGCTCATTCAGGTCTGCTCGAATGCTCTCCAGAATCTTTCTGGGGTGAGCCAGGAGGTCCTCCAGGCCGGCAATCTGATCAAGGAGGCTCTGGTACTCTTCCTCGAGCTTCTGGCGCTCCAGCGCGGCCAGACGGCGGAGCTGCATATCAAGGATGGCTTGTGCCTGAGTATCAGTAAGCCCGAATCGGACCATCAACTGGGTACGGGCTTCATCAGCATCGCTGCTCTCACGGATAGTGCGGATAGCAGCATCCAGGTTGGCGATGGCGATCAGGAGCCCCTCGATAACGTGGGCACGGCGCTGTGCGCGCTCCAGATCAAACTGGGCTCGCCGGCTGATGACTTCCCGGCGATGATTGATGAAGTGCCGGAGGGCGGCCTTGATGGACAGGAGGCGGGGCTCGCCGTTAACCAGTGCAAGCATCTGCACGCCAAAGGTGCTTTGCAGCTGGGTGTATTTGAGCAGGCGATTCATCACCGTCCGAGGCTGCGCTCCTCGCCGCAGCTCAACCACAATGGACATGCCGCTGCGATCGGACTCGTCGCGCAGGTCTGTGATCATGTCCAGCCGCCCGCTGCGGGCCAGGGATGCAATGCGCTCGATCGTGGCCGCCTTGTTCACCTGATAAGGGATTTCCGTGATGATGATGCGGTGGCGTCCATCCTCGGTTGTGTCGACGTGCATGGCCGCGCGCATCACGATTCGCCCACGCCCGGTCGCATAGGCGCTCATGATGCCTTCGCTGCCGACGATCAGCCCCCCGGTGGGGAAGTCCGGGCCGTGCACGAACTGCATCAATTCCTCGGGCGTGACGTCGTTGAGCTCTTCATCGATCGTCCCGTCTGCTGGGGCTACCATTCGGTCGATGAGGAAATCCACAGCATTCGCGATTTCTCGCAGGTTATGCGGGGGGATATTTGTGGACATGCCAACAGCAATACCGGCCACCCCGTTCAGGAGCAGATTGGGGAGCGCCGCCGGCAGGATATCCGGTTCCTGCAGGCTTGCATCGAAGTTGTCCACGAAGTCAACTGTGTTCTTGTCGATATCCTGCAGCATCAGATCGGCTATGACTGACAGGCGTGCTTCGGTGTAGCGCATGGCGGCTGGGCTGTCACCGTCGATGGAGCCGAAGTTTCCCTGTCCGTCAACCAGCGTGTAGCGCATAGAGAAAGGCTGCGCCATGCGTGCCATGGCGTCATAGACTGCACCGTCGCCGTGCGGATGGTATTTACCGAGGACTTCGCCCACAATACGGGCGCTCTTCTTGTAGGGCGTGTTGGAATGCAGCCCCATATCATGCATGGCATAGAGGATCCGGCGGTGGACAGGCTTCAATCCGTCGCGTGCATCGGGCAGGGCGCGGGCGACGATCACGCTCATGGCATAATCGAGGTAGGAGTCCCGCATCTCCTCGTTGATGTCTATGGGCCGAACTGTGCCGATTCCCATTAAAATTGTGTCTCCCTCCGGTTGCAGCCAATTCCAAGATTATACTTCACCAGAGGGGCAAAAGCCATTTGCCGCGTGCCTAGCAACCCTGTGTGCAGGTACAAAATGCTATCGGCGCGGGTGAAGTGACGGCGCCGATTGATACCCCCCCGATCAGCCCGCTATACTCTCGACTATCCAATGAAAGGTGTAAGCTGTGCGATTTCAGCATCGTTTTCAAGTGCAGGCAGCTGTAGAGGCAGTCACAGAGTTTCACCGACGCCCGGAGATTCTTCGCCAGATCACCCCTCCTCCTGTGATCATGAAGGTGCACCGCGCCCCCGATCGGATTTCGCGTGGTGATGTTATGGCCTTCACGCTGTGGCTGGGGCCGTTGCCGGTGTTCTGGGAGTCGGTTTTTCCGGAAGTGGGTTCAGACTATTTCATCGACGAACAGCTGCGTGGACCCTTCCGGGTATGGCGCCACAGGCATTCATTCATTCCTCTTGGAGAGGGCAGCACCGAGGTCGTAGATGAGATCGAGGCGGAGTTGCGCAGCCACCCATGGTATTTTCTGGTGGGACTGGGCATGTGGCTTACCCTTCCCCTGCTGTTTCTTTACCGCCAGATGCGCACCCGCCGGATTCTGGAGGGCGCCGGGTGACGCGCATCGTTGTCGTGGGTGCTGGCATTGGAGGGCTGGCTGCCGCGGCTGCTCTTGCACGGGCCGGGCTGAGCGTGATCGTGCTGGAGGCTCACGTATACCCCGGCGGCTGCGCTGGCACATTCTACCACCAGGGCTATCGGTTTGATGCGGGCGCTACAGTTGCCGGAGGCTTCTTCCCGGGCGGCCCAATGGATCTGCTGGCGCGGGCGGCGGGTCTAGACGGTTGGCCTGTTCACCTTGATGACCCGGTTATGACGGTTCATCTGCCTGACGGGAGCAGCGTGCCCCGCTGGTCTGACGAGCGTCGCTGGGATGCTTATCGTGAGGCTTTCGGCCCTCGCGCGGAGTCGTTCTGGCGCTGGCAGGAGTCTACAGCGGACTTCATGTGGGATCTGGCACTGCGTGGGCCGATCTGGCCCGTGCAGCGGCTGGCAGAAGGACTTGCGACAGCGCGGGCCGGCCTGGCCTGGCTGCGAAGTGCGGGCATTGGATGCGCCCTGCCCCGACTGGCTGTGGATGCGTTTCGCCCCGTTGCAGCTCATCTCCGGGGATCAGCGGGCAGGCTGCGTCAGTTTGTTGATGCGCAGCTGCTCATTTCGGCCCAAACCACGAGCAGGTATGCCAATGCGCTGTATGGTGCGTCGGCGCTGGATCTGCCTCGGCGCGGCGCTGGCCACCTGGAAGGCGGGATCGGGGCGCTGGCTCACCTGCTGGCCGCGGCCGTCCAGGCGCAGGGTGGACAAGTGCTGTACCGGCGGGATGTGAAATCGGTGCGGCGGGCGCCAACGGGGGAATGGCAGATAGTTCCGCGCCGCGGCGAAACAGTTAAAGCCGACCGGGTGATCCTCAACCTTCCCCCATGGAATGCTGCGCACCTGCTGGGAGAGCAGGCGCCGGGCAGCCTGCGACGGCTGGGCACGCGCCCACGCACCGGGTGGGGCGCTTTCACGCTCTATATTGGACTCGATGGCTCGTCGCTGACGGAGCCGTCGAGCCTGCATCAGCAGGTTGTCGTCCGGGAGCCGCTTGGGGAAGGCAACTCCGCCTTCCTGTCTCTCAGTCCTCAGTGGGACACAGGGCGTGCGCCGGCAGGGCATCGTGCGCTGACCATCAGCACCCACACGGCTTTGGGGCCGTGGTGGGCACTGGCGGCGACGGATCCGGAAGCCTATGAGGATCAGCGCGCCGCTTACGTGGAGCGTTTGCTGGCTGCAGCCGAGCGCGCGATTCCGGGGATACGGCAGGCCATTCGACTGATTCTTCCCGGGACACCGCTGACCTTTCAGCGGTTCACACGCCGCGTTGACGGATGGGTAGGAGGGTTTCCGCAGACCCACCTGTTCGCGGCTCGTGGCGCGCGCCTGGGACGTGATCTGTGGATGGTGGGGGATAGCATCTTCCCGGGGCAGTCTATCCCCGCGGTTGCCATGGGAGGAATGCGAGTAGCTGGCCAGCTGCTCGACGATCTGAGGGCAGGTCAGTAGATTCGGCAGAGGGCGGCCGTTATACTCAGCTGACAGTTTGTGAGTTTTGTAACCAATTGGCGAGGGGTGATAGTGTCTCACCGTCAGAGTGGCGTACTGGCTGACGTCGGACCGCTGGATCGAGAGGGATTGAGCGGGTTTGTGCGTTTTCAACATCTTTCCAAGAGCTTCCAAGAAGGTGCTCTGTCCCGGGTGGTCCTTGAGGATGCTGGGGCATCCTTCGAGCGCGGTGAGTCAATTGCGATCGTAGGAAAATCCGGAACAGGAAAAAGCACCCTGCTCAACCTGCTGGCCGGCATTGATCGGCCTGATGCGGGCAGGGTCTGGCTGAACAATACCGAACTGACGGCGCTGGACGAGCAGCAGCGCACTTTGTTCAGGCGCCAGAACATTGGCTTTGTTTTCCAGTTCTTCAACCTGATTGCCACATTGACGGTTCTTGAGAATATTGTCCTGCCTCTGGAACTGAATGGGGTATCCCCGGCTGCGGCCCGGAGGCGTGCTGAGCCGCTTCTGGAAGCTGTCGGACTCCTCGAGCGGGAACACACCTTCCCGGATCGTCTTTCGGGTGGCGAGCAGCAGCGTGTGGCGATCGCCCGGGCGCTGATTCATGATCCAATTCTGGTACTTGCAGACGAACCAACCGGCAATCTTGATGAGAACACAGGCCAGCAGGTTCTCATGCTGCTGGATTCGCTGACTCGCCGGGCTGGAAAGAACCTCATCATGGTCACCCACAGTACCGAGGCAGCAGCCTTTTCGGACCGGGTACTGATCCTCCACAACGGTCGGCTGGAGCCAACATGACGGGTCTGGTACCTGGACGCTCCCTGTGGCGCATTGTATGGCGCGGCCTTACGCGCCATGCGACGCAGACAATCTTGATGGTTATTGGCATCGCACTGGGTGTGGCAGTGGTGATTGCCATTGATATCGCCAATGCCAGCGCAAGCCGGGCCTTTGATCTCAGTGTGGATTCCGTGGCTGGCCGGGCCACGCACCAGATTGTGGGGGGGCCTGGCGGGCTGGACGAGACGGTCTATGCTGAATTGCGCCGTATGGGAGCTGTGCGGGCAGCGGCGCCGATTATCTCCGAGTACATTTCTTCTCCCCAGATCGGTAGCTTGACCCTTCATTTACTGGGTGTCGATCCTTTTGCTGAGGCGCCATTCCGGGACTACTTGGTCGGTGAGCATGGGGTCCCGGTTGAGCAGCTAACCCGGTTTCTCACTGAGCCCGGCGCCATTATGATCTCCACTGACCTGGCTGCCCGGTATGGGTTGGAGATAGGCGATCGAATTAACCTGAATGTGGGCGGCCTTGTACGCGAGGCGGTTATCGTCGGGGTGCTTGAGCCTCAGGATGACCTGGGGCGCCGTGCACTTGATGGCCTGATCCTCGCCGATATCGCCACAGCACAGGAGCTGACAGGTCGCGCCGGGCGGCTGGATCACATCGATCTTATTCTGCCGGACCCAGAAGCGCAGGGTAAAGTCGAGAGCCTTCTGCGGCCGCCGGCCCGGCTCATCCCGGTGGAAGGGCGCAGTGGGGCGGTAGATGAGATGACCCGCGCCTTTCGCATCAATCTCACCGCCTTGAGCCTGCTGGCTCTGCTGGTCGGCCTGTTCCTGATCTACAACGCGATGACCTTTTCAGTCATTCAACGTCGCGCCCTGTTTGGGACGCTGCGCTGTTTGGGCGTAACCAGGCGGGAGATATTCGCCCTGGTTGTCAGCGAGGCGCTGGTGATAGGGTTGGTTGGCGCAGGACTCGGCTCAGCGCTCGGGATTGTTATGGGTGACGGCGCGGTACAGATGGTCACGCAGACGATCAATGACCTCTACTTTGTGATCACGGTGCGGAATCTCGGCATCCCGCCGCTGAGTCTTTTGAAAGGCGCGCTGCTCGGAGTAGTTGCCACCGTGTTAACCGCGGCACCGCCTGCATGGGAAGCGGCATCAGTCCCCCCACGGGCCGCGCTGTCGCGCTCGAGTCTTGAGAGCAAGGCGCGGTGGGCCGTGACAGCTACCGCCATTGGTGGGGTGTCACTGATCAGCGCAGGGGTGGTGACCCTGCTGCTGCCGACCCGCGATCTGGTCGTGAGCTTTGCCGGAACATTCGGGGCGATCGTGGGGGCGGCTATGCTTACGCCTGGAGCCATGACTCTCTTAATGCAGGCAGCTTCCCGGATCGCGAGCGGTGGAATTGGTGGCGTGCTGGGCAGGATGGCGCCCCGCAATGTGGCGGCTTCTCTCAGCCGCACTTCAATCTCGGTTGCAGCGCTGATGGTAGCAGTTTCTGTGACCATTGGTGTGAGCGTCATGGTGTCGAGCTTCCGGCACACCGTAGTGTTGTGGCTTGAGCGGACCCTTCAAGGAGACATTTACCTGTCAGTGCCCGGCGGCACGGCGTCTTCGCCCTCCCGCCCTATTGAGCCTGAAGTGCTTGCTGCAGTTGAGGATAGACCCGGGATTGCGCGGGCCGATATTCTGCGGGCCGTCACAGTCGATTCGCCGGCCGGGCCTGTCGACCTTGCCGCCGTGTTCAACCCGGACGATCCCGTTGAACAGATTTACTACACGCTCAATGTCCCCCGATCGGAGGTATGGAACGCCATGGTGGATGGCGCTGTGCTCGTTTCTGAGCCACTGGCGCGGCGCCTTGAACTGCCGCGGCGCGGGGGTGAGATTGCTCTATACACTGATTCGGGCCTCCATGTATTCCCTGTTGTTGGCATCTACTATGACTATGCATCCAATCAGGGCACAGTCCTGATGTCGCTCCCCACCTACCGCGCCTGGTGGAATGACTCAACCATCACCGCGGTTGCTCTGCGGCTTGAGCCCGGCCAGGATGTGGATTCCACAGTGAGCGAACTGCAGCAAGAGCTTTCCAGCATTCAGCAGCTGCGGATTATCTCGAACCGCGCTTTGCGCGAGGACGTGCTGGCTATCTTTGATCGAACTTTCGCCATCACGGGAGCACTGCAGATGCTCGCAACGGGGGTTGCGTTCATTGGCGTACTGAGTGCACTGCTGTCACTCCAGCTGGAGAAGCAGCGGGAGCTGGGCATTCTGCGCGCGCTGGGTCTTACGACGCGGCAGATATGGAGGCTGGTATTGCTAGAAACCGGGCTAATGGGCGCGTCAGCCGGATTGTTGGCGATGCCGGTCGGTTATGGGTTAGCGATCATCTTGGTGTATATCATCAACCGTCGTGCGTTCGGCTGGACGCTCCAGATGCAGGTGGAGCTAGATCCATTTGTGCTGGCTCTGATGGTGGCAGTGGCAGCGGCGCTGCTGGCAGGGATCTATCCGGCGTATCGCATGGGCCGCATGGTTACGGCTGAAGCCATCCGGTTTGAATGAAACACCGACTCACCGGAGGCAGGTAGGTGATGCGTAAGGCAGTGGCAGGAGCAATTGCGGCATGTGTGCTGCTGATCGCCGTGGCAGCCGGGGCATCGCGGCGCCCCGAACCTGCGATCCGGGCTCAGGTGATTGCGCCGATAAGTCCGGTATCTGGTTTTGCCCGGGCGGAAGCGCCGCGCGATTTCCAATTTCCTGACGACCATGGCGCGCATCCGGAATTCCAGACCGAATGGTGGTACTTTACGGGGAATTTAGCCTCAGCGGATGGCCGGCGTTTTGGCTATCAACTGACCTTCTTCCGTCGATCGTTGCTGCCCTGGGCCCAGATGCAGCCGCGACAATCAACCTGGGCGACCGACCAGGTGTACTTTGCCCATCTGGCATTGTCCGATATAGCTGCAGGGGAGCATGTTGCCTTTGAGCGGTTTTCCCGCGGGGCGGGCGGCCTCGCTGGCGCGCACAGTGAGCCGCTTTTCCACGTCTGGCTTGAGGATTGGCGGGTGGAGCAGCTCGATGGAAACACCTATCGCCTTCAGGCCGCCGAGTCAGGTGTCGTGGTGGATTTCTTGCTGGACGATGTCAAAGGGCCTGTGCTCCAGGGCGAACAGGGCTATAGTCAGAAGGGGCCGCTTGCAGGCAACGCTTCCTATTATTACAGCCTGACACGCCTGCAGAGCAGAGGGTCGATCGAAGCTAATGGGCAAGTATTTGAGGTCAGCGGCCTGAGCTGGATGGACCACGAATTCAGCACCAGTGCCTTGAGCGGGTCACAGGTTGGCTGGGACTGGTTCGCTCTGCAACTGGATGATGGCAGCGAAGTGATGGCATTTCAGCTCCGCAGGGACGATGGCAGCCTGGACCCGTACTCAAGCGGCACCTTCATTGCGCCGGATGGCGCGACCACCCCGCTTTCCCGGGCTGAGCTTAACATTGTGGAGAAACGTACATGGCGAAGCCCAACAACGCGCGCTGAATACCCAGCGGCCTGGGAAGTCCGGGTGCCCAAGCTCGATCTGGTGTTGCAGGTGGAGCCGTTGCTGCCTGATCAGGAAATGAATCTGTCGTTTACTTACTGGGAAGGAGCAGTCTCAGTCACCGGTAGCCGCGGTGGCCGGGCTGTGCGGGGGTTCGGGTATGTCGAGCTGACAGGTTATGCCGGGTCAATGGCGGGCCAGTTCTGAACCAGGCTGGACACTGAGGGTAGCTAAGCACTCAGGCGCCAGAGCGGCCAAATAACGGGAATGCGAGTTCCGGGGTATGCTCCTCGATGGTGGCGCGCACAAGGCCCCCACTCCGCGCGATGGCAGCATAGAGGCGGCCGCTTGGCCGGATATGACGCTCCTGCGTGTCGAAGTTCACGCCGAATAGGCCGAATTTGAAGTGGGGGTTATATCCCTCTGTCCACTCGAAGTTATCCACCACGCTCCAAAAGTAGTATCCATGCACAGGGATGCCCTGACGTAACGCGTGCCAGAGTTGGTGCAGATGGGTCACGATGAATCCGGGTCGGTGTTCATCGCTGGCGTCCGGGATGCCGTTCTCGGTGACAGCTAGAGGGATGCGGTAGCGCCGCCAGAGTAACCGGAGTGTGTCGAACAGTCCTCTGGGGTGGATTTCGCCCCATTCGCCGGGCCCCTTCGGCACTCCGGGCTTGGTGAGGTGGTCGACCACTGCTGTATCGACCCCGGGGTGCAGCAGCCGCGAGCGAATGCGATAGCGCTGATAGTAGTTCACTCCCAGCCAGTCCAGGCTGCTGGCCGCCTCGGGCAGCCGAACCGATCGCCTTCCGGGGATGCGCAGAGTCCCGCGCACAATGGCGCCCAGCAACAGATCCTGGAACATATGACGCACCAGGTTGGTAGCTGCCAGATCGCCGGGCCACCACGCGCGCCAGGGTTGCCAGACGATGATGTGATGGGCCAGCCCGACTCGGGCATCGGGCCGGATCTCATGAATAGCATGATACGCAGCCGCATGAGCGCGGATCAGGTTGAGGGCTGCCCTTAACCCTGCGCTGACGTCCTTCTTGCCCGGGGGCCAGCGCCCCAAGCCGTACGCCTGTGCGATCATGACACTTGGCTCGTTGATAGTGCACCAAAGATGTGTCAGATCGCCCAGCGTCGTCACGACTTTGCGGGCATAGCGCACAAAATAAGCGATAACCGCTTCATTCTCCCAGCCGCCTTGCTCAGCCAGCCACAGAGGGTTCGTGAAGTGGTGGAGCGTTACCATCGGTTCGATGCCGCGCTGGCGAAGGCCGGTAAGCATCTCGCGATAGCGCTGAAGCGCAGCATCATCCCATACACCTGGGCGGGGTTCTATGCGGCTCCATTCGAGCGACAGGCGGTGAGCGTTGTTGTGGAGATCGACCATGCGGTCAAAATCCTCTTCCGCTCGATGCCACCAGTCGCATGCGTCTCCAGCCGTATGGTTGCCATATATATAACCACCCACCTGTTCGGCGGCCCACCAGTCATTGTTGGTGAGATTCCCCTCGACCTGATAGGAGGATGTAGCGGTGCCCCAACGAAACGGAGCCGGGAAAAGGAAATGATTGGGCATCGGGCGATCACATCAGATTGATTAGCTGATAGTCATGTGAGTGTAGCAGCGCGGTCGCATTCTGCAAGTGGAGGGTCCTGACAGGTATTTTGGGGGCTTACGATGAGGGGGGTCTTTGTGTAAAATGGTAACCTGCTTTTTACCCTCGATCTCTGCAGGAGTTGTGCGATGGATCGCCAGGCAGCCCGTGTGCTGATTCTGACATCGGATGCCGGTTTTGGGCATCGGCGTGCTGCTGAGGCATTGAAGGCCGCCTTTGATTCCAGACATCCGCCCTGCTCGGCTGATATTGTCAACCCTGTTCAGGATCCTGAGCTTCCTGATCTGCTCAAGCAGATCGAGACCGGTTATGACAGCATTGTGACAGACGATCCGACTTTCTATCAGCTGGCCTATGCAGCTACTGATGCCCCTGTCGTTGCGCAGTTAGTCCAAGACATCATCACTACCGCCGTGATCAAGGTGATCCGCAAGATAGTCCTGGAACGAAAGCCCGATGCGATCCTGACCACCTACCCTGTATATACACAGGCAGCCCTACGGGTGGTCCGTGAAATGGGCAGTCAGGCGCCGGTGGGTGTGGTGGTCACCGATCTGGTGAACGTGCATACGGCGTGGTTCCATGCTCAGGCGGATCTGACCTTTGTGCCCACTGGCCATGTTTATCGCCAGGCTGTCGACCAGGGCCTTCCCAAGATGCGCATCCATCTGACCGGCCTTCCGGTGCATCCCAGTTTTGCCACTGAGACACGGGATCAACGGACGATACGACAAGCGCTGGGCTGGGATCCAGAAATGGTAACTGCATTGGTAGTTGGCTCAGCACGAAGCGCTCAGACGGCTGAAATTGCCAGGCTGCTGGATCGATCTGGGCTGGATCTGCAAGTCGTGGCGCTGAGCGGCGGCGATCCACAGATACTGGCTCAACTCCAGGCCACTGAGTGGAAGGGGCGTGTGCACATCTATGGGTTTGTGAGCAATATGTCCGAGATGATGCACGCGGCCGATTTTATTGTGTGTAAGGCCGGCGGGCTGATTGTCACTGAGTCCCTGGCCTGTGGTCTGCCCATGGTGCTGTATGAGGCGTTACCAGGCCAGGAGGTAGGCAACGTACGGTATGTGGTGGACGCCGGCGCCGGGGTGTGGGCGCCGGGCGCCATCGGTGTGCTAACGACCGCTTATGCGTGGCTTGCCAGGGATCGCAGCGAACTGGAGAAGTGCCGGATTGCAGCGCAGGGAGTGGGCAAGCCGCGTGCCGCTTTCGATGTGGCGGAGCGCATTCTCAGGCTGATAAGTTGATTCACGGTGGAGGCTCGCAGCGCCTCGGGGATTTTTATATTTGTCATGGCGAGGCGGTGAATTCTGTCACAACTTGCAGCCGCCGGGCGCTTGCGGCATCATCTCGACAGTAGAATTGGAGCGTTGTGCAGCCAGGCGGCGTCCCGCTCAGGAGGGTGGCGTCGGTCTGGTGTTATTTACCCCGTTTAACTGAGGAGACCACAATATGGCCATTAAGTGGGTATACAGCTTTGAAGAAGGCGGTGCCAATCTGCGTGATTTACTGGGTGGCAAGGGAGCAGGGCTGGCGGAGATGACCAGCATCGGGCTACCAGTGCCACCTGGATTCACGATCACAACTGAAGCCTGCAAGGCATTTTATGCCAGCGGCGAGCGGTTCCCAGAAGGGTTGTGGGATCAGACAGTTGCCGGTATGAACGATCTGGGCCGCAAGATGGGGCGCGAATTCGGGGACAATGCCGATCCGCTGCTTGTTTCGGTGCGGTCGGGTGCGAAGTTCTCCATGCCCGGTATGATGGATACCATCCTGAATCTCGGGCTCAATGACGAGTCAGTTGAGGCGCTGATTGGCCGGGCCAATGACAGCCGGTTTGGATGGGATGCCTACCGTCGGCTGGTGCAGATGTTCGGTAAGGTAGTCATGGACATCGATGGCCACAAGTTTGAGACGATCATTCAGCAGATCAAGGCTGAACAGGGTGCCAGCACCGATCCGGAGATCACCGCCGAGGGTTGGCAGAAGGCGGTAGACCTGTTCAAGCAATTGATCAGGCAGGAAACCGGCCGCGAATTCCCGCAGGATCCCTGGAAGCAGCTTGAGCTGGCTGTTGAGGCGGTGTTCCTTTCCTGGAACGGGAAACGTGCGGTGGACTATCGCAACGCTACGGGCATCTCGCACGATCTGGGTACCGCAGTGAATATTGTGGCGATGGTGTTCGGCAATATGGGCTGGAATTCGGGTTCGGGCGTTGCCTTCACGCGCAATCCTTCGACCGGGGTGAAGGACTTCTATGGAGAATACCTCTTCAATGCCCAGGGCGAGGACGTGGTCTCAGGTGCTCGCACCCCGACCGAGGTACACCATCTGGCAGAGGATCTCCCTGAAGCGTGGGCGCAACTTCAGGATATAGCACAGAAGCTTGAGCAGCACTATCGCAACATGCAGGATATTGAATTCACCATCGAGAACGGCAAACTGTGGATGCTGCAGACCCGTAACGGCAAGCGCACGGCTGCTGCCGAGGTCAAGATCGCAGTTGAGATGGTTGAAGAGGGTCTGATCACCAAGGAGGAAGCCGTCTCGCGGGTCGAGGCATTTCAGATCGATCAGCTGCTGCACCCGCGCTTTGATGATGGGGCTCGAGCAGCTGCAAAACGCCTGGCCAGGGGGCTGAATGCCTCGCCGGGCGCAGCCGTTGGCGAGGTGTACTTCGACGCCGACACAGCCGAACGCATGGCCAAGGATGCAGGGAAGAAAGTCATCCTCGTGCGCCCGGAGACGAATCCAGATGATGTACATGGGATGCTCGCCGCCAGGGGTATTCTGACTCAGCATGGTGGGGCGACCAGCCATGCCGCAGTTGTGGCCCGGCAGCTGGGTACTCCCTGCGTAGCCGGCTGCGAGGATATCAAGATTGACTTGTCGGCACGCCAGTTCAGCGTGGATGGTCTCATCGTGAAGGAAGGGGATGTTATCTCAATAGATGGTGGCACAGGCGAAGTTTTCCTTGGCGCAGTCCCCACTATCGCCCCCAAGTTTGAAGAAGAGACCGAACTGCAACTGATCCTCTCCTGGGCAGATGAGGTGCGCCGCCTTGAGGTATGGGCTAATGCGGACGATCCGGAACAGGCGGCTCGCGCACGCAGCTATGGGGCTCAGGGAATCGGTCTCTGCCGTACGGAGCATATGTTCCTTGGTGACCGTACCGAGAAGTTTCAGCAGGCGATCCTGGCTGAACAACGCGGCGAGATGGACGAGTTCCAGCGGGTGTTAGACGAGTTGCTCCTTCCGCTACAGCGTGAAGATTTCTACGGGATCTTCAAGGTGATGGATGGCCTCCCGGTGATCATTCGCCTCCTCGATCCCCCGCTGCATGAGTTCCTCCCTTCGTTGGAGGTGCTGGTCGAGGAAGTGGCAACGCTGAAGGCTCAGGGTAAAAGCGATCCGGGCAAAGAAGAGTTGCTGGCGACTGTGCGTGAGATGCATGAGTTCAATCCGATGCTGGGGCTCCGCGGCTGCCGCCTGGGGATCACAATGCCAGCGCTCAACAAGATGCAGGTGCGGGCTATTTTTGAGGCGGCCTGCGATGCAGCCGGAGAGGGCATTGACGTTCACCCAGAGGTCATGATCCCACTTACGGCTCATGTAAATGAATTAAAGAATATCCAGCCGCTGCTTGAGGAAGTAGCCAAGCAGGTTATGCAGGAAAAAGGTCGTGCGATCAAATACAAGTTCGGCACAATGATCGAGATCCCCCGTGCGGCGCTGACTGCAGGCGAGATTGCAGAGATGGCCGAGTTCTTCAGCTTCGGCACAAATGATCTGACCCAGATGACGTTCGGGATCAGCCGTGACGATGCTGAGCGCAAATTCCTCCTCCGCTATGCCGATCCGGAGGATCTCAATATCCTGCCGAAGAATCCCTTCCAGGCGATTGACCAGATCGGGGTTGGCCGTCTGATGAAGCTGGCAGTCGATGAAGGACGAGCGACCCGTCCAGACCTGGAAGTAGGCATCTGCGGTGAACACGGCGGTGAGCCATCCAGCATCGATTTCTGCCACCGGATTGGGTTAAACTATGTGAGTTGCTCCCCTTACCGTGTACCGATTGCGCGTCTGGCGGCAGCTCACGCAGCGCTCAAATCGTAAGCCCTCGGGAAAAGGTCTGGAACCTATTCGCACACCTCCGACGGGAGCAGGCCCAGGGTCTGCTCCCGTCGGATTTTACATGGGCCGAATTCGTCACGGCTGTCGCTTGAGTGGAATGGATGCGGTCTGTTCATCCCCGAGCTCACTCAGGCACGAGATCGCGACCCTGTTCCGCAATCACAACCCAGCCACCGAAAAGCCGCCAGCCAGCTGAAGCAGATAGGCGACTTGCGTGCGAATTCGGCCTGTTTACTGTGCCGTATTGCCTCCATCTACGGCGAGGCAGGCTCCGGTGATGAAGCTGGATTCATCTGATGCGAGGAATAAGACCGCCTGCGCGATTTCTGTGACATCTGCGACTCGTCCCATAGGGATCTGATCGCTTTTGCGTGCCGAAACTGGATCAATGGCGCCCGAGTCTTGGAAGTATCCGTTCTGAATCCAGCGCTCTACGAAGGTGTCTCCGGGACACACGGCATTGATGCGGATATGCTCTCGAGCATGGTCAATCGCCATAGAGCGCGTGAGCTGAACGATTGCGCCCTTCGAGGCCGCATAAGCCACTGCTGCTGGGGCTCCGACCAGGCCCCAATCTGATGCATTGTTGATGATGACGCCACGACCTTGAGCTCGCATGATTGGGATCACCAGCTTGGACATCCTCCACACAGCAGTCACATTGAGCGCCATGGTGCGGTCCCAGTCTTCGTCCGAGGTGTCCTCGGCCCGGCCGCTGATCACGATCCCCGCATTGTTAAATAGGATGTCGATGCGCCCGAATGTGCTGAGGCACTCCTGAACGGACCTTTCGCAGTCACCCGCCAGCTGATGATCAGCATGAATAAATTTGCAGCCAGTCGCCTCTTCCAGCGATTGGCCCAGGCTGTGCCGCCGCCCGGTAGCTGCAACGCGGGCTCCCTCGGCGGCAAACAGTTCAGCTGTCGCGCGGCCGATCCCGGATGTTGCACCGGTTATCAGAGCTGTTTTGCCAGCGAGTCTCCCTGGCATGGTTTTCTCTCCCGTATGGTGATGTTCAGAGAAGCTCATCTTGTTAGGCTAGGGTGTGCGAGGTAACATAAGCCCTCCGTCGGATGTGTTCGTATGCTGTTGGCGCAAAGGTAGGGATGAGACTGTTATGACCGCCAGTTCCGCTGTCAGCCAGGTTCCTGCCCAGTTGGAATCTCACGTCCGCGATCTGTCAGTAGTCATTCCGGTCTACAACGAGATTGACAACCTCGACAGATTGCAGGCGGAGCTGAAGGCTGCGCTTGACCCGTTGGAACTGCATTATGAGATAGTATTGGTCAATGATGGCAGCCGCGACGGTAGTGCCAATAAGCTGAGTGAACTGGCTTTGGCTCATCCTGATACGGTAGTCTTTGTCAACCTGCGGCGCAACTTCGGGCAGACAGCAGCTATTGCGGCGGGGATCGATTCGTCGCGCGGCGATGTCGTTGTCCTGATGGATGCTGACTTACAAAACGATCCGGCTGATATCAGGATGCTGCTGGACGAACTACGGCAGGGATACGACGTTGTCAGCGGATGGCGCCGGAGCAGAAAGGATAAGTTTCTTACCCGGCGGCTTCCTTCAATGATCGCTAATTGGCTGATCTCGCGAGTTACTGGTGTGCACTTGCATGACTATGGCTGTACCTTGAAGGCATACCGGCGTGAGGTGCTGGACGAAGTCCGCCTTTATGGAGAGATGCACCGCTTCATCCCGGTGTTTGCCGCTGCTGCCGGGGCTCACATCAAAGAGGTTGAAGTCAATCATCGCCCCAGGTTGTACGGCAAGAGCAAGTACGGGTTGTGGCGCACATTTAAGGTCATGTTGGACCTGATCACGGTCAAGTTCTTGCTCAGTTACCGGACTACCCCAATGTATCTCTTCGGAGGCGTGGGCGCAGCTCTGATGGGGACGAGTATTCTGGCGCTGCTGGCTGCGGTGCTGAACAAACTCCTGCGCGATGCCTCACTGGTACGAACCCCGCTCCCGCAGTTGGCTGCCACGTTCTTTATTCTCGGGGTGCAATCTATCCTGCTCGGGTTAACCACAGAGTTGCTTGTCCGCACCTATCATGAGTCGCAGGATAAGCCGATCTATATCATCCAGCGTGTGGTGCGGGGCGCCGAGGAGTCTCGGACTCGCCGGAATCGCTCCTGATTAGCACTCTATGAACACGGCTGCCAGCGCCGGTTCTGAATCTCCTGAACGCGGGAAGAGCCCTTCCAGCCGGCGGCGCTGGGTGGGGCTGGCTCAGATTGCGATCAGCGCCGGGCTCCTGTTCTGGTTGTTGAGTCGGGCAGGCCTGCGCAATGTGGCTGCTCAGCTCGCTCAGGTCGATCCCATGTGGTATGGGTTGGCGGGCCTGGTTCTTCTGGCCTCGCTGGCCGTTCGCGCGGTGCGCTGGTATGTGTTGTTGCGGCCCCTTGGTATCGATCTATCAGTGCTCAGTCTGTTCTGGCTTTATCTGGTCGGCTTCTTCTGGAACAGCTTCCTTCCCAGTGGCTTTGGCGGCGACATCGTCAAAGCCCTTGAACTCCGGCGCATTTCCCGACAGGGAGCAGCTTCTGTGATCAGCATCATTGCTGAGCGTGTGGAGGGGCTGTTTGCTACTTGCCTGATGGGGCTCGTGGTGATTCTTTTGTGGCCCCGGCTTGTGCCCCCTCAGGCGGCGTGGCTCGTTGCTGGAATATGCATGCTGATTCTGGCAGGAACATGGCTGGTTCGGCTTAATCTTCTGGAGTGGCTTGGCGAGCACGTCTCTTTCCTGCGTCCCATTATTCTTCACCGTAGGCTGCTGGAGGTCCACAACGCACTGCGCGCCTACAGCTGGAAGGATCTGGGCATCGGGCTGCTGGCTTCAGTTCCGTTTACCCTGCTATCGATTCTTGACAATTATCTAGTAGGGCTGGCGCTGGGCATCCCGCTGGGCATTGGTTACTATGCGATCTACACCCCCCTGATCACGATCATCAATCTGCTTCCACTGTCTTTCAACGGGGTGGGCGTGCGGGAATACACCTATCAGGTTCTCTTCGGCCTGGTTAACATCTCGGCTGAGCAGGCGATTGCTATGGCGCTGGCCTTCAACATCCTGCGTTTTGGGGTCGGAATCATTGGCGGGATCGCCTCGCTGATCAGCGGGCTGCAGCGTATGAAGGCCGCAAGGGCAGGTCTCGAAAGGTAAGCACACGGCAGCGGGTTGACTGCGGATCCGTGTGGGAGCAAGGGAGATGGGTAGAGCAGTATGGCGCAGACACGACTGCTGATTATTGGCCTGGATGGGGGCACCTTCAAATTGATTCGACCCTGGGCAGAGCAAGGGGTCCTGCCGAATCTCAAACGCCTGATGGACCAGGGGATTACCGCCGATCTCATGTCGACCTTCCCACCGGTGACATCACCGGCCTGGCCAAGTTTCATGACGGGGGTCAATCCCGGTAAGCACAGCGTTTTCGACTTCATTCGGCCCAAGGGTACGGGCTTCGCTATGGTCAATGCGACATCCATTCAGCAGCCCACCATCTGGGATCGCCTCTCAGCTGCGGGGCTCAGGGTGGGAGTTATCAATGTGCCGGTTACCTATCCGCCTCGACCTCTTAATGGCTTCATGATCACCGGCCTGCTATCCCCCAACCAGGGGAAAATCTGCTATCCGGAGGATTTGATCAAGAGTCGAGAAGCCACGCTTGGGCGCTACTGGGTAACTCCCGAAGTTCAGTACAAGCGCGATGCGGCGGGGCCGTTCATCGAAGAACTCAAATCGATCAGTCGGACGCATGGCCGGTATGCACATGCATTGATGTTGAGTGAGGCATGGGATGCCATGATGGTTGTGTTCGGCGCGACCGATACGGGATCACATGCGCTCTGGCATTTCGTGGATGATACCCATCCCTTCCATGATCCGGCTGCGCCAGAGCCGCTCAAGTACTCGCTGCGTGATATCTACGCAGTAATTGATGGGGAGATTGGCCGCCTGCTGGAGGCAGCCTCATCGGACACCAACGTGATCGTGATGTCGGATCATGGCTTTGGCCCTCTCCACTACACGATCAATCTCAATGTGTTGTTGATGCAGGCTGGCCTGATCAGGCTGAAACGCAACCCATGGACTCAGATCAAGGCGTGGCTGTTCTGGCGCGGTATTTCGCCAGCGACCCTGTATCGATTGGTCGAGAAGCTGGGGCTTCAGAACCTGACGGCCCGTGTTTCCCGCGGGCAGCGCAATGCGATTGTTGGCAAGTTTCTGTCCTATGAAGATATAGACTGGAGCCGGACGAAGGCTTTTGCCATGGGGCATGTGGGGCAGATCTATGTAAACACCCGGGGACTGCACCCGCACGGGGTGGTCGAGCCCGGGCCGGAAGTGGCCGAAGTGCGTGAAAAGATTGTGGAGGCGCTGGATAGCCTGCGCCATCCCGAGACGGGCCAGCCGATCGTGGATCGCATCGTGGTTCGAGAAGGGGAGTTCCATGGGCCTTACGCAGAGCACGGGCCGGATATCCAGGTCGTGCTTGACGGCTATCGGTGTATTGCTTTCCCCCTGTTTGCGTCCAGCCCGGAGCTCTTCACCCGTCAAATCCGCGGGGATTCCGGCTGCCATCGTAGCGAAGGCGTGTTTATTGCCAGTGGCCCAGGGTTTCGTGCTGATGCGAGTCTGAACCGCACACCGCATATACTCGACCTGGCGCCCACGATTCTGCACCTCATGGGGCTGCCGATTCCTTCCGAGATGGATGGCCGTCCGCTCCTTGAAATCCTTCAGGACGACCGAGAAGTGCAATATACCGAGGTCGGCTCGGCAGCCTCCCTGGCGATTGATCCTGAAACCCAGCTAACTCCGGCGGAGACAGCTGAGATTGAAGAGCGTCTGCGGAGTCTGGGTTATTTGGAGTGAGCCACCGATCTGTGCTCGGCAGCAATGAACCGATGTCAGGGCGACTCTACCGCAATCGTCCCGATGACGGCGAAATCACCGCCGGCCTGCGCAGGGGTTGTGATGGGCAGGCGCAGGCCGCTGGTGGGCTCATAGACTCCGGCACGAATCTCGTAGACGCCCGGAGCGGCATCAGCCGGTATCAGGATCGCGAACCTATCTAAGACAGGCTGTCCGGGCTCCCAGACAGTCATCGGCATCAGGCCGGCGGCTGGCACGGAATCGTGCTGAGCGATAATCGTGCCGTTGGAGTCAACCAGGTGTACGAACACCTTGAAGGAATCCTGGATTGGCACAGGAGTCTGCCACTCCATCATCAGCCGCACGGGTGCGCCCGGGTTGGTTGCCGTATCCAGAATGGCCGCCTGCATAAGCTCAATGCCCCCTTCGAACTCAATTCTCAAGGGGCGTGTCTCGGGTCGCTGAGGGCCGGTAGCGTAGCGTATATGATGCGCCAGGCCGAACCATGCCTCGCCAATGCGATACAGGCGCTGCTCAAGCATCAGCAAGATTAACCGCTCCGGATCTACTGCTGTCTCATCAACAAGGACCACGCTGATCTGCCCCTCTTCCCCGGTGGCGGCAAGCGCGCGCTCAACAGCGCGTTCCGCTCCCTGCTCGGTCAGAGGCCACTCCTCCACTGTAAGAGGGTGTACCGGGGCCTTGCCTGTTTGTTCCAATGACTCTGCAACTGCTGCAGGAAAGACCAGTGCAGTTGACCCCGCCAGCTGCAGGGCATTGGTAAGAGACGTGATGTCAGCCTGCGCAGAGATGGGGTCTCCCCTGTAGCTGTAAATACGATCCGCCAGAGGCCCCTGCACTGCGACGATCCGTAGCAATTCCAGAGATCGGAAGCTGTCCTCGTGATGAGCTACAGCGGCTAATTCCAGGCCGGGCTCAACTTCTGTTAGATATCCGAGGTCATCTGGCGAAATGACCAGGAAAACTTCGCGGCCCTGCCCCAGCCACTCTGCCAGGGCGATCCGCCACCCCTCGCGGTCGGCTCTCAGTGGAGATATTGCTGCCTGCCGGGGGCCTAGATAAGCTTTAAGCCAGATCACTGGTCCAGCAGAGAGAACCCCGATTGGCTGCCCGGGCTCATCCCGGATATCTTTCACCAGCGCGAATGCGATCTCATGATAGCCTGTGCCGCTGGGGGTGTTCGCGAAGTACTGGCTGCGGTCAACGCGCGTCAGGGGGGCGGAAGATGGTTGCATGATCAGCAGCGCGTCCAATACCAGAGCTGGAGCCAGTGTGACAGCCGGGACCGACCATTTGGCTATACGGCGTATTCTACTGCCCCACCCTGACAGCATCTCGGCTCCAGTTGTCCATCCCACCGCTGCCAGAATAACCAGGGCTGAAACATTGGGTAAGAAATAGCGGCTGGCATCGACGGGTCGCGAGGCCAGTATCGGACCAGCGGCGAAGAAGACGCCGGGGACCAGCAGATAGAGTACAGCGAGCCTCTGCGGAGTTCGCCAGGCACCGATCACCCCGAATACGATCAGTGCGAGTGTGCCCCATCCCACATACCATGGCGCCAGTTCAACTGCGAAATGCACGCTGGCGATCAGCCGGTTGGCTGCGGGAGCAGTCTCAGCGGCTGTGGAAGACGCAGGCGTAAGTTCCAGGGTTTTGCTGATCAGAAGGGCTATCGGAGTGCTCTGCCCGCCGCTTTCCCGAATAATGACTCCGTAAGTCAGCGTAATCACCAGCAATGCGGTGGCGGCTATCAGGATCCCTCGGCTGACTGCTGACCAGCGCAAGCGCACCGGCAGAATGAGTGCGGCCAGGAGCGGCAGGGATAGAAACGGGAGGGCTGAAAGCTTCGTGAGAACCGCTGCTGCCAGTGCGAAGGCGGCGATCAGCGGTGGAAGCGGGGAGGGTCGGCGCGCTGCCTGGCTGCTGGACAGCACGGCCAGCGTTGTCAGCATCGCTAGCAGGGGATCGGCGAGCGCCTGCCGTTCATGGAAGACCGCCAGCGGCAGCGCTGTGTACAGGATGCCGGCTATCCTGCCGGTGCGCTCGCTACCTATCTGTCGGCCGAGGGCGATGCAGCAAGCAGCGGAAACTACACCCATCTGAGCGGAGAGCGCACGAGCCAGCCATGGCCCCTCTGGCCCTCCGGGGCGCATGATTGAGAGGAATACCGGGTACAACCATTTGCGTGCGTTCCAGCTGAAGAACTCACCCTGCATGGCTGCATGGGCGCGGTCCAGGTGCAGCGCCTCATCGAGGAATAATGGCAGGCGCATGCTACCGGCCAGGCGAAGCGCCAAGCATACCAGCAGAATGAGTATGATCGGCGGCCAGAACGCGTGCAAGCTGTGCCGGGGGGAATGCACCGGCAGCTCCGTACCGGAGGGCGAGCCGGCTGTGCTTCCCGGGCGTATATCAGTCAAGGTCTTCTTCAGTGAACAAATAACCGGCGGCGATGCTTCGACGTAGCTTCCTGCCGATTAGCCGCTGTTCGCTGCCGGCTGGAAAGGCGCCCGCTGGCCGAAGGTAGGCCAGATCCGCGGCATCCACGACATGGCCAGAAGGAAGATCGCGGCTGGCGGCTAGGCCTCGCCGCAGCCGGGGTAATGTGCTTTCCTCACAGGCCGTGCGGGCTTTGACATCAGCCCCGAGTGCTGCTTCGACCGCGCGTATGTCCTGCACCAGCTGGGCCATCTCGGCAGGTTCGCTGGACAACGCGTGATCATGAAATGTGCGATCGGCACGATGGTCCGTAAAGTGCTTCTCAATGGCGCGGGCGCCCAGTGCGACCGCAGCGATGCACGCTGCTGTTCCCAGTGTATGGTCGGAGTAGCCCACGGAGACGCCGTATCTCTGACTGAGAAAATTCATCGCCCGGAGATTGATTTCCTCCGGGGGGGCCGGGTAACAGGCCGTACACTGATTCAGCAGGAGCCATTCGGCTAGTGGACGCTTGGGCCCATTGGCGCGCAGCACATCGACGGCTGCGTCCAGTTCTTCAAGAGTCGCTCCTCCGGTACTGAGGATGATGGGTTTGCCGGTGCTGGCGGCGTGGGCCAGCAGCCGGTGATAGGTCAGGTCACCGGATGAGATCTTCAGGAGCGGGGCAAGCCCGGACAGAAAATCCACGTCTGCCAGGCCAAAGGCTGAGGCAAAGAAGATCACGCCGCATTCGCTTGCCACGTGGCTGAGGGTCGTGAACTGCTCATAGGAAAGCTGGAAGCGTTGGCTTCTCTCATAGCGTTCAGGCTGTGAGCGCGAGATATAGTTGTTAATCTGATAGGCCTGGAACTTCACAGCATCCACGCCTGCCCGGGCTGCATGGCGGATGAGGGACGCAGCTGTCTCGAGGTCGCCCTCATGGTTAACCCCGATCTCGGCGACGATAAAGGTACGCTCCATCTCCCTAAAATTCATCGTTGCTCCTCTCCAGATCGAAAGGGAACGGCTGGCCCATAAACCCCACCATGATCCGATTCAGGTAGAACGGGTTGGTGTGAAGATCGTTTAGCCCATAGGTGGCAGCCGGGCAAATAACAACGCCGCTGCGCTTGAGTGCATCAATTACTTGCTGGTTGAAGTGCTGGCGCTGGCCTTCAGGATACGAGAAAAGATCAATTACGCGGCCCGTCTGGCGCTTTAGGGAAGCGATACAGCCGTCAATTTCATTCTGTAATGCACTGGCGTCGAGGTAGGCCATGATCTCGTGGTTGACGGTATGGCCGCCGATCTCGTAGAGCGGCGACGAGGCAATAGCTCGCACATCGTCCCACGAAAGGTTCTGATAGTTGGGTACGGAGTCGCCCTGATCGGTAACCCCGGTGGCCGACCGGAGATCATTCAGAATCCGGTTGCGAAGTCCCGGGCCAACCTGCTTCATCCATCCCTTGATGATAGTTACAGCCTCAATACGCGCGGCTGCGGAAGACAGATCAAACTCAACCTGGCCATTCGGCCCCACGAGGCTGCTGCGTGATTGCGTGGTCAGGTTGATCATATGCTCCACTTGATCCGTCCAGTAGCGACGATCGCTATCTACATAACCGGTAGCTATGAAAAATGTCGCAGGTATCCGGTAATGCTGAAGAATCGGCAGGGCGACGGTGGCATTGTTCTTGTAGGAGTCATCGAAAGTCACTGCCACACAGCGCGGAGGCAGCGGAGCGTCGCCTTGCAGGCGAGCAACCAGTTCGCGCAAAGTAAGAACCGTTGCCGAGCGGCTCAGATAGTCCATCTGGCGCGCAAAGTCAGCAGCGGGAATGTGCTTACCCGAGAAGTTCTCGATGCCTGATGAAGGGGCATCTGTTACGCCATGGTATAGCAGGATGACTGCACCGGATTCCACATTAGCCATGGCGCAGAAGTTCCTGATGAGTCTCGAAGATATGTTGAGTTCGTTGCTTGAGCGCAAGAGGCATAGCTGAGTAGTAAGGCCCGACGGTTGTCTGCTGCTGCCCGGAAGGGGGAATACCGGTATGAGCTATCTGTCCAAGAACATCCAACATGAGCCGAGTCGCGATCACGGTTGTCTCGTAGCGAAGTTGGTAGATCTGCATGGCTGGGGTCAGTTTCAATCGCTCCTGTGCCAGAATGGCGCCGGTATCCAGTGCTGCATCAACGTAATGGATGGTGACGCCAAGACAGTCGAAACGTTCTTCGTAGATGGCCCACAGATCTGAGTCCAGGCCCCTGTGGGTCTGAGCCAGCCCACGGTGCACGTTGATAGTTCCCCAGCGTGCAGCCTGAAAGATATATGGCTTGAGCTGACCTGTACCAAACGAGACTGCAATGTCAGGCGCCAGCGCCTGGATATAGGCAACCAGAGGGCGGCGATTCACTGAGTGAACGGTGATGGTCTTCCGGGCCAGGGAAGCAGGCAGATCTCTCGGTGTGCCGCCCAGCGCCCGAGCAAAGAACCGCTCCTCAAAACGATCCTGCTCATCATCAAAGAATGGGCCGGTCGGATAGTCTGTATGCAGTTGACGCCGCTCATAGATGATACCCGCAATTTCAAAGTGCTCCGCCAGCTTATTGATGAAATAGGTGTGGTGTTTGGTGTCGGTGGATAGGATCAAGACTCTCATGAACTCTGCGCTCGCTGTACAAGCATTTGTTCGATCAGCCACCGATCAAACTCTGTCTTGATCTGAAAGCTCAAGTTTGCCGGCATCACGATATGCCCAATCCGTTTCCCAAGCATATCGTCGGCAGTGAGCGTATCGCGCCAGGTCACCTTAACCGCCCCATTGTCCACATACAGCGCCTCACGCTCCAGACGCACATGATGATCCATCCCCCGGTTGGCCGCCACAAGGCCCTGCTTCGCGTGAGTATAGTGCAGGGCATAGTCCTCATACACGCTTATTACGCTATCCACTGGATAGAGCATCAATGTGTCAATGGCTGCGGTGATATGTTCTGGTCGGCGCAAAGGTGAGTGAACACTGAGCACCGCGATAGCGTCAGGGAAGTAACCATGCTCGTTTTCAAGGATCTCGACCGTGTAGGCAGTGACCTGGCTCAGACGTGCGCGCATGCCAGAAAGCTCATCAGGGCGCCTCAGGGCAAGCATATCAGGATGTCGTTCCGATACATAGGCGACCACTGCAGGATCATCGGTCGCGACGACCCATCGATCCAGCCGGGCCGTCTGAACAGCGGCTTCAATGGTGTAGTCGATCAGCGGCTTTCCTGCCATCTCGCGCAGGACAATATTAGGCAGTGTGGCATAAGTGTTTTTAGCGGGGATAAGCCCCAGAATACGGGGCTTCGCATCACCCTGAAGCCGCTCCACAGCGTCTCGCTGTATGCGCTGCCGGGTTGCCAGCAGCCTCTCATTATCACGTGTCAGACTTTCCCCATGCTGCCTATAAAAGAACAGAGGTGTCTCGACATTTGCGACCGGGTAGCGGTTGATCATGCGCAGCCACAGGTCGTAGCCGTCCTGCCGATCGTAGGTCTCGTTATACCCTCCCAGTGCCTTCAGGCATCGCTTGCGAACCATGGTACCGGCGCCGTGCGCCGGCAGATCGAGCAGGTCAACTTCCTGGCCAATGCGCTTACGCTGTTCGACTGCCAGGACTTCGCCTTCCGCATTGATATAGGTGTAATTGGGATAGACAAGACCAACGTGGGGGTGGCGGTCCAGATACGTTGCTAAAACGAGCAGGGCGCTCTCATCAAAGTAATCGTCCGCATCCAGCCGTACAATGTACTCGCCCCGGGATGCATCCAGAGCCATGTTGGCACAGGCGGGCAGACCCCGTGCGGGCCGATGAGACAAGACGCGGATCTGATCCGGGTAAGCAAGCGCATAGCGTTCCATGATCAATGCGCTGTCATCTTCCGACCCGTCGTCGATCAGCAAGAGCTCCCAATCAGCATAAAGCTGGCCGATGACACTATCAATGGCCAGCGGCAGGAACCGTGCATAGTTATGGGACAGGATGTAGACAGTGACCTTCGGCCGACTCATGATTGCCCGGCCTCCGCGAGGGCTTCAATATCCTCACGGGCAATCTGTAACGGTCCAGTTGGGAATACCGCCACCCTGGCATCTGTTCCGTGCTTGGAGACCAGCCAATCCAGCAGAGGCCCCCACTCGCGAAACAGCATCACGCTCGGCGGGTAGATGCCAATCAGGTTTGGCGGATACAGATTGGGCGAGTAGAAAGCTGCGTCGCGGCCATTCAGGATCTCTGCAAAGAGGCCGTGTTTATCACGGCGCACGAACAGAGCGCCTCCGGGCCCGAATAATCCATGTGTCCCCACGCCATGTGTGGACGCAGTGACAAAGACAACGGTGCCGCCCGGCTTGACGATCAGGCGCTCGGGCTTCTGGCTCGTCCATACGTTGAGCGAATTCAATGCCTGAATAAGCTCGGTATCCTTGGGGAAGGCATTGAAGATCGCGATGTCATTCTGATACACGACATCTGTACAGTAAGTGCGTTGAGCCAGCCGAGCTGCTGCCAGATATACCGCTTCCGGTTCGCCAGCGAACACCGCCGAGGTTTCCGCCCGGGAGTTAGCGACGCAGTTCACGAGCCAATCCAAACCAGCGATCCGTGCTGCCTCCTCGATTTCGGCGCGCCGGGTATTACCCGCTACCTGACCCGTGCGACCGCTGAGGCCCTGCACTACCGGTTTATGGTTGCGCAAGACTGTGTTGAAGCCGGCAAGTCCCGGCATAATGATCTTGCCGCCCCCACTGTAGCCTGCGAAGGCATGCGGGCTTAGCATCCCCACAGCGATCTTCAGATGTGCCTCCGCATAATCCCGGTTGATCTCAACGGGGGTTCCATAGCTGGTCTCGCCGAGGGTCACCAGATTCTGATAAGCAGAATGGTTGTAAACTCTAACACGTTCCAGCGTCTGCTCACCGAGCTTCTTGACCAGATCCTCGCGGTTCAGAGGGCGGTGGGTGCCAAGACTCACTATCACATATACCTGCTCGTCACTCACCCCCCCCATGTTCAACTCATCCAGGAGCGTTGGAACGATCCGCCATGCTTCCGTGGGGCGTTCCAGATCGTCAATGGCGATACAGACTCTGGCCTTATCACCCTGTGAGGCCAGCTTCGTATGCGCAAGCTCGCTCAGTCGCGGCCCCTGGATCGGTGTCCGCAGTGCTGCGATAATAGCAGCGTCATCTATCGATGGGGCATCAGCCATGCCACAGGTCTGGATCTGCCACCCGGGATGCACATCCAGATGAGCCGCGCGGGCTCCATGCCAGGCTCCCATCAGCAGAGATACAGAGTGGCGCGGGCGCACATGTGACAGATCGCGTTGTTGAAGGTAATACTCTGCCACAAAGAGATCTGCTTCGCTGTCAACATTAACCGTTCGAGCAGGGGGCATAATATAGGGTCGGCTGTCCAGCGTCCCATAACGCTGACCCTGTTCCATCAGGACATCCCGGCGCATTGCGTAGATGGATCCGTTGCGGATGAATGCCTCTGGCTTCAGCTCCTGCCTAAGCCCGCTTGTTTCGGGTACGCAGAAGTCCACAATGCGATCGTCGATGATCTTCTTGATCCGGGCCGGGTGATGATCCTCAAGCTTGCTCATGCCGATCACCGACTCAGCTCCAGTCGTGATCAGCTTATCCAGCACTGCATCGATATCCTCTACCGTCTTAAGAGGATTGGTTACCATCAATTCAATGATGTAATCGTATAGCCGGCCTTCGTCCGCCTCTGCCCAGGCTACGGCGTGCTGCAAGGCCGGGGCGCTGGTGACGTGATCCGCTGCAAGCTCTGCTGGGCGGCGAAAGGGCGCCTCTGCGCCGTAGCGCCTTGCAACCGCGCGAATTTCGTCATCATCCGATGAGACGATCAGGCGCGTGATGCGCGTACTGCGGAGCGCCTCACAGATAGTATAGGCCAGCAGAGGATGGCCCAGCACAGGGCGAACGTTCTTGCGCGGCACGCCTTTGGAGCCGCCCCGTGCAAGAATGACGCCAAGGATGCGCGGAGAGGAGTATCTGTTCATAGCGCAGCTCGCAGGTTATCCGTGCTAGGCACGGGCTGACTCGCTGGGTTCGAGTTCTGGTACATTGAATTGGAGATCATACAGATAGCGATACTCACCTCCCTGTTCATAAAGTTCCTGGTGGGTGCCTCTTTCCACAATCTCACCGTCTTTAAGAACGATGATCTGATCCGCCATCAGGATGGTTGACAGCCGGTGAGCGATCACAACAGATGTACAATGCTGTACTACCTGCGCAATCGCCTCCTGCACCTGCCGCTCAGATTCGCTGTCCAGCGCACTGGTTGCCTCATCCAGAATCAGCAGAGACGGGCGGTGCGCAATGGCCCGCGCAATGGCGATGCGCTGCCGCTGTCCCCCGGAAAGCCTGACACCGCGCTCACCAAGCACCGTATCATAGCCTGCGGGGAGGTCCCGGAGAATAAAACCTTCAGCATTCGCGATTCGAGCAGCGCGCTCTACATCCTCGCGTGTCAACTCCGGGCGGGCGTAGGCAATATTCCCGTAGACGGTGTCATTGAACAGCAGTGCATCCTGCGACACGACCCCGAACTGCCGGCGGTATTGGCGGACGTCAAATTCCGTAATGGGGACACCATCCATCAAAATCTCGCCAGATGTTGGCTGATAGAAACGCAAGAGCAGATTGACCAGTGTAGATTTACCGGCCCCGCTTCGTCCCACCAGCGCGACCATCTGACCCCGCCGGATAGTTAGATTCACGTTCCGCAAGACACCCATATCCTCGTAGGCAAAGGAGACATCCGAAAACTGAACAGTGTCCGAAAATCCACCAGCTGGTGGCATCCGGCTTCCACTCGGTTCGGCTGGCGTGCTGAGCAGATACGCCACGCCTCCTAGCAGAGCGCGCACCTCAACAGCATTCAGATAGATGGATGCCACATTTGTCAAGGGGCCCGTCAGGCTCTGGGCAAAGAACATAAACAGCAGGAACGCGGATGTGCTCAAATGACCATTCAGCATCTGCCATGCGCCAAAAAGCATCACAATGATGATGACGATCCGATTGACCACAAAGCGGATCGGAGCCTCAACATTCTTGTAGATCTGGCGGCGCACAGCGTAGTAAACCTGCTTCAGCCCCTGCTCTAGAAGCTGATCCTGCTCAAACTGTTCCGCAGCCAGCGCCTTGATATCACGCAGAGACGAAAGGCGCTCCTGCCGGAATGCGCTCAGCATTGCTGTTGCCTCGACATCATCGCGGGTGCGGTTGCGAGCTACATTCGTGAGGCTGCGCGAAAGGGCAAGCTGAGCCATACCTGCCGCCGCGGCAACCAGCGTTAACCGGATATCTGTGCGCACGAGGAGCAGGATATAGAAGATGCTGAGCAGGGCACCGCTTAGGCCATTAATCACAATATCGTTGAGCAGCGTCATGGCTGCGCCAACGTCGGTGCTCATACGCGACTGGAGCCAGCCAACCTGCCGTTTGTTCAAGAACCCGAGCGGTAGCCGCAGAATATGGCCAAACACACGATACTCAACGTGCCTCGCCATTTCCATCCGCATCCGCGCTGCCCAGTTCCGCAGGCCAAAGCCAGTGATCTGCCCGATGCTCACCAGCATAAGATAGGTCAGGCTGGAAATAACCAGCAGCTTCCAGGGATCGCTGACGCCGGTGATACGCCCAACCATTGTCAGAATGGATGCGCCAATTGAGTTCAGATCAAATGAGAGAGCGAGAGTTTCAGGAGGGGAAACCTCAGGCGCCTGTCCGGAAGATAGCACAATTTCCAGAAGGGGTGTCAGGGCAACCTGCGAGGCGCCATTGAGCAGAGTCTGCCCGATTGTGGCCAGAGTCAACAATAGCAGAGAACCGCCGTATGGCTTAAGCAACTCCAGGCTGTAGCGGACGAACTCGGGGCTATCGGTCAGGTCAACCCCAAGGTCCTGATAGGCTATGGCTTTTCGACCGGGCAAGTGTCACCTGAGTGGTCTCTCGGCGAGTGTCTGGTAAGGCAACATTATAGCACGAGCGCGAGCATGCCTTCCTGTTTCGATGCTCCACTGGCTGCTGATCATCAGTAGATTGGCAGACTCGTGTCAATCTCCGCCGCCCAGGCGTTAATCCCGCCGCTCATGTTCCTGGCACGAGAGAATCCATGCGCATGAAGGAGCCTTGTCACTTTGGCGCTCCGGACACCTGTTCGACAATAAACTACGATCTCCCGATCTCTATCAAACTCATCAAGATGATCAAGTATCTGGCCCATGGGTATATGGTGAGTGGCCGCTCGCAGATCGGAGATCTGCCATTCGTGAGGTTCTCGGACATCAAGCAAAGCGATAACTTCGCCTCGATTTAGCCTGTCTGCCACTTCCCGTACTGTGATGGCCGGCGTCTGGCTATCCGCATTGGCCGGAGCCCCCACCTCAGTGAGCACTGGCGCACCGCAGAATGCCTCATAGTCAATCAGTTCTGTCAGGGTTGGCTGCTTGCCGCATACTGGGCAGCCAGGATCCTTATGTAGCTTGATCAGATCAAAAGACATCGTGAGTGCATCATACAATAAGAGCCGTCCGATGAGACTATCCCCGATTCCTAGCAGGATCTTGATGGTTTCCGTAGCCTGAATCGCGCCGATCGTTCCAGGAAGTACACCCAGCACTCCACCATCAGCACAACTTGGAACCAACCCCGGAGGCGGTGGCACGGGGAAGAGGCAGCGGTAGCACGGGCCACGATGGGCATCAAAGACGCTCACCTGACCCTCGAAGCGAAAGATACTGCCATAAACGTTCGGCTTCCCCAATAGAACACATGCGTCATTGATCAGATATCGGGTGGGGAAATTATCGGTTCCGTCAACCACGACATCATAGGGAGCTAGAACCTCGAATGCATTTGCAGAAGTCAGTGGAGCCGGGTAACAGTTCACTGTGATATGGGGATTCAGATCCAGCATTCGCTCGCGTGCGCTCTCCAGCTTCGATCTGCCGATGCTGCTTGTGCCATGAATAATCTGCCGCTGCAGGTTGGAGGCGTCTACTGCATCATGATCCACCAATCCAATATGCCCGATACCCGCAGCAGCCAGGTACAGCGCTACTGGCGACCCGAGGCCGCCGGCGCCAACTAACAGGACGCGCGAAGCTTTCAGCCGGCGCTGTCCGTTTATTCCGACTTCTGGCATGATCAGATGGCGGCTATAGCGGCGCACTTCATCAAGAGTAAGCGATATCGTATCGCGGGTAATTCTGTTGTCGGTCATCAGCTTCTCCCTAACCGAGCTGCAATGGTCAACAACTTACCGGCTGCCCATTATGCCACGCGATCTTGTTAGCGCCCATGTATCGCGTGTTGACACCCATTTGCCTCACCTTCGCATGAATTCTGTCAGAAATCTCTGATGCTTTCCCCCATCCTGGTGGCAATGCGCTATGCTCAATCTACGAGACCTATTCGGCCGGCGCAATGTGCCAGGACAATTCACCGACCATGAGCAAGCCTCAACCAGAAGAAGTGCCGCTCAGTGTGCTAGTGATCGCTGAAGACCCGCTTGTCAGATCGAGCCTGGCGGCCATCATTGCCGATTCGCATTCTATGGTGGTCGCTGGTCACCTGGCAGGCGGCTCGGATCTCTTAGAAGATTTGGAGGTTATGGGTTATCCCGGTGCAGATGTAGCCCTATGGGATCTGGGCTGGGATTCCACTCCATTCGATCGCCTTGCCGGGGTTGCAGAAGCTGCGGCTTCTCTGCCACTGGTGTTGCTAGTTAACACCCTGGAAGCAGGTCCACGGCTTCTTGGGGCGGGTGCGTATGCTGTCCTCCCACGCAATGCACCGCCACGGCAGATTCTAACGTCCCTTGCGGCTGCCGCAGAGAAACTTGTGGTTCTAGACCGCGCATTGCTGGAGGGAATGCTGCCGCACAACCTGCCGGCCGATCTTGCCTCTGTCGAGCCGCTAACATCCCGCGAGGTAGAAGTTCTGCAGCTTCTGGCTGAAGGCTACGCCAACAGAGCCATTGCGCGCCGTCTGCATGTCAGTGAACACACCGTCAAGTTCCATGTGGCCGCGATCATGGCCAAGCTTCACGCGCAGAGCCGCACGGACGCGGTTGTCCGTGCAGCACGACTTGGGCTCGTGGTGCTGTGACCCAGCCATTTTTCTAGGATCGCCCTGCCCTAACCGCTGATCCGCCCATCGCCTCAGCAAACGATGATCAGAGTATCGTTATTATAGCCAGGGCAAACGGCCCGGGAGGATCCAGTTGATGTCGGAGATTCTGACAAAGCTTTCTCATGAGCTGGCCGATGTGGCAGAAAGCGTGGGGCAGTCCATCGTTCGTGTCGAGGGGAGGCGCCGCCAGCCCGCTTCAGGAATAGTTTGGTCCGCGGATGGCCTGATCATCACGGCCAATCATGTGTTGAGCCGGGACGATGATCTCTGGGTTGGTTTGCCGGATGATCATAAGGTTCCTGCTGTACTGATAGGGCGTGATCCGACGACTGACCTTGCCCTGCTGCGCATTGAGGCAAAGAACCTCACGTTGCCTGAATGGTTACCGCCGGCTGAACTGCGCGTCGGGCGTATAGCTATTGCTCTTGGGCGCCCGGGGCGGAAGGTGCAGGCCGCGCTTGGTGTAATCAGCGCCCTTGGTGAAGGCTGGCGCTCTGGCGGCGGGGGGCAGATCGATCAGTATATCCAGGCCGATGTAGTGATGTATCCCGGCTTCTCTGGCGGGCCGCTGGCCGACGCCTCTGGGCGAATCGCTGGCCTAAACTCTTCGGGCCTGCTGCGCGATGCCGCGGTGAGCCTGCCGCTCTCGACCTTGCAGCGCGTTGCGCAGGCTCTAGCTACTCACGGACGGATCCGTCGAGGCTATCTTGGGGTCGGGGTCCAGACAGTGCGCCTCCCCGAAACACTGGCCTCCAGTATCGGGCAGACATTCGGGCTGCTGCTGATTTCGGTTGAGCCGGAAACACCGGCTGCGGCAGCAGGTCTTACCCTCGGCGACACACTGCTATTGCTAGATGGTCAGCCTCTCCAGACAGTTGGCGATCTGCTGGGTATTCTCTCGGGCGACCGGGTAGGTTCTGAGGTCGAAGCACGGATTCTGCGCGGTGGGGAGCTGCATGACCTACGGGTTCGGGTTGGCGAGCGAGACGAGCAGCGGCCAGCGCCGTCGCAGTGATCGGCAAGATGATCCGCGAGATCGGCCACTCTGACTCCATCCTGAGCATCTCCGGAACTATTCGCCGCATAGACTTCAGCCCTCAGAGCAACTGCTGATTGTTGCCCCTGTTTTCTCAGTCGAGCCTGCTGCCCGGGGAGCCACCCTTGCTGACCCCCGGGCAGCCCCCCTGCTCGCAGCGGCTAAATCCATGTATAATGATCTTATCAAGGTCAGTGCTTTGATGCGCCTGGGAATTGGGCTGTGCTCAATACTTCACTCCATGAAGCCCGGCTACCCAGAACTCCTCCCATTCTGTGCGCTCAGCAAGAGGGATAGACAATGACTTCATCTACAGCACTTGACACATTTCGCGATGTCGTTACCCTCAAAGATGGTGTCCGTGTTCTGTTTCGCCCGCTGATCCAGTCTGATTATGAAGGCCTGGTTGCTCTCTTCGCGCCGCTTAGCACCGAAGATCGGGAAACCATGCGCCAGAACGTGGATGAGGCGGTAATCCGCGGGTGGATCGAGTCACTGGATTATGATAAAGTCCTGCCCATAGTGGCAGAAGTCCGACACGAAATCATCGGCCAGGGAACACTCCACTATGGGCAGGGGCCATATCGGCATATTGCGGATGTCCGCATTTTTCTCGCCAAGGCCTGGCGCCGTCGCGGAGTTGGTACACATCTGCTTCAGACCCTGATTCATCTTGCACGCAGGCAGGGCCTTCAGATACTGACGGCTGAGGTTATTGCTTCACATACCCACGTCATCAAAGCTTTCGAAGCGCTTGGATTCCAGCCGCGCGCACGGCTGGATGATCACTTTATGCTCCCCAGTGGGCAGACTCTGGACGTGGTTCTGATGGTCAATCCGCTGGTGAGCCATCGCGATGAATTCTAGCGCCAGAGGCTGTGCGACTCGTGAGTAGTCGCACAGCGAGACAGATGCGTTTTGCTTCCCCAAGAACGAGGCGCACCTGAGCCATGCGCTGAATTAGGCTCTGGAGTCACGCGCAGACACCCACGCTGCATCATCTCCCTGCCCGGGGTTCTCTGCGGTGGGTGCGGCTCTAGGTGTGGCTCTGTAGCCCCATTGCGAAGATGCGGTCCGCGCCAGGTTTACGCGGCAGCCGGACCTTCATCTCCGGATCCAGCGCGTGAATGAGGCTGTAGCACAAGGCGTTTAGGCCGTGGTGTGCCAATTCGACCTGCGTTATCCCGGTGCGGTCAGACTTCTCGCACAGAGGGCAGTGCTCCAGGGTGTAGCTGAGATCGTCGCCCACCTGTTCCACGACAAACTGGACCCCCAGAGATTCCAAGACGCACTCTAACGCGCAGGCAGCGCGATTGAGCGAGCTCTCTGCAGGGGTGCTCCGAACGATATGAACAGCCAGCGCCTCGCCGAGCTTCTTGCCGAACATGTCCATCCGCCGGTATGCCTGCGGCAGTGTCGCTTCAGCAGCGCATGTCATGGCTAGTTCCAGGAGCACTTCACCCAGATCGGCGGCTGCGATGCCACCTCCGGGAACCTCGCCCCAGATGCGGAAGCCCTTCTGTGGATCGTCCTGAATGTAGATATCCCGCTCGTTTGTCCCACTATAGAACATATCCGCACTGGCGATGACAAAACCTGTCAGCCAGACCGGGCCACTTTCAGATTTGTTGGTCTTCATGATATCACCCTCCACCAGCAGGGGGAGTGGTCTGGAGATGGGCAGCTGCATTGCCGTCAGTGCTGGCGCTGGCACCTCTTCGGTCCTGCGGGCTTCCCGGCGATACACCCACCAGTAGACCATTCCCACAAGCGCCCCTCCACCTATCAAATTCCCCAGCGTGACCGGGATCAGATTGGCTAGAAAGCCACCCACTGTCAGGCTGGCGATCCGGTCAGCCGCTAACCCAGCAGCTGACACAACTTCCGGCTGCATCTTTAGCAACAATCCGTAGGGTACGAAGTACATGTTTGCAACGCTGTGCTCGAAGCCAGAAGCAACAAAAGCCGTGATCGGGAACAGGATCGCCAGTACTTTATCGCTCACAGTTCTGGCGCTGCTGCACATCCATACCGCCAGGCACACCAGTAGGTTGCAGAGAATGCCTCGGGCCAGAGCAACCCCAAATGGCAGCGCTGCTTTATCGGCTGCTATCCGTAGAGCAGTGGCTCCGACTGCGTAATCGGCTCCTGACCACTGCCGGGTCGCAGCCATTAACCCCGCCAGCGCCAGGGATCCGACCAGGTTGCCGGCGAATACCACGAACCAGTTCATCAGAACCCGCCGAAGCGACACACTCCCATCCAGCCAGGCGATAGTCAGCAGATTGTTGCCAGTAAACAGCTCAGCACCCGCAACGACCACCAGGATCAGTCCGAGGCTGAATACAGCACCTGCAAGCAGACGGGTTAATCCATAGCCAATATCGATGCTGGTGATAACCAGTGTCGAGAACTCGGCCCCCAGTCCGATGAACAGCCCTGCCAGAATGGCCAGAACAAAGGCTTTATGGAGAGCGAGGTCGGTCTTACGAACTCCCACCACAGACAATCGCTCGGCGATCTGGGGGGGCGCAAAAGCATCCAGGCTGGTCACTTCTGGTGAAGAACGGGCAGCTGCCATGTGACACCTCCTGCGTGCGAATCCGCTCCATTCGCCCTGATTTCAGGGTAAACCGGGCAGGTCACAGTTTCAGGTATAGATTGGTGACAAATTGGTGACAGTTTCGGGGCGAGGGGCCCGACGGGCATTCGTCAGGCTGCGGGTGCCGTATTCAGCACGTATCCAACACCGGGGACTGTCTCTATCAGACGAGGCTCTTTAGGAAAAGGTTCGATCTTGTTGCGCAGGCGATGCACAAGCTGTTTCAGCATCTCACGGCTCGCGCCGCCGGGGCCCCAGATGCGCATGATAAGGCACTCTGCAGTGAGCACCTGATCTGCATTCTGCATGAGCGCCTGCAATAACCGTGCTTCCAGGGTTGTCAGGCGAATGGGCCGGTGATCAGTCCAGTAGGCCTCGCGGCGGCTAAGGTCCAAGGAAAGCTCACCCGCACGCAGCGGGCCGGTGCTGTCTACTGCCACCCGCCGAAGCAGTGCCTGCACCCGCGCCACGAACTGGCGCGGGCTGAAAGGCTTCGCAACGTATTCATCAGCGCCAGCTTCAAGGGCCGCCACAACTTCATCATCGCTACTGTGAACTGTTAACATGATGATCGGGATAGTTGATACCGCCCGAATGTGCCTGCAGACTGCCAGCCCATCCAACTCCGGCAGAGACCAGTCAAGCACAATCAGATCGGGGCGCTCTGCTTCATAGAGGGCAAGCGCGGATCTGCCGTCGTGGGCCATACAGATATCCAGGCCAGCGCGTCGTAACGTGAACGCGAGGATATCTGCCAGCGCCAAATCGTCGTCAACAACCAGCACCTTGGGCATAGTGAGTTTCCGGACAATCTCTCCGGGCATCGTATTCAAGAGCCGGAAGGATGTGCTTCCCATACATGCAGCAATGCTGCTCCAGGATGGGACTCGATGGCCGCCCGCAAGGCACTCAAAGGGGCCAGCTCAACACGAAGGGTGAAGTTTGTACGCTCCTCAGTAGAAGTGGGATAGGAGGCAATCGATTGGATGTTACCACCTACAGACGCTACCAGGCTGGCCAGCGAGGCCAACTGCCCGGGTCGATTATCCACCTGAACCGTCAGGCGGATTGTTGGGCTGCCGCCGCCAAGGATCCTGACAAACTGGTGAAAGATGTCTGTGTCCGTCAGGATGCCGATAACCTGGCCATCTCTAACAACGGGAAGGCACCCGATATGGTGCTCAACCATCAGACGAGCGGCCTCCTCCAGCGGATATTCTGGAGGCACTGTGATCACTTCGCGCTGCATGACTTCTTCAACCCGAACCAGAGTCCCGCTTCCAGTCAGGTCCTGCTGGAGAGGAGCATCCACCCGAACCGCGGCCAGGTCACGATCGGAGATCAGGCCAACGAGGCGCTCCTCGCGATCGACGATGGGGAGATGCCGGAAGCGCCCCGCCCGCATCAATGCGATGGCGGCAAGATAGTCACTCTCTGGCCGGACCGTAATGGGCTGTGGAGTCATAACCTCGTAGACCAGCATCGACTTGCCCCTCTGGAACATACTTTTGCTGGCATTATACGCCTACAGCATCAACTTCAGCATCTCCAGCGTCTTATTGTGACAAATATCACAATTAGGCGATTACTCGCGTCACGCGTTGGGCTTCCCAGATGACGATACACTCAGATTAAGGGGTATTCCTTCCGTCGCACTACTTTAGCAGATGCCCCCGGAGCGTATGTCGATGAGTCTTCGGATCATGCCGATCACGGCCCTGCCGGACTGGATCAACCATCTACGTGCAGAGCATCATGTTGTGGGGCCTCGCCCACTCCATGGCCAGCACGTATTTGGCGAAATCACCGCAGCGGATGAGATCAACCTTAGCTATGCTACGAGCGTCCTGCCGCCTAAAAAGTACCTTCTTCCCCAGAAAGAGACCCTTTTCCGCTTTACGCAAGGGGGCGCTCAAGTAGAGGCCGTTTTCCCTGAGGATCAGCCGACCGTAATTCTGGGGATTCATACTTGCGATCTTCACGCCATTGAACTGCTGGACGAAGTGTTTGCACAGGGCTACCCGGATCAGCACTACCAGCGCCGGCGCGAGCAGACACTCCTGGTTGGCATCGAGTGCCTGAAGCCATGTATGGAGCACTCGTTCTGCAAAAGCATGGGCACCCTGGGGATCACAAGCGGATTTGACCTCCATCTGGTGCAAGTCGAAAACGACTATGCCATCGATGTCGGCACCGAGCGCGGACAGAGGCTGCTGGATAGGTTCGAGCCGGCGCGCGAAGCGAAAGAAACGGACTATCGCCGGGTTAACCAGGTGCTGAGCGATAAGTGGTCGCGCTTTTCCTATCGCCTTGATTTCGATATCACCGAACTTCCGAGCCTGCTATCTGTCAGCTATCGCAGCCATCTGTGGGAAGAGCTTGGCGAGCGCTGCCTTGCCTGTGGCATGTGCACCAGTGTCTGCCCAACCTGCTACTGTTTTAATGTGGAAGATGAGACTGCCCTCACCCTCCAGACCGGTCAGCGCAGCCGCATATGGGATTCCTGTCAGCTTGATCGCTTTGCCGCCGTCGCTGGCGGACACAACTTTCGCCCGACCCGTGCGGCCCGTCAGCGTCATCGATTCATGCGTAAAGGGAAATATCAACTTGATGCCTATGGTATGGTGGGATGCGTCGGATGCGGACGCTGTGCCCAGGCATGTCCGGTCCATATCACCCCGGTCGATACCTTCAACGAACTCTATCGCCGCCGCGCCAGCATGAGTCGCCGACAGGAAGCGCAGACATGAGAACGCCACTGATATCTCGCCTCGACTCGCCCTCACTCTATCTGCCAACCCTGGCGCGTATTCGCGATGTGCGCTCGCTCACCGCTACTGAGAAGGTCTTCACCATTGAGCTGGCAAACGGCCTTTCACTGAATCATCGCCCCGGTCAGTTTGTGGGGCTCTCGGTTATCGGTGTTGGTGAAGCTCCAATCAGCATCTCCTCCTCACCTAGCCGCAGTAACGGGACTTTCGAGCTGTGCGTGCGTAAAGCCGGCGATCTGACAGGTGTGCTGCACCGCATGGACGCCGGGTCTATCGTAGGGGTCCGCGGGCCTTTTGGCCGGGGCTTCCCGGTGGAGCGCTTCAAGGGCAAAGACTTGCTGTTCGTACCGGGCGGTCTTGGGCTGGCACCGTTAAGGTCGCTCATCAATCAGGCACTGGATGAGCGCGGGAAGTTTGGACGAATCATCATTCTTTATGGCGCCCGCAGTCCTGCGGAGCTTCTGTTCACAGATGAGCTCACTGAATGGGCCAACCGCGGTGACGTGGATGTTCATCTGACAGTCGATCGTCCGGATCCGTCCTGGACAGGTCACATAGGGGTTATTACCACACTCTTTCCGGAAATTGAGATATATGCACGAAACACGGTGGCCATCTCAGTCGGCCCGCCCGCAATGTACCGATTTGTGCTGATGGAGCTGCTGGGCAAAGGGATACCGGAGGGGAACATCTGGATCAGCCTCGAGCGCCGTATGAAATGCGGTGTAGGCAAATGTGGCCACTGCCAGATGCAGGACATTTATACCTGCCAGTCCGGACCATCGTTCTCATACGCGGAAGTCAAACATCTGGAGGAGGCACTGTGGTGATACCCGCCGCTAGAACCAGGGTCGCCTTCTTTGATTTTACCAGCTGTGAGGGCTGTCAGCTCACGGTCATTGATTCGCTCCAGACCCACCCTGAGCTCCTGGACGTGATTGAGATTGCTCAGTTCCGTGAGGCCATGAGTGAAAAGGACGAGGACTATCAGATAGCCTTCATTGAGGGCTCCTGCACCCGCCCGAGTGATGAGAAGCGCCTGCAGGCAATCCGCTCTCGCGCTGACCTGGTAATTGCCCTGGGAGCGTGCGCTCACCTTGGCGGCGTCAATGCGATCCGCAACCTGCACGATCTGGCTGACGTTCGCCGATATGTTTATGCGGAGCGTGCTGAGCGCTATGAAACCTATCCTGCACGACCGATCAGTGCTGTGATCCCGATTGATGGGATCATCCCCGGTTGCCCGATCGATCGGGACGAGTTTGTTCGGATCGTTGGGCTTTTGTTGCAGGGCCGCGCTCCTGAGTTGCCCGATTACCCCGTCTGCGTGGAGTGTAAGCTGCGTGAGACGGTCTGCCTGTACCTGCGGGGCGGCGTTTGCCTGGGACCTGTCGCACGAGCTGGCTGTCAGGCGATCTGCCCTGCTTACGGCGATAGCTGCGAGGCCTGCCGGGGCCTCATCCCCCATCCCAATATGAAGTCGCTGGAGGCAGTACTGGCCGAACATGGAATGAGCGAACAGGAAGTCGCAAGTCGTATGACGATGTTCCTGACATACCAAATGCAAACTGCAGACGAAGAGGCGCCCGGTCATGACAACGGTCACGCTTGATATCCATCATCTGACGCGAGTCGAGGGCCATGGAAACATTGTGGTTGACGTGCGCAACGGCGAGCTCAAGCAGTGCGATCTGCAGATCGTCGAGACTCCACGCTTCTTTGAGGCAATGCTGCGCGGGAGACCTTTTCGGGAAGCGTCACATATCACGTCCAGAATCTGCGGGATCTGTGCCGTCGGCCATGCAACGACTTCGCTTCAGGCTGTCGAGAAGGCCCTTGGGATCCAGATATCAGAACAATCGCACCTGTTGCGCAGGCTCAACTTCTACGGCGAAATCCTCGACAGCCACATTCTGCATATCTATATGCTAGTCGCCCCCGATTTCCTGGGAGTAGGCAGCGTAATTCCACTGGCCAAGACATCCCCTGATGTGGTGCTGCGCGCTCTGCGAATGAAAAAGCTTGCCGGCGATCTGTGCGCAGCAATCTGCGGGCGCCACACACACCCGATAGCCATGGCCGTTGGCGGGTGGACACACTTCCCCTCGGCTAATGATCTCTATGAGCTACGCGAGCGCCTCGAAGCTGCGTGGCCGGACATCGAGGCGACGGTTGACCTGTTCCAGGGCCTACAATTTCCAGACTTCGAACGCGAAACCGAATACATAGCGCTTCATCACCCTGACGCCTATGCCTTCATTGAGGGTGGCCTCGTCAGCACCGATGGCGGCACTTGGCCGGTCGAGGGCTATCGCGATGTGACCAACGAGTATCTGGTGGATCATTCCACAGCCAAGCATGCCCGAAACCAGCGTGCTTCCTATATGGTCGGTGCACTGGCGCGCTACAACATCAATCACAGTCAACTCCACCCGCGTGCGCAGTCAGCGGCACGGGCATTGGGCCTGAAGCCAATCTGCACCAACCCTTATTTCAATACCAAAGCGCAGCTTGTAGAAGTTGTACACAGCGTTGAGGACGCAACAAAGCTGATCGACCAGCTTCTTGAGAAGGATTTGTTGTGGGAAGAGCCGCAGCCTCCGACCCGTCTCTTCGGAGAGGGAGTAGGTGCGTGCGAGGTGCCGCGCGGCGTGTTGTTCCATCACTACACCATCGAAGATGGACTCATTGCGCATGCCAACTGCATCATTCCTACCGGCCAGAACCTGGCCAATATTGAGGCAGATATGCGCACACTGGTGCCCTCTCTCCTGCACCGGCCTCAGCAGGATATCGAACTGGCTCTGGAAATGCTGGTGCGCGCTTATGATCCCTGCATCTCGTGTTCGACTCATATGCTGAAGGTTCGCTTTGAATGATCGGGCGCGTACCCTGGTGATTGCCTTCGGCAACCCACTACGAGGCGATGACGGGGCGGCAGCTGCCGTCCTGGATCTCCTCGCACAGAGCTGCTGCCTCCCGCATGATGTTGCGCTTGTGGATGCCGGCACGGCCTGTCTGGAGAGTCTTCTGCTGTGGCAGGGCTGTCAGAATGTCATTCTGATAGACTGTGCCGACATGGGCAAGGCGCCTGGCACCTGGGGACTCGTTGATGTCAATGTGCTGATTGAGAATCCGGATACCATGTCTCTCCATTCCGCCGGGGTGGCTGACGCACTGGCTCTGGGCAGTGCAATGGATATACTGCCCGCCACCGTGATTCTCTATGGGATCCAGCCTGCCCAGGTGAACTGGAAGCCGGGCCTCAGCGAGGCGGTTCAGCGTGAATTGCCCGGCCTGAGCAGCGCGATCCTCGATACATTGCGCGGCCTGTGCGGCCCGGAGGAGTAAGTTCGCAAAATGGCAAAGATATTAATTATTGACGACGATCCGGATATGGTTCTGGCTACACGTCTCTGCCTGCAAGGTGCGGGACATCGGGTCCTGGAGGCCGCCAATGGCACACTCGGTCTTGAAATGGTGAAGACCGAGAAGCCCGACCTGATTGTGCTGGATGTTATGATGGACTCAACTACCGAGGGATTCCAGGTTGCGTTGAAGCTGCGCAGCCCTGACCCTGCCTCTGAATATGCCAGCTTTAGTCAGATCCCGATCCTGATTCTGACCGCTCTCCATACCACAACACCCCTGCGGTTCGGACCGGATCAGGACTATCTTCCGGTAGATGATTTCATCGACAAACCGATCGATCCGGATGAGCTTGTTCGCAAAGTCAACATGCTTCTGACCAGAGCCGATGTCGCCACGTAGCGAGAATTGGGGGCACACATGAATGCCGCGCCGGAAGACGCCGATGTGCTGGAGGCTGCTCTTCCAAGGGATACTGCCAATGACAGTGCGCGCATGGTTCACATCCGGTGGGCCCTTGGCATTCTGGTCATTCTCACCACTATCTTCTGCGACCGCATCCTCCTCCTGCCGCTGCCCGCGGTGCCGCTCTATCTGACCGGGCTATTCATTCTGGGATACAATGCACCACTGGCAGTTCTGGGGGGGCGTGCGCAGGATAGCAACCCTGCATGCTACCTCAAACGTGTGCAGCGTCTGCTGACTATCCAGATCGTGCTGGATTGGATCAGCCTGGGGCTGCTTCTTCACTTCAGCGGTGGCATCTCCAGTCCGGCTATTCCCTTTCTCTTCATCCATATGCTGACGGTCGTCATCCTTCTGCCGGCGCATCCCCCATTCCTCTATGTTGCGGTGGGGGTAGGCATTCTAACCATTATTGCCGGCCTGGAAGGCCTGGGGGTCCTGCCGCACTACCGGGTAATCCCGGCGCTGCCCGCAGCGATCCACGTTGACCTGGCTTATGTGGGCGGGCAGATCCTGTTCTTTGCGCTAGCAGCGACTGCGATGGTCTACCTGACAGCGAAGATCATGCGACGGCTGCGGGAGCGGGAGCGCCAGCTGGACGCCCTCTTCCGAACGACCCAGGCGGTCTCATCCAGTCTTGATTTGCCAGAAGTGCTTCAAGCAGTCGCTACCAGCGCAGCCCATGCGCTGGGAATGACCCGGGCTTCAGTCAGGCTGCTCGACGAATCCGGAGATAACCTTACGATGAGCGCGTCCTGTGGGCTTACCCGGGCCTATCTCGAGAAAGGTCCGGTCGACCTTGCCCGCAGCCCCCTGGACCGACAGGCGATGTCCGGGGAGCCAGTCATCGTTTCGGATGCTGCCACCGATCCACGGATTCAGTATCCACGCGAGGCCGCAGCAGAGGGGCTTCGTGGCATCTTGGTCGTTCCCATAAATGGCCGTAACAGGACGCTTGGTGTGCTTCGCGTCTATGCCGATCGACCGGAAGCCTTCGCCCCGGCCGATGCTGTATTTGCTGCACTTCTGGCTCGGCAGGGAGGCACAGCAATTGAGAATGCCATCGCACACGAGGCGCTGCGCCGTGCCGAGCAGGTTCGTGCTGAATTCGTCCGGACCGTAACACATGAGCTCCGAGCGCCTCTCAGCGCCGGCCAGAGCCTCCTTCGGACGCTCTTGCGCGGACTTTCCGGCGAACTGAGCCCTGCTCAACGCGACATCCTAAACCGGGTCAATGGGCGTCTTGATGCACTGATGGATCTGGTTAGCGATCTGCTGGATCTCGCGATGAGCGAGACTCTAAAGCATGAGCGTCCGTTGATCTGCGTCGATCTGAACCACGTCCTGGAGGCCGCGGTAGACGATATGACCTTGCATGCCGAAGAGAAAGGAATCGCACTTCAACTGAACATAGCCTGCAGCGCGGAGATACTGGCAACCGAAGAAGGACTCCGCCGAATTATCGACAACCTGCTAAGCAATGCAATCAAGTACACTCTACCGGGTGGTAGCGTGAAGCTCTTGCTTGAGTTGGACAAAGACGACAACGACGAGATCATACTGACGGTTGAAGACACCGGGATTGGAATACCCGAGACAGATATTCCTCATCTGGGGCAGCAGTTTTACCGGGGGCGCAACGCCAAACAGGCCGGGATCGGCGGTACGGGCCTCGGTTTAACGATCACCCGGAACCTGGTTGAATCGTTTAAGGGTTCAATCGGCATCCACAGCGCCGAAGGCAGGGGCACAACCGTTCAGGTCAGGCTTCCACTTGCGCAGGACCGAACCGCCTCCTCACGCCCAGCTTAGCTCAGAGAAGGGCTACTGCGACGCCCACAACCAGATGTTCTCGAACTGGCAGACCGTGAGTCCGGATTCGCTCAGCGCTGCCATAGCAACGAACCCCCGGGTAAACTCGCCAGCCCGGAAGGACCCCAGTCGCGCGCGGTTGCTGTAAACCTCGATCTCAGTACCTGATCCAACCACGGCTATCCGATTGGTAGAATCATTTTGCCAGGCAAAGCGCGAATCCGCTGTGCCGGCATACAGGTTCTCCTGACGGACAATTTCGCCATCCTGCTGGGTCAGAAAATACACGGTGCCATTCCCGGCCCGACTCGCGATGACTAGATACTGGTTGATGGCTTCCCTGTTTCCATCAGAGTGGATAGCAAATCCGCATCCGGATAATCCTGTCCGTGTATTCCAGGTGACATCAGCCGCCAGGACGAAATCGGCTACTACCGTTCCCATGAAGTTGTTCGCATAGTCGCTCTGAAGATAGCCCTCGATCGAGAGCAAAATGGGCGGGTGCACCCAGAGCACACGGCCCTTCTCAGGGTCGATGTTATAGAACCTCAACTCCTCCTCGATTGGCGCTACGACCGTTGCTGTTGCATCCTGCGCTGCGAGGGCCAGCGCCTGCTGAGCTGCCTGCGTAGCCACGAATGCTTCATTCGCATTCGTGGCTACGGCCTGAGCTGTCAGCGCGGGCGAATTCAGATTGGCTTCCTGCCCGGATCCGGCTCGCGCAGTGGCCGAGCGTTCTAGATCGGCACCGAACTGACGCGCCTCCTGAAGCTTGCCTGCGCTGGTGCAGGCAAGCATGGCAGCCGTCAGCGCCGCCAGTGCTGGCCGAAGATGCGTCCTCATTTCAGATCACATCCTTGCGTTTCTGGAGAAACAGAATCCCGCCGAATAACAAACTGATGATCAATACCTGCGCTGCCCATGACAGCCCAATCTGCATGCCGAATGCGATCGGGTCATCCTTGTCTACAAACGTATAGCCAAAGTCTCTATTGAAACGAGAGATCAACTGCTCCGCCGGGTCAATCGCCGATAGCCGACCTACCCGCCATTCGCCCAGCTGAGTCTGATACTCAAGCAGACGGGCCTGATAAACTTCGGCTTCTGCCTGATACTGCGCCAGTTCGGCGCGATATTCATCCTGGATACGCGATGCCTCCACTTCCCAGGCCTCAAGGGCCGCAAAGTAGTCAGCCATCGCCAGAGAATCGGACTGGTCGGCTGGTTGCTCAGGCCGTGGAGGAAGCTCAGGCTCGCCGGGCTGTTCGCGAAGAGGGGGGGGCGGCTGAGGCTCCGGCTCATCAATGGCTGGCGTCCGGAAGGCCCCGAGACCCGGGAAATAGCAGGAGTTCTCGCGAAGCATAGAAGGGCCCATGCACCGGCAGTGGGCTTGCTTGTCCTCGTCGGTCAGCATCTGCCGCTGCTCGGGGGTGAGCAACCAGCAGGTATCTGCGGCCACGTCCGAACCGACCCCGGTGATGCTGATCAATGACTGCATTGCCCAACGTGTTGAAGTGGGGGCGCTGACAGCCTGTGGCAGAGGGATCAAAGCACCACCCAGGACAATCTGGGGGAGGATCATCAGGATCACCAGGAGGGGGGCAGCATTGGCATTGGGCGCAAGAGACGAGGCGAAAAGACCCAGCATCATGCCGGCCATGCTCACCAGTGCCAGAGTCACGTAGAAAAGCCCGAACTCTACCAGCCCGCCAGGCATGTCGAATGCAGCATATTGGATAAGGCTGTAGGCTGCAGCCTGGTAGAGTGACAGAAGCCCTGCAACCCAGATCTTCGAACCCACATAGGGCAGGATGCGCAAATTGATCAGCCGCTCCCGCCGATAGATGTCCGCCTCTTTAACGATCTCCCGCATCTGGGAAAGCCCACCGACCATGACGCCGTAGACACCCAGCAGAAACAGAATCAGGATCACGTAGGGCATATGGCCGTCGGTGTAATCCATTACCTCACGCCCCATGACCAGCGAAAGCACTACATGCAGAAGGCCTACAAGGGGGGCTGCTGCCAGCATCAATGCCAGGCTGAAGCGGTCACGCGCCAGGATACGCAGGTTTCGCGACGACAGGATCGCAAACTGCCGCAATGAGGAAATCTGTCTATCAGAGCGCGCCCGCGACATGACAGACCCTCTGCCGCGGCGTGCATCGACGCTGTGGCCCAACGGCTTGCCTGCCAGTGGTGCTGCGATATAGCGCTCGTAGGCAGGATGTCTCTGGAACCGTTCTGCCCAGTCGGCAGGCGAGCCATTGGCCGGATCGTCCAGAATGGCATAAATCTCGTCGAACTCCATCTCGCTCCCTCGCCGCGAGCGCGGAGCGCGGAAGCCAGCAAAATACGCCAGCGCCTCATCCGGCGGACCATACCAGGCCAGATAGCCGCCTCGTGCCAGGAACACGACCTTGTCGGCCAGCATAACATTCTTGGTGGCATGTGTAATCAACAGAATTGTGCGGCCCTGATCCGCCAATCGGCGCATCAGTTGCATCAGGGCAGTCTCCGTGCCCGGGTCAAGGCCGGAAGTGGGTTCGTCAAGGAAGAACAGCCCGGGCTTGGTCAGCAGCTCAACGCCAATGGATACCCGCTTGATCTGTCCACCACTCAGGCCGCTGATTGGCATATCTTGGCGATGGATTAGATCGAGATCCTCCAGTACTTCGGCAATTCGCGCGTGTCTCTCAGCCCGAGAGGTATCACGCGGCATACGCAACCGCGCTGCGTAATCGAGCGCCTGAAAGACCGTCAACTCGGTATGGATGATGTCTTTCTGAGGGACAAAACCTATATGGCTTCGTATCATGTCAAAGTGCCGATACACATCAATCCCATTGACGAACACATTACCATCCGTCGCGGGCCGATAGCCGGCAATGGCATCGACCAGAGTGGACTTGCCTCCACCGCTCTGGCCGACGACAACCACGAACTCGCGGGGTTCAATCACCAGCGAGATGTTCTGCAGGATATTCAGATCGCGTCGTACCCACTTGTTGAGTCCGATGGCCTCAACCCGCATCCCGCCGGTCTCGTCGTAGCGTGCAAGCTCGTTGTCGCCGACCACAAAGCGGTAGGGTCCGATGCGGATCACATCGTCCGTCTTGATCCAGACTTCGCCGTCAACACGCTGGCTGTTCACAAATGTGCCATTGGCGCTGCCGAGGTCGCGTACTCGATACCGCTTCCCCATGCGCTCGACCACAGCATGGAAGCGCGATACAGTGGGGGTTTCCAACACAATATCATTTGATCGATCTCGGCCGATCGTGATCGCAGCCGATTCGCCAAAATCGATGTCTGTAGCAGCCGGCATCACCGCCGTGGAAGGGTGCTGATAGGTCATCGTCACCATCGAGCCCGGATCAAGACTGCCGATGCGCAGCTTATCGTCATGTTTTAGGAGCCGTGGCTCATGCAGAGGGCGACCATCATACAGAATGGGGTTGCCGGCCTCCGGCAGCGGGACCAGAAGATAGCCATCTGCCGTGCGCTCGAGCCGTGCGTGGCGCCGGGAGACGATCTGTGAGCCGATCACAATATCATTGTCCTCTGCACGGCCCAGAGTGACATGATCGGCCACAAGCATATAGCGGGCCAGTGGTGCGCCGGCGACGGTTACGAGCAGTTCAGGCGGACTGGCATCAAATAGCGCCTGTGCAGCAACATCCTCCAGCACCGTTGCCGATCGGTCAATACCTGGCGAGCGCACAGTCGCAGCGAGGTCTGCCGTGCTGATCGTGCAGGCGAACAGCAGCGTCTCCGAATGCCCCAGGCGGATCCGATCGCCAGATTGGAGAACTGTAGGGCCAGAAGCCCTGGCATCATTGACAAACGTTCCATTTCTGCTGTTGAGGTCTTCGAGCGTGTACTGATCGCTCTGAAACTTCACCCTGGCATGCCGTCGGGAGACGCCGGCTGAAGCAACTACGATGTCAGCCTCTGGATCGCGCCCGATCAGGATATCTGTTTGAGACAGCTCAATCGGCTGGCCTAGAGGGGCGCCGTTTTGGTCAATCGGTGTGAAAAAAGCTCTATAAATCACGCTGTCTTGCCCTCGTGCTGGTGAGGCAGCCTTCTGCCCGTGCCCGCCGCCATTATAGGCTACGTCTCGACTCTGCACACAGGCTTAGTGCCGGCGAAGCGCAAGCGGGTCTATACGCTCTGCTGTGGCGATGTCTCATCAAACGGCACTGTCGTTAGTCCACCAAGTGCTGATACTTTCCGTCAGCTAATTTCTGCTTGACCTCAGCCACCATCTCCGGCGGCATTACCCGATAAGTCATCCCCTCTGCAGGCTGTGGAGATCGCTGGATGCTGCCTGTGGAGAATGCCTGCAGAGCCTCAACCATCAGAGTTCCAGCCAGGGCGATCGTTTCCCAGACAAGCTTCTCATATGTGTCTCCGCGATGTACCGGTATGATTCGCTGTCCGACAATATCCCCTGTATCAACACCTGGATCGACGAAATGGCATGTGCACCCAACTGGAATATCGTGATAGATCGACCAGGCCACAGAAGCCGAGCCGCGCACCTGAGGCAGTAGCCCGGGATGCGAGTTCAGTACCCCATGCCGTGCCTTCTCAAGAATATTCGGGCGAATGATGCGGGTCCCGCCAAGGACGATCAAGTCTGGCTGCACCTCGGCAAGCAGACGTTCGCACTCCTGTTGATTGTGGTGCGGAACTGATACCCGCCGTATTGACCGACCGGACAGCAGGTCAGTAAATGTTGGTGGTAGGGGGTGCCCTGCGATCCGCTCGTAGAATTTCTGTCGTTCTTCATCGGCAACTGGCGAATCTTCCTCGATTACCACAGCGGGCTCAAATCCAGCTTCAAGTAGTTGGCGGAGCATCTCGCGACCATAGGGATGTTCTTTGAGGACCAAGAACGCATAGACGATGCGCATGGGTGTGTTCTCCTTTCTATAAACACTACACCGATGCCAGCCTGCTGAGATCGCAGGTAGGCCAGCCGCTCACAACACATCTCGCAGCGCAACCCGGGCTGCATGATAGCCACACATTCCATGTACGCCTCCCCCGGGAGGGGTGGAAGAGGAGCAGAGATAAATGCCACGCAGTGGGGTGGAATAGGGAACTGGGCGGGGTACAGGGCGGGTAAATAGCTGGGCAAGATCCTGCACCCCTCCGTTAATATCGCCACCGATGTAGTTCTCATTATAAGCCTCGAGAGCCGCCGGACCGGTAGCGACCCGACCAATGATCCGATCGCGGAAACCAGGCGCAAAGCGCTCGATTTGACGCTCGATCGCCTCGGTCATGTCAAATGGCGATCCATTAGGCACATGGCAGTATGCCCATACCGTATGATGGCCTTCCGGTGCTCGTGCTGGATCAAACAGACTCTGCTGAGCAAGCAGGACGAACGGCCTTTCCGGGTGCTCCCCCCTCCACACCCTATGCTCTGCTTCCGCGATTTCCTGAAGATCCCCACCTAAATGCACCGTGCCCGCCCGCATACACTCAGGGGCCTTCCACGGTATTGGCCCATCCAGCGCCAGGTCTATCTTGAAGGCGCCGGGTCCGTAGCGATAGCTGCGTAACTGCCGTTGATAACCCGCCGGCAGCCGGTCGCCGGCGATCCTGACAAGCTGGGCAGGTGTAATATCGAGCAATACAGCCCGCGAGGGAGGAAGCTCATCCAGCGATCGCACTGGGAATCCAACCCGGATCTCCCCACCCAGCGCCTGCAGATACGATGCCAGCGCATTGGCGATCTGCTGTGAGCCGCCACGTGGCAGTGGCCACCCGACTACGTGAGCCAGCACACCCAGCATCAGCCCAAAGGCAGCTGTGGGAGATCGATATAGAGACATAATGGAGTGCGCTCCCATACCGGCAAACAGCGCCCGTGCGCGCTCGCCACGGAAAGCTGTCCTGGCCAGAAAATGCGCAGGCTGCAGAGCTAGCAGCCCAAAGCGTGCCATTGTCAGTGGGTGTCGAGGCAGACGAAGCGGGCCAAGAAATGCCTCTGCAAGTTTGGGCCAATCCGCTACTAACGGATTCATCAGTCGGTGGTATGCAAGTTCATCTGTTCCCAGGTTGCGCGCTGTCTCTTCGAGCGATGGCATCAGCATCACAACCGTCCCATCATCCAGCGGATGAGCGGCGGCCGCTGGTGGCGCAATCCATTGGAGACCGTATTTCTCCAGCGGCAGCCTGCGAAAGAATGGCGATCCTGCACCCAGGGGGTGTATGGCCGAGCAGATATCATGCACAAAACCGGGGAGCGTGAGTGCTGCCGATCGTGCCCCACCCCCTACTGTCTGCTGCGCCTCCAGCACCAGCACTGAGCGCCCGGCCTCAAGCAGCGTAATAGCGGCTGCCAAGCCATTGGGCCCGGCTCCGACAACTACTGCATCATATTCATGAGGTGCAGCCATGGTCTCTGTTGCTTTCTGTGGTGTCCCATCCACTGCGTCACTGCTTGAATCTAGCCCCACCTGGCCAGTATGAAGGCATAAGGCAGTATTGCCAACGGAGGGTAGGCGGAGGCCTCTGAGCAATTGACAGTCTGCCGTCAACTGACCTATACTGTAGTTCATGAAGGCCATTCGCAAAATAGTGATGCTGATTCGCACAGTCTGAACCGGCACGCAGTGCATCATGCCTGCGTGCCGGGTGTTTATAGACTTTCCGGCAGGCATCAAATACCGACATAGGAGGCAGCGCTATGGATCATGGAATGATTGGTAAGATCGAAAAGGCCAAGCGTTACGCTGAGGAGCGTGATCGGATCCGCTTCGAGTCCTTCAGAGTCACATTTGACGGCGAGAATAATCCCCACACCGTTGAGTTTCGGGATGGCGCCTGGCACTGCGACTGTGACTTCTTTCATAGCCGCGCGGTGTGCAGCCACACGATGGCACTTGAGCGAATCCTTGAAGGCATGATTGCCGTTGTAGCAGCTTAGCCTGTTGAAGAAGCCCGCCGATTGAAGCGAGCCAACGGCTTGCCGGATACCGCAATATGCAAAACCGGCCACTGCGCGGCAAATCAAAAGATCAGGTTACGAAGGGATGTTTTTCCTTCTAAGGGGATACAATTGGCCGATGCCAAATGAAGTTCGAGGTTTGACGTAGCCGCTGTTTTTGCATATAATTTCCGGCGGTTCTGGGCGGTTAGCTCAGTTGGCTAGAGCGCGTCGTTGACATCGACGAGGTCATAGGTTCGAGCCCTATACCGCCCATTAATGGGGAACCTGAGTCACCTCGAATTTCGAGATGGCCATAACGAAACAAAAGCCCTTTGGTAAACTGAGGTCTGCCCCACCCAGTTCCAAAGGGCTTTGCATATCTAAAGGTGAGCTTTCACCCCTTTCCCCTCCGCTCCAATCCTTCTGCGATCGAATCGAGAGCCCTTACCCTACTTCAGTTTGTCCAGAACACCCTGCATGTAAGTCTCAATCTCGGCCGATGTAGTCAAGGCGAGCGCATGGTCTGCGATCGACCTGGCCTCGCTGAGTGACAGCCGACGGATGAGCCATTTCGCCTCCGGGATGGCCCGAGGAACCATGCTGAACTCATCCAGCCCGAGGCCCAGCAGAATCGGAATTGCCCGCATCATGCCTGCCAGTTCACCGCACATCCCTACCCATTTACCATGCGTGTGTGCTGCATCAAGCGTTTGCTTGATCAGCCGCAGAACTGCGGGGTGCAGGGGCTGAAACAGTTGCGCGACACGCTCGTTGGTCCTGTCCACAGCCAGTGTATACTGGGTCAGGTCGTTCGTACCCAGGCTGAAAAAGTCGCACTCCCGGATCAGCAAATCGGCCACAGCCACTGCTGCCGGGGTTTCAACCATGATCCCAACCGGCACCTCTCTGGCATACGAGAGGCCCTGTTCCTCAAGTTCTGCTTGGGCCTCACCCAGCATCTGCTTGGCTGTTCGCAGCTCCTCAACGCTGCTGATCATTGGAAACATAATCAGGCCACGATGGCCTTCTGCCGCGCGGAGAATGGCGCGAAGCTGGGTCTTAAACAGGGTCGGTTCGTCCAGACAGATGCGGATCGCGCGCCACCCCAGGAAAGGATTCATCTCGGCGGGGAAGGGTAAATACGGAGGCGGCTTATCACCTCCAATATCTAAGGTCCGGACGATCACCGGGCGGTCTCCCATCGCCTCAAATATCGCTTTATAGGCTCTGATCTGCCTTGCTTCAGAGGGAGGCTCAATCTCCTGTAAATAGAGGAACTCGGTTCGCAGAAGACCGACGCCCTCAGCCCCCATGAGGACAGCCTCTCTGGCCGATTCAACATCTCCGATGTTAGCACCAACCTCGACAGTATGCCCCTCGGTGGTGACTGCGGCCTGTGTGGCAGCCTCGCGGACATAGACCTCGCGGGCACGCTCCTGCTTTTGCCGATCTCGATAGCGTCCGAGGGTAGTGCTCTCGGGCGCAATCACTATGATGCCAGCTGATCCGTCCAGCACGAGCTGCTGCTGATCCTTGATTGGGTTGATGGCAGGTGCTCCCAGGCCCACAACGGCCGGGATCCCCAGCGTGCGGGCCAGGATAGCGGTGTGGGAAGTCAATCCTCCCGCCGCTGTGCAGAATCCCAGCGTCAGCTCAGGGCGCAGACGGGCAGTGTCCGATGGAGTCAGATCCTGAGCAACGATGATCGATGGCTCGACGAGGCCCTCAAGTGAAGTGTCCTGTAAACCCAGCAGAATGCGCAGCAGTCGGCGGCCCACGTCCTTGACATCTGCTGCACGAGCTGCGAACAGATCGTCCCCCATTGCAGCCAGCATATCTGACAGTTCGACAGTAGCGGCAGACACAGCGGCTTCCGCGATCTGGCCAGCCAGCATATGCTTCTGGACAGCCTCGTACAGCAGGGGATCGTCAGCCATCATCGCATGGGCTTCGAATATAGCGGCAGTCTGGGAATCGGCACGGCTTTCGAGCTCTGCTCGGATTGCTTGCAACTCTTGCACTGCTTGGCTGCGGGCCGCTTCGAAGCGGGCGATTTCCTCATGTGGCGAGAGCGCCTGACGGACGGGTATCTCCAGAATAAGGGGGACATAACAGAATGCCGGGCCGATCGCAATACCTTCAGCTGCAGCGATGCCCTTTAGAATGAGTTCGCTCATGATGACGCATCCCGATCTTTCCCCGCAGGGGGCCGCTACTAAAGGCTATTCGCTAAAGTTGTCTTCCACCAACTGCTGCAGCGCTTTCAGAGCTTCGTCGGCCTGTTCACCATCTGCCTGAATAGCGATGCTGTTGTCCCGGTTGACCCCCAGCGAGAGTACACTTAGGATGCTCTTGGCATTGACGGCCTGGGAACCGGTGGTGAGATTGCGGACATTGATATTGCAGGGGAACTTTGAGGCAAGCTTGACAAAAAGTGAGGCGGGTCTAGCATGCAGACCCACTTCATGCCGGACAACAACCTCGATCTCACGCAAGGGAATCACTCCTCTAGGATAACCCGACGAGCCACTTCGGTGTCGATCTGGGACAGAGCCTCCAACGTATCTCTGGCTAAATCCTCTTCGCTCAGAAGGCTCTGAACAACTGCCACCGTGCAGCGGTGTGGACGTAGAGCTGTCTGGCGCGCCACCAGCGGAAAATTCGTCCCATTCACAACAAGCTCCCACGGGATGTTAACCTGCTGAAGAGCTTGCTTCATACTGGGAGTCTCGCGAAAGCCTGGCAAAGCCAGCATCCGGGATGCTATCTCGGATGCCAGCCGCCGGCGTATACGCACAAGATTAGACCACGACAGCATCATAACTACGCCATAGAGCACCACCACACTGTTGATGACAAGGCTGTTAGCAGTGTAGAAATGCAGGACCGCCGTGAACGTGGGGCCGAGGAAGCTCTCGAGCAGCGCTTTTATCATGCCGATAGGGCCTTTGTCCAAACAGGGCTGTCGGGGCAGGATCGGGCCTGCCCCGACAGATTTTAACTACGAGGAAGCAGTCAAATCAGTCGCCGGCTGCTGCAGCCTCTTCCGGTCCGCCTGCGGCGCGCTCCCACGCCCGCGGGGCACGCAGGTAGAAGAAGAAGCCCAGTGCCAGCAGAACAAGCATCACGACCATGCCAATCCAGCCAAGCAGCCGTGCCAGGGTCATGAAGAACCACGGCACCCAGATGAAGCCATCTGCGATGCTGGTGATCAGCACAGCATTCTCAGGGATGGCAAAGTCTGCGGCTGCCGCGGTCTCGGTCATCATCGGCGCCAGGGCATTGCCGACATAGAAGCCGATGGCCAGCGCTACAGTTCCGATCACCACGATGCGGAACACATTGCCGCGCGTCATCGGGGCGAAGATGGCAATCACAAACGGGATGACGGCCAGGTCAGCAAACAGCAGGACGCGGTTGCCGGGCAGGATGACCGACAGCAGGATCGCAATCGGTACCAGCAGCAGTGCGCTGGAGATCACGGCCGGATGACCGATCAGGATAGCCGAGTCCAGGCCGATATAGACCTCGCGCCCGGCTGCCCGCTTCTGCATGAACTCGCGCGCCGCTTCTGAGATCGGGATCAACCCTTCCATCAGGATGGATACCATGCGCGGCAGCAGAACCATCACGGCCGCCAGGTTGACCCCCAGCTTGACCACATTCCCCAGAAAGGCCAGGAAGGTGCTTTCCCCACGGGTGAGCGGGATCACGAAGCCGATGATGCCCAGCACCAGGCCGATGATCAGCCCCATGACCATGGGATCGCCGAAGGTTGGCCCAAGACGCTTCTGAATAGTTTCGGGATCAGCCTTCCAGTCCTTGACCCCCGGGATGCGGTCCAGAAGCCAGTTGATCGGAATGGCCAGCGGCACATAGCCCGACGAGGTCCCATGAGGGATCGAGATGCCGGGCAGATTGTAGAACTTCTGCACAGCAGGGGCGGTCCAGTCGGCGAAGAACAGCATAAGCGCTGCATACAGGGCCGCCGCAACGATGCCCATCACCAGGCTGTTGGTAACAGCAAAAACCAGCGAGCCCGCGAAGGCAAAGTGCCAGAAGTTCCACACATCCACGTTCAGCGTGCGGGTAAGGCGCAGCGCCAGCAACAGGATGTTGACCGCAAGTCCAACCGGGATCACCCACAGGCCAACCTGTGACCCGAACGCAATGGCTGCGGCTGATGGCCAGCCCACGTCCACCACATCCCGCTGGATGCCAGTATTGGTCACAATGGCCTGCGAGACGTCGGTGAGGGAGCCCCACATCAGACCAATCACCAGGTTGATGCCGACGAAAGCCACGCCGATGATAACCGCCGACCGGAATGCCCGGCCCACTTTCGCACCCAGGGCGATCGCGAATAGGAAGATGAACACGGGCAACAGGACGGTCGAACCAAGCGTGTCAAACAGGCTCTTAATGAATTCCAGGACACTCATAGTGTGCCTCTCCTTGAGGTGCGCCTTGGCCTACATGTGTGCATTGATGGGTACGTTGAAGGTTCGCGTTCATCAGTAAGATCATCGAAGCGACTGGTGTGTTTATGGCTCTCTTACCTCCTTGAACCAGGGTGCCCGCGTTAGCAGCAGGGAGCCACAGTCAGCCCCCGGGGGAGATCAATCCTTGAGCGCCTCAACAATCTGCTTGAGGACAGCATCCTTGCCGATCCCGGTGAGGAAAGCCAGTCCCTGGATGACCGGCACGCCAAGATCCTGAGAAACCGGCGTTGTAGTCACAATCAAGTCGGCTTCTTTGGCCAGGGTCGGGACTTCTGCCGCTTTACATTGGCGGGTACGGACTTTTATGCCTGCCGCTTTGCATGCCTCTTCAATAGCGACGGCCACCACGGTCGATGTGGCTATTGCAGTTCCGCAGGCAACCAGAACAACCTTGCTATCTCCACTTGGCATAGTGCTTATTGTCTCCTCTCCTGTGCGGGGTTATCTCACGCAGAGGTCTCTGCTTGGGCAAGCGCAGCCAGGATCTGCTGTGCGGTAGTTGCAGCCATAAGCTGTGCAATTAGCTCAGGATTCTGGAGTATGCCCGCAATTTGCTGAAGCATAGCGATCTGAGACTTTGGCTGGTCCAGAGCAAGCATGATCACAAGCTGAACAGGTACATCTTGCTCTGGATCGACCATGTTCTGGAAGATCACGGGCTTCTCGAGGGTAGCCAGCGCCAGTGCAGACTGCCTGACATACTCGATATCGACATGAGGGATCGCCGCATTGAAGCTGCCTGCGAGAGGCAAACCGGTGGGCATACGCGCCTCTCGTGCGAGGGCTGCCTCAACAAAATCGTCGTTCACATAGCCGAGGTCCCTCAGGTTGTTGCCAAGTGCCCGGATCACCTCGCTGGATGTCTGAGCTCGGAGGTTCAGGATTATCGCTTCTGGCCGCAGGAATTCGGAGATGTCCACAGAATTCCACCCTGCTCCATCTGCAATTGTGAGGATGAATGTTCTATCGGCAGCAGGCTACTACATTTATATATCAACTGAAAGGAGCCCGTGCGATATTGTCACAAATGTGAGGGTGCGGTGACACACCTCATTAAGTTTTAAACCCTGCACTTGCCAGATGGCTTCGCTGGAGTGGTTGTTTGTCACATATGTGAACATTCTACACATAAGTGCGATTATCCGTTATGATCATCAGTAGTAAGCCAGACGATGTGCCGTGTTTCGCGTGCTTCATACATCATGACCAAACGTAACGATGGGCTTCTACCCAAAGACGATGACCGGCTTGAGTTCCTGGCCCAGATTGCCAGTATGTACTACGAGCAGGACATGACACAGCAGGAGATCTGTGAGCGCATGGGGTACTCCAGATCGGGAATCTCCCGGCTGCTGACTGAAGCCCATGACACAGGCGTGGTTGAGATCCGCATCCATTACCCCATGGTGCGCAACCGCGACCTGGAGCTCACGCTGGCGCGCCGGTTTCCCTTTCTCAGCGAGGTCCGCGTTCTTGGCTACCGCCCGGTGACCTACAGCCAAATGCTTCGCGGCCTCGGCGGGCTCGCTGCGCGGCTGGTCGAGCAGATAGTCCGGAACGACATGATCATTGGTGTCTCTTGGGGCACTGGCGTTTATGAGGTTGCCAACGCGCTCCGGGCGATGCACGTTCCAGGCATAAGAGTCGTTCAATTGATCGGGGCCCTGGGCACTCCGGACCCTCAAATCGATGGGCCGGAACTGGCTCGCTGGATTGCCCGCGTGTTTGGCGGGCGCTACCAGGTGCTTCCAGCTCCGCTGGTAGTAGACAGCCCCGAGGTCAGAAATGCCCTGGTAGCTGACAGCCGCATTCGCGAAGTACTGGAAGTTGTGCGGCAGGCGCATCTCGCAATTGTCGGGATTGGAACTACGCTGCCCTCTATGTCAAGCTGGATCCGCGCCGGGTATCTGACGGAGCCCGAGATGGATCAGGTGATCGCCAGCGGCGGAGTTGGTGATGTGTGCGCGGCTTTATATGACCAGCAAGGGCACCTGCTGGATATCCCTCTCATGCAGCGTGTGGTCGGGATCACAGCTGCGGCGCTCCGGCAGATCCCTCTGGTGATAGGGGTGGCCGGCGGAGAGATCAAAGCGCCCGCCATCCTGGGCGCCCTGCGCGCACAACTGATCAGCGGCCTGGTCACAGACGAGACCGCAGCGCGCATCATCTGTGAGCTGGATGCGCCAGGCGGTTACTGAGCACTATCCTTCACGACCGGGAAAGGAACCCTGCATGCCAGACGGTATTCCCACCCTCTCACCAGAGCAAGCCATACAGATCCTGTCTCAGATTGGCGTTGAGCGATCACGCGCCATGCTGACAGTCATGTGGACAACCCGGGCGTTCGAGGAGAAAGCCGAAGAACTGTATGCGCTCGGCAAGGTTCATGGCACCATGCATCTGTCGATCGGCCAGGAGGCCAATGCCGCTGCCGTTTCCGGGGCGGCTAAGCCGGGTCACGACTACATGCTCAACCACCATCGGGGCCATGGCCATATGCTCGGCTGGGGAAGTGATGTCAACTATATGATGGCCGAGTTCATGGGCAAAGAAACGGGTTATTGCCGGGGGCGGGGTGGATCCATGCACATCGCCAATGTTGAGGCTAATAATCTTGGAGCTAACGGCATTGTTGCGGGGGGCATTCCCATATCCGTAGGGGTTGGCTTAAGCATCAAAATGCGCCAAACTGACCAGGTGGGTTTGACACTCTTCGGCGACGGCGCGGCCAATGAGGGAGCTTTCCACGAGTCTCTAAACATGGCTGCCATCTGGGACCTGCCGATCATCTATATCTGCGAAAACAATCAGTATGCTATGTCAATGGCTGTCACCCGAGCATTCAAGGTGCCCCGTATCAGCCAGCGTGCAGATGCCTATGGCATCCCGGGGGTAACCGTAGATGGAAATGATGTGCTGGCTGTATATGATGCGGTTGCGCAGGCGGTAGCTCGTGCTCGGGCTGGCGACGGCCCCTCGCTCATCGAAGCAGTCACGTATCGCTGGAAGGGCCATTCCAAGAGCGACCGGCAACTCTACCGTACCCGTGATGAGGTGAAGGAATGGCAGGAGCGTGACCCTATCCCGCGCTTCGGCAAAGTGCTGTCTGATGCAGCCATGATATCAACTGAAGAGTACGAGACCATTCGCGCTGAAGCATATCAGCGCATTGACCAGGCGGTTGCGTTTGCTGAGTCCAGCCCTGAGCCAGATGTCACCACCATTATGGAAGGTGTTTATGCTGACTGAGACGCAATCTGTCGCAAAAAACTCCTTTGCGGCGCGAGAACTGACCTATGCCGAGGCGCTCCGAGAGGCGCTGCGGCAGGCAATGAATGCTGATGAACGTGTGTTTGTGATTGGCGAGGATGTCGGGGTATACGGCGGCGCCTTTGGGGTAACGGCCGGGCTGGTAGATGAGTTTGGCCCCCAGCGCATCATTGACACGCCAATATCGGAAGCCGGGATTGCGGGAGCCTGCCTGGGGGCAGCCCTTACCGGGATGCGGCCAGTTGGGGAAATCCAATTCATGGATTTTGTGACTCTGTCCATGGAGCAGCTTGTCCTTCAGGCAGCCAAAGTTCGCTTCATGTTTGGTGGTAAGGCCAGCGCCCCCTTTGTACTAAGAATGCCTAGCGGCTCAGGCACTGGCGCAGCGGCCCAGCACAGCGAGAGCCTCGAAAGCTGGTTTGTCCATGTCCCTGGCCTGAAGGTTGTTGTGCCCAGTAATCCCTATGATGCCAAGGGGCTGCTTCTCGCGTCGATTGCTGATAACAATCCGGTCATCTTTGTGGAGCACAAACTGCTCTACAAGACCAAAGCACATGTGCCAGAAGAGCCGTACATGGTTCCTCTCGGCCAGGCACATGTGGTGCGTGAAGGCAAAGACCTGACACTGATCGCCACTTCGATCATGGTTCAACGATCCTTGGCTGCCGCAGAAACACTGAGCAGCGAGGGCATTGACGTCGAGATCATTGATCCGCGTACACTCTCTCCACTGGATGATCGCACTATCATCAGCTCAGTGATCAAGACCGGGCGGGCGCTGATTGTCCACGAAGCGGTGGGCACCGGCGGATTCGGGGCGGAGATCGTCGCGCGCATTACTGCCAGCGAAGCATTTGACTATCTGGACGCACCAGTGCGGCGTCTCTGCGGCCTTGACATTCCCATACCCTACAACCGTACACTTGAATATCATACGGTCCCTCAGACGGAAACAATAGTTGCCGAGGTGCGCCATATTATGTCCGGCGCATATTAGCATCAAGGAGTGTCGTGTTGGCTAAACCGGTCATCATGCCGAAGTTCGGCTTCACGCAGGAAGAGTCAACAATCGTCGCGTGGCTCAGACAGGAAGGCGACAGGGTAGAGAAGGGTGATCCTATCCTTGAAGCGACGACTGACAAGATCAATATGGAAGTCGAGGCTCCAGAGAGCGGCGTGCTGGGAGGTATTCAATATCCCGCCGGTGCAGTTGTGCCTGTGACGGCTATCATTGCTTATATCCTTTCAGAGGGAGAATCCCTGCCTGCGCAGCCTGCCGAGTCTGCGGCAGCAGCCGCCACAGCAGGTCCGGCGCCAGCCACGCCTGTCGCAAAAAAGATGGCCGAAGCCGCCGGCATCGATCTTCGTCAGGTGCCGGGCACCGGGCCCGGGGGCAAGATCGTCCGGGATGATGTTGCCCGCTATGCGTCAAGGAGTGTGCCAACCGCCGGCGGTGGCTCCGTAGCACCACTTGGCTCGGTGCGCGCCACACCGGCTGCCCGCCGCGTAGCGCGCGAACGTGATGTGAACCTTGCAGGAGTGACCGGCAGTGGTCCGCGTGGCCGGATACAGCAAAGCGATGTTGAGGCGGCGGCCGCACGGCCTGCCCCGGAGGCCCAGTCTTTGGTTGCAGCCCCCCGCCTGCTGAGTTATGAACCAGGCGAGCCCGCCGTCATCCCGCTGGAAGGGATGCGAAAGACTATAGCAGAACGGATGCAGGCCAGCGCCCAGCAGGCTCCGCATGTCATGTTCACACTGGATATAGACATGACGCGCGCTATTGCCCTGCGTGAGCAGGCCAATCGCCAGCTACCCCCGGATGCCTCCCCTATTTCTCTGTCGGCTGTGATCATCAAGGCGTGTGCCTGGGCTCTAAAGCAGAATCCACGGCTGAACAGTTATCTGTATGGCGACCAGATCCTGGTGCTGCCCTACATCAACATTGGCATGGCCGTTGCTCTTGAGGAAGGCTTGATCGTTCCGGTGATCCACGAGGCCGATCGAAAGGGGCTTGCTCAAATTGGGGCTGAGGTAGCCGATCTGGCAGCGCGCGCGCGCGAAGGTCGCCTGCGTCCCGAGGAGGTAGCTGACGGAACTTTCACGGTCTCCAATCTAGGCATGTTCGGCATTGATCACTTCACCGCTATTATCAATCCACCGCAGGTCGGTATCCTGGCTGTTGGGCGGACGGTCAAGCGGCTGGTAGTTGATGAAAACGATCAGCCCGCAGTCAGGCCCCGGATGACAGTGACACTTTCCACCGATCACCGCGTGGTTGATGGCGCGCAGTCCGCACGGTTTGTGACTACCCTGCGCACCGCATTGGAAGATCCAATGACCATGCTGGTCTAACAGTCCGCATGGGGCCGCATCTCTCTATGGGTTGCCCGGCGCTTGAGCGGTATCTGGTGCTGGCCATCTTTGATTTGTTACAAATGTCACAGTTCGGCACTGACAGGCGACACTGACCCCCGCAGGCCGTTCGACCTATTCTCATCATGTATACGCTTATGCGAATATATGCCAAGGAATGAGCAGAATCCTGTTGCCACGGGGGCCGTCTATGCGAGACTTTCGATATATCTGGCTCGTCGGGCTTGGCGTGACCGCGCTGATCGTCATCGTCCCGATAGCCCTGTTTGCCACATCTGCACCTGAGCCGGTGGATGATCCGTGGCAGTTTGTACCTGAGAAGACACCTCACACTGATCATACCTTTCTGCTTGAGGGGCCATTTGAAACCGGTCCTCAGGTGACCGCTGCGTGCCTCGAATGCCATCCTGACTCCGCACACGAGGTAGCCCAGACTGCACACTGGACATGGCTGAGCGAAGAGGTTGTAGTTGAGGGCCGTGATGGGCCGATTGCAGTAGGCAAGCGCAATCTCCTCAACAACTTCTGTATAGGGATCCAATCCAATTGGCCAGGCTGTACCAAGTGCCATGCAGGTTATGGCTGGGAAGATGCCAACTTCGACTTCTCCGACGAAAGGAATGTCGATTGCCTGGTCTGCCATGCTAGCCCAAACACCTATGCGAAGGGCAATGCCGGCTATCCTGCTGAGGGAACGGATCTACTGGCTGCTGCGCAAAGCGTGCGCCTGCCCAACCGAGAGAACTGCGGTAGCTGCCATTTTAATGGGGGCGGCGGCAATGCAGTCAAACACGGTGATTTGGATGAAAGCCTCTATTACCCGACTCCTGGCCAGGACGTACACATGGGACAGCTCGATTTTGTCTGCACAGACTGCCATCAGACCCAGAATCATGTGGTGCGCGGACGCTCAATATCTGTCAGCGTTGACAATGCCAACCAGGTTCGGTGCACGGACTGCCACAGCAGTACATCGCACGATGATCAGCGCATTAACGAGCATACTGATGATGTAGCCTGCCAGACCTGCCATATTCCACAGGGTGCCACTCGCACCCCGACCAAAGTGTCCTGGGATTGGTCAACTGCGGGGCAGGATCTTCCGGAAGACCCCCATGAGTACCTGAAGATCAAGGGCAGCTTTGTCTACGAGATGAATATTACTCCCAACTACTATTGGTTCAATGGGGGTGTAGATCGGTATCTGATGGGCGATCTGCTGAACCCGGAAGGGGTGACACCGATCAATAAGCCTCAAGGTTCAATTGAGGATCCGGACTCGTTGATCTGGCCCTTCAAGGTGCACCGGGCGATTCAGCCTTACGATACGACATACAACTATCTACTACAGCCGAAAACAGTCGGTGAAGGAGGATTCTGGACTGAATTTGACTGGGATCTGGCGCTGCGCTTAGGTGCTGAAGAATCCGGGTTGCCTTACAGCGGCAACTACGGCTGGGCGCAGACTGACATGTACTGGAATCTCTCCCATATGGTTGTACCTGCCCAGAACGCACTGCAGTGTGCTGACTGCCACGGTGAGAATGGCCGGTTGGATTGGGAAGCGCTGGGCTACTACGGCGATCCCATGCAGTGGGGAGGGCGTGACCAGATGTTCGTGGCCGACAACTAACCAGAACGGCAGAATGCACAATGTCCCTAATATCCCTTTGCAAGAACCGGTTATGCTACCTGCCTGTGCTGGGCGTTACCATACTCATCGCTCTGCTGATGCTCCTGGTCGGCACAGTAGCAGCAGATGAGCCTGTGCAGTCGGAAGGCAATCTGGGCTCCCCCCTGCACCCGGCCATCATACTGCTTGACGCACAGGGGCAGCCGGTGCTCGAGTCAGGTGCGCCGGTATCCACTATGCAGACATGTGGACAATGCCATGACACTGAGTTTATCGAGCAGCACAGCTATCACGCCGATGTTGGATTGAGCAGCCTGATCGCCGGTACGCCGGTTCAGGGAACACATTCCTGGGACATGAGCTCAGGCTACTTTGGTCGCTGGAACCCACTGACCTATCGTTACCTTTCACCCGAAGGCGATCTGAGACCCGATCTGACCACGCCCGAGTGGCTGCAGGTGTTCGGGGTGCGCCATGTTGGTGGCGGGCCGGCTACCACAGCCCGTGAAGGAATCCCGCTGACAGAGGTGGAGCCAGGTTCAGTCGAATCTGCCGTTATAGACCCGGCTACCGGCAGCCTGTTGCCCTGGGACTGGCAGGCTTCGGGAACCGCCGAAATGAACTGCTTCCTCTGTCATATCTCTGCGCCGGACAACGAGGCACGAATCAATGCTCTGCAATCAGGCAAATTCGCCTGGGCCAGCACCGCAACACTGGCCAGCACGGGGATAGTGCAGCCGACAGCCGATGGCTGGGAATGGAATGCCGAAGCGTTTGATTCAGATGGCAGTGTCAGGCCTGAGCTTATTCAGATACAGGATCCGTCCAGTTCCAGTTGTGGTCAATGTCACGGGCTGGTCAGTGTAGATAATCAGACCCCGCTTGCCCTCAACGGCTGTGATCCTGCTCAGTGGGGGACGCTGACGACGGGGCAGGTCATATCCCCACAACGGATGAGCAATTCAGCAGCCAATCTGGTAGACAAAGCAGACCTGGATCGATCCTGGGACATACATGCTGAGCGAGTGCTTGCCTGTGTTGACTGTCACTACTCGATCAACAATCCCATTTACTACCAGGAACCGATTGAAGAACGACCGGATCATCTGCTCTTTGATCCCCGCCGCATTGACTTTGGCGAATATCTGTATCGGCCAATGCACGAGTTTGCCAAGGGGCAAAGTGCGCAGGGGATGCTAGCGCCTGAATACGACAATACACTCCGCCGCTGTGATTCCTGCCATAGCATTGCAGCAACGCACATCTGGCTTCCATACAAAGAGCGCCATGTTGATGTGTTGAGTTGTGAGACATGCCATATTCAGCAGATGTATGCCCCGGCTCAGCAGTATGTCGACTGGACGGTGCTCAGGCAAGACGGCTCACCGGTCAGTGTCTGTCGCGGCGTAGAGCCCGAAGGCGGTCCCACAGCGTTGATCACAGGTTACCAGCCAGTGTGGATGCCGCGGCAGAATGCTGACGGTTCCTCGATGCTCACCCCCTATAACCTGGTGGCGTCGTGGTACTGGGTATACGGAGACCCCGCACGCCCTGTACCCCTGCGCGATCTCAGCGCAGCGTGGCTAGAAGATGGATCCTACCCCGCCGAAGTACTCGCCGTATTCGATGATAATGGCAACGAGGCAATCGATGCCTCGGAGCTTGTGCTTGACAGCAGTGCAAAGGAAGCCGTCATTGCCCGGAGGCTTGAGAGCCTGGGGCTTGCCTCACCGCGCATCATGGGGGAAGTGCAGCCCTACAGTATCAACCATGGCACTGCTACGGGTGAGTGGGCAATTCGAGACTGCCGGTCCTGCCATGCTGCCGATTCCAGGATCACTCAACCGCTGCCAATCGCCGATCGACTCCCCGGTGGAGTAATGCCGACCTTTGTCAGCGGCGCCAATGAAGTGATACTTGCAGGGAGCCTCGAGGCAGCCTCGGAAGGAGGGCTCATCTATCGCCCTGCCACTGAGAATGCGCAGTCTGCTCTCTACGTTCTGGGGCACAACAGCGTTGCCTGGATCGACCTGGGTGGGATAGCCCTTTTTCTGGGGACACTGGCAGGGGCAGTAGTTCACGGAGGCCTGCGCTACCTTACCGCCCGCCGACGCCAGCTCCATCAGCCGAAGCTGCAGCGTGTTTACATGTACTCAGTCTACGAGCGGCTGTGGCATTGGCTGCAGACTACCGCCATCTTCATCCTCATCTTCACCGGGCTGGTGATTCACAAGCCGCACCTGCTTGGGATGTTCAGCTTCCGCTACATTGTTGTAACTCATAATGTTGTGGCAGCCATCCTGGTCATCAATGCAGCCCTATCAGCTTTCTATCATCTGGCAAGTGGTGAGATCCGCCAGTTCTTACCGCGCCCCTATGGGTTCTTCGATCAGGCAATTGAACAGGCCAAGTTTTATCTGCAGGGCATCTTCAGGGGGGAGCCGCACCCCTTTGAGAAGACGCCGGAACGCAAGATGAATCCGCTTCAGCAAGTCACTTATCTGGCCATCCTGAACATTCTGCTGCCGCTGCAGATCATCACCGGTGCGCTGATGTGGGGTGTACAGCAGTGGCCAGATCTTGCTTTGGGCGCTGGCGGGCTGCCTGTGCTGGCTCCTATCCACACAGCTGTTGCCTGGCTGTTCGCCTCGTTCATTGCCCTGCATATCTACCTGACAACGACCGGCCCGACCCCGCTGACTAACATCAAGGGCATGATCATGGGGTGGGATGATGTTGAAGTAGTGGAGGAACACCAATAGGAAGGGTCAAAATGGCTGCTTATAGTGAATCCCAAACTCCCCGTCGCGGGGAAATCCGCTTTCGTCTGATGCGAAAGGAACCTCTTCCGTACATAAACCCCTATCTGGCAGGCATCCTGCTGGGGCTGGTGCTATTTGCAGCTTTCTTCATCACCGGCAATGGGCTTGGGGCATCCGGCGGCATGAACCGCGTCATTGTCTGGGTAGAAGACCTGTTCGTGCCCGATCATGTAAACCGCACCTCCTATCTGGCTGAAATGGCAGGCGGCGCCAAAGATCCCCTCGATAGCTGGATAGTCTTTCTCAGTCTGGGGACGGTGGTGGGCGGATTTGTCTCCGGCTGGCTCACAGGCCGCTTCAAAGTGGAGATTAACCGCGGCCCGAATACCCCTGTCCGTGTGCGCCTGCTGACCGCCTTCATTGGAGGGAGTGCGATGGGCTTTGGGGCGCGGCTCGCGCGTGGTTGCACATCAGGGCAGGCTCTTTCGGGCGGCGCAGTGCTCAGTGTAGGCAGCTGGGCTTTTATGTTTGCGGTGTTTGCCGGCGCCTACGCGCTGGCGTATTTCCTCCGCAAGCTGTGGAACTAGGAGGAAACCATGGCTCCTTTCCCGCTTCCTCTCACTGATCTGCTGGGTCACTGGGGTGCCTATGCTGTATATGCCCTGATTGGTTTCGCGTTCGGCGCGGTTCTCGAACAGGCAGGCTTTGGACATTCGCCAAAGCTGGCGGCGCAGTTTTATTTCAAGGACATGACCGTGCTCAAGGTCATGTTCACCGCGATCGTTGTGGCGATGGCTCTGGTGTTCCTGGCATCGGCTGTCGGGTTGCTGGATTACAATCTGGTCTGGGTCAATCCAACCTATCTATGGCCCGGCATTGTCGGCGGCCTGATCATGGGTGTCGGGTTTATTGTCGGCGGCTTCTGCCCCGGCACGTCGGTCGTATCAGCTGCAACCGCCAAAATTGATGGTCTGGTGTTTGCGCTTGGGGTGTTCTTCGGGATTTTCCTGTTTGGCGAGACGGTGGACCTGTTCGAGCCATTCTATTATTCGTCCTATATGGGCCGCTTCACTCTCATGGATTGGCTGAATTTGCCGACAGGAGTGGTAGTCCTGCTTGTGGTCCTGATGGCGCTGTTCATGTTCTGGGGGGCCGAGCAATTGGAGCGGATATTCGGCAAGGTTGATCGCTCCCGGGAGCCCCGTTGGCGCTACGGCGCTGCTGCCGGTCTGGTGGCAGTAGCGGTCGCTATCATCGTGGTTGGTCAACCCACGACTGCGCAGCGCTGGGCACGCCTTGCGCCCGAGAAACAGCCAGCGCTTGCCGAACGCAAGGTGCAGATTCATCCCGGTGAATTGCTTGCTCTTATGCACAATGACCGCATCAACCTCGTTATGCTGGATGTGCGAAGCGAGGCGGACTTCAATCGATTCCACCTGCTGGATGCACAGCACTTGCCGCTCGATTCAGTGGCTGCAGAGGTCGAAAACCTTCAGATGAAGCCTGCTAACACAGCCTTCGTGGTTATGAGCAATGATGAGACTGCGGCAACTGAGGCCTGGAAAATACTGGTCGCCGAGAGTTTGCCCAATGTTTACATTCTAGAGGGCGGCATCAATGGCTGGTTGGATACGTTTGCTGATGAAACCTTCAAAGCAGAGCACCCCTTGATAGCCGACCCGGGCGATGATGCCCTGCGCTATCAATTCACGGTGGCCCTGGGAGATCGCTACCCGGCAGCGAGTCCCGATCCCGAGGAGTTTGCGCTAGAATACACGCCTAAAGTGGAGCTGGGTACCAAGCGTGGGCCCTCCGGCGGAGGATGCGGCGGCTAGCCTTATCCGTTTTCAACAGATGCTGGCGCGACGCCCCGGACAAAACCCGGGGCGCCCTATCATTTGACGACCTAAACGGGGGTAATTTGTCCACAGCACGAGCAAAATCCCCCGGCTTGCTATTCGTGGCATTTATCGGGCGAGGATTCTGATGAGCATCATACACCGTTTCATGGGTGAGTGGGGAGTTTCTTTTCGCTGGGATGGAGCACGCACCCGGCAATACACAGGGGGCGCTTCCTCGGGAGCGACCGAGACGTGGCTGATCGGTAAGGCAGAACAGGCCGGCAACTTCGCGCTGCGTTATTATGAGCTGGAGCCGGGCGGTTTCTCGCGGGAGGAAGCGCATTCTTACGACCATGGCATTATCTTTATGGCTGGAAGTGGCACCGTTAGCCTCAGTGGCAGTCAGCATCCAGTGACGCAGGGCGATGTTGTGTACATTGCTTCTGATGAGCCCCATCAGATCCGTAACACAGGCATTACCCCTCTGGGCTGGCTGTGTATCATCCCTGCCCGGCGGCTCAAGAGCGGACATATGGTCTGGGCCGAAGAAGGGCTTGAGGATACACTGACTACAACGACTCATCATGAGATCGGCCCCACATGACCCTGCCAGCGCACACCACAATAGCCGGGCTGTCTGGTGAGCGGTTCGCTGTGGACTATCTCCTCACCGGCTACTCCGACGACGCAGAGGCTCTCACGACAGCCCGGGCGATCTGCATTGAGCAGACTGTGGAATTTCCGCAACACAGATTGCCTGCCGGCGATATTCCCGAACATATTGTGGGGCGGATTGAGAGTTTCAGCAGCCAGGCGGACGGGCAATTTGCTGTGACGATCAGCTATGCCGTTGAGACCGCCGGCGACGACCTGCTACAGCTGCTCAATATCATCCTGGGGCTCTCGAGTCTGCTGCCAGGCGTGCATGTACGATCAGTCGGCCTGCCAGCGAGTTTACTCGAGCGGTTTCCGGGACCGCGGTTTGGTATTGAAGGTATTCGGGCGCTCTCAGGTGTTTCCGACCGTGCGCTGCTGTGCACTGCCCTGAAGCCTATGGGGCTCTCGGTGCAGGATCTGGCTGATATGGCATATCGTTGTGCGCTCGGTGGGCTGGATATTCTGAAGGATGACCATGGCCTTACGAACCAGAGCTTTTGCCCATTTGAGGAGCGTGTGAGCCGCTGCGTGGAAGCGGTTGCCCGCGCCAACCGGGAAACCGGCCGTAACTGCCTGTATGTAGCCAACGTGACGGCCCCGACCTCGATCGCTGTGGAGCGGGCACGTTTCGCCAGACAGGCAGGCGCGGGAGCCATTATGGTGTCGCCGGCGCTGACAGGCTTCGATCTTGTGACGACTCTGGCCGGGGATCGGAGTATTGGCCTTCCAATCGTGCTGCATCCGACGCTCGCAGGAGGGTTCCTGGCTGGACGTACTGGTTCGGGCTTCTCTTACTATTTCTATCACGGGCAGCTGCCGCGTCTGGCCGGTGCCGATATAAGTGTCTTCACCAACTACGGAGGCCGATTTCCTGTCGAGCGGGACGACAGCCTGGGTGCGGTGGCGGGATGTGTCGATCCGATGGGAAACCTGAAACGGGTATTCCCGATGGTTGGGGGCGGCATGCAGCTTGAACGGATTCGAGTGTTGTGTGATGAGTTTGGCCGGGATGTGATTCTGCTGATGGGCGGAGGCCTTCACACAGCCGGCGATGATCTTGTTGAGAATGTTCGCCAGTTTGTCCAGCAGGCGATGTGACTCAGAGGCAACCAACCGATGATGATCGCGACTCGCCAGCTGGTGCTGTACTCCGACGGCGACTTCTATACCATGAATATTACGGAAGATGTTCGCGCTGTCGTGAAGGATTGCAGGATTCGCGAGGGGCTTGTGGCGGTCTTCTACCAGCACACAACGGGTGCTATTGTGGTAGCCGAACACGAAGCTGGCATCCTGGTGGACCTGCACGATGTCCTCAATCACATCTCGCCACCGGGCCGCAGCTACTGGCATCATCGGCGCGGCGCGGATGAGAATGGGGTTTCCCATGTGCGCGCAGCTTTGCTGAATGCGTCTGCCATTGTGCCCGTGCTGGACAGTGACCTGATGCTGGGCACGTATCAGGAGATCTTGGTGATCGATATGGATCCGGTGGCGCGGCCCCGCACGGTCATTGTGCAGGTGATCGGGGAGTGACGGTGAGCCGGATTAAGCGCCTGGTGTTCTGGGTGGGCGGAACGCTCCTGCCACCGCTCGCAGAGATGCTCCTCCTCGCGTGCGGGAGCGGCACCAGACCGACAGGCGATCTCCGGGAGGCACTCTATCGGCTGGAACAAGCTGCTGCTCGCGGTGGATTGGGCGCAGCGGATCTATGCCACGCTGTCAGTATGGCGAGCAGTGGCGCCCCCACCCCAGCGGAAATAGAAGCGGCTGTATTAAACAATCTGACCCTCCAAGACGGGATGGCGGCATTGATCAGCGATCTGGCCCCCGGACATATCCTCGGATTGGTTTCCGACTACCCGAATAGATGGCTGGAACCCAGCCTTCGGCTCGCTGGTATTGACAGGCATTTCGCCGACCCGCTTTGCCTGACCATGGAATCTCACGCTCCCAATACCCGCCCATCGCAGCTGCTGCACGAACTGAAAACATCCGGCTTCCTGATTCCTGGGTCGACTCTATGGATTGACAGGCATCCTCACCGCACAGAGATCGCGCTTCGCCTCGGACTAGATGCAGCGCTGATGGCAGATACACCGCGGCTGCAGCGCGACCTGCGACTGTGGGGGATTGTTGTGTAACGAAACCGTTTAGTTACATTGGCCGGCGGCTACGGTGCGGGGTGGTATGCGACGCCTCCACCAGGGCGATCAGCCGTAGGGCGGAGCGCTCCCCATTGTCCGGCAGCCTTTCCAGCGCCAGCTCCAGTGCGACATTGAGCCTTGACGGCCTTTGGACTACACTTCGAGACGTACGGGGAGAAATGCGCGGATACGGATAAATCCGAAGAGGCATGGCAGCAGCTGATGGCGAAGATCGTCGACCGGGTGTTTGTATGCGACGACGGGGTGATTGCAGTCGCGCTGCACCCTGTCGTCGGCATCATCCTCGACATCCCCAAATCAGCCCTCAATGAGGTGTTAACTGCGGCCTCAGAGTCAACAGAAAGGGCACGGAAGGTTTTTCAGTCTTCCGTGCCCGGCACGGGAGCGACGGGATTCGAACCCGCGGTCTCTGGCTTGACAGGCCAGCGTGTTAACCGCTACACCACGCCCCCATCTGCGACCACGAATCTACCACACGGCGACCCTTGCGTCAATAAACTCAAGAGGGCGGCCAGGGCGATTGCGTTTAGGGAGGCATCGGGCATATGGCCCTGAAAGAGAACGGCCAGGACTGATGCCGGTGAACAGCATAACCGAGTATGGCTTTTCGTGAAGATGAAAACCGCGCGCGCAAAGATCACACCACCTGCGGGATAGAGCCTGGCGGTATGCTTCATGCTGCGCCGATCAGCCTGTATGTACATGTTCCGTTCTGCGAGACCCGCTGTTCCTACTGTTCGTTCAACACATTTGTAGGTCTTGAGGATTTGATCGAGCCGCTGGTGGATGCCCTCTGTGAGGAGATTACTACAGTAGCGAGGGCTGCCCCCGATAACCTGCCTGCCGCTCACACCCTGTACTTTGGTGGTGGAACCCCATCTGTCCTCCATCCACGTCAGGTAGCACAGGTCATCGATGCCTGCCGGACCGGGTTTAGCCTGGACAGCACTGCTGAGATCACCCTTGAGGCCAATCCAGGCACTATAGATAGATACAAGCTCACTGCCTTCCACGAAGCGGGGGTCAATCGGCTGAGTATAGGGGTACAGAGTGCGCAGCCAGGTGAGCTCTTGCTGTTGGGTCGCAACCACAGCTACGAGCAGGCCATCGAAGCCTATTGGATGGCGCGCAAAGTCGGGATCGCCAGCATCAATGTGGATCTCATTTATGGTTTGCCTTGGCAATCCCTTGAGGATTGGAGGAGCACGCTGGCCCAGGTGCTGACGTTGCAGCCTGACCATCTCTCCCTCTACAGCCTGTCGATTGAGCCGCAGACAATGCTCGGACACTTTGCGAACGCCGGTGCGCTGCCAGCTTCTGACCCTGATCTGGCGGCAGATATGTATGAAGACGCCTGCGCTATGGCCGCCGCCGCTGGCCACCTCCACTATGAGATCTCAAACTGGGCGCAGCCCGGTCACGAGTCCCGTCACAACCGACAGTATTGGCTTAACCTGCCTTTCCTGGGTTTTGGGCCGGGCGCACATGGTTATGCACAGGGATACAGATACTGGAACATTCGCTCCGTGCGTGCTTACCTTAACCGCATTCACAGACCTCATACAATGCAATATCCTCTATCAGAAGCGGTTGAGGGCTTTGAAATACCCAGCGACGCCATGGAGAAGGCGGAAACCATCATTCTAGGGCTGCGACTTCTGCAGGAAGGCGTTGAGGACATGGCTTTCGCCAGGCGTTTTGGCCGTACGCTCGCTGAGGTGTATGGGACTCAAATCATGGCGCTTCTGCGCAAGGAACTGCTGGTGTGGGACAACGGGGCGCTCAAGCTCACACCACGTGCATATTTGATCAGTAACAGAGTGTTTGTCGATTTTATGCCCGACCTGAACTGATCGGGGTCATCGGTCACGTTGGAGCAGCCAGCCAACCAGCTCATCAAGCGCTTCTGCCGCTGGCCCCTGCGGACAAGCTGCCCGCAGACTCGCACGCGTTGCGTGGGAATAGTCACCGGCGATCTTCTCAGCGAATGCCCGGGCCCCGTGCTCATCCAGCAGAGCGATCACCTGCTGCACATCTTCTTCGGCAAAAGGTGCATCGTGCTGATAAAGCGCCCGCATCTGAGGGCTGTTCTCCAGCCCGTAAAGCACCGGCAGAGTCTTCTTGCGCTGGCGAATGTCACCTGCAGCCTGTTTGCCAATTTGTGATGGGGCTCCCCAGATATCTAATATATCATCCGTGGTCTGGAATGCCATCCCAAGATTGTGCCCAAACTCGTAGTAATGCGACACGCGCTCAGGTTCTGCTCCTGCAGCAAGCGCGCCCATGCGGGCCGCTCCGGCGATCAGGGCCGCAGTCTTCCCGCTGATCATGTCCAGGTAGTCGGCAATGCTGACATCTTCCCGCTGCTCAAACAGCATGTCAAGGTGCTGCCCTCGCGTCAGTTCAAGGCAGGTCTCGCTCAGGATCTGTACCAGCGCGCTATTCAGATCGGGCGTCTGATTGGGCTGTGACAATCGGTAGATGGATAGAAAGGCCAGTGCAAATAGCGCATCGCCTGCGTTGATGCCCTGCGCCGATCCCCACAGCTTCCACACAACCGGGCGTCCGCGCCGAACCGGGCTTCCATCCTGGATATCATCGTGCAGCAAGGAGAAATTATGGATCAATTCCGCCGCCGCCGCGGCCGGGCGTGCTGGCTCAAAGTCGCCGCACACCGACTCGGCAACCAGCAGGGTCAGTAGAGGGCGGATCCGTTTGCCGCCATTCTCGAGGGATGGCTGCCCGTCGGCGCTGACCCATCCCATGTGATAATGCAGCATCTGGTAGAACTGCGTGGGAAAGGAGCTGGGTGCCCGCAGTGCCGTCTTCAGATCTTCTTCGATGACGGGGAGCAGACGCTGCGAATACCAGGCCAGAGATGCCATTGTCTACATCCCTCAATCACGACGAATCAGCGGCGTATCACGCAGGGCGACCAGTGAGGGCGCTCCTGTGCACAGCATGGCAATGCGAAGCTGAGCCAGGATCACCTTCACCGCTTCATCAAGGTGCCCGGCCGATTCGGCTGCCGCACGCAACAGGGGGCCGGCCATTCCGCACAGGGTTGCGCCCAGAGCGAAGCACTTGGCCATGTCAATGCCATCTCGCAGGCCACCACTGGCAAAGACGGGCAGGTCTGGGGCTGCCCGGCGTGCCATCTGCAGGGTATCAGCCGTCGGAATTCCCCAGTCGTCAAATGCACGAGCGACTCTGGCATGGAATGCGGTGGGCGCTCGGTGATACTCCACTTCGCTCCATGAAGTCCCCCCTGAGCCTGCTACATCCAGGGCTGAAACGCCCGCATCAACCAGTTGCCGGGCAGTTGCCTCGGAGATACCCCATCCCACTTCCTTAACAATAACAGGCACCGGAAGGGCGCGGCAAACCTGCTCAATATGGGCGAGGATGCCACTCCAGCGCGTATCGCCCTCCGGTTGGATGGCCTCCTGCAGGGCATTGAGATGCAGCACCAGCGCATCGGCTTCTACCATCTCGACGGCGCGAAGGCAATGCTCGACGCCATAGCCGTAATTCAGCTGAATCGCACCCAGATTGGCGAACAGGAGGACATCCGGCGCGACGTGGCGAACGCGAAAAGTATCGGCCAGATCAGGGTCCTCGATGGCAGCACGCTGAGAGCCCAGCCCCATGGCGATGCGATGCTGTTGTGCGGCCTCAGCGAGAATCAGGTTGAGACGCCGCGCTTGCTCAGTCCCGCCAGTCATTGATGAGATCAACAGAGGGGCATTCAGCCTGCGGCCAAATACGGTGAGTGATATATCGATGGCGTCAAGGTCAACTTCGGGAAGGCACTGATGTACGAAGTGGTAGCGCTCCAGACCGGTGGTAAGGCGCGGGAACTGCACGTCCTCCTCAAGATTGATGCGTATGTGATCATCCTTGCGCTGCCCTGTCCCGCTGCCCGCAACTTTCGCCATCGGGGGGTGTTCCTTTGCTTGGGTAGCAGACATGTTACCAACCGGCGTTGCTGCCTGTCAACTTCCCAGAGTATTGGACGGCGGCGCCGGGCATGGTAAACTAGTTCGCGCTTTGGACTCAAATCATGGAGGTGGTTGCATGGCGAGCGCAGAAGAGCGTGTGCGCAACATCATCGTTGAACTGCTGGGAGTTGATGCCAGTAAAGTGACCCGGGATGCCCGGTTTCGCGAGGATCTCGAGGCCGACTCACTTGACCTTGTTGAGCTCATCATGGAGTTTGAACAGGAATTCGGCGGTGAGATCTCTGATGAAGAGGCGCAGAAGATCATAACCGTCGGCCAGGCTATTGACTATCTTGAAGCCAAGATGTAGGCAGACTCACAACCGCAGGTATATTGAACACGGGTCAGGCAACTGGCCCGTTATTGTTTTGCTGCGCGTCGTGGGACAAAAACCGAAAAAGGGCGGCTAAGCCCAGGCCAATCTGCCCTGCCCAGGCCAGGATGGCGCCCGCTCCCGGACTTAACAGCCTGGCATAGCCTGTTGTAAAAGAGGCGCTCAGAACTACAAAGCTCCATACCCCCAACGCCACTGCTCCCCCGGATAACAACAGGCATACCCCGGAGCGGACACGATCATCAAACCGGTCAAGAGTCGTGGCAACGGGTACACCCCCGAGAGTGAGAGCTGCAATGACAAATCGTGCACCGTACGACGGAGAGCCCCATAGCTGCAATACCTCCGGATAAGGTGGCAGAATGAGCAACCCTGGCAGCAAAGCCAGGCCACGTAATAGCCATCGCGCCCACGACTTTTGCAAGAACCCCGCACCCAGACAAAAGGCAATAGCCGCCAGTGAACAACTCATCCGCAGCAGATCGGGGAACCAGGTAAGTGGGCCATTGCGTGCGGCGGGAAGGAAGGTGGCCCATTCCGCCATATCAAGAGGATTCAACCGCAAGCTGACCGCTTCTGCGGCGATCCATGGCATCCAGAAACCCAGCCAGATTGCCAGCAGAGTCAGCACAAGGGGAACCTGAGAGTATGCTCGGGGTTTCACGGTGAGTTAGGTAGCACCCAGCTTTGAGAGCAGGTCGGTGATGATCTGGTCCTCCCCCCGCTGGATCTCAAAATAGTTGTCCATAAACTCACTGCGCCGCATGCGCAGCGCCATGGGTGCTACTGCGGCCAAATCGCTAGCAACAGCCTCTGTCCTGCCATCGGCGGCGGCATAGGCCCGGGATGCCTCAAACAGGGTGAATTCGGAGCGATGTGAGTGAATGCCCATCTGCTGCACAAGATGCAGCCCCAGGTCCTGTGCCTCCGCGGACAGAGTCACCGAGGGCAACAGCTGGCGTGCTGCAGCCACATCAGCGCGAGCCTCCAGAGTTTCACTGTCAAACAGGCGTATAAAAGCGCGTGGATTCATACGAAACAGGCATACACGCTCGTAAACCGCAAACCTGTCTGTCGGGCTTTCCAGGCCGCTGACCAGTACACGGAGGCCGAAGCGATCCAGGATCTGGGGCCGGAGATTCCCTTCCTCGGGGTTCATCGAACCGATGAGGACAAAACGAGCGCGGTACGTTGCTGCCATTGGGCCCCGCCGCACTGTATAATGACCCTGCGCAGCCGCATCCAGGATCGCATCAACAATATCATCGCTGAGGAGGTTGACCTCATCAACATACAGGATATGTCGATCTGCCCGGGACAAGATACCACGTTCGAGGCGCACGCGATTCTGCTGAAGGGCGATTCGTTCGTTGATCCCTCCGACAACATCCTCCATCCGCGAATTCAGCGGCAACTCAATCAGATTGACAGGCACGGTTCGGGTGATTCGTTCGCCTGCGGCGAGTTTGGCTGCGCACTCCTCGCACACACCATCCGGGCCAAGTAGCTCATAGTCCTCGGGCATATCGCCGTACGGGCAGGTGCTTTCCTCGTGCATGGGGAGCAGATCACTGAGCCCGCGTGCTGCCGTTGTTTTACCGGTGCCGCGCGGCCCGATCAACAGCACCCCGCCAACATTCGGATTGATCACGGATAGAAGAAGTGCCGTGCGCATCTCCACCTGCCCCACCAGCGCCATAAAAGGGTAGGGCAGATGCTCAGCAAGCCCCATATCCTGCGGCGGCACGCGCAGGACCCGCTTGGAAGTACGCTCTTCCAGAAGCCGCATCAACATGGAGGGCCCGGGAGCGCCACCATCTGGCAGGTGGCCAGGGTCGGAAGAAGAAGCTGGGTCGGGAGATGGCCGGGCCGCCGCCCGGCGCGTTCGCTTCGCCATTATAGAATTCCTGAAAGGCTACGCCCGGGGATGTTCAATCCATGTCGGGGCGCATATCCGATATCCGCTTGAAGATGTCCGGCTCTTCTTCCAAAACATCAATGGTCGAAAATGGCAATTCTGCAAACATTGGAGGAAGAGGCGCTCGTCCGGGCAAATCAGGCACCAGAGGGCGCGCCGGGATATCTGTACGCAGGGGTTTTCTGATGGCAGCACGCTGTCGAAGTATCCGGGAGTCCCGGCTGAGCGTGCCTATCCATTCGCCATCAGTGGAATACACATCCTGGCCATCTACCCAGGCCACCCAATTTCGGGTCAGGTCCCAGATGCAGTTGTCGACGCGTGTAGCAACCCAGTCGCCACTGGTTGTCCAAATGAATTGCGGGGTCATCTTGGTTAACTCCAGGCAATGATCTGCGAATAACCGCATCTGTCAGATGATTAGTTTGCGCTCATACTGATTGAATGACCACAAATGTGCATGGTACAATGCTGCCGCATCCATAGCATACCACTTGATCATCACTATTTGAAGGAAGCGCTTTGCAGAAACATCGGAATCCACCACCCATGTTCAAACCATCAGCACGCGCTCTTCTGGGGTTTCTGCTGGCATCACATCTGGTGTTGGGTGCTGTATTTCTGACCGTCATCCCGCCTTTTGAGAAACTGGATGAGCGAAGCCACTGGTACTACGTCGATTATGTACGCACACACTGGAACATCCCCAACCAGCTTGTGGTCCGTCCGGAGCGGCTGCAATGGTACCAGCCGCCGTTGTACTACTTTGCGGCTGCTGTGCTGACCAGCTCGATCCCTTCTACTAACTATCTTGAGCCGGAAGTTAATGATTTCTACCTGCGTTTTCCACTAACCAATATCCCCGACAACGCCAATCTGTTCTTTCATGACCCGCGCATTGAAAGGTGGCCATGGCGCGGAGATATTCTTGCCATTCATCTGGCGCGGGCTTTATCTTTGATCTGCTCGGTCATTGGCATTTACTTCGGGTTTCAGACGGCCCGGCTGCTCTTCAAGGATGATTGGTGGGCTTTGGGAGCGGCAGCCTGGCTTGCACTGACTCCTGGAACGCTGAATTATGCGACGACGCTGGCCAATGACGCGATGGCATTCGCGACGGGCAGCGCCATGCTCTATGTGATGTGCCGGGGGCTCGTTCAGGGATTTACGTGGCAGCGGGCTACATTTCTTGGACTATTGGCCGGCCTGGCGATTCTATCAAAGCTCTTCGTTCTGGCGACTGTGGCCCTGATCCCGCTGGCCTTTGTACTTGCGCCGGATTGGCAGGCGGGGCGGCGGCTGGCGCTGCTGAAACTGGCTTGGCTGGTAGCCCTGGTAACTCTGGTAGCAGGCTGGTGGCTGGCGAATAACTGGCTGCTGTACGGGGATTTCACCGGCACGCGCGTGGCTGCTGAGCAGTACGGGATCGCCGGGCGGCCCCCGATTACCTGGCAGGATATCGAGAATCAGCTTTTCGTGTGGTTCTTTCGCTATTGGGCACACTTCGGGGCAGTCGGTCTACCGCGCTGGGGTAATTACAGCCTGATCGGGATGGCCGTTTTACTGATTGTCGGGATAGGGCTGTTCTTCAGGCGTCGATTGCTCATCCCGGTGATCAGTCACAGGCGCCTGTTCTGGTTCCTGTCCATCGCCTTTGCTGCCAACCTGATCCAGCTGCTTGTACCCTTCTTTGGCGTACTTCATGGATCGCAACCACGATATCTGCTGACGGTCTACGCTGTTGCGGCCATTGCCCAACAACTCGGCGTAATCGGGTGGACACAGCTCCGCCCACGGCTTGCCGCAACGATCCCGGTAGTGTTGATGTCAAGCCTGGCAGTGTACAGTGCCTTTGCCGTGCTATGGCCAGCTTACCGGTACCCACTGCGGGTAACTGATCCGGCGCACCTGAGCAGCCGTTACGATACACCGGCAAATATCCCGATTGGCGATACCATCCGTCTGATTGGCTTTCGCATTGAACCGCGCGCCGTCCGCCCCGGTGAGATGGCCTATGTTACACTCTGCTTTGAGTCGAAGGGGGCAACCGAGACACCATATCCCTACTTTGTTCATATTATTGACCCCGCCAGCAACACCAAAGTCGGTGAGCGTGAGACGCATCCCGGTCTGGGCTCATACCCGACTCACTTCTGGGAGCCAGGTATTAGCTTCTGCGACCGTGTGCGGATCCCTGTGGCCAGCTCCAGCGAGGCGCAGGCGCCACGTAGTTATATGGTGATAACCGGGTTCTTTGATCTGGAGACGAAAGAGCCTCTAATGGCCATGGTATCAGGCAAAGCGGACCCCTTCATTGCCGTTGGACAGATCGCAGTTATACCGCATCAGTGGCCAGAGGCGCCGGATGGTGAGCCGCTTGCGGTTTTTGGTGACGCTATCGTGTTGAAGTCAGCGCAGGTTGATGAGGCGATTATCTCACCAGGACAACCGGTCACTATCGATTTTTCTTGGCAGCTAAAGCAGGCCGTTTTGACTAACTACACCCTGTTTGTGCATATGCTTGATTCGAACAACCAGCTGCTGTCGCAGAGTGACAGTGAGCCACGAAACGGGCTGTTTCCCACATCATTCTGGCCGGATGGCGCCGTAGTAAGCGATTCGATCATACTGGAGGTACCAGCCCAAACACCCACGGGCGAATACAGGCTGGTTGCCGGGTGGTATGATCGCACCAGCGGGATCAGGGTATCTGCTACCAACGCACAGGGCCAGCCACTACCTGGCGATTCAGTTGAGCTGGCTATACTGACCGTCCGGTAGTTAGTACTCCGGATGCCGCGCACCTACTGAGTTGTGATGGAGGGCCTGCAACAATGATTGAGCATGTGGTTGTAATGGCTGCCAGTCCCAGCCGCGGAATGGAGGCCCTGACTCGCACCCGCCCCAAAGCTATGCTCCCTATTCTGGGCAAGCCAATGATTGCCCGGGTTATGGACACCTATTACCGGGCCGATATTCGCAATTTCACCATTGTGGTCGGCGAGCAGGAAGGGACTGTGGTTGAATGGCTGACGAGCCATTGGCATGCCGATGTGCATTTGAACTTTGCGCCACAGGGACACCGACGGGGCACCGCGTCGGCGTTGTTTGCTGTGCGGTCTCTGATCCAGGGGCCTTTTATCATCACATCATGCGATAGCCTGGTGCCTGAACAGCATGTTGTCCGTCTTTCATGGTATTTCGAGACCCACCCCAGCGACGCCGCCGTGCTTAGTCTGTTCTATGCGCCTGGTGAGGCGATGACAACGGCCGGTGTTCTTCTGGATCCGCGAGGCAATGTAGCCTACATCTCTGAGAAACCCTTTGGGGCCCACCAGGACTTCATGACCATCTTGCCGGTCTATGGCTTTACCCCACAGATTCTTGATTACCTCGACCGAGTCCCCGTGGAGGAAGAAAGCGGTGAGCGTGTACTGGCCAGCGCGATTCAGTTAATGATTGATGACGGCAAGCTGGTGGGTACCGTCCAGGCAACATCCCGGGTACGGCTCGATACACCACAGGATCTGCTCGATGTCAATATCAGTATGCTCGCAGACGCCGTGCTCCCGGACATTTCCGCTATGGTGCCTGCGAACACCGAGGTGCATCTTCCCGTCTATCTTGATCCCGGAGTTGTGATTAATAACGGGGTCCGCATTGGCCCCAACGTGTATCTGGAGTCCGGCAGTATTGTGGGATCGCATGCGGCACTGAGCAATTGCGTTGTTCTTGGTCGCCAGATCGCTGCCGGCACAAAGATCGACGGCGAATTGGTGAGCGAGGATCGCTGATGAACCGAGAGAGCGCCTACAGCATTGTTGTTGAGTTTACCAAGAACGAGAATCTGATTCGCCACATGTTGGCTGTGGAAGCCGCGATGCGCGCTTATGCTCGTAAGTTCTCTGAAGATGAGGAGAGCTGGGGAAGAGTAGGGCTACTGCATGACTTTGACTGGGAAATCCACCCGACGTTGAGCGAGCACCCGATGAAGGGGGCCCCCATCCTGCGGGAGCGCGGTATCCCGGAAGAGGACATCCGGACCATACTGAGCCATGCGGAACACTCCGGGGTCCCACGCACGACGCGCCGGGACATGGCATTGTACGCTGTTGACGAACTAACGGGCCTGATAACAGCTGTGGCCCTGGTGCGCCCAAACCGGGCAATCCGCGATGTAGAGGTGGCATCTATCAAGAAAAAATGGAAGGATCGGGCTTTTGCGGCGGGCGCGAACCGTGAGGATATCGCGCGCGGATGCCTGGAGCTAGGCGTCGATCTGTGGACAGAGCATGTTCCGCTGGTGCTCGAAGCTATGCAGCGCATCGCCAATGAGCTTGGTTTGGCCGGCAACAGCGAGTAGCAGCAATCTTGCATGGGATAGTCGGCGTTCTGCCGTATGGGAAAGATCATATGCCCGGCGTTATACTGCTGAGGGTTTCAAAACGCCGCCGGGCCGCGATGCCCGGCAAAAAACATGGCACCCACTATTCGCTTTGATCCGTCTTCCATCGACCCCCGTCATCGGGCTGCGATTATCGGCAGTCTGGTGATCGTCCTGCTGGCGATCGGCGGGTTGCTGGTGGCAAACCGTGCCCGGCGATCGCCTGAGCCCCCTGTCGTTACAGGCATGACAAGCCCCACAGCAACTGCTCCGGCGCAATCCCCTACAGCCATAGCGATCCCCAGCGAGACCCCTTCGCCGCTCTTCACGGCTACGCTCCAGCCCTACACTTATGTGATCCAGCCTGGTGATACATTGCTGTATATCATTCAGCAATTTGGCTATCGCGATCTGGCTGTGGTGCCGGAGATTATTGCGCTAAACGGCATGGCCAGCGAGAACGATCTGATCGCTGGCGAAACGCTGCTGATCCCACGCCAGACGCCGACAGTCGGCCCAACCTTTACGCCAAGTCCGACTCTCGATCCACTCATTACCCCACCGACCACAACGGCGACTGGCACAGCAGGCCCCACTGCCGACCCCAACGTCACCATCAGCTACTCGGGTTGCAATTCGGAGAACCGCTGTGCATCGCCGGATGGCCGATTCTGGATTCACGAAGTGCAGGCAGAAGACACCATCGCGGCGATTGCGTTTGCCTACGACTCGACGGTTGGCTGCATCCTCAGAGAGAACGGGCTGCCCAACGACCCGCTGATCTTCCAGGGCCAGCAGATCAAAGTGTGCATCCTGGTAACCCTGACCCCGACTTTGACGCCGACTGGCCGGCCCGACTCTACAGCTACGCCCACCCCTACGCCAGCAGCACCGGCTCTCCTGGCTCCTGCACAGAACGCGTCAATCTCGCGAAATGATCCGGTCATTCTGCAATGGGTGCCTATTCGCCCGCTGTCAGCTGATCAATCATACCTGGTAGCCATCCGCAACCTGGACACCAGCGCGGAAACACGTGCCGTGACCAGAGCGAACAGCTATTCTCTGCCACCGGATCTACAACCCGGCGTAGGGCGTATTCTCCGATATGAGTGGCGGGTTGTTGTCATCGCTGGCTCTACCCCCGATTCCCCCCCTGTCAGCGGATCGAGCGAGACGCGCATGTTTACGTGGGGGAGCCCGTAGTTTCAGACCGCACCCAGCCGGCCAAATTCGCGTGCCAGGGCTTCAGCCGAGAGGTGGATCATAGTTGGCCGGCCATGCGGGCAGGTGCGCGGTGAGCGGCAGGCTTCAAGCTGGCGGATGAGTACTTCCATCTCCGAGAAGCTCAATATCTGGCCCGCCTTGACGGCGGCCTGCTTACAAACCCGCGCGATCAGGCGCTGTTCAGCAGTTGCCTCTCCGGGGATCTCGCCGCATTCAATCTCGCCCAGAGCAGCCAGGAGCATTTGACCCGGATCACTCTGCGCTACCAGCGCTGGCACAGCACGGATCTGAACAGTACTGCGCCCGAAGATTTCTACAATGAAGCCAGCGGCTGATAGGGCGTCAAGACTTCCAGTGGCCACCGCCATTAGATCCGGGGGAAGCTCAACAGCAACTGGTTCAAGAAGCTCCTGGGCGATGGTGGATCCTTCCTGCTGTACGCCGGACAGCTGCTCATACAGTACTCGCTCATGGGCCGCATGCTGGTCAATCAAATACAGCCCCTGCGGCCCCTCGGCGACGATATAGGTCCCCCCCACCTGCCCAACAACCCGCAGCAGCGGGATTTCGCGCCGCTGCCGGGGCTCCCGCCCTTCACTGGATGGGGCTGGCTTCTGCCGTGAATACTGGCCGGGCTCATCCAGACCTATCTCCAGGCCAATCTGGCTGATACGGTCGCTCGTTACTTGCGCAAGCCGCTCGCGCCTCAGCGCCAGATCGGGCGATCCCCAGATAGACTCCGGATGAAGATGCGGTGGAGGAGCCTGATCGATCAGGGTTCGACGAGTGATTCGTTGAACCGCGCTGAATACCGCATCTGGGTGCCGGAAACGGACTTCCGCCTTGGTGGGGTGGATATTGACATCCACTTCTTCCGGCGGCAAATCGATCAGCAGCATAGCTACTGGGAAGCGGCCCGTCATCAACAGGGTATGATACGCCTGAATGACAGCATGTGTGAGGGCGCTGTCTACAACCCAACGGCCATTGACGAATAGAGTGATGTGGTTGCGATTGGATCGATTAAGCGCGGGCGCGCCAACGAATCCGCTTACGGAGATAGGAGGCAGGTCTTCACGCAGGAAGCTCGCGCCCGACTCAATCTCAAGCATTTGTGAGGCGACCTCAAGGCCATAGACCGCTAACATCGCAGCGCGCCGATCGCCGCTTCCGGTTGAACGGAATATCTCCTGCCCTCCCTGTGCGAGCGAGAAACCGATCCCGGGGTAAGCCACTGCATAGCGGCTCACAAGCCCATTGATATGCCCGCGTTCGGTGACGTCTTTCTTCAGGAACTTTAGCCGCGCGGGCATGTTGTAGAAGAGATTCTCAACAGTGATAACAGTCCCAACAGGGGCGCCAATAACCTCGCGCCTGACAATTCTGCCACCTTCCAGCTGGATACGCGTCCCCATTGCCTCATCGATGCTGCGGGTGATCATAGTCATGTGGCTTACCGCCGCGATGGAAGCCAGCGCTTCTCCTCGAAACCCGAGCGTGCGAATATGTTCCAGATCGCTGATCGTTTCGAGCTTACTGGTGGCATAGCGCTGAAAGGCAAGCTCCACCTGATCGCCGCCAATCCCGCATCCATCATCGGCTACCCGGATCAGGCGCTGACCTCCTTCCAGCAGATCGATCGTGATATGGCGCGCTCCTGCATCCAGACAGTTTTCAAGCAGTTCCTTTACGACCGAGGCCGGGCGCTCAACCACCTCACCAGCAGCAATCCGGGACGATACACTGGGGGGCAGCACATGAATGGGCACGTCTCTTCTCCACATCCAGCCAAATACAAACAACGACCGGCAGTCGAGCAGAACTGCCGGCCGGATTCTAACGCAGTTTGCTGGCAGTGTTATAAGTCGTCAGGTTTGCGCACGGGGACGGTGATCGTGAATGTGCTCCCCCGGCCAAAATCGCTTTCAACGCCGACCGTGCCGTTGTGAGCCGTGGCAACAGCTTTGACCAGGGCCAGGCCAAGCCCGTGCCCACGTGGGCGAGCGGGCTCCCCTTCGCGCTGTGGGACGCGGAAGAAAGCCTCAAACAAGTGCGCCTGATCTTCAGGTCGTATACCAATACCGCGATCCGTAACCGCTATCGCGATCTGGGTACCATCCCCGGTCTGTTCCTGAGATGCGTGCATCCTGACTTCGCCGCCGGTGGGGCTGTACTTGATGGCATTGCTTAAGAGATTGACAATGGCCTGCCGCAGCAGCATCTCGTCAGCGGGCAGGAGTGGAAGCTTTGGCTCGATGTCCAGGAGAATATCGATCTCTTTGTCGCGCGCAAAAGGCTCCTGAATCAGGATGACCTCTTTGATGAGCGCCTCTATGTCAACCAGCGCAAGATCCAGCTGGGCTTCATCACCAAATTGGAGCCGGCTCAGATATAACAGGCGCTCAGTAAGCTCTGAGATACTGTCAATGCCGCCGCCAATCTTCTGGATCGCTTCTTGCTGGCGGTCATTCAGTTCACCGGTTAAGGGCAGCATCGACAGATACCCACGCATATAGGTCAGGGGCGAGCGCAGATCATGGGAGACCATCCGCAGGAAAACGGTCTTGATGTTGTCCAGCTCCTTGAAGGCGGTTACATCCCTCAGAACGGCAACCCGACCCGCCACCACACCGTCCTGACCAATTATCGTTGAGGCATTGGCCAGCAAGGTTCTGCCTCGGCGTCCGGGAAGTTCCAGTACGGAAACCGGTTCCTGAAGGTCAGTAAGCAGCGCCGCCAGCCCGGAGACATCAATTACTTCTTCGGCACGCAGACCGCGTGCCTGCTCCAATGGTTTATCCAGGTAGAGCTCTGCCGCCGGATTCATCAGCACGATCCGACCCTGGTTATCGGCGACGATCAGCGCATCGGCTGTGCTTGACAGCACGGCTTCCAGCTTACGCCTTTCTTCCTGCGCCTCGGCAAACAGGTGAGAGTTCGCGATTGCCACCGCGACCTGCCCGGCCAGAGTGGAAAGGAAGGTCATCTCAGGCTGTTCAAAGGCATGCTCCCTGTCGTAGGCAAGCCAGAGCGCGCCATAGAACGCTGACTCGCTGCGCAGTGGCAGAGCCAGTAGGGCCTGAATGTACGAAGGAAGCGCAGCAGTGTCCAGAGAGGTAGTCCGCCATAGCTGGCTGATTACCACGGTCCCCTGCTTTTCGACCAGCTCAACAATCTGGGCATCCAGCACAGACATCAGCGCCGCAGCGTCACCCGCCGAGTACGTCTCCAGCGGCTTCCCTTCACCCGGCTTCACAACAATTCGCACGCCGACGGCCTGAGCGACTTCCAGTGCGCTGCTCAAGATAGGTGGGACCACACGAAACAGCTCAAGACTGGATGCTACGCTGCGGCTGACGCGCAACAAACGCTCCTGCTCATCAAGCCGATCCTTCAGATGTGCCCGCATCCGATCGAAGGCAACGCCCAGCCGCCCAATTTCGTCTTCACCACGAACGCTGATCGGGGCCTCGAGATTCGCTTCGCTAAGAGCTTCCACGGCGGCAAGCAGTGCGCCAATCGGGGCGGCAACCTGGCGCGATACCACCATAGCCACAGGCCATGACGCCATTTCCAGCAACAGCAACAGGGCAACAAGCGGCCAGGCCATCTCAGTTGCCTGTGCCAGAACCGCTTCATTCGGAGCGTTTACCACCACCAGCCAGCCGGGCGTGCTGGAGATAGGAGCAGTATAGGTAAGATCGCGGGTGCCATCCTTTGCGACATGTCGCGCTAGGCTGCCGCCTGCTGTGTGGTTTCCCACCAGCGATGCCAGCAACCCTGCGTCGAGGCCTGAGCCAGTCGAATAGAGCACCGTGCCGTTGCTATCAACAATCGAGATGCCTCCCTCGCGCTGCGGACTTTCGGCCTGTACAGATCTCAACGCCGAGTTGAGAATGATGTTCTGTGACAAAGTGATTCGGCCAATTATCGTATCCGGTGATGAGCCAGATGCGGCTGCCGAAACCGGTGCGATGAAGCTGATAACAGGCTCTGAGGCAGCAGAACTGGCGATCACCGTCACGCCATCTATGGCTAACTCAGCAGAGGGTATGGCCACAGCCCGAATTTCCTCAGTCGTCAGGGGGGACTGCTCCACGGCGTTTGGTGGGACCGAGATGATCTGATCGTTCTGGCCGCTAATGAAAATCAGTGCCTGGAAAAACGAAGGCTCCCCGGGCAAGCCACTTGCGGGCTGCAAACTCCTCTGGTCGGCGATCTCTTCAACCCCCGATCGGACGAACGCCGCCACCGACCTGCTGGCGATCGATGCTTCCTGGGCCATCTGTCTGACCGCCAGCCGGGTCGCTACGTGATAGGCTACCAGGGTAGTTGTAATGCCCAGTGCCACAATGGCGAGGCTTACCGCGGAGACAGCTGCCAAAAGGATCCGCTGCCGAAGATTTTGCTGCCATGCAGGAACAGTGAGTGCATCCGCCTGGAGAGGCGGACGCAACTTAAAAAGCCGGTCGGCAGCCTGTAACAGAATCCCTGCTGCCAGTGCGGCACCCATGACCGCCAGCAGTGTGGGGGCAGCCCCGCGCAGTGTAAGCTCCAACCGGGACAGAACCGGGGCACGGAGTGCCATGAAGGCGCCTAACACCGCCAGGGGCCACCCTATCAAGAAAGCCAACAGCGGGAAAGCGATAGCCGGCTGCCTGAGCCACCTGCTGAGCCACCCCTGGTAGTGCTGGCCCAGCGCCCAAAAGAGCGCGGAGCCCAACAGGATCAATTCCAATGGATGAGACAGACGCCCCGTACCGGCTACAGCCCATGAAAGCCCGCTTATGCCCCCCACCGCCATGGTAGGAACAAGAGGGAAACTGAGTGCCGCGATCCCAACGGGTACCAGCCCGAGCAGGGGAATGGTGGTTAAGAATCCCTGAGGAAGATCTGTCGTAGCGGGCAGGCGAACCACCACCAGATGCGGTGCGAGCACTGCGGCCACCAGAAGCCCAGCCAGACCAGCCCATCTGGCTGGAGGCAAAGCGAGCGGCTTGCGGGCGGAGCGCACGAGAATGACGGCAATCCCGCAGAGAAGCAACAGGGTAAACAGGAACCCCGCTAACGATAGCCTTGTTTCCGGGAGGGAAAAGGGGAGGTTTAGCCACTCAAAGGCCATAGAAGCTGTTTCCATCTACTGCCTGCAGGCCGGGTGTCGGGTAGTATAGCATTACGCCATACCCCGGTCAAAGCCGCTGCCGGCTGGATCGATCATACCGGCCAAGCAGGTCAAGCTGATGGGCTATATAGACCAGTTCCCCACGCCGGATCTGATCATGCCGGTTTGCTGCCCAGTCACGGAGCCGGGCCGCGTCCAGGTCCTTGTGCCGGGCTAGTGCAGTTTCAATTGTATGTATGATGAAATGCAGGAAATAGGCTTCGTCATGCGGGTAGTCTTCGCCCCGGGCAAACACTACCCAATCCGAGCTACCGGCTCGCAGAATATCTCCTCCTGCCCGCCGCAGATGCTCAAAAAGATGACGGCCTGTGCAGCTGTCGCCTGATGGGCGATCTTTGATCAGGCGTTCGTCCATTGTTTGGTGGTACAGCCTCATCAGATAGGCATCATAGTCCGGGTCAATGGGTGGCTCCAGAATGGTCAGGCCATCAAAGTTAATGGTGAGCCAAAATAATCCCCCTTGATTCAGCATGGACAGAAGCAGGCTCAGGGCGGACGACAGATCAAGAAGGTCAAGGAAGGCGTGCGCAATGAGCAAATCGAATCCGGGCTGGCCGGACCGATCAGCAGCCAGCTCAAGGGCATCGGCGCATACAAGCCTGACTTCAGTCACTTTGCCCGGTGATGAAAGCGTAAATTCATCAACTGGCCCCTGGGCGATCGCTAACCCCTTATGCTGCCCCCATTCCTGGAGGCGGGTCAACGCATGAGCCATATTCTCCTTGCTGTCATCAACTGCCACGTACCGGGTGTAGGCCGGCAGCAGATCCCATTCATATAGGCGCTCGATCATGGTACCTATCCCGGCACCGAGCTCTATGATCTGGAAAGGAAGCGAGTGTCCCCATGCTTTGATTTGCTTCCGAAGGCCCGTGATAACATAGCGATTCAGTGCTCGATCATCTACACTCTTCTTCGCAGCAAGATAGCGGGGGAAACTGAAATCCGGAAGACTCGATTGCATACAGATGTAGACCTCCTGCCGATAAGCCGATGAAGAGCCGAGCCCAACTGAGTATGGCACGCGAACGCAGTGATGTACAGCAGCCGGCTAACGACCCTGAGCTGCTGGCGATGGCTAACACTGAGGTGCGTCGGATCCTTCATTTACAGTGGGGCGCACTGAGTGTGGCGGCTGCTGTGCTTATCACGCTATGTTACGGCACCTTGCGGGTACTCTGGACTCCTGCGTACGCGTTTCGCTGGGCGCTGGGGGCTGCGTTACTGGCAGTTATTGTACTGGGAATAGTGCGGCGCGGGCTGCCATATAACCACCTCCCGGGCAGTGATGCTCTCCTGCCGCTCCTGGGGCTGGCCAATTGGCTCACTATCTCACGCAGCCTGCTGCTTGCATTGATGGGGGGATTCATTCTATGCCCCCGGCCTGCGGGCATCCTGGCCTGGGTACCGGGTACCCTGTTCACGACAGCAGGGATCATCGATTACTTGGACGGCGTGGTTGCCCGGCGGATGCGTTACACCACAGAATTAGGTAAATATCTCGACCTTGAGATCGATTCTCTCAGCGTCCTCGTAGTGCCGATCTTAGCGGTCGCTTATGGCCAGCTGCCGATCTGGTATCTGGCAACCAGTATGGCGCGTTACCTCTTCGTGCTCGGCCAATGGTGGTTGAAGCGCAGTCAGAAACCGATCTATAATCTGGTATCAAGCCCATATCGGCGTGCACTGGCAGGGCTGCAGATGGGGTTTCTGGGTCTTGTTTTGTTCCCTGTCTTCACAGCCCCCGGCACATGGATAGTCGCCACTATATTCATGATACCTTTCCTGGCCGGCTTCACCCGTGATTGGCTGGTGGTGAGTGGAGCTGTAGACCCAGCCACACCTGTTTACCGGGCGAGCTTTGAGCGTATTGAAGCTTTTCTGCTTCAGCAAGCGCCGCTGGCGCTCCGGGTATTCATCGCCGGCCTGGCATTCTGGATCGCCTCGCAGCATGAAATATGGCGAGCAGCGATACCAACTGGCTGCCTGGTAGCCCTGGCTGCTACGCTGGGGCTCACGGTTGGAGGCGCAGGAGGCCGCCTTGCCCCGCTGGCAATGTTAGTTGCCCTGAATCTGGTCGCTGTACCGGGCGAGATTCTAACCGTCTGGGCAATCTGGGTAGCAGCTGCTTCTATGTTGTTCGTGGGTGGCACTGGCCCGCTGTCGATCTGGCGGCCAGAAGAGGGGTTCATTCGCCATCGCTACGGCAGCATCACTGAATAGTCCGGGCATTCCTGAGGCTGCTTCACCATAGCCACAGGTAGGCTGGCCCGTCGAAAGGTGCTCATGACCGACTGGATTGCCAAGCGCATGGTATCGGCTCGCATACCTACTGCTGCCGGCGAGTTCACTCTCTGCCTGTATACTAACAATGTAGATACCAAGGAGCATCTGGCGCTTGTCATGGGCCAGGTAGAAGGGCAGTCTGATGTGCCGGTCCGGATCCACTCCGAGTGTTTCACCGGCGACGTGCTCGGTTCCCGCCGCTGCGATTGCGGCGAACAGCTTCATCGGGCCATGTCCATCATTAGCGATGCGGGCCGGGGTGTTCTCATCTATCTCCGACAGGAGGGAAGGGGAATAGGTCTGCTGGAGAAGCTGCGTGCCTATAATCTTCAAGACGAGGGCTATGACACAGTGGATGCCAATCTCATCCTCGGGCATCAGGCTGATGAGCGCGACTACACGATGGCGGCCTGCATCCTGAAAGACCTCCAGGTCCAGTCTGTCCTGCTGCTGACCAACAATCTGTCCAAGCTCCAGGCTCTTGAGAATCTGGGGATCCCGGTTTCGGCCCGGGTGCCTCTGCAGGTTTCGGTAAACACCGATAATGTCGGGTATTTACAGACTAAAGCTCGCAGAATGAATCATCTGCTAGATCTCGAATGGCTCAACGACAACACGCCACCACCGATCTAATAGCTCTAAGGCTCTCTGATCTGCCGCGCAAGGCACGTGCACGCCACAACCAGACCGGCCGCCCTCTCGTCACGGTAACCTATGCTCAGAGTCTCGATGGCAGCATTGCCGCCTGTCGAGGCCAAACGCTTGAGATCAGTGGGCCGGAGTCCAAACGTTTCACCCATCAGCTCCGTGCGCATCATGATGCCATCCTGATCGGAATCGAGACGGTCCTGGCTGACGACCCGCATTTGACCACACGTCACACAGCAGGCCCAAATCCCCAGCCCGTGATCCTCGATTCCACAGGGCGATTGCCCCTGACCTCCCGACTGTTCCAGCATCCTACCCGCCGCCCATGGGTGGCCGTGGCGGAAGCACTGGAAGCCGAGCGTGTTGCACCTATGGTGGCGCAGGGAGCACAGATAATACGGCTTCCCTGCCACGCTGATGGGCGGCTCGATTTACCGTCGCTGGTGGATTGGCTGGGAGGTCAGGGTATCGCCAGTCTGATGGTTGAAGGAGGATCCCGTGTCATTTCCAGCTTCTTGGAGGCGGGGTTAGCGGATCTGCTGATACTGACCATCGCGCCGATCCTGGTGGGTGGATTACATGGCCTAAAACTGCCTGTTGCCCAGGCAAAGCACCCAAGGCGGCTGAAGCAGGCCGATATACAGCCTCTTGGCGAAGATTGGATCGTCTGGGGTGAGATGAAGTAGCTCAAGTGATGAAAAGGCACTCCCTCTATTTTGTTGCCCCAAAACAAGTATTGCTGCAGGAGGAGGATTGCCCGGACCCCGGTCCTGGCGAGGTTCTGGTACACGTTCTGGCATCTGCCATCAGCGCTGGCACTGAAATGCTGATGTATCGAGGGCTATTTCCGCCCGATCTGTCGGTTGATGACTCCATCTCATCCCTGGCCGGCAAACTGGCTTACCCCCTCAAATATGGCTATGCGACTGTTGGAAAAGTGGCGGCGCTGGGGGGTCATGTTGACCCCCTCTGGATGGGTAAGTCTGTCTTCGCCTTTCATTCTCATGAGACAGCCTTTGTCGCACGGATCGACGATCTCCACCCCGTCCCTGCAGCCATCAGTCAGGAAGATGCCCTCTTCCTGCCCAACATGGAAACAGCGGTCAATTTTCTGCTGGATGGGCAGCCGCTGATCGGTGAGCACGCCCTGGTGCTGGGACAGGGCATCGTTGGTCTATTGACCACTGCACTGCTGGCCCGGACTCCACTGGCCAGCCTTATAGCCCTGGATCGATTCCCCAAGCGGAGAGAGGCGGCGCTCAGGGCCGGGGCAACAGCCGCTCTTGATCCTGAAGAGGCGCACATCACAGAGATGCTTCAGTCGTACTGGGAAGATCCCCGGCTCTATCCGGGAGCCGATCTGACATTTGAGCTGACTGGTAATCCCGCCGCCCTGGATCGAGCGATTGAGCTAACCGGCTTTGGCGGGCGAATTGTCATTGGATCCTGGTATGGGCAAAAGCCAGCTACGCTGCATCTGGGTGGCCGTTTTCACCGAAGTCGTCTGCGACTGATCAGCAGCCAGGTTAGCACGCTTACCCCTGAGTTGAGCGGGCGCTGGAACAAACAGCGCCGCCTTACCTTTGCCTGGAAGATGCTGGAGGTGGTCCGCCCGGCGCAGTTCATCACACATCGGTTTCGGTTCGAACAAGCACCGGATGCCTACCATCAGATCGACAGCGATCCCGCCGATGTTATTCAGGTGATCTTCAAATACTCCCATGCAAACTAAAACAACCGAAACCTTGTACAGGCCTCTTATTATGGGAAGCGCCCTGCTGGTACTGGTGCTGGCAGCCTGCACATCGAGTATGAGATTTGCTCAAACCAGCCAGCCCGTCGATTCGGATGTGGTGGAGGCCGGGCCTACCAGCAATCCTCTGTCGGAAACGCCGCCAGCAACCGACAAAGCACATGCAACTGCTACAGGTCCAGTTGTAGGCAGTGAGGCATCTGCAACCTTACAAAATGTGACTTCACTCCAGATCATGCTTTCTCCGATAGTCACCGGCTTAAATCGCCCGGTTGCCATCACTCATGCGGGTGATGGCAGCGGCAGACTTTTCATCGTTGAGAAAGCCGGGCTCATCCGCATCCTCGATCAAGGACTTCTCACAGACGTTCCGTTCCTCGATATCACCCATCGAGTAGGCTCGTCGGCAAGTGAGCAGGGGCTGCTTGGCCTAGCATTCCACCCTCGCTATCGCGAAAATGGGTACTTCTACGTCAACTACACGGATCGTGCCGGCGATACTGTGATTTCTCGCTTTACGAGGAGCTCCAGCCCCGAGCTTGCTGACCCGGGAAGCGAAACTGTAATCCTGACCCAGCGGCAGCCAGCCGCCAATCACAATGGCGGGCATCTGGCATTCGGCCCGGATGGCTATCTTTATATTGGATTGGGAGATGGAGGTCTGGCCAATGATGCCTTTGGAAATGGGCAGAATCCTCGCACTCTGCTAGGCAAGATGCTACGAATCGACATCGATGATGCCGGCGGCTACGCGATTCCTCCAGACAACCCTTTCATCAACACTCCCGGGGCACGTCCTGAGATATGGGCAACCGGCTTACGTAACCCCTGGAGATACAGCTTTGACCGTCTGAACGGAGACCTCTATATAGCCGACGTGGGGCAGGGAACCTATGAAGAGATCAATCTACAGCCAGCCGGCAGTGCCGGCGGCACCAACTACGGCTGGCCGATCATGGAGGGGCTTCATTGCTTTTTGGTTCAGAACTGTGACCAGATGGGGCTCACGCTCCCTGTAACCGAATATGATCACAGCGAGGGCTGCGCGGTAACAGGGGGATATGTTTATCGGGGGAGAGCCTATCCGGCACTGGCAGGCATATACCTGTTTGGCGACTATTGCAGCGGCATTATCTGGGGGCTGGGAAGGACTAACGACGGGATCCAGTTAGGCAAGCTGGCCCAGAGCGGGTTACAATTGAGCTCCTTTGGCGAAGACGAGGCGGGTGAGCTGTACGTGGTGGACTACAGCGGCGCTGTGTACCTGGTCTCGGCCAACTCCGATCAGTAGTCTGTCTGCTGCCCCATATCCCGCGAAGGAGTGTATGGCTTATGACTGACTTCCTGCGTGTGCGTGACATATCGCCAGAGGCGTTCAACCACATCATTGATCAGGCCATCGAGATCAAGCGCAACCCCGCCCCCTGGAGCGATGCGCTCAAAGGGAAGACACTGGCCATGATCTTCCAGAAAACGTCAACCCGAACCCGGTTCTCATTCGAGGTCGGCATGACGGAGTTGGGCGGTCACGCCATATTTGCCCAGACACAGCACACTCAAATGGGCATTGCGGATATCGCGGACGAAGGCAAGGTCATCTCGCGATATGTCTCACTGATCATGGCCCGGATGATGTACAACCGCGATCTGACGGCCCTTGCCGATGGCGCGGAGGTTCCTGTCATTAACGGGTGTGACGATCGCTATCACCCCGCCCAGGCGCTTACCGATCTCATGACGATCAAAGAGCATCTAGGGCGCACGCAGGGCGTCAAAGTGGTCTATATGGGCATCGCCAATAATGTCAGCAACTCCCTTTCAATGGCCACCATCTACGCGGGCGGCCGCTTCACATTATGCACCCCGGAATTCGACCCTCCTGCCATAGACAACGAACAGCTGGCGCTGCTGCGAGCTAACGCCCAATACAGCGAAACCGCTGACCCGGCCGAGGCGATGCTGGATGCTGATGTGGTCTATACCGACACCTGGATCAACATGGAACACTTCAGCGATCCCTCCTATGCCGCAGAAAAACAGCGCCGCATCCAGATGATGATGCCCTATCAGGTCAATGAAGACCTCCTCAAGCTCTCGGGGCGAAGCACGTTGATCATGCACTGCCTGCCAGCACATAAAGGCTACGAAGTCAACGATACCGTGTTGTATAGCCCAACCTCTGTTATTTTCGATCAGGCGGAGAACCGGCTGCATGCTCAAAAAGCATTGATGTTGTTCCTGCTCGGCAAGCTCTAGTAATGGAGTAACGATAATGGCCATTGTCACCGATAAGACTAATAAGATGAGCGCGCAGGATTTGATCGCGCTTGAAGAAAGTCTCGGCGCGCACAACTATCATCCTCTGGATGTAGTAATCAGTCGGGGTGAGGGAGTCTGGCTGTACGATGTTGATGGGAAACGGTACCTGGACTGCCTGAGCGCGTATTCAGCGGTCAATCAGGGCCATGCCCACCCCCGTATCATTGAAGCGCTAATTAGCCAGGCGCGACGTCTGCCGCTCACCTCACGCGCATTCCGGAACGATCAGCTCCCACTGTTCTATCAGAGGCTGCTGGATATCACCGGTTATGAGATGGCCCTGCCGATGAATACCGGCGCTGAGGCAGTTGAGACCGCCGTCAAAGCTGCACGCAAATGGGGCTATCAGCTAAAAGGGATCCCCGAAAACCGGGCCGAGATCATCGTCGCTGAGGGGAACTTCCACGGGCGCACTACCACGATCATCTCGTTCTCGTCTGAGCCACAGTATCGCCAGGACTTTGGCCCCTTTACACCGGGTTTTGTCATGGTGCCTTACGGCGATGCAGAGGCCATTACTCGCGCCATCACCCCCAACACGGCTGCCGTCTTACTCGAGCCTATTCAGGGGGAAGCCGGGGTTGTTGTGCCGCCTGAAGGCTATCTGCGTCGAGTCCGCGACATCTGTGACCAGAACCGCGTGCTGTTCATCGATGACGAGATCCAGACAGGGCTGGGACGTACCGGTAAGCTGATGGCCTGCGATCACGAGGGAGTTCGTCCTGACATACTGGTGCTGGGCAAGGCTCTTGGTGGGGGGGTCTATCCTGTATCAGCAGTTGTATCCTCGCGGGAGGTGCTGGGCTTGTTCAAACCCGGTGATCACGGCTCGACCTTTGGGGGGAACCCTCTGGCAGCCGCTGTCGCGCAAGCCGCCCTAGGGGTACTGATCGACGAGAAGTTGGTTGAGAATGCTGCTGTGATGGGCAGGTACTTCAAGGATCATCTGGAAGAGATCAACAGCCCTCACATTGATCATATTCGGGGAAAGGGACTGCTCATCGGGGTCGTCCTGAAGCCTGCGGCGGGAGGAGCGCGTCGCTTCACAGAAGTCCTTCAGCAGCGCGGGATCCTTGCTAAAGAGACGCATGAGAACGTCATTCGGTTTGCTCCGCCGCTGGTGATTGATCGTGAGACCCTTGATTGGGCCCTTCCGATTATCCGTGAAGTACTAATGATGCCGTAGCCGTTGGGGGCGTGTGCTGCGCCCCCTCTGGATTCATTAATCGTGACACCGTTCATGTTTAGCATCTGACAACTATGCGAGCTGTTCGGTATTCGCTTGCAGTGTTTTGTCTGGTCACCCTGCACCTGCTGTTGCTGGTCGGGTGCAGGCCAGCCAACACACATCAAACCACCGTGACTATAGTTCATGATGGCGTTTCGCAGGTTATCGCACTAGGCACACAGACCTCGGTGAGTGATGTTTTGCGCAGTGCTGGCATTGAACTGGGCGGGCTCGACCGTGTGAATCCGCCCGGGTACAGCCGTGTCGTTGATGGTATGACCATCACGGTAGTGCGTGTGACCGAGGAACTGGTGGTTGTTCAGGAAGAAGTCGCGTTTGAGCGGCAGACCGTACCCAACGATAGCCTGCCAACAGGAGAAACGCGGCTTATTCAGCCGGGCGTGAATGGCACGGCTGAGATCACTTATCGAATCACTTATGAAGACGGTGTTGAAACCGCGCGCAGCCAGGTGCGCAGGGTGTTAATCAGTCCTCCCAAGAGCGAAGTAGTGATGGTAGGCAGCCAGGGGCAGCTGCCCACCGTGACAGTGGTGGGCAACCTGGCTTATATATCCGGTGGGAATGCCTGGATCATGAGCCAGAACAGCACCAACCGCCGGCCCCTGACGGTAGATGGCGGCGTCGATGGCCGGGTGTTCGCGCTGTCAACTGATGGAAAGCGCCTGCTTTTTACGAAGAGTGGAGCATCCACCAGCAGCGGTTCTGGACAGGAGAGATCTTCCACTGAGACCGCGGGCAACGGGACGATCAACACCCTGTGGGTAGTGCTCGACATCGCTGTTGACAGTGAGCCACTGCGCTTAGATGTAGATAACATCCTGTTTGCTGACTGGTTGCCTGGCAGTGAACGCACCATTGTGTATTCCACGGCCGAACCACGTGCAAGTTACCCCGGATGGCAGGCAAACAACGATCTATGGGTAGCACAGATCAGCGCCAATGGCGCTGTGGCGCGCCCCCGGTTAATTCTGGAGCCGTCCAGCGGTGGTATCTATGGATGGTATGGAACGCTGTTTAGCTTCTCGCCCGATGGTGAAACGATTGCCTGGGCTCAAGCTGACGCGCTGGGAATACTGAGGCCAGAAGATCCCCCTGACGCAGCGGTCAACCCCACGGTTACTCCGGCGGCCCGCGAGGCAGTTAACGATGAAGAGGGCCTGGATCTGCCCGGAATGTATGTGCGCCAGACGCTCCTCAATTTCGCCCCGCGCAACGCTTATGACTTTGTGTGGCTGCCATCTATCGCCTGGGCGCCTGACGGCAAGCTGCTGATCGCCACCCTGCATGGCACACCGCTGGGCAGCGAACCTCCCGAAGACAGCCCTGTCTTTAACCTGACCGCCTTTCTCCCGGAAGAAGGCTTTTCGGCTGTGCTCGTCGAGCAGGTAGGGTTGTGGTCATCCCCGCAGTTTTCTCCCTCTGAGCCGACTCGCGGACTCGAAAACGTATCACTTGCTTACCTGCAGGCACTTAATCCGCTGGACAGTGTGGTGAGCCGCTATCAACTGGTCATAGCTGATCGCGATGGGAGCAACCGACGGACTGTCTTTCCCCCTGCTGACCGTCCCGGGCTGCAGCCTCAGGCTTTTGCCTGGTCGCCAGATGGGCGGCAGATTGCCCTGATCTATCAGGGGAATCTGCATCTGGTCGATGTTGTCACCGGACTTGCACAACAGGTGACCGGTGACGGCCTCTCGAGCAATCCCCGATGGGCCCCCTAAGACTTCAGCCCCGGTTGTTCATGTGGCTGGCAGTGGGCGCCGCTGCCGCTGCCCTTCTCGGTTCCTCGGCAATGCTGGCGCAGCGAGCGATGCGTCTGCGCGGCACGCTAAATGGGCTCCCAGAAGCAGGACTTCCCGAACGTGTGCCTATCGCTGGAGTCAATGTTGACCTGACCCACTATGATGATGAGGCACTGGACGAGAACCTTCGCTTGATTGCGGATACCGGCTTCGTCTGGGTGCGCCAGGTATTCTCCTGGGCAAGCATTGAAAGTGAGCTAGGCCAGCGAGATTGGTCCGATTCCGATCGGGTGATACAGGCCGCAGCCCGCCGGGACCTTCGCCTCATTGCAGTGTTGTGGCTTTCACCGGATTGGGCGGCATCGTCGCAGACCGCGCCCCCACAGGATAGAGGGGCATTCGGCTCCTTTGTGGAAGCGTTTGCTACTCGTTATTCCGAGCAGATCGACGTATATCAGATTTGGGACGAACCCAATCTGAGCAGCGGCTGGGGTGGCCAGCCGCCTGATCCAGTTGGCTATGTGGCACTGCTGGAGACTGCTTATCATCGAATCCATGCAGCCGATCCCGATGCACTGGTATTGACCGCGGGGCTGGCTCCCACCACTGAAACCGGGCCCAACAACCTCAGCGACCAACTTTTCCTCCGTGCGATCTATCAGAATGGCGGGGGGCATTTCTTCGACGGCGTTGCGGGCAAGGCTTACGGGTTCGATACCGGCCCCGAGGACCGGCGCGTTGACCCGGGCCTGCTCAACTTCTCCCGCATAATATTGCTGCGTGAGGAGATGGAGCGCCATGGCGATATCGAGAAGCCGCTCTGGGCCAGTCACTTTGGCTGGAATTCTCTGCCCGTGGGCTGGCAGGGCCAGACGTCGATCTGGGGCCAGACTGATCCTGTAACGCAGGCCCGTTGGACGGTCGCGGCATTTCAGCGCGCCCTATCGGAATGGCCGTGGGCCGGCGGCTTCATTCTGGAGAACTGGCAACCTGCGGCATCACTCGATAATGCCCGCTGGGGATTTTCTCTGCGCAGAGCCGATGGTTCGCTGTCCGTCGCTGCGGAATCCCTGCGGAGCGAAAAGTCGTCGTTCAACAGCTTTCTATGGCCCGGGATATACAGTGCCTCTGTGCCCGCTGCAGAATACAGTGGAGAGTGGGAGTTCTCAAACCTGGGGGCGGATATTGCTGAAGAGGGACGCAGCACCGTAGACATTCCCTTTGTTGGCAACACCCTGGCTGTTATTGCCCGACGAGATAATTATCGCGCCTATTTATACGTAACCCTTGATGGTCGTCCATCTACCATCCTGCCCCGTGACGAGCGCGGAGCTTACCAGGTTCTTACCTCGCCTGACTACCAGCCACGGATTGAGATGTTGCCGTTGGCACACGTTAATGGGCCTCCTGCTCAACACCGGATTCGGATTGAAGCTGAGCGGGGATGGGATCAATGGGCAATCGCTGGCTACGCCGTAGGTAACGACGTGAACACCCGCGCTTACGATCTGCCAGCGGCAGGTCTGGCAATGCTGGCGCTAGGGTTGGCCGCCGTGGCGGTGCAGTTGTCGCGTCAGACAGGAACCGGACCGTGGCTGCCGGAACAGGCGGGTAGATTGGCCGCAGCGATGGGAGATGGGCTCCATTTTGTGCTGGCCCTGACGGCCTCAGCTGCTGTATGGATCGGCGCTTCGCTAACCTGGGGGGGCGCACTGCCGAACCTGTTTCGGCGCCTGGGAGATGGCCCCCCTATCCTGATCACCGCCCTGACTGCCGGGGTGTTTTATTTCTCTCCCTGGCTGCTGCTGACACTTCTTGCGCTGGTAGGCCTGTTCGTTCTCATCCACGCGCGCCCGTCTATCGGCCTGGCGCTGATCATGTTCTTCACCCCTTATTACCTGCTGCCACGTCCTCTGTTCGACAGGGCATTCAGCATGGTTGAGGTCATCAGTCTGCTGACCTTTGCCGCATGGGCAATTCACCAGCTGGCGTCCAGGCGAAGTGCTGACTGGCCAACCCCCAGAATCCTCTATGCCCGGATGACCGACCTCGACAGAGCGATCGCACTGTTTGTTCTGGTTAGCATCGTTTCAGTGAGCTGGGCGGAGATCAAAGGGGTCGCCGTCACAGAACTTCGACAGATGGTCCTGGAGCCCGTGATTGTTTACCTGGTTATGCGGACAATGCCGCTGACCCCTGCTGAGAGATGGCGGATCGTCGACCTGCTGATGCTGACAGGCATTATCGTGGCTGTTGTTGGGTTCTACCAGATCGTAACTGGAACGGCGTTGATCGCCGCTGAAGGGGGGGCGCTCCGCCTCAGGAGCGTGTTTGGCACGCCCAATAACGTCGCGCTCTTCCTGGGCCGCCTGATCCCGATCTGCCTGGCGATGTCGCTGATGAGCAGGACACGCAGACGGGTGATCTACGCCGGTGCAGGGCTGCTTATGCTGGGATGCACCGTGCTGACTCTTTCCAAGGGAGGGCTGCTACTGGGTATTCCGGCCGGGGCCGTGGTCGTACTGATACTGTGGGCAGGGCGTCCCGGGCTGGTAGCCGCAGGCATTGGGCTGGCCGGGCTGGCGCTGTCGATGATCCCGCTGTCTAGTCACCCTCGCTTTCAGACGCTCTTTGATCTGGGATCTGGCTCAAGCTTCTTCCGAGTCCAGTTGTGGCAGAGCACCCTGCGCATGTTGGCCGATCACCCTCTGACCGGTGTGGGGCTGGATCAATTCCTGTACCAGTACCGCGGTCGCTACATTCTTCCCGAAGCATGGCAGCAGCCTGACCTGAGTCAGCCGCACAATGTACTGCTCAACTACTGGGTTCGGCTGGGGATCATTGGGCTCGCAGCAGGAATCTGGCTGCAGGTTGCTTTCTGGCGCCAAGCCTGGATAGTCCGGCGCCATCTGCGGGCAGAGCAGAGCGAGGATCGGGCGCTGGTGATCGGCCTGATGGGCAGTATGGCGGCCTTCCTGGCGCATGGCATGGTCGATGAGGTGCACTTTGTCATCGATCTGGCATTCATCTTCTTCATGACCCTTGGCATCGTGCACCAGCTCTCACCCGGTAAACAGGCGGTTTCGATGGCCAGCCACAGTGGAGGAGCCAATGCAGATCGACCTGAATGAGGAGTCCACTATTGAGTTGATCGAGGGCGATATCACCTTGCTGGATGTCGACGCAGTTGTCAATGCCGCCAATCAGCATCTGCAGCTGGGCGCCGGCGTAGCCGGGGCGATCCGCCGCCGGGGAGGCCCCACTATCCAGCAGGCATGTGATGCTATCGGCTACTGCCCGGTCGGTGAGGCCGTTATCACTCATGGCGGCACTCTGCCAGCACGTTACGTGATCCATGCCGTGGGCCCCGTCGGAGCAGATCCGCAGGCAGATGCTTTGCTTGCCAGTGCAACACGCGCCTGCCTGCGAGTTGCCGAGGAAAATCAGCTGTCCTCAGTAGCATTCCCCGCTATTTCGACAGGCATATTCGGCTTCCCCCTTGATCGCTGTGCGCGCATCATGCTTCCTATCGCAGTGGACCATCTGCGCCAGCCTGTCCCCAATCTCAAGCGAATCATCTTCTGCCTCTTTGGTCAGCAGGCCTTTGATATTTTCGCGGCTGAGCTCAGCCGCATACTGCCGCGAAGTTAGCGACCCTGGCTCCCGCTGGCTACAATAAACCGCTTCTAATTGCTACCGCTCTCTCTTTTATGAAGGAGGCGTCGTTGCGTATCCTGATCACCGGCGGTGCGGGATTCCTGGGCTCCCATCTCTGCGATCGCTTTCTGGCCGAAGGGCATACAGTGATCGCAATGGACAATCTGCTCACAGGGACGGTCGAGAACATCGCGCACCTGATGGGCAACGAGCGGTTTCGCTTCGTCAAGCATGATGTGACAAACTACATTTATATCGACGGGCCTCTGGATGCCGTGCTGCATTTTGCATCGCCTGCCAGCCCCATCGATTATCTGAACTATCCGATTCAGACTCTAAAGGTAGGGGCTCTTGGCACTCACAACACCCTTGGTCTGGCCAAGGCCAAGAATGCTCGCTTCTTGCTGGCCTCAACTTCTGAGATCTACGGCGATCCTCTTGTACACCCACAGGTAGAGACTTACTGGGGAAACGTGGATCCCATCGGCCCCAGAGGGGTATATGATGAAGCCAAACGGTTTGCGGAGGCTATGACGATGGCCTATCACCGGTCACACGGTGTTGATACCCGCATCGTCCGTATCTTCAACACTTATGGGCCCCGCATGCGCCTCCTTGACGGCCGGGTGGTGCCGAATTTCATCGGGCAGGCGCTTAGGAATGAGCCGTTGACCGTCTATGGCGACGGTTCTCAGACACGGAGCTTCTGCTATGTGGATGATGAGATCGAAGGGATATATCGGTTGCTGCTCTCCGATGAAACCGATCCGGTCAATATTGGGAATCCCGAGGAAATGCAGATTGCCGTCTTCGCCAATTTGATCAACGAGCTGACCGGCAATCCTGCTGGCACCATATTCCTGGAGAGTCAGCGCATAAAGGGGGATCCACAGAATCGGCGCCCTGATATCACACGCGCCAGGCGCCTGCTGAACTGGGAACCCCGGATCGACTTGGTCGAGGGGCTGGGCCGAACGATAGAGTACTTCCGGGCCCGTATGAAGGCACATGCTTAGCGCAACAGCTATGCCCCCTGGATTGCTCCGGCGGGCAGCGAGTATCCTGTTGGCCCTGGCTGCCGTTGCGCTGGGGATAGGAGTTGCACAACTCCCACTCCTGTGGGCTGCGATTCTGCTGGTCGTGCTGGTTGTTGTCACCGCCACACTAATGAATCCATGGGTCGGCCTGTGGGTTGCACTGCTGCTGGGTCCGACCAAGCCGCTTACTGACTACTTTGTGCCAGCTCTGCCCCTCGACTTAGGACAGCTTGCGCTCATCATCACGCTGGGATCCTGGGGGCTACAGACAGCACATCTGCGCAAGCGCCGGTGGCTGGGCTCGCCCATCACTCTGCCATTGCTCATCTTCATTGCTGCCGCCTCGCTCAGCCTGATATCGGCCTTGTCAGTGGGGGATGCTCTGAAGGAGCTGCTGAAGTGGTTGCAGATGCTGATTGTGATGCTCCTGGTTGTCAACCTGGAGCAGAAACGCGGCGAGGCGGTCGTCCTGGGGTCCATTCTGGCAACAGCGATCGTTCAGGCGTTGATCGGGATATGGCAGTTTGCGCTCAGAGGCGAAGGCCCCGAACATTTCCTGATACTGGATGGGCGATTCTATCGGGCTTATGGCACCTTTGAACAACCCAATCCCTATGCGGGCTTGATGGGACTGGTTGCTCCCGTCTGTCTGTCACTGTTTCTGTATGGGCTGCAGGAATGGCTTGCGCCCGCACTCCGATCTGGGGCTGGCGAAGGGAATGCGCCGGCCTTTAGCGAACTCATCAAGAATCTGATGACCTGGCGCTTTGCCAGAACGATCGCGCTGCTTTTCCTGCTGTGCCTGCTTTTGAGCGCCTTGCTCATGTCCTGGTCTCGAGGGGCCTGGCTTGGCTTCGCCGCTGCTGTGATCATCGTTCTGCTCAGCTGGCCTCGAAGACTCAGTCAGGGTGCTCTGCTGGTATTGATAGGTGTAGCTGCCGGATATGCAGTCTTGCGGTTCGAGCTTCTGCCGCCCGCCGTTATGGATAGACTGGTAGGATTCTCAGAGTCGGTCGGTGCTGTAGAGGATGTGAGAGGGCTTGATGTCACACCCGCCAACTATGCCGTGCTTGAGCGACTGGCCCACTGGCAGGCTGCCAGGGAAATGGCGCGCCACCACTTCTGGATCGGGGTAGGCATCGGAAACTACCAGGCTGTTTATCCCGGCTACGCGCTGTTCAACTGGCCTCTTTCATTGGGGCATGCTCACAACATCTATCTGAATATGCTGGCCGAAACGGGTATAATCGGCCTGGCTGCCTACCTGATGCTGTGGATCATCATACTGGCGCAGAATTGGCGCGCCACGCGCACAGCTACCGGATGGCCCCGGGCGCTGGTTGTCGGGCTGATGGGGACCTGGACTCACCTGAGTGTCCATAGCATGCTTGACAAGCTGTATGTCGCCAATCTGCATCTGCACATAGGCGCCCTGTTAGGGCTGCTGAGCCTTATCATTGTGAACAACGCGAGAGAATCTACCCTTGACCGATACGACTGAAACACTGCCTTCACTCGAGAATCTACCAGCTGCACAGGCAAGTCTGCTGGCCCGGCTGCTTCATATACGACATCACCGGGAGTTTGTGCGCTTCACTCGCTTTCTTGTGGTAGGCACAATAGGCGCTGTCATCGATTTTGGCACCTACAGCATTCTTAACTGGCTGGGCGTATTCGACAGCGTGCGGATCGTCCTGCCTTTCGGGCAGGCTCTGACAGGACTCGGCATTGCAGGGACATTTGGGTTCACTCTGGCAGTGATCAGCAACTTCCTCTGGAATCGATACTGGACCTACCCGGATTCGCGCTCAAAGCCTCTGGGGCTGCAACTGCTGACGTTCTTTAGCATCAATGTCGTGGGATTGCTGATCCGCACACCGATTCTCGAAAATGCACATCGACCGCTCACCCGGCTGACGGAGATACTACTGCCCCTGTCATCTGAGACGGCAACCTGGCTGGGAGAAACAGGGGCCTGGGCGCTGGCAGTTATTGTGGTGCTCTTCTGGAACTTCTTTGTCAACCGTTATCTCACATACAACGACGTCAAGTAGCGAAGAGGCAGGAGTCAAGGGATGTGGTAACGGCGATACAGGGTCCTATCGCTATCGATTACACACCTGCCCTGAGCCAGGGGGGTGGCATAGGCCGCTACACCCGCGACCTGGTTGCTGCATTGGCCGAGCAAGATCGCGCAACCGACTATCGACTGTTTGTGGCCGGATCTGTCGATACCGAGAGGATGCGCACCCCTGCACCGAACTTCCATTGGGTTACGACCTCGCTGGATCCGGTATGGTTAGCTCGTTTGTGGCATCGCTTCCATGTACCGCTGCCGATTGAACGATGGACTGGTGATATCCGTCTGCTGCATGCGCCAGATTTCACCCTGCCGCCGGTCCGCCGCAGGACAAAAACCATTCTGACCGTGCACGATCTCTCGTTTATCCGCGAACCCTGGACAGCAGCACCCGGGCTCCGCTCCTATCTCGGCCGAGTGGTGCCGCGTTCAATTGCCCGGGCTGATTGCATCCTGGCGGATTCGGAATCAACCCGCCAGGACCTGATCGAGATCTACCGAACGTCTGATTTGAAGATACGTGTCCTGTATAGCGGGGTGCCCGATCAGTTCTATCCCATCCAGGATCAGGTGCTTATCAAGCGTACACTTGATCACTATGGCATAGGTTCAGATCCCTTCATCCTGGCTGTTGGCACCATTCAGCCACGCAAGAACTATGATCGGCTGATTGAGGCATTCCATCAGATCGGGCGCCGGGATGTCAAGTTGGTGATTGCGGGCGCACGGGGATGGCTGGACTCCCCATTGTATCGGCGAGTGGCCGAGTTGAAGATGGAGCAAGACGTGCAGTTTCTGGGCTTTGTCCCGGATCATGACCTGCCGATTCTCTACAGCGCCGCCCGGGTATTTGCCTTTCCGTCACTCTACGAAGGCTTTGGCCTGCCGCCGCTGGAGGCAATGGCCTGCGGAGCGCCCGTCCTGACATCCAACCGCTCCTCGCTCCCGGAGGTTGTTGGAGATGCTGCTCTCATGGTGGACCCCTACGATGTGGAGGCCATCAAACAGGCATTGATCCGTTTACTGGACGATGAAGGGCTACGCAACATGCTCATCAATCGGGGCCAGCTGCGTGCTCAACGATTCACCTGGCGCACAGCGGCTCGCCAGCTGCGCGAGATCTATGCAGAGATTCTGGGTTGATGCTACTTCTGCCGGCCCTGCCCTTAGGATCCTATGACCTGTGAACAGTGTGCAGTATCCTGAACTCCGCCGCAATTGGCTGGCATTCGGGCTGGATTTCGTGTTTTTTGGCATTGCCATGGCTTTCATCAGTCCGACCACTGTGCTGCCATCTTTGGCCACTGGCCTGGGTGCCTCCAAGACTCTAATTGGACTGCTCGTCACTCTGTACTATCTGGCATGGGATCTTCCCCAGCTTGTGGCTGGCAACATTATCAGACTTCATGCCAACAAGAAGCCCGTACTTCTGAAAGCCACATATCTGGGCCGGCCTATGATCCTGGGCTATGCCTTCCTGCTGCTGCTGACTGACGCAAAGCCGCCCTGGCTGAGTCTGGCGGGATTGTTTGCCGTCATCATCGTGATGTTCTCCTCAGATGCCTTCGCGGCAATTGCCTGGTTTGACCTCCTCGGTAGAGCGTTCCCCCCAGAGCGTCGCGGAGGGTACCTGGCTATCTGGCAGTTAATCAAGGGAGTAGGTGTTCTCGGGGTAGCAGCGCTGGTTCGCATCGTCCTTGGCCCGGCGGGTATCCCCTTCCCACGCAACTATGCGCTTCTCTTTGGAGCAGCGGGCATTGCGCTCATCATCTCGGTGGTTGGGCTGGCTGCAATACACGAGCCACCGCCCGATGTAGATCAAGCAGAGGTCCCTCACATCGCCTGGCGAGACTTGGGGAAGCATCTCGGCATTCTCTGGCGGCAGGATATGCGATTGCGACGGGCCACAGTAGCTCGCATTCTACTGGCAATGAGCACCATGGCCTCGCCCTTCTATGTGCTGTTTGCGACAGAGGAATTGGGATTTCTTAACCGGGCCATTGCCTTCTTTATCTCGGCACAGACCATCGGTTCGCTGGGTGGGAGCCTGCTGCTGGGGCATATTGCCGATCGGCATGGCTCAGGTCGGGTTATCCAGATGGGGACAGTGCTTGTGCTAAGTGCACCGGTACTCGCCTTGATCATCGCGCTAACCGAGAGCGGCGTGTCTGGCCCATTGCGTACGGTTTATCTCTGGATATATATCTCTCTCGGAATAGCTGAGAATGTCGGTATTCTGGGGTTCTTGAACTATGTTCTGGATGCAACGCCCCCCGCAGAGAGAACCATGTATATGGGGGTCACAAACACGGTTAGCAGCGTCGGTGTGCTGGGGCCTGTTATTGCCGGCTGGTTGTTGACCCTGACATCATATCCAGCACTGTTTGCTGTTGCCGCGCTGTCAGGTATCGGCGCACTCTGGCTGGCATTCGGCCTGCCCCCATCGCGCTCCAAACCGCCCGTGATAACGGATATCTGATCAGATCCGGGGGCGGCTGAGAGCGATCCGTAGATCGTCGCCCATCTGTACCAGGTAGACAGGAATCCCGACGGCCATAAGTCGCATGCTTATCTGGCGCGCTCCTGGCCGCCCCCCAAAGCTCTCAGAGTCAACGATCACTCCGATGACCCGGAGCCCACGCCGGGTTAAGCGGTGCGCGGCTGTAACCCACCCATCCCGTGTGGATGGCGTGATCACCACGGCGGTTGTGCCACGGGGGAGTTGATCGCCCTCCAGCGTCAGCATCTGCTCCATGGAGACTGTGCCGTGTGCGCGCACGACGGCCAATGTCTCAAGGATCTTGTTCAGCTGACGCGGACCGCGATCTACCTGGATGAGCTCCCTGCGCTGACCGTAGGTTGCAAACCCCACAGAGCGATCTCGTTGAAGGAAATGCCGGGCTAGAGAGGCCGCGATAGTGACGGCGTACTCCTCCGTAGTGGGTGGCAGTCTGTAATCTCCACCCTGAAATTCCCAGGGCATGCGAGCCGCATCGCTATCACTGGGGGTGAATTCACCGACATGTACCGCTCGCTCCGAATCCATCATGATCCAGACATCAGCCAGAGGATCGAGCTCAAACTCTTTGACAATCAGCCGATCTTTCCGGGCTGTCGATCGCCAGTGAATACGGTTGAAGCTGTCTCCGGCGACATAGTCCCGAACACCGGATGCATTCGACGTGATGTAGTGGGTACGGCGCCGCAACGCGTCGCCGCCCGGCAGAAGCCCAATAGGCAGTGTAAACTCCGGAATCTCTACGGTAGAGGGATAGACCACCAGACGGGAAGTTGCTGCGATTCTGCGCTCCGTCTCGAAGAGGCCGAAGGGATCGCCGGTCACGATGCGCAGCGGCCCCAGATCGAACTCGCCACGCTGGATGCACAGCGTTCTGACCAGCCACGAAGCGCCCGTGCGCGGTTTAAGATTACTGACCACATGGCTGGCGCGATGACCGGGCAGCGTTGATTGATCGTATACCTCCAGCCACAGTTTGGGGATCAGGCTGGTGTTACGTACGGTGAAGCGTTCTTCCATATAGCGGCCCACCTGCGCACGCCGGGCACGGGTCTGCCGGGATAATCGCAGCCAGTTCGCGCCGCTCCATGCCCAGAAGAACGAAAACACCAGGAGAGTAATGAAGGCGTAGGCTACGTTGAAGAAGAATGTCCGTCCGGTGATCAGGCCGGCCAGCAGAGCGAGCACAACGATCAGGTAGATCGCGTTACGTCGACGATCCATGATAGGCCCTGTGCGCTAGCCCCGTGTTGCGCCAAGCGCGGCACCCGGGACAGCCACTCGCCTCAGGACATCCGCCACTATCCCCTCTGAGTTGACGTCTTTGATGCGGGCGGCCGGCCCCACAATGAGCCGATGGGCCAGCGTCACCTCAGCAAGCTGCTTGACATCGTCAGGTAGTGCATGGTCGCGCCCGGAGATCGCTGCCCGAGCCTGAGCGGCCCGGAAGAGCGCCAGGCTTCCCCGCGGGCTTGCGCCGAGATAAACATCCTCATGCGTCCTGGTTGCCGAAACCAGATCAATGATATAGCGAATAATCTGCTTATCCACGTAGACTGACTTCACCTGTTCCTGCGCCATCAGCAGTTCGTCTACACTCACCACCTGAGCCACCTGATTCACGGGATGCTGATACTGCTGCGCTTCCAGGATAGCGGCTTCATCTGCCACCGTGGGATACCCAAGCCGGATGCGGAGGAAAAACCGGTCGAGCTGCGCCTCTGGCAGCGGGAATGTCCCTTCATATTCGATGGGATTCTGAGTGGCCAGTACCAGGAAAGGGCGCTCGAGCATATACGTGGTACCATCCACCGTTATCTGCCGCTCTTCCATGGCTTCCAGCAGCGAAGCCTGTGTCTTTGGCGTGGCCCTGTTGATCTCATCTGCCAGAACGATCTGCGCCATGATGGGGCCGGGCCTGAACTCAAACTCACGCGTCTGCTGATTAAAGACGGAGACGCCGGTCACGTCGCTGGGAAGCATATCCGGCGTAAACTGAATACGGCTGAAATTGCAGCCGATCGAACGTGCCAGAGTTTTGGCCAGCACTGTCTTGCCAACCCCTGGCACATCCTCGATCAGAATGTGCCCCTGGCACAGTAATCCTATCAGAGTGAGCATCACCTCTCGCCGCTTGCCTATAATCACACGTTCAACATTCTCGACCAGGCGTTCGGCAATCGTCTGAATAGTCGTCATGCGGGCTCCTTATCCGGGACATCATGCGCAGAGGAATGAGTCGTGCCAGGGTGTGCAATTACATACCCGGCGACATGCAAAATGGTTGGAGACGCCCCTGAAGTGAGGGCAGGTCCGCTCGCCCTTATGCTGGCAAAAAGAAAAATGCCACTGCGATCATGAGATAAACTGCCAGCAGCATCACACCCTCCAGCCAGTTGGACTCCCCATCGAGAGCAATAAAGCCGGCGACCATGGAAGCAGAAAACAGGGCAATCAGTTCCAGGTTTGTGAAAACCAGCAGCAGGGTATGATCAAAGAGGAGACTTATGAATACAAGTAGAGGCGCCACAAATAGAGCAATTTGCAGGCTAGATCCCAGTGAGATCGCCAGACTGAGTTCCATATCATTCTTGGCTGCAACCTCTACCGCCACGAGGTGTTCAGCGATGTTGCCAACCAGGGGTATGATAATTATGCCCAGGAAGAACTCCGTCATGCCGAGTGATTCGACCACTGGCTCCACCGCACCAACCAGGAGCTCACTCAAGGCCGCAACCCCTCCGGTCGATAAAACCAGCACTATCAGCGACTTGCGAACGCTCCAGCGGGCGGCGTGCACAACTGCGGCGTCCCGGGATAGCGAAGTCTCCGCGCGCTGGCTGGTGAGCGAGTAAACAACGCTTAGCCCGTACAGGGCGATCATTACAATTGCTACCCCTTCGCTCAATAATCGTTCAGCCGTCAAGTTGGGATTGAGGCCGGGATCAATGGCACGGCTGAACAGCGATGGAATCGTCAGCGCGATGACAACCAGAACAACCATCGTGGCGTTCAGGCCGGCCTGTCTCCTGTCGAAAGTTTGTGTGCCATGGCGAATACCGCCGATAAGCAGGCTTGCCCCGGCAACCAGTAGGAGATTGCCGATGATTGAGCCGGTAATTGAGGCCAGCACCAGCTGCAGGAGTCCTTCTCTGATCGCAAAGATTGTGATGATGAGTTCCGCCGCATTCCCAAGCGTGGCGTTAAGCAGGCCGCCGATCCGGGGCCCGGTATGCAAAGCCAGCTCCTCAGTGCCCTCTCCGATCAGATCCGCCAGGGGAATAATCCCCAGTGCAGCCAAGATGAAGACCAGAACCGGGCTGGCATGCAACACTTCGGCAAGTATCGCCGCCGGGACAAATATCAATGCAAGCAGCAATATTTTCTTGACCACCTTTGCTCCTTCCCCACAGCAAATACGGTCAGATTTCGCTGGTGAGGAATTATAGGATGATCGTCGCCAGCACGCATCCTCGGCTGGTTATCAGATTCCAGAGAGAATCTCGCACTGAGCGCGGTACACCATGGCATGCAGGTCAGCCGTCAGCTGAGGGGTCTTGGCATAGCCCCCCGCCATTACCAGTGCCAGTGGAAGGCCGGCCTGACGACACGCCTGCAAAACCAGCCGGTCGCGGGCTTTGATTCCGGCACGGCTGAGAGAGAGCCGCCCCAACCGATCGCCCGATGCTGGATCAACTCCTGCCAAATAGAAGGCGATATCAGCGCTGGCTGTCCGCAGCACCGTCGGCAGGTGGCTGGATAGCAGTTCCATGTAAGCATCATCGCCCGTGTAGTCAGCAAGAGCAATATCTCTGGTTGATGGAACCTTGCGCCAGGGATAGTTCCGTTGCCCATGCATCGAGAATGTATAAACACTGGAGTCGCCTGCAAAGATGGCGGCGGTACCATTTCCCTGATGCACGTCCAGATCAATGATCAGGGCCTTTGTGATGCGATTATTCCGCTGCAGTTTGCGGATAGCGACTGCCACATCATTCAGAACGCAATAGCCCTCCCCATGATCCGAAAAGGCGTGGTGTGTCCCCCCTGCAATATTGCCTGCCACCCCGTCTTCCAGCGCACAAACCGCAGCAAGGTAAGTGCCCTGCACAGCCAGGCGCGACCGCCGCACGAGCGCTGGGGTCATGGGAATCCCAATTCGGCGTTCGGCTCGAGGATCCAGGCAGCCCTGCTGAAGAGCGCCCAAGTACTCTGGAGTATGCACCAGAGCCAGATCATCCCATTCCGCCTCGCAGGGTTCAATAATATCTGTCCACCGAATCAGCCCCTCCGCAAGCAGTATGCTGACCAGAGCCGGGTACTTACCCATCGGGAAAGGGTGGCCAGAAGGTAAAGGAAAGTAGTAATCAGGATGGTAGGCTATCCGCAAGATTCATTTCTCCCTGCCACCCGAGCAGCGATACGCGCTGATAAGCGGGGAGCCCAGTGTGCGCTGAGGGAGTATCAGGCAGAAACACATTTGCGTGTCATTTGACCCCCTCGGCAGAGTACTTATACTCAAGCTATCAACTGTCCGCAATAACCAAGAGAGGTAAGCGATGCCGTCCGAGCGTTCCAGTGATCCGCTGCGCGGGAGCAGTGAGATTACAACACATTCTACCTCGTCAGAGCCGGGGGCTCTGCGCGCCCTGTATGAGCGCGCTGCCATCACATGGCGTCTGTTCTGGGATGGTCGGGTCGGAATACTGCCCAAACTGATCCCGGTTGCGGCCATCGCGTACCTGATTTCGCCGATTGACCTGGCGCCGGCGCTTGCCCTCGGCCCGCTGGCTCCCCTCGGTGCGCTGGATGACGTCGGTGTTCTCCTCCTGGCTCTTAACCTGTTTATTCAAGCGACTCCACCCGATCTGGTACGCGAGCATTTGCGCGAGCTGAGCGCAGGGCGCCACACACCGCCACTCTCAGATGCAGATGATGACGCCATCGATAGTCAGACGCACGACATTGCTCAGTGAGATGAGCGATTAGCCTGTTAGCCGTTGTGACAAGCGGGTGACAACGCTGTGCTAAACAACCTGCGGGAGCGCCTGCTAATCTCCTATACGCTGATCATCGCCGTAACCCTGTGTGTCGTCGGGGCAGCTCTTCTTCTGCTGCTGCTCAACACCCCGCTGCCAACGCGGCAGACCTATCAGCGTCTGGCTGATATCGCCCGTGCCAGCATCCCTCTAATGCAGCTCAACGAAAGCAACCCCGACCCGGCACTCAAACAGATCGCGGAAGTGAATGACATCCGGGTTATCCGCATCGTGGATGGATCAACGATAGCCTTTGACAGCGGCAACCAGCTGGCAGCTGGCCGCGCAATCAACCTGCGTATGATACAGGATCGGGATGCCTCGACCCAGCGCGGGATCTTCCGCGACGAACAGGGGCAACTGTGGCTGTACGTGGCAGGCATCTGGCCCTCTTCAGAAAGCAGCCGGGATCGCGTGATCTTCGCCGCTCCCCGACCTCGTGCACCGGTACTGAGTTTCTTCGGCGAGTATCTGATGCGGCCCCTGATTCAGGCCGGCACACTGGCACTCTGCGCAGCAGTCGTTCTGGCCGCCCTGATCAGCAACTCTGTAGCTCGCCCCCTGAAGCGCGCGGCCTGGGCTGCCCGTGCCGTAGCGGCCGGAAATTATCAGACTCGAGCCCCGGAAGCGGGTCCTCAGGAGGTGCGTGATCTGGCTCGTGCCTTCAACAGCATGGTTGTCGAGGTACAGACTGCTCAACAGATACAACGTGATTTCTTGGCAAACGTCAGCCATGAACTCAAGACACCACTGACATCAATCCAGGGCTACTCACAGGCTATCTTGGACGGCGCGGCACCCCAACCATCTGTAGCTGCACAGGTTATTTACGATGAAGCCGGGCGGATGCACAGACTGGTCGAAGATTTACTTGTGCTGGCGCGAATTGAGTCCGGGCAGGCCATGCTGCAGCGGGGGCCGATTCAAATCGGGGAGCTGATAGATACTCTGGTAGACCGCCACGCACTGCGTGCCCATGATAAGGGGATTACTCTTTGTGCCAAGTGCGAGAAATTGCCGGACATTATGGGCGACCACGACAGACTCCTGCAGGTGTTCTCTAACCTGATCGACAATGCCATTACTTATACCCCGCCAGGGGGACAGGTAGCGGTGCGGGGGATTGCCCGGGATAGAGGCGTAATCGTACAGGTCAGCGACACAGGCAAAGGGATCCCGGCCAGCGATCTCAGCCGGATATTCGAGCGCTTCTACCAGGTTGACAAGGCTCGCGCACGGGGCAGCCTCCAGGGGGCGGGGTTAGGTCTGACCATCAGCAAGGAAATTGTAGAAGCCCACGGTGGAAGCATTCGGGTTGAGAGCGAAGAAGGTCATGGAACGACTTTCACGGTATGGCTGCCGCGAGGTCTGCCAGAGGAAGCTGATTTCAGGGAGCCATCATCAGATTGAGCCTGTCTGCGTCCAGAATCAGTCCAATAATCAGGCCGATCAGTGCCAGAAACATGAACATCACCAGTACCTTGAGGCTGAAAGGCACTTCAACATCCTCAACCGGGGCGTGCACGTCACCGGGCTGATGCTTCTCTGTCAAGTCGTTCTCCTCCTGGGCTTCAGAATAGACTGAGTTGGCGCGGTACCTCAGGCGGCTCCTGATCCTGCTGAGCATCCGGCAGGTCGATTTTGCCTGCCTGTTCAATAAAACCTGGCAGCTTCTTGAAGTCCTCGATCAGCGTGCTGCGCAGGCTCTGCTGGTGAAGTGCTGCTGCTGGATGAAAGAAGGGCACAATGAGGCGATGCCCCACAGCCCGCGGTCGGCCATGGATCTGGGAGATGCGAGCTGATGGAAACCACAGGGCCATACTGAAGCGTCCGAGGGTTACGATCACTTTGGGATCGATCAGCTCAATTTGCTGAAATAGGAAAGCTTTTGTGCACGTTTCTACTTCTACCGGTTCAGGGTCCCGATTGCCGGGCGGTCTGCACTTGACCACATTCGTGATGAAAACAGCCTCACGACTCAGGCCAATCGCCTGGAGCATGTCGTTCAGAAAGGCTCCTGCGGCGCCCACGAAAGGACGTCCCGACTGATCCTCGTGAAAGCCAGGTCCCTCGCCAATGAACATGATCTCAGCGTGGGGGTTGCCCTCGCCGGGAACAGCATGTGTACGGGTGGAATGCAGAGGGCACCGCGTGCAGCCGCTGACGGCTCCTGCGATGCTGGCCAGGGTGTCGGTCACAGCAGTTGCTCCTGTGGAATACAGCGCTCTCGATTTGTAAGGCGTGTGATACCATTATATGACTTTCTATGCAATCGCATGTCCTGTAGTGCAATAAGCCAAGATCATTGATAGTGCCCGATCGTGCTTTGCTACAATCGCCAGACAGATCAGATGTCCAACCCTGGCTTGGCCGGTACACTCAAACACATGGGATCTACAAAACCAGTCCAAATCGCACCCCTTGCGGCGGCCGATGATCGACCAGTTCTTGCGCTGCTGCAAAGCGCGCCTTGCCAGCATCTACATCTGGACTGGTTATCGGCAGATGAGCTACTGAATCATCGTGCGCTGTTCGGATGGGTGGCAAGGAGCGGGTCAACGGCATCTGCATTCCTGGCTGCCACCGGTGAAGTCCCGGGCGATCCCGGGAACCCCTTCTATCCTGATGCGCCCCGCGATCTGTGGCTGAGGGCTGCAGCCGCTGCCTATGGTCACGAGGACCTACTCGACCTGCTATGGGAGTCTCTGGTTGAACAGATAGAGGGGGCATCCGCTCGCGCTGCACTGATCGGTCTTCTGGCGTTCGACTCGTGGGCGGAATACCTGGCAAGACGCTGGAAGTTTAGCCGGCTCACCTCTGTCATTACCCTGCGATGGGATGCCTGGAGGCTACCTGCCCTGCCCCCGAGTACGGCGGAGATAGTCAATGCGGGGCCAACCGACATCGCCAATATCGCACTATTGGATGTTGCCGCCTTTGGGCCTCTCTGGCGATATGGTACAGATACATTGGGCAGCGCATTTCGACAAGCTGAGCTGGCTACCGTTGCAATGCGTGACGGCAAGATGGCTGGCTACCAGCTGAGCAGTCAATATGAAGGCGGTGGCCATGTGGCACGCCTGGCGGTATGGCCCGAATTTCAGGGGCAGGGTATCGGACGTTTGTTGGTTGTGCACGCGCTCCACCATTTTCGCCATAAAGGCATCCGCGCGATCACAGTTAACACCCAGGCAAATAACATCCGCTCACGCCGGCTCTATACCAGTCTGGGATTCCGACCCACAGGCCACGAGGTGCCCGTGTGGACTCTGCATCTTCCAGGGCACAACCTGTGACATGCAAAACCCGTTCGCATTTTATTACTCTCGGCGGGCAAAAGAGCCGCCTTGACGCCGCTTAGGAGCAACATCCGGCCCGGCAGAGATCGCTGCCGTGCCCAGGAAGAGCATCCAGATGTAGGCAACCACCAGAATAATCCAGAGGCGGGTCATCCAGTCAGGATAGTTCAAAGCGGAAAGCTGCTTCTATCAACCCAATATAGGCGCGCCCTTGTGATGAGCGCGAATTGCTACCGTGCGCTCCGGGTGCTAAAATCGCATCAAAATGGGGAGTGGCCAAGTGGCAAGGCACCGGCCTTTGGAGCCGGGTATCGCAGGTTCGAATCCTGCCTCCCCAGCTACAGACAGTGCCGCGCGATGGAGCATCTGAGCAGCGAGATGCTCGCACAGATTGACGCGGACGAAGCGCAGAGTATAATATGCGCGGTAGCCTTTTACTTTTATTACAGGCCCGCTAGCTCAATTGGCAGAGCAGCTGACTCTTAATCAGTAGGTTCCAGGTTCGAGTCCTGGGCGGGTCATCTCAACGAACCCTCTTCCGTCACAAGTCAAAACCCCACAAGCAATGGTGGGCAGTATGCCTGCCACGGATGTCTTACCACCAGAACATACTGGCCGTGCAGGTAACAGGGTATCCAGATAAGGCCTGTGAAGCACGTCTTTGGCTCGACTTCTGAACCAGCAGCGCATTCCAGAGGCTGATTAGACGCGAACCGGACCCGGCCGGTGGCGACGTGGCTCTCCGCTGTTTCGGCAGAAGCAGGGAAAGTGGGAGCCGCCTTCAGTGTGTGGTAAAATCAGAACATATGAGTGCAGAGCGTATGAACACGCCGACTCCTCCGGTCGGCGTTATTGAGTCACTATCGCAGGGCTTTGAAGCAACAGCCAGCCATTTGCTACTTGTGTTGCTTCCCTTGCTGTTAGATCTGGCGTTGTGGTTAGGCCCCCGTGTCTCTTATGCTCCGGCAATCACGGGTTTCATCGATGCCTATCGCCAAGATATCTGGACTCCCGTCGTTCAAGGTTCCAACGCCGAACTGGATGCGACTTGGCCAGAAGTGGCGGATATGCTTTCGGCGGCGCTGGGTGGCGAGAGTATTCAATATCTGCCAGCGGTTGGGGTGCCCAGCCTGCTCGCTGCGCGGGACGCTGCCAGCTTGCCCTTTGGCTACACCCCGCCCACCTGGACGTTACACACCCTCGGCGAACTGCTGGGAGCTCGCTTACTGGTTATCTTCGTCAGCGTCATAATAGGCACGATGTATGTCATCCTGATTGCCCAGCAGATCGGCGACGGCGGGCTGCAGCCGCTTGCACTGGTAGCGCGCCTGCCAGCCATGGCTCTGCAAATCATGATTCTGGGCATAGTCATCCCCATTGTGTTTCTGATCATCCTGACCCCCTTTACGGTGCTTGCGCTCGGCCTGGGGCTGATGAGCGATGTCCTCGCACGTGGAGCGCTGTGGCTTGGTATGCTGCTGTTTCTGTGGGCCAGCCTTTTTGGGGTCTTCACCATCCACGGCATGCTGATGAACCGGCGTCATCTGCTGGCCGCGCTGTGGGATAGCATTCGCGTGGTGCAGTGGAATATCTCGGCGACCCTGTTTCTAATGCTGGCGGTATTACTGCTGGATGCAGCACTGGGATATGTCTGGTCTCTGCCCGAGGGTGGCTCATGGTTGGTTCTGGCCGCTATCGCAGGCCATGCGTTTTTTAGCACCGGCCTGGTTGCGGCTACGTTTGTCTTCTTCAAAGATCGCTATCGCCACTGGCGGGAGATGCGAACGCAGCTTCTGGCTTTGCTTGAACAGGAGCGAGTTCACAGCAATGACTCTCGCGAGTGAGCTGTATCACTGGGCTACAGATTCGGTGCTTCATGCAAAGGAATGACTATGGCGAGCAGGCAACCCTCAGGTAATGATGGTTCCCGATATGACGAAACAACTATCCAGCACTTAAGCGGTCTGGAAGCGGTTCGACGCCGCCCTGGCATGTATGTTGGTGGCACCGACAGCAAAGCGCTGCATCACCTGGTATATGAGGTGGTTGATAATTCAATCGATGAGGCGCTGGCCGGTGTCTGCAATGCGATTGAGGTCACCATTCATCCGAATGGTGCAGTAACCGTCGCCGATAATGGCCGTGGTATCCCGGTGGGGATTCACCCAACAGAGAAGATCTCCACTCTGCAGCTGGTTATGACGGAGCTGCACGCCGGCGGCAAGTTCGGTGGCGGTGGGTATAAGGTGTCAGGTGGACTGCATGGTGTTGGTGTGTCGGCAGTCAATGCGCTATCAATGGAGCTGGTCGCGGAAGTCCACAGGGACGGGTATATCTGGCAGCAGCGTTATCAGCGCGGAGTGCCAGTGACTGAAGTGGATCGCATAGGCAAGAGCGAGGCCAATGGTACCAAGATCACGTTCATGCCCGATCCCGAGATCTTTCCGGATATCGAGTTTCGGTTCGAGGCGCTGCTCCACCGCTTTCGCGAGATGGCGTTTGTAACCCGCGGGGTCAATATCCACCTTCGCGATGAACGCGAGCAGCCATTTCCCCGGGAGAACTCGTTCTACTTTGAAGGGGGTATTGTCTCGTTTGTTCGCTATCTCAACCGAAACCGCAAGCCGCTTCACAGCGTCGTATATGCCAACCGGGTCTTTGAGGTAGAGGAACTGAAAGGCGACAGGGTCGAGATTGAAATTGCCATTCAGTACGCCGACTATTACTCCGAGTCGATTCTGGCGTTTGCAAATACGATCAACACACCCGATGGCGGGACTCATCTGGAGGGCCTGCGTGCTGCTGTCACCCGTGCCATCAACTTCTATGCGCGCAAGGCCGGTGTACTGAAGGAGAATGAGCAGAATTTCACCGGCGATGATACTTACGAAGGCCTGACAGCTATCGTCAGTGTCAAACATCCGAATCCCCAGTTTGAAAGCCAGACGAAAGTCAAACTGATGAACCCGGAGGTGAAAGGGCTAGTTCAATCCCTGGTGACCGAAGCGTTCGGCGATTTTCTGCAGTCAGATACCCGCGCCGCCAAGCTGATCTACGATAAATGCCTGGTCTCGTCGCGAGCCCGGATCGCGTCCAAGCGCGCGCGTGATCTAATCCGCAGCAGCCCACTCCAGAGCACGACGCTGCCTGGCAAGCTGGCTGATTGTTCTTCAACCAATGCCGCCGAGTCGGAGCTGTATATCGTCGAGGGGGACAGCGCGGGTGGCAGCGCCAAGCAGGGCCGCGACCGCCATTTTCAGGCGATCTTGCCGCTGCGTGGTAAGATTCTCAACACGGAGCGTGCCCGGCTGGATAAGGTGCTAGAGAACAGAGAGGTTCAAGCGCTGATATCGGCACTTGGGGTCGGGATTGGGGAAGAATTCGATCTTTCGCGGTTGCGCTATGGCCGAATCATCATCATGACGGATGCTGATGTCGATGGCGCCCATATTCGTACCCTGCTGCTGACATTCTTCTTCCGATACATGCCCAAGCTAATTGAGGATGGGCATCTGTTTATCGCTCAGCCGCCTCTCTATCTCTTGAAGTATAAAAAACAGCATCGCTATGCCTATTCAGATGCCCAGAAGGAGCTAGCACTGAAGGAGATGGGGCAGGCGGAGATCCAGCGCTACAAAGGTCTTGGCGAGATGAATCCCGAGCAATTATGGGACACAACCATGGATCCATCCAATCGCATCCTGCTTCAGGTCACGATTGAGGACGCGGCGGCGGCCGATCGCACGTTTGATATGCTGATGGGCAGTAGCGTGCCCCCGCGCCGCAAGTTCATCCAGACCCATGCCCGGAATGTCCGCAACCTGGATATTTGATGCAAGGGGATTTCAGGGGTGTGCGTGCGTTGAATAACGTCTGGGCTGCGGTAAGCTGAGTTGGCTGGCGGCGCATAGGTATAGATATTAAACAATATAGCGACTGCCCCGCTCGGTGGAGATATAGCAGCTAGCTGCAACCTGGGAGGGCGTGTTTATCTGGCGCTGGCTGAATAGGCGCTAAGATACGCGGCGCATATACGCATATAATCGGGGTTAGTGCTGGACATTTACCCTTGTGATTGTATGGCCAGTTAAGAAGGAGTCCGCGCTTGGGCAACCCAGATATCGTGACAGAAGAGGGCACAGCTGCCTCGCGCCGCACTTTCCTGAAGCTCGTCATTGCTGGTGCTGCTGGCTTCGCTACCGTGTCGTGCGCTGCGCCGGCGCTATCCCCGGGAAAGTCCGGAAGACTTCGGGTAGCCTGGGGCGGCGCACCAGTTACGCTCGATCCTCTATCCGCCTCTTCTGATACGGAGATCGCGTTTCTGAATGCGGTCTACGACTACCTGATAGACACAGGCCCTCAGTCCGAGCTTGTGCCGCGCCTTGCACGCGAGTGGACGGTCAGTGAAGAGGCCCGGGTCTACACGCTGAATCTCGCCGAGGACGTTCACTTCCATGACGGCAGTCTGCTGACAGCAGCTGATGTTGTCTGGACATTCAATCGGCTGCGCGATCCTGCTTCACAGAGTGCCACGTCCGATCTGTATTCCGACATCGAAACAGTGGAGGCAGGTTCAGATACCACAGTCGTGTTTCGGCTGAAGGAGCGCAATCCTGATTTCCTGTTAAATCTTTCGGATAGCCACGCCGTAATTCTGAAGGCGGGGGCGGAGGGGATCGGGGCCCAGTTTAATGGGACAGGCCCTTTTCGCCTTGTCGAATATCTCGCGGAGGACCGCGCTGTCTTCGCTGCTAATACAAACTACTGGGCGGGTAAGCCCCGGAGCGACTCGCTGGAGTTTATCTATTTCGCAGATACCACTGCAGCAGTAAACGCTCTCCGAGAAGGGGTGGTTGATGCAGTCCTGAGAATGGATAATCCTACCTTTCGCGAATTGGCGGGCGACAGCACCCTGCAGGCCCTCCAGGTTGCCACCAATGGGCACGATCTGGTACGCCTGCGGGCGGATCGTGCTCCGGGCAACGATGAGCGGGTGCGGCGTGCTTTCAAGCTGGCGACTGACCGCCATGCGATCTTTGATCGGGTTCAACTCGGGTATGGTGCTATCGGGCATGATACGCCGATCGGTCCTCTGTATGCTGCCTACTATACAGACGAATATCTGCCACCAGCTCGCGACCCCCAGGCTGCCCGAAGCCTGCTGGCGGACGCTGGCTATCCAGACGGTCTGGCCATGACGTTATATGTCCCCAATCTGCCGGACCGGGTTGCGCTGGCTCAGGCGCTGGCGGCTCAGTGGGAAGAAGCCGGGATCCTGATCTCCATCGAGCCCCAGGAAGAGGGAGTCTACTACGCAGACAATGGCTGGCTGGAAGTAGACCTGGGGATTACTCCCTGGGCTTCTCGCCCAACTCCTCAGTTTTATCTGGATGTGGCCTACAGGTCGGGCGCAGTGTGGAATGAAGCTCATTTCAGCGATCCCGAACTGGATGCTCTGATCGATCAGGCCGGATCGGCGCTACAGGAAGCTGATCGCGTAGAGGCCTACCGTAATATTCAGCGCATTCTGGTAGAGCGGGGACCTGTGATTATTCCTTACTTCTTTGCGCAGTTTGGAGTGTTAGCGCAGAATGTTGAAGGGATAACTGTCCATCCATTTGCAGGGCGGACGGATTTCCGCGGTGCCTCGGCCTGATCGTCCACTACAGTCCGGACGAAGAATGTACGGGGGCAGAGGTGCCCCCGTACCTGTTGTCTCATTTGGTGGGTTGCTTTTTGATGCGCGATCGGCACCCTGCAGCACCGGCTGAATTATCTCTGGATAATCCTGAACCTCGCAGAGCTATGGCTGCGGCAGCTGCTCTGCTGGGTACTCCTCAGACCCTCGCTGGAGCAGTTATTGTTGCGATCTTCCTGTTGATCGCTGCTTTCGGCCAGGTGCTTGCACCGTACAGCGCCAATGATCAGAGTCATCTGCCAGCCCTTCCCCCCCAGGCTTCTCATCCGTTTGGGACGGACTATCTGGGGAGAGATGTTTACAGCCGGGTCATCCTGGGTGCACGCAGCATTATAGGAACCGCAGGGCTTGGAACCCTCATGGCTGTGGCGGCGGGAACTGCAATCGGTCTGGTGATAGCCTATCAGGGCGGCCTGATTGACGAGATCGTGGGGCGCGTCTTTGACACGGTGCTGGCAATTCCACCACTGGTGATCGCGCTGGTTGTGCTCGGGATCGTGCGGCAGCTGAACTATGCACCTGGCAACTGGCAGGAACGGCTTATCGATCGGAGCGTTCTGCTGGTGATATTTCTGGTGTATGTCCCTCTGGTGGCACGCGTGGTGCGGAGCGCCTCCCTGGCTGTCAAGACACGTGAATTCGTCGCTGCGGCACAGCTGCGGGGTGAAAGCCGCAGCTACATCCTTTTCCGAGAGATGCTGCCCTCCGTTGCTCCGGTCTTAGTTGCAGAGGCGTCTCTGCGTTTTGCCTACGCAATATTCCTGGTGGCGTCGCTCGGATTTCTTGGCGTCGGCGCATCGCCGCCGGCGCCCGATTGGGGATTAATGGTCAGCGAAAATCGGGGTGGGCTGTACGCCGTTGCGCCGTGGGCTCTGAACTTTCCAGCAGCTGCCATTGCCTGTCTTGTGGTAGGTGTCACTCTCCTGTCAGATGGGGTACGACAGGCATTACAGCGATGGGAATGATATGGCGCGCAGCCGCAGCGTCGTTCTAGCTGTTCGCAATCTGGCCGTGAGTTACCGCATACGGGGGCAGTGGCGGCTGGCAGTGCGCGATCTTGCGCTCACGATCGAGCGCGGCCAGATACATGGGCTGGTAGGTGAGTCGGGATCGGGCAAATCTACAGTTGCGTCAGCAATTATGCGGTGTCTTCCGCCTGCTGGCAGGATCGCCCCTCAAAGTATTATTGGCTTCCTGGGCGAAGATCTCATGAAGCGCCCTGCACATACCATGCGTTTTCTGTGGGGACGCCACCTGGCCCTCATCCCTCAGAGCCCGGCCTCTGCTCTGAATCCATCCCTGACGATTGGGCAGCAGGCCCCCGAATCACTCGTTCATCATCTGGGGCTCGATCATCGCACTGCCAGAAGGCGAATATCGGATTACCTGGTGAGAGTAAACCTGACCGATCCTGATCGATTCCTATCGTGCTATCCGCATCAGCTCAGCGGTGGACAGATTCAACGCGTGCTGATCGCCATGGCAATGGCACTGGGGCCGAGCCTGCTGATCCTGGATGAGCCGACCACTGCTCTAGATGTCACCACGCAGGCGGTTATCCTTGACCTCATCCGGGAGCTGACACACCAGCATGATATGGCAGCGCTTTACATAACCCATAACCTGGGTGTGGTGGCGCAGCTATGCCAGCAGGTCACAGTGCTGTATGCGGGCGAATCAATGGAACAGGGATCGATGCAGGCGGTCTTCGAAACACCGATCAATCCGTACACGCAGAGCCTGCTGGCAAGCCGCCCTCGCCTGGGAGTTACTCGCCTGGCCAGAGCTCCTGAACCCATGTCCGACAACTACCCGGCGGCTGGCTTCCATCAGATTAGTGGGTGCGTACTGGTAGCACGCTGCCCGTTGGCGGACGGCGCATGTGAAATGCGGCCCGGGGTGACCGTTGTGGCCCATAACCATGAAGTACGCTGCCATCACTGGCAACGCGCCGCTGTGCTGGGACAGTCTGGAGAGTCCGAAGAACCGGTTGGAGAGACGGGAGCGCCAGCCAGCGCCGGGCAGGAGCTGCTGCAAACCGATAGGCTGAGTAAGCAGTTTTCACCGGGACGATCGCTGGTCGAGGTCCTGAAGGGCTCGCAGGCTGTCCATAGGCAAGCGGTAAAGGGGGTTTCGCTATCCATTACCACGGGAGAAGCCCTGGGCCTCGTAGGCGAAAGTGGCAGTGGCAAGACCACCCTGGCCAGGCTCATCGTTGGCTTGCTTGAGCCGTCCGGTGGCCGGATGCGTCTGGCGGGAGCCGATCTGCCAGGTGGGCTGCATCATCGCCGCCCGGAAATACTGTCGATGCTGCAAATGGTCTTTCAGGATCCGCAGGGATCGCTCAACCCATACCAGAGCGTGCGAGAGATTCTGTCTCGACCCTTGCGACGGCTGAAATCCATGACGCCGCAGCAGGCTGCCGGCGTAGCGATTCACCTTCTATCACTCGTCAAGCTGCCGGCCAGTTATAGCAGGCGCTTTCCGGGTGAATTGAGCGGAGGCGAAAAGCAGCGGGTGGCAATTGCCCGTGCTATTGCCTCGAGCCCTTCGCTGATCGTCTGTGATGAACCCGTCTCAGCCCTGGATGCGTCAGTCCAGTCATCGATCCTGAGTCTGCTGGCGCGTCTGCGGGAAGAGTTGGGCATGGCCTATCTGCTGATCTCCCATGATCTGGCTGTAGTTGGCTATCTCGCAGATCGTGTAGCTGTGATGTATATGGGAGAACTGATGGAGGTAGTTGATTCTCGAGACCTTCTGACTGCGCCATGGCACCCTTACACAGAGGCACTGCTTTCAGCGATCCCGCCCCATGACATATCTCGGCCTTTGCGTAAGCCTATCAGGTTATGGAATGATCTGCCGGGATCTTTGCAGCGGCCGGCTGGATGCGTCTTCCACACGCGCTGTCCTCACAAGCTTGGCATGATCTGCGAAGAAGAGCCCCCTCCATGGCAATCGGGTGCACGCGGGCGGCAGATACGCTGCCATTATTCAATGGAGGACCTGACAGCCCTACAGGCGGTTCAACAGGAATAAGATGCAGCACTTCATCGTCCGGCGGCTCCAGTTCCTGCTCGTCAGTCTGGTGATCGCTTCACTGCTGGTATTCCTCATCACCCGGGTGCTGCCTGGTGATGTGGCGCGGGTGCTGCTGGGTCGCGAGGCCGGCCCCGCCGAACTGGCTGCAGTGCGCGCCGAGCTGGGCTTGGACGATCCCCTCCCCCTCCAATACCTGCGTTGGGCAGGTCGCTTCTTTACGGGTGATTGGGGCACAAGTTTCTCCCGCCCCAGGCAGCCTGTTCGCCCCCTGGTCCTGCTCAGGCTAGCCCGCTCCGTTCAATTAGCGTTTATCTCACTGGTGCTTGGCGTCCCGGCAGCGATCTTTCTGGGTGTGCTGGCCGGGTTATCACAGGGGCGCTGGGTCGATAGCCTGATCACCCTTCTTGTGCTGCCGGTGGCCAGCCTGCCTGAGTTTGTTACCGGGTTGGCCCTGATCAGCGTCCTGGCACTTCGCCTTGGCTGGTTCCCCGCAACATCCTCCATACGGCCCGATGCGGGCCCTGTGGAAGCGCTCCCATATCTATGGTTACCCGCGGTGACCGCCGCCCTGGTTTTGACTGCCTATATTGTCCGGTTGACCCGCGCAGGCATCATTGAGGAGATGAAGCAGGATTACGTTCGAACTGCTTTGCTGAAGGGTCTTCCCTACCCGACTGTGATCTTCAGGCACGTGCTGCGAAATGCACTGGCGCCAACAGCCACGGCTGTTGCATCCAGTGTCGGCTGGCTGATCAGTGGGCTGGTAGTTATTGAGTTCGTATTCAGCTACCCGGGGTTGGGTCGACTGCTGGTATTTGCGATTGAGAATCGCGACCTCCCCCTTATCCAGGCCATTGTGATGACCACCACTGCGGCGATCATGTGCGCCAATTTCTGCGCAGATATACTCTATGTGGCCCTCAACCCAAGGATAAAACTCAATTGATGCCAGCCCGCTGCTGGGTGTGACGTCCGGGGCAGGGCGCAGTATTCTCAATAAAAATGCGACTCCGTGATAAAGTTGTGAGTGACCAAACACCAACCAAATCACGGAGGTCGCAGTATGGACAGTGTAACACGGATTCGGGTGGCGCATGTGTTAAGAAAGCAAGGCAT
>DAOTXW010000022.1:0-1589 GCA_034435035.1 Anaerolineae bacterium | reverse complement strand
GGGGGGGCGGGCGTCGTGACCGGAAGATCCACCCTGGCCGGGGAGGGCGCGGGCCGGGCCTGGCGGCGGTCGGCTTCCGCGCGGCTGCGGGCCAGCGCCGCGACATCCATGCCGGCTGCGTGCAGCAGATCGGCAGCCAGCTCCCCCGCCGTGGCATAGCGGTCGTCGCGTTCCTTGGCCAGCGCCTTGCGCAGGATCTTGGCCACCGGCTCCGGCAGCACGCCGAGGTCCTCCGGCTTGAGCGGCGGGTCCTCGTACACCTGTTTGAAGGCGACGGCCATCGGGGTATCGGCCTGGAAGGGCACGCGCCCGGTCAGCATCTCGAACAGGATGACGCCCAGCGCGTACACATCGCTGCGGCCATCCAGGTCGATTTCCCCGATCACCTGCTCAGGGCTCATATAATGCGGCGTGCCGACGAACGTCCCGGTGCCGGTCATGGAGGAGGGAGACTGGAGAATCTTGGCGATGCCGAAGTCCGACAGGAAAGCATGGTTGTACTGGTCGAACAGGATATTGCCGGGCTTGAGATCGCGGTGGATCATGCCCCGGCTGTGGGCCTGATCCAGCGCCCCCGCGATGCGATCGACGATCACCGCTGCCTCCGGGAGCAGCAGGGCGCCGCCCTCCTGGATGCGCTCCGAGAGCGAGCCACCGGACATGTAGCGCATCACGATGAACGGCTCGCCGTCGTCCTCGCCGAAGTCGTACACCGGCACAATGTTGGGATGATCCAGCCCGGCGATGATGCGCGCCTCGCGCTCGAAGCGCTCGCGGAACTGGGGCGCGGCCGTCAGTTCGCGCAGCAGCACCTTGATCGCCACGTCGCGCTCTACGCGGGGATCGAAGGCGAAGTAGACAGTCGCCATGCCTCCGCGGCCGATCTCGCGCTTCACCACATACCGTTCGATCTTCTCTTTCATCCCTGTTCCTTCATCCCTGTTCCTTCCGGGGCGCGCCGGGGGCGGCTGAGCCTAGTCGGTGATGGTCCATTCGGTGGGGCCGTCGATCGGCTGGTCATAGCGCTCGGCGGCGCGGCCATCACAGGTTTCAGCCCGCAGATCGTACACGCCGCGGGCCAGCCCATCCAGCGTGTAGCGCTCGCCGGGGCGGATCGATGCGCCCTCTGGCAGCCGGTCGCCCTGCCAGGCATCCTGTTCAGCGGGGATCACATACAGGCTGCAGATCGTCAGCGCGGAGGCGTTGATGATATCCAGCGAAGGGTCAGGGCCGGGCGCCAGCGCCGCCGGCAGGTCCGCCGGCAGCGGCGCACAGGCCAGCGCCGCCGCCAGCGCCGCCGGCAAGGGGATGGCAATCAGCAGGCTGCGAGCGCGTTTCCGGCGCATACTGGCTCTCCTGAGGCAAGCACCGCGGGCAGCAGACAAGCGGGCGGCGGCTGAGGCCGCCGGTTGCCTACGAATTATAGAGCATCGCAGGGGGCACGCAAAACACCGTCGTCACGGGCCGACGCTCCAGGTGAAGGCGCCTGCCAGAGCCTGCGCGGACAGCGCGAACTCCCGCCCGTCGCAGGTCGCGGCCCGCAGATCGTACACGCCCGGCGGCAGCGGGGCGCCCGGCCCGAACAGGCT
>DAOTXW010000021.1:0-2779 GCA_034435035.1 Anaerolineae bacterium | reverse complement strand
CAGCTTACCCAGGAGCAGTTCGATATCCTCAAGAATCTGAGGCTGCAAAACCAGGCGGCCATTGTGGGTGGTGCAGGCACAGGCAAGACCATTCTGGCGATGGAGAAAGCCCGCCGCCTGGTGGACCAGGGGCGGCGCGTGTTGTTCCTGTGCTTTAACCGCAACCTGGCGGCGTGGATCGAGGGCACGCTGCAAGCCAAGGATAACGCTCTCCTGGAAGTGTTCACCTTCCACCAACTGGCCGAGCGCATGATCCGCAGGTCAGGGCTGCCCACTGATCCGCGGATGAAGGATTTCTATGAGCGTGCCGCTGATCTGCTCCAGGATGCGCTCGACCGGCTCCATAAGAAGCCAGCCGCCCATGCTGACCTGTATGACGCGGTCATTGTCGATGAGGGGCAGGATTTCGAGGACGAGTGGTGGATACCGCTGCCCGATCTGTTGAAAGGCCGGGATAACGGCATCATGTACATCTTCTTTGATGATAACCAGCGGCTCTACACCCAGCTGAGCAATATCCCGTTCAAAGCGCAGCCCTTCATGCTCTTCAGGAACTGCCGCAACACCCAGGGCATTTTCACTGCCCTGAGAAGCTACCTGCTGCCCGGTGACGAAACAGAGTGCATCGGCCCACAGGGTCGGCCTGTTGAGATCATCCCGGCTGCTGACAGGAAAGCCGCACTCACAGCGCTGCAGGCTGTGCTGAATCGCCTGGCGAAAGAAGGGATTCGGAGTGAGGACATTGTTCTATTGACCCCTGCGGCAAAAGGGCGCAGCATGTGGAAGGACGATGAGCAGGTGGGCCGGTACGTGCTTACCTGGAATCTCCAGACGACCATGGCCGACGCAGTGCGCGTCTGCACCATCTACCAGTTCAAGGGGCTGGAGAGCGCGGTCGTCATCCTGAGCGAGATGGATAAGGCATTCAACGAGATCACAAGCCAGCTTGCCTATGTGGGGCTATCCCGCGCCCGGCATCATGTGGTCGTGCTTGGCGACTTGCCCGCCCCGCTGTCTGCTTCCTCTGCGGAAGGTGGCCGCTGATATTCCCTTAATGATGTCGCAGTTGGCTTGAGGCCCGGAAGCGAACCACGTTCCGGGCGTTCACTTTGTACGCTCGCTGCTGCCCCGTGACCGATGCTCCATCAGGGCATGATGGGTCGCTTTGGTCCACTGTCTCAAGTTCATCTACCGTTGGCGCTGCTCTTCCAATTCCGCGCGGACCGCGTTGCGGATCTCCTCGCCGATGCGCCGCTCGGTTCCAGCCAGTTGGCGGAGGTTGGCCACCATCGGGCCGGTCATGCGGACGGTGACCGCCTGGATCATCAGCCCGGCCAGCAGCAGCGCGCGATCGGCCAGCCACACCCGGGTGGCGAAGGTATAGACCATCCTGTAGACCCAGATCTGGATGGAGACGATGAACAACGTATCAGCCATGAGCACCCTTGCCTCGCAGCCGGGCAGCGATGAGCAGGATCCCGGCGACCAGCGCGGCGGTGATGGCAAGGCCTACTAGCTGAGTGTTTCCCCGGATACCGGCGCTCCCAGGCCAATCCCGGCCAGCGGGTGGGGAGATAACCTCACCCTCCGGCCCCCTCAGCCGCGAACGCGGAGAGGGGGAGACCGGGCGCCGCGAGGAGGGCGTGAGGTCAATGGCCGCCGCGGCCCCGTGGCGCCGGGGTCGGTCGGGGGGAGTTGCATCGGCGATGTACTCCAGCCCCTCAACTAGCTCCATCGCGCGGGGGCTGGAGGCCGCCCTGGCCATCGGGGATGAGGGGGCGTCGGCGATGATCGTGCTGGGTATCGTGCCCAGCTTCGGCAGCGAGAGCGCGTTAGTGCGTCGGGGCCCATACCGCTTCTCGCGGAATCCGCAGTACGTTGGATTCATCGTGGGGCTGATCGGATGGGTGTTTCTATCGAGCAGCCGTCTGGCAGCAGTAGCGTCGTTGGCGGGGATGGTCCCGCTGATTGCGGTTCCCTTCACGGAGGAAGGCTGGCTGTTGGCAAGGCACGGGGCAGCATACGAGGAGTACAGACGCGGCGTGCCCCGATATGTGTCGTTGAAGAGTCGGAGCGGTGCGGGCTAACCTGCGGCTGCACCTGACGCGGCTATCATGCTCGGTTGTGAAGTCGGCTGGGCCTGCCACCGAGGTCTGTGCCGGAGGCTCATCGCCAGAGCCGCCGCGCAGGTGAGCCGCTTTCGTTGGGCGGGCCAACTGTGTACGTGTCTATCTCGGGGGAATTGCTTTGATTGCCAGACTGAAGAGTCGCGCTCGTACCCTTAAACGGTAAGCTTATGCTCTATACATTATGGTCAATTGTGTGTGCAGTAAAAGGTTAGGCTGCCTAAGTAATCAAAATCAGCAACGTGTATGCTAGAGATTCGTATAGATAGCGGGTGGGTCGTGAGCGCCCAACACGCGCTTGCACCTGACTGCTTCGCTTGCTGCGCTGCACGGCGCAGGTGATGCGCCAGCCGCTGGGCCGAGTTCGTGAGACGTAGGCTTTTGCAAATAACGCGGCGAATGCTGGTCAAGTGTCTATTAAGAGATGTTGTTCTTGCGCCTAGGCTAGTTTATGTAGACAGACCGCTGGAGTCTGGGAGTGTTGCTCTTGAAGACATCAAGCTTGATCATCATGTTGTGTTGGCTAATCGGGCTGTTGGCTGTCGTAGCCGCCGGAAGTGGTCTGTTTGTTCATGGCGGACAGTCAAACCTCGTGTTTACAACAGTGCGTGGTGAGGCTGCACAAGTATACGGCATTGGATTGTACCGTTACG
>DAOTXW010000020.1:0-20337 GCA_034435035.1 Anaerolineae bacterium | reverse complement strand
GGCGGGCCGGGCGCCCGCCCCGGCTCATGCTGAAAGCGGGCCACACCCCGGTCTGCGCGGACGCGGGCACGGGGGCCTTTCCGGTTGAGGGCCGCGGCGCGGACCCTCTGAACCCCCCGCCAGTATCCCCTGTTTGCGTTATTGGGGCTGTCCAGAGTAGACTGTTCTGCAGGATCCCCCGCGCGGGCCAGAAAGCCGTGAGGTCGCATGCCTATGACTGATAACACCATCGCCGGAAGTTCCCCCCCGGAGGCCCCTCCCGCGGGCGCACGCGATGAACTGACCTTCAAGTTTGTCGCCCACCCGGCCGATCCGTCGGCGCCCTACCAGGCGCCCGATCTGCCGCCGCATTTTGCGCCCCGCGCCGAACTGATCGCCATCAAGCGCCTGCTGCTGGCACGCCCCACGTCCTCACTGGCTCCGCTGACCCTGCACGGGCCGGCTGGCGCGGGCAAGACGGCGCTGGCCGCCGCGCTGGCCCATGACGCCGAGGTGCTGGAGAACTTCCCCGACGGCGTCCTGTGGGCCTCCTTCGGCGAGGAGGGCGATCCGCAGCACGCGCAGGCCGCCTGGGGCGCCGCGCTGGGCAACGACCTCAGCCAGCTCCCCGATACCGCCGGCCGCGCCGCCGCGCTGCGCACCCTCCTGCGGGACCGCCGCTTCCTGCTGGTGCTGGATGATGTGACCGACAGCGAGCAGATCAAAGCCCTCAACGTCGGCGGGCAGAACTGCGCCCGGCTGATCACCACGGACCACGCCGACGACATGGCGCTGGCCATCAAGTCGCGCCGCTATGCCATCCACCGGATGCTGGAGGATGAGGCGCTGGCCCTGCTGACTGAATGGGCCGGCGTCCTGCCGGATATCTACCTGCCGACCGTCAAGGAGATCATCAAGCGGCTGGGCAATTCGCCGCTGGCGCTGGCGCTGGTCGGCGCACAGGCCCGGCAGGGGATCACGTGGCTGCGCCTGCTGGAAGTCCTGCGCGATGACCAGGGGATCATCGCCGCGCTGGATCTGAACGATCCCCGGGTGCGTGACAATGCGCTGGGGCTGGTGGTGAACCTGGTGCTGTCGCGCTTTGGCGGGGCGCAGCTCCAGCGCACGGCGCTGCTGGGCGCGTTCGCCGCCGGCACCGCCCGCCCGTTCTCGGTGGAGGCCGCCGCCGCCTGCTGGGAACTGAGCCTGGAGGAAACCCGCGCCGCGCTGAACACACTGGTCGAATCGGCGCTGCTGCAGCGCATGCCCGGCGAGCAGTTCGCGCTGCACCGCGCCCTGCGCGAGCATCTGCGCCGCGCCGCGATGGCCGGCCCGCTGGAAAAGGCCGCCGAGCGCCTCCGCAACTATTACATCGGGCTGGTGGAGCAGGCCGGCAGCGACCCCGCCCTCATCGATCGCCAGCTCGGCCAGATCATGGCCGCCTTCCGCCAGACCGGGCAGGCCGACAGCGAGCGCGGGCAGGTCTTCGCCGATGCGCTGCTGAGCTACTTCGAGCGCCGCGGCCTGTGGGCCAACCTGGTTTCCCTGGCCACCACGGTGGTTGACATGGCCCGGACGGCTGGCGACCGCCTGCGTGAGCACACCTATCTGGGCGACCTGGGCTACGCGCAAACGGTGCTGGGCAACCTGGATCAGGCCCGCACCTGCTTCGAGCGCAGCCTGGAGCTGAGCCAGCAGCTGGGCGACCCCGTGGGCGAGGCGTCGTCGCTCAACAACCTGGGCGCGATCCTGGAGCGCGAGGGCCGCTACGAGGCCGCCCAGAGCTACTACGAGCGCAGTCTGGCCATCCGCCAGACCCTGGGCGTGCGCGAAGATATCGCCGATACGCTCAACAATATCGCCGGGGCGCTGTACTGGCAGGAGCGCTTCGACGAGGCGCTCAGCGCCTTCCAGCGCGTGCTGGATATGTACAGCGTGCTGAACAACCGGCGCGGCCAGGCCCAGACCCTGCTCAACATCGGCGCCGTCCATGAGAGCCTGCAAAACGATGTCGAGGCGCTGGCCGCCTACCAGCAGAGCCTGGCCATCTACACCAACCTCGACGATGAAGCCGGGCAGGCCCAGGCGCTCAACAATCTGGGCATCATCTACTTCAACCAGAGCGACGCCGACCGCGCCCTGAGCCACTTCAAGCGCAGTCTGGCGCTCAAGGAGCGGCTGGGCGACCGGCACGGGCAGGCTTCGACGCTGAACAACATCGCCCTGCTGTACGAAAAGACCGGCGCCCGCGCCCTGGCGCTGGAGCATTACGAGCGCAGTTATGATATTCTCTCCTCAATGGAGGACCCGCGGGCCGAGGTGGTGCAGGCCAATATGGAAGCCCTGCGCCGGCAGAGCCAGCCGCCGGCTGCCTCATGAGGCACTGTTATTCTGACTTTGCGACCCGCACCGAGGGAATCCTGTGTCCGGCAAGATCCTGATCGTGGATGACAGCCCCGAGTTTTGCACCATGGTGAGCATGGTGCTGGAGCGCGCTGGCTACCAGCCGGTGACCGCCTACTCCCCCGAGGAAGGGCTGAAGCTGGCCCATGCCGACAAGCCCGATCTGATGCTGATCGACTACATGATGCCGGGCATGAACGGCCGCGAGCTGTTCGCCCGTCTGCATGCGGACGAAAAAACTGTGCACATCCCGGTGATCATGATCACCGCCTTCTCCCAGAATCTCGCCATCGATCGCAGCGAGGCGCTGAGCGCGGGCATGGCCGACTTCCTGACCAAGCCGATCAGCACCAAAGCGCTGGTGGAGCGCATCGGCGAGATCCTGTACTTCAAGCGGCACTCCGGCCCGGTGCGGGACTAGCGTTTCGCGGCGCACATGACGCCAGGGAGAGCGGCGCCTGCGCGAAACACCTGGCAGCCGGGCCGTCATCCTACCCTGTAAACAGAGGGCGTCTTCGGCCCCGCTGCGCTAGCCGCGCCGCAGCGGGCCCGCCGCCGCGTACAGCGCGATCCCCACTGCCACTGCCAGATTGAGCGAATCGACCCGATCGGTGATCGGGATGCTCACCGGCGTGCCGATCCGCGCAAAAGCGGGCGGCAGGCCGGCGCTCTCGCTGCCGAAGATCAGCGTGGCGGGCGCGGCGAAGCGCACCGCGCTCAGCGGCGTCGGCGCCCCGGTGATGAACGGGTACAGGGCGCGGGTGAAGGCCCGTTGGTAGTCGTCGAACGCCGCGAAGTAAGCGGCCCGCAGCTGGAACAGCGCGCCCATCGACGCCCGCACCGCCCGCGGGTCGAAGATATCGGCGGCCGGGCGGATCAGCCCCAGGTCGGCCAGCCCGAAGCTGAGCAGCGTCCGGGCGATCGTCCCCAGATTGCCCATATCGGCGGGGCTGACCAGCACCACATGGCTGGCAGCGGGGTCAAGCCGGCCCTCGGCCTTGCGGAACACGCCGACCGCGTAGTCGTTGCCCCTGGGGGTCAGGCGATCGATGGCCTTCTCGTTCCACTCGACGGGGGTGCCGCGGCGGGCGCACAGGTCGGCGATCCGCTGCACGCCGGCGTTGCGCTCGCCGCGGGGATGCAGCAGGACGCGGATCGCCAGGGCGGGCGCATGCTGGAGCAGTTCCAGCGTCGGGAACACCCCGAAAGCATACGAATAGTCAAAGTCCCGCCGGTAGCGCTTCAGGGGGACGCTCATGGCCGGCGGCGCTCCGGGGAGCGGCGCAGCACCACCAGCGTGATGTCGTCGCGGCGCGGCGCGTCGTCGCTGAAGTCCACCACTGCCGACAGAATGGCATCGCACAGATGCTGGGCCGACTGGCCCGGATTGTCGCGCACGACCTGCTCCAGCCGCCGCTCGCCGAACGGCTCGCGGGCGCTGTTCTCCGCCTCGGTCAGGCCATCGGTATACAGCACGATCACGCCGCCGGCCTCCACATAAGCGCTGCGCCGCGTCCAGCGCGATCCTTCCAGCGCGGCCAGCGGCAGGCCGGTGCGCCGCAGCGACCGCGCCCGGCGGCGGCGGTCGCGCCGGAATACCAGCGGCGGATTATGCCCGGCATTGACATACGCCAGGACGCTGCGGTGCGGATCGAGGATGCCATAGAACAGCGTGACGAACGTATCGCCGCTGGTATCGGCGATCAGGCGGTCGCTGACGCGGCGCAGCACGTCGGGGAGCTGCCGCACGTAGCCCCGCGGCGACCGGATGGCCGCGTCGGCGGCGTAGGTGCGCAGCAGGGTGCAGGTCTGCGCCATGTAGAACGCCGCGCCCAGCCCCTTATCCGCCACGTCGGCCACCACCACGCCCAGCCGTCCATCCCCCAGCGCGATGAAGTCATAGAAGTCGCCGGAGGTCTCGCGGGCCGGGTCGAGGGCCGCGGCGATCTCCCAGCCCTCCACCGGCGGGATCTCCGCGGGCAGGAAGCCGGTCTGGATGCGCGCGCCCAGCGCCAGCTCCCGATCGGCCTGCTCGCGGGCGACGCGCTCGGCCAGCGTCTGCCGGTAGATGGCGGCGCTGTGCCGCGCCGAGGCGATCTGCCCGGCCAGCGACTGCGCCGCCGGCAGCAGCCGGTCGATGGCGGCGCCGCGTTCGGCCCGCCGCAGGACCAGCCGCCCGGCCGGGCCGCCATCCTCCCCCGGCAGGATCGGCACGACCAGCGTGCCCGCATGGACATCCTCCGGCCACGGGCGGGGCTGGCCGGGCCGGAACACCTGCGGCGCCGCCCGATCCGGCTGCCAGCCCCACAGGGCGGGATCAGGGCCGGGCCAGCCGGCAGGGTGCGTGATCAGGGGCGAGTCTGGCTCAACGCGGATCGCCGTCTGGCACTGCGGGAACAGCGCCCCGATGTGCTGCGCCAGCAGGTCGGGCAGGCTGGCGCGGTCGGGCGGCGACCCGATGATCGACTGGCTCAGGCGCTCCAGCACCGCCAGCTCACGGTTCCGCAGGCGGGCGCTCTCGGCGGCCCGGCTGAGCCGATCCGCCATGAAGGCCCCGCCGGTGAGCAGCGCCAGAAAGGCGAAGTACGCGCCCGGCCCGGCCAGCGCGTACAGCCCGCCGGGCAGGATGGCCACCAGCCCCAGCAGCGGCCCGGTGAACAGCACCAGCCGGAAGAAACGCGAGCGCACCGGGTCCTCCCCGGGCAGGGAGGAGGACAGCGGGGACATCAGCCGGTTGATGCCCGTGCTGAGGGCCACCATCAGCGAGCCGAGGCTGAACCCGGCCAGCGTTGCCCAGACGGCGGGCCGCACGGCCTCCAGCGACAGCCCCGGCAGCGGGAAGGTCCCGCCCAGCCGCCGGTACAGCGCGATCTCCAGCAGGGTGGGCAGCAGCAGCGCCGTGCGGAACATCCCCTGCGACAGCAGCCGCAGCCGGCGCAGCGGACCCGCGCCGGGCATCGGCGGCAGGGTCACCAGCCACGGCAGGATCGCGCCGGCCCACGCCGCCGCCGGCCCGAAGGCCAGCACGCCCGACCACAGCGCCTCGCCCCAGAACGAGCGCCGCTCCGAACGGGTGCCACCTGAGACGGTGGCGAAGGTCATCTCCAGCCACAGCTGGCTGAGGACGATCAGGAAGGCGAGCAGGATCAACAGCAGCGGCCAGCGGGCGCGCAGCGCGGCCAGGTCGGTGAGGGCCAGCAGCCCGGCCAGCCCGCCCGCGGCCAGCGGCAGGAAGGCCAGCGCCCGCAGCAGGTAGCCCGCGGCGCTGGCGCGGTCAGGTTCCGGCAGGGCGTCCAGCCGGGGATACAGCCTGCGAGCCAGCCGGTACAGCGAGTCTTTCATGGTCAGCCAGACGGACGGATTCCTTGCCATGTGCCGGAGAGCTGCAATACAATAAACCGTATGGATGCGCCTCTGCTGGAGCCGCCACAGGTACGAATGCCGGAGTTCGGCCCCGGCGACTGGCTCAACACCGGCCAGCCCCTCAGCCGCGAGGCCCTGCGCGGGCGGGTGGTGCTGGTGGATTTCTGGGATTACACGTGCGTCAATTGTATCCGCACGCTGCCTTACCTCACAAGCTGGCATGACCGCTACGCCGACTGCGGGCTGACGGTGATCGGGGTGCACGCCCCGGAGTTCCGCTTCGCCCGCAGCCGCGCCCATATCGAGGCCGCGCTGGAGGAGCACGGCATCCGGTACCCGGTGCTGCTGGATAATGACTACCGGACGTGGGAGCGCTTCGCCAACCGGGCGTGGCCCGGCAAACACCTGATCGACCATCGGGGGTATATCCGCTACCGGCGCGACGGCGAGGGCTTCTACGCCGAGACGGAGCGCGCCATCCAGGCGGCGCTGCGCCTGCGCGATCCATCGCTGACGCTGCCGGCGCTGCTCCCCCCGCTGCGCGAAGAAGATACGCCGGGCGCCGTGTGCTTCCGGCCCACCCCGGAGCTGCATGCCGGCTACGAGCGCGGCGCCCTGGGCAACCGCGAGGGCTACGCGCCCGGCAGCCCGCTGGCCTACCGGCTGCCCCTGCCCGCCGAGCAGACCGAGCCGTACTTCTACGTCGGGGGCATCTGGCAGGCCGAGGCCGAGAGCCTGACCTTCGCCGGGCAGGACGGCGGCCGCATCACCCTGCCGTACCGCGCCGCCGGCGTCAACGCCGTCCTCAGCCCGTCCAGCGACCCGGTGGAGCTGCTGCTGAATCTGCGGCCCTCGCCGGCCCTGCCGGTGGTCGAGGTGCGGCTGGATGGCCGCCCGCTGACGCCCGCCAACGCCGGCGAGGACATCGAGTACGATGACGGCGGGATCAGCATCGTCCTGGTGACGCGGCCCCGGCTGTACCGGCTGGTGCAGGAGCCGGTCTTTGGCCCGCATACGCTGGAGCTGATCTTCCACGCGCACGGGCTGGCGCTGTACGCGTTCACGTTCACTTCGTGCGCGGCCCCCGGCGTCTCGCCGGACCGGCCTGACGTGTACCGGGTCGGCTGATGCGCCATGTTCATCCGATCCGCGACCGCGGCGCCATCGACCACTTCCCGCGCATCGGCCTGCTGCTGATGGGCCTGTTCAACCGGACATTCCGGGCGGGCTGAGGCGGGCACGCCTGCCTGACGTTTCCCCTGCGGGAGGTAGCCAACAGCCCGAAACCGGGCCATAATGGGATCAGGCGCCGGTGCGCGGTAGCCATCTCTCCACAGGGGACATCATCTATGCTGCGTGCACTGCTGCTGTACCTTTCCTCCGCCCGCTGGGCGCGGAACCTGGTGACCCGCTGGGGCGTGGCCCGCCGCGTGGCCCGCCGCTTCGTCGCCGGCGAAAGCCTGCAGGACGCCCCCGCCGTCGTGAAATCCCTCAACCGCCGCGGCATCACCGCCACCATCGACGTACTGGGCGAGAGCGTCACCGATGCCGACATGGCCCGCCGCGCCGTCGCGGCTTACTTCGACCTGCTGGCGCTGATCTGCGATCACAGCCTGCAGGCCAGCGTCTCGCTCAAGCTCACCCAGCTCGGCCTGGACGTGGATCCCGGCCTGTGCCGCGACCACCTGCGGCAGATCCTGACGCGCGCCCGCGAGTGCGGCCTGCAGGTGACCATCGACATGGAGAGCAGCGCCTACACGCAGCGCACGCTCGACCTGTTCCGCGCCCTGCGGGCCGAGGACGGCTTTGACAACGTGCTGACCGTCATCCAATCCTATCTGTACCGCAGCGACGCCGACATCGCGGCGCTGACCGCCGAGGGCGCGAGCATCCGGCTGTGCAAGGGCGCCTACCGCGAGCCGGCCAGCGTCGCCTACCCGAATAAGCGCGACGTGGACGCTGCCTATCTGCGCCAGATGAAGGTCCTGCTGGAGGCCGCGAAGGCCGGGCGCGGCTACCCGGGCATCGCCACCCACGACACGGCTCTCATCGCCGCGGCCCGCGCCCACGCGCAGGCGCAGGACATCCCGCCCGGCTGCTACGAGTTCCAGATGCTGTACGGCATCCGCAGCGACCTACAGGCTGAGCTGGCCGCCGCCGGCTACGGGATGCGCGTCTACGTGCCGGTCGGCACCGAGTGGTACCCGTACTTCATGCGCCGCCTGGCCGAGCGTCCGGCCAACCTCTGGTTCTTCGTCAGCAACTTCTTCCGCCGGTGAGGCGCGAACCGCATGCCAGAGCCGGCCCCGGGGTCAGCCGGCCCTGGCTGAGGAAGAGGAGGCAGCCGCCATGCCGCCCATTACCGATGACGAGACTCTGCGCCGCCTGCTGACCACCGCCCGCACCATCGCCGTGGTCGGCCATTCACCGCACCCGGAGCGCACCAGCTACCGGGTCGCGCAGCAGCTGCGCCTGTGGGGCTACGCCATCTACCCGGTCAACCCGACCGTGACGCGCATCGGCGAGGAGCCATGCTACCCGTCGCTGGAGGCGCTGCCCGGCCCGGCGGATATTGTGGCGGTGTTCCGGCGTTCCGTGCATCTGCCCGGTGTGGTGCGGGAGGCCATCCGCTGCCGGGCCGGGGCGGTGTGGGGGCAGTTGGATGTCACGCACCCGGAGGCGATCCGTCTGGCCGATGCCGCCGGGATGCCGCTGGTGGTGGACCGCTGCATCAAGATCGAACGGCTGCGGCTGGTGCGCCGGTGACAGCTGCGCCAGCTTCTCCCCCTGGAACCGACGATCGGCGCCGCCGGCTGTGCGAGGTAGCCGCCGTGTTCCTCAAGCTGGGCGTGATCGGCTTCGGGGGGCCGGCGGCGCACGTCGCCCTGATGCGCCGCGAAGTCGTCGAGAAGCGGCGCTGGCTGGACGAGCAGCAGTTCCTGGACCTGCTGGGCGCCACCAACCTGATCCCCGGCCCTAACTCCACCGAAATGGCGATCCATCTGGGGTATCGGCGGGCCGGCTGGCCCGGCCTGATCGTGGGCGGGGCGGGCTTCATCGCCCCGGCCATGCTGATCGTGCTGGGGCTGTCCTGGGCCTATGTGACCTACGGCAGCACACCGGCGGCGGGCTGGCTGCTGTTCGGCCTCAAGCCGGTGATCCTGGCCATCGTCGGCGACGCGATCTGGAAGCTGGGACGCCGGGCGGTGCGCAGCCCGCTGACCGCCGCCGCCGCGCTGGGGGTGCTGGCCGGTTTCTTTCTGGGGGCAGATGCGGCCCTGCTGCTGTTCGGCGCATCGCTGGCGGTGATGCTCATCGCAGGCGCCCGCCGGCGGCGCCGGGACGGCGGGACGGGTCGGCTGGCGGCGCTCGGCCTGCCGGCGGCCCTCATCCCGTCCGCCGCGGCAGCCGGAACCGCGCCCTTCAGCGTCGGCGTGCTGTTCCTGACCAGCCTGAAGATCGGCGCGGTGCTGTACGGCAGCGGCTATACGCTGATGGCGTTCCTCCAGCGCGACTTCGTGGACCGGCTCGGCTGGCTTACGCAGGAGCAGCTGATCGACGCCATCGCCATCGGGCAGGTGACGCCGGGGCCGGTCTTCACCGCGATGACGTTCATCGGGTATGTGCTGGGCGAGCAGGCAGGCGGCACGGACGGGGCGGGGGTGATCGCCGGGCTGGCCGCCACCCTGGGCATCTTCCTGCCCTCATTCGTATTGGTGGGCCTCAGCCACCCGCTGATCCCCCGGCTGCGGGCTTCAGACCGGGCAGGCAGCTTCCTGGATGGAGCCAATGCGGCCTCGGTGGCGCTGATGGCGGCGGTGACGCTGGAACTGGGGCGGGCGGCGCTGAGCGGGCCGCCCGCAGCTGCCATCATCACGGCGGCGCTGACGCTGGCAGCGCTGATCGCCCTGCTGCGCTTCGAGGTCAGCTCGTTGTGGCTGGTGTCGGTGGGGGCGGCCGCCGGGCTGGCGGCGGGTCTGCTGGGGCTGGCCGGATAGCGGGCAAAGGAAAGAAGCGAGACAGACAGGGGAGTGGGCGGTGAAGAGTGCGTCGCTGCTGCTCGCTTCTGGATGGAGTATATCGCATTTGGCGGGGAGGGGGAAGGCTGACGATTCCCTTCACCGCGGAACTGCGTCCGGCCCTCTCCCCCCTGGCGCTGCCAGGCTGAGCGGCGAGAGGGCCGGGGGTGAGGTAAGGGTTACGGCAGCCCCACGACGCTGACCGTGCCCTCGTCCAGCGCCAGGGCGATCAGCGACCCGTCGCCGGTGAGGCTGACAGCCTGGATGCCCTTTTCGGCGCTCAGGTAGGTGAGCAGATCGCCGGTGTTGGCGTCCCAGGCATTCAGATCGCCGTCCACGCCCACCGAGAAGTACACATCGCTGCCGATGCCGAAGACGCCGTCCGTGCAGCCGCCGGGGTGGATGTCCTCGCCGGACAGCACGACCGTCCAGCCGGTCGTCTCCCAGATATACACCCCGCCGGAGCCGGTGCACATCGCCATCAGCGAGTTGTCCGGCGAGAACTCCAGATCCACGGCGGAGCCGCGGGCGGTGGTGGTGTCGTTGATCACCTCGCTGTTGTCGTCGATGCGGATCACCTGCACGTCGCCGTCCGCGTTGCCGGTCGCCAGATAGGTGCCATCGGGCGAGAAGGCCATCGACCACAGCACCAGGCCGTTGGGGCTGGAAAGCTCGAACAGGTTCTGGCCGCTGGCCGGATCGATCACCGTCACGCGGCTGCTGTCCTGCCCGACCACGCCCAGCGCGGAGCTGTCCGGCGCCCACACGACCTTGAAGACGAAGGAATTGACCAGCGTCTCGCTCAGCTTCTGCCCGCTGAGGGGGTCCCAGATGAAGACGTAGTAGCCGCCGCCGGAGGCCAGCAGCGAGCCATCGGGCGAATAGGCCAGCCCCCAGCCAAACTCGGCGTGGCCGGGCAGTTCGCGCAGCAGCTGGCCGGTATCGCCGTCCCACAGCCGGACGATCTTGTCAAAGCCGAAGGTGGCGATCTGGTGATCGACCGGCGAGCCGGCGCTGGCGGTCAGCGAGGTCTCGGAGGCCACCTGGTACCAGAGCTGGGTGATATCGGCGGCATTGGCCACGGTGATCGCCCCCGGCGGCAGCGCCGATCCCGGGTCGATCCCGCCGGCGCCCTTATCCCCCCCGGCGGGTTCTTCGGTAGCCGGCTCCACGGTAGCCTCCTGGACGGGTTCCGGGGTGGCGGGTGCCGGCTCCTCGGTGGCCGGCGCAGCGGTCTCGGCTCCGCCAGGCCCGCAGGCCAGCGCCGCCAGCGTCAGCGCCGCCGCGACGAGCAACAGATACAGCCACCGGTTCGTAGAACGATTCATGGTTCTCTCCTGTTCAGACAGCCTTGAGCAGTCAGCAGCAGGGATCAACCGGGACAGCGGTAGCATCGATCTGCTGCATATGGGCATCAGGGTACTCAAATCTGCGGCCCGCGCAAGCCGCAGATATAAAGAAGCCGCCGGGCTGCGGCTGACCGCGGCCCGGCGAGGGGATGCGGGGCGAGTCCAGCCGCTACTCAACCGGGCCGATGCGCACCAGCGAGGTCAGATCGGTGAGCGCCAGCGTGCTGGAGTCGGTGATCCAGCCGATGAAGCGGTCGCTGCGGTAAGCCTGCGCCTCCAGGCCGTAGTAGGGGATGATGTAGATCACGTCCTGATGGGCCAGGGCCTGCATCCGGTAGACCAGGTCGCGCCGCGCCTCCAGGCTCATCGCGGTGGCCTGCTGCGCGTACAGGGCATCCATCTCCGGGTTGGAATATCCGCTTTCGTTCAGGCCGGAGGGGATCTGCTCGCTGGTCATCACGCTCAGCAGGAAGCCGGGGTCAGGGTCGGAGCCCCAGCCCCACAGCAGGATGTCATAGTCGTAGGTGGGGCAGCAGGCCTCCACCAGTCTATCGACCGGCACTTCCTCCGGCAGAGCCTCGACGCCGATCTGCGCCCAGGTGGCGGCCACATGCCCGGCGATGTCCGCGCCGATATCATTATCGTCGGGCCACTGCAGCCGGAAGCGCAGCGGGAGGCCGTCGGACGTCTCGCGCACGCCGTCGCCGTCGGCGTCGGCGTAGCCCGCCTCATCCAGGATGCGGTTGGCCTCGTCGAGATCGAAGGCGTAGTCGGTCAGCGTATCGTTGTACCAGTAGGTGAGCGCCGCCGGGATCAGCGTCAGGCCGGGCGTGCCCAGCCCCTGGGCCACTTCCCGGACGATGGTCGCCTTATCGGTGGCGTGGGCCAGGGCCAGACGCACGGCGCGGTCGCGCAGGGCCGGGTGCCCGGAGCAGACGCCGCCCTCCGGGCAGGCATCGGGATCGGCCAGGTTGAAGACGATGTCATTGACATACGGGATCAGCGGGGAGCCGGTGACGACCTCCACGCCGGGCTGCCCGGCCAGCTCCTCCAGCCGATCCGAGGGGATGGTGGTGATCAGGTCCACCTCGCCGGCGATCAGCGCATCGGCCATCGAATCCGGTTCAGGATAGGTGATGAAGATGATCTCGTCGATCTCCGGCTGGTACAGATAATGATCCGGGTTAGCGGCCAGGCGGACGGTCTCGCCGGGCACGTACTCGGCCAGCTGGAAGGGGCCGCTGCCGATCATCTCGGCGTTCTCGAACGTCCCCGGGTCCTCCACCTCCGCCCAGATATGCTCCGGCAGGACGTACAGGTAGGTGAGCTGATACTCCATGTTGGGGATGGCTTCGGTGAGCGTGATCACGACGGTGCGGTCGTCGGGGGCCTCCACGCTCTCAAAGTAGGCGGTGTACAGCGGCACATACGGGAACAGGTCGCTGTGGGACTGGTAGAAATTGTAGGTGAAGGCGACATCCCGCGCGGTCAGCGGCCGGCCGTCATGCCAGGTGACGTCCTCGCGGAGGGTGATCGTCCAGACCGTGCCGTCGCCGCTCACCTGGAAGCTGTCGGCCAGCTCCGGGGTGTAGTTCCCGCCCGGCTGGAGCTTGAACATCGCGTCGTAGACCAGCTCGTAGATCGTGGTCGCCTGCACCAGCTCGCCCATGCCCGGGTTGAGGGTGTCGGGGCTGCCCGTCCAGCCGATGCGCAGGGTGACCGGCTCCTCCTCCGGCTGGCAGGCGGTCAGCCCGGCCAGCAGCAGCGCGGCCGCCAGCGGCAGGATCAGATGCTTGAATCGGAACGGCACGGCTACCTCCATGAGGACGCGTCCCCCATACTGGATCCCGCAGAGCCCCGCACGGGATGCCCCGGCACACCCGGGGCGGGACGATTATACCCGGCGGCGGCGGGGGCGGTGTTATAGATGTGTTAAGGCGTGGCGGCACGAGTCGGTTGCCCGGCCCGCCGCCCCCCGCTACAATGATCCCCATGAGCGCCCCCTCGCCCCGTCCCCCTCACGATCCGCTGCCGGAGCGCCTGATCGCGCTCGGCTGCGCCCTGCTGCTGATCCCCTGCGGGGTGGCCGCCGGGCTGGCGCTGCTGTACGGCTGGCCGATGCTGGCCTTCGGGCTGCGCTAGTGTTTCGCCGATCGGCCCGGTGACCGGGCTCCCATTGTTCCCCGGCAGATACTGTCGTATGCTATATGCTAAACGGATCGCGATCGGCGGCAGCGATGCCGCGCAAGCCACACTGCAGGATACAGAGGGTCAGAGATGATCGGAGTGATCGTGGCGCTGATAGCTGCGCTGCTCATCGGCGCAGGGGGTGTGGTGGCCGCCGCCGACAGTGCTGCACCCGGGGATGCGCTCTACGGCGTGGATCGTACTGCGGAGCAGGCTCAGCTGGCGCTGGCCCCCGGCGCGATGGCCCGCGCCGTGCTGGCCGCGCAGTTCGCCCAGGAGCGCCTGGAGGAAGCCAGCGAGAAAGCCGACGCCGGCGACGCCGAAGGCCTGGAAGCCGCCATAACGGGCTACGACGAGGCTCTCGAGGAGCTGGACACGCTGGCCGTGGATCCGCCCGTGGAGGAGCCGGCGGCCTGCGCCGACGCCAACCTCGACGGGCTGGATGATGTGACCGGGCTGCCGTGCGCAGTCTGCCCGGACGCCGACCTGAACGGACTCAACGACACCACCGGGCTGCCCTGCGCGTTCGATCCGGCCATCTGCACCGGCGCGGAGCCGCACCCGGCGGGCGAGCAGCTGGCTGCCGAGCTGGGCGTGACGTATGAGGAGGTCATGGCGCGCTTCTGCGGGCTGGAAGGCACCGACCTCTACGCCGGGGCGGAGCGCAACGGCTTCGGGGAGATCATGCTGGCCTACCGCATCGCCGCGGCCAGCGGGGTCACTCCGGCTGAGGTCTTCGCCCTGCGCGAAAGCGGCCTGGGCTGGGGCCAGATCATGCAGCAGGTCGGGCTGATCGGCCCGGGTGGCACCGGCAACCCCAACGCCGGCGCAAATGGCAACGGCGGCGGCCGTGGCAGCGACAGCCCTGATGACGATCCGCCCCCGGCCGGCGGCGGGCCCGGCAACGGCGGCGAGAATGGCAACGCCGGCGAGAATGGCAACGCTGGCGGCAACGGCAACGGCGGCAACGGGAACGGCGGCGGCAACGGGAACGGCGGCGGCAGGGATCACTAGCAGTCAGTCAACATGAAGATGGTGGGTTGGTCACCCGGAGACCTCACCCCCTTAGTCCCCCGCTCCGCGTTTGCGGAGAGGGGGAAACCGAGCGCCGCCAGCCCGGCGATCAGCAGGCCCGTCGTGAGGGCCGTTCGGCGACTCATGGGAATCTCCTCTCCGGGGAATCGGTGGAAAAGACGCCGGGGGGCGATGCCCCCCGGTGTTTCACATGTCCATGAACTGCTGGAACGCCTCGTTGAACTCCCGCGGGGCGTCCCACATCGGGAAGTGGCCGGCTTTCTTCAGGTAGACCGTCCGACCGTGCGGGATGTGCTTCTCGAACAGGCGGATCTGGCCGGGGTGGACGATCACGTCCTGCGCCCCGTAGATGCCCATCGCCGGCATCTTGAGCGCGTGCAGCTGGCCGGTCAGGTTGGTGCGGCGCAGGCTGTCGATGCTGGAGAAGAACGACTCGACCGTGAAGCCCTGCGCGTTGGCGATGGTCATGTTGTAGAACAGGTCGGGCTTGGGCCGCGAGACGAACGGCGACCACAGCCGGATGAACGTCCGCAGCACCGGCGCGCCCTGCCCCATCAGCATCACGCGGGCCACCAGCGGCAGGCCGGCCAGCTTGAGGAACAGGCTGAGCGAGTTGCCGTGGATCGGCGAGCCGACCACCCCGACCTTGCGGACGCGCTCCGGGTACTTCAGCGCCACCCCCAGCGCCGTCGTCCCGCCCATCGAATGCCCCATGATCGGCACCTTCATGATGCCCAGCGCATCCATGAACTGCGGAATCAGCTCGATGAAGTCGGTGACCTCGAAGCTGTCGCGCTGCTTCTCCGATTCGCCGAAGCCCCACAGGTCGGGGGCGTACATGCGGTAGCGATCCTGGAACGTCTCCAGCGTGGAGCGCCAGGTGTTCCAGGCCTGCGTCCAGCCGTGGATCAGGATCACGGGCGGCCCGGAGCCGATCACTTCGTAGTGAACATCGCCCTGGTCGGTCACAATCGAGGGCACAGGCGGTCTCCTCCGGGGGAGGCACCCCGCGGCCGCGGGGCCGGCGGGCGCCACTGGAATGGGTGCGGCAGGTCAGGGGCCAGGCTGCGGGCGGGGCGCAGCGCGCGGCTGCGCCCCCTGCTTTCAATCATCAATCGATAAGTGCAGGCCGGCAGGGCGGAGCCGTCAGCCCCTGTCCATCTCGTCCAGGATCGCGTACAGCAGCTCCAGCAGGATGTTCTTGACGCTCTCCCGGTCGCTGGCGACGCACGGCAGCAGCTTGACGCCGTCCTCCAGGCGCAGCGCGATGCGCAGATCGTCGATGGCCCAGGCGTCGCTGAGGTCCTGCTTGTTGGCCGCCACCACATAGGGGGTCGGCGCATAGGCGCGAAAGGTTTCCAGGATCGAGCGGGCTTCGCGGAACGTCTCGGAGCGGCTGGAATCGACCAGCACCACGAAGCCGAGCATCCCCTCGGAGAGGATCTCCCACATGAAGTCGAAGCGGCGCTGGCCCGGCGTGCCGAACAGGTAAAGGACCAGGTCGTCATCCACTGTGATGCGGCCAAAGTCCATCGCCACCGTGGTGGTTTCCTTGACCTTCTCGGCCTGGGACGAGATGTTGCGCTCGGTGGACACCACATCGATCTCCGAGATCGAGCGCACAAACTGCGTCTTACCGGAGTTGAAAGGCCCGGTGATGACCATCTTAACGGTTTGCGTTTGCATTGCGTCTCTCTTGAATCCTCCTGACGGGCGCGGGCGTGCGCCCTATTCCGCCCCGATGCCCTGCAGATGGTTGATCAACCGCCCGACCAGCGCCCGCTTGGCCTGCCGTTCGGCGGCTGACAGCTGCTCGCGCTGACGCACCTGCACCAGCTCGACCAGGCCGGCTTCGCGCAGGCTGCCGATCACGCGGCGGATCTGTTTGTCATTCATGCTCAGGCTGGTGGCGATCATCCGGATGGTGTTTTCCGGCTTGATGTATTTCAGCACCCGCCATTCGTCCTTGCTGAGCTGGAGGTCCTTGATCGAGACGTTGGGGCGCTCCACAAACCGCAGATGGACATCCAGGCTGGGGATCTCCTCCTCCAGCTGTTCATCGCGCTTCTGCACCCGCGCGATCTGGATGATGATGTTTTCCAGGTCAAGCGGGACCATGATGCGATCCTCGCCCGGCACGCGGCCCTGTTCAAAGGCGAACAGCCCTTCCTTCCAGCTGGCGAACTGGTTAATGGCCGCCAGGGCGTGCTTCTTGATGCTCTTGATGATGTCGGCCTGGGTGACATAGCCTTTCTGGATCAGCAGCAGGCCCAGCTGCTTGTCGCCCGTCTTGGCCGCGCGTTTGGACAGCAGATCGGCCTGCTCCTTGCTGATGCGCCCGTCGCGGGCCAGCACCGAGGCCAGCGAGCCATCGGCGTCGCCCAGCGCGGCGAAGATCAGCTTGCCGTCTTTGAAAGCCAGAGCGGCCTTACCATCCCGCCGATCGACGGCCAGCGTGCCTGTCTTCTTGGCCAGGCTGACCAGGTTGAGGATCTGGGTTCCCCCGAAATCGCGCAGATTGCCTTTCATCGCTTTTCCTGACCGATCCTCCCCATGCAGGGTAATTGCCGCTTCCGATACGCCTCACCCCCGGCCCAGACTGAGGCTAGTATACACACGCGCCAGAAGCGAGTCAAACATGCCCACGCACAGGCCCCGGCGGGGCCGCCTACAGAGAATCCCCCATTTTCCCCGGCGATGGGGGGGCAGGCGCTGTTTCGCTTTTGCCGGCGCTGTTGTATCATCCGCTCTGATGCGCCCCCTGCGGGGCCGACAAGGAGATCGCCGGTATGCCATCGGAAGAAACCCGCGAGAACCAGCCCACCGGGCCAAAGGCCAGCGCCGCCGACCGGGCAGCCAGACGGCTGCCGCCCGGCTACCTGGCTCTGTGGCTGATCACGCTCACCTCGGTGCTGCTGAACGTCATCATCCTGCGCCAGCTGCTGCTGGCCCGTCAGGTCGCCCTCCAGAGCGTGCGCGACAGCATCGCCGTACTGGAGGGGCTTCAGGGCCAGATCATCGAGTACACCTTCTCGGTCGATCAGGCGGTGCCCATCGCCGCGGACATCCCGATCCAGGAGACGGTGCCGATCACCATCGACGACGAGTTCCCGATCAACACCTCGGTGACGGTCTCCGTCCCGCTGGGGCCGCTGGGCAGCGCCCCGGTGACCGTCCCGATCTCCACCGTCGTGCCGATCCAGAAGACGTTCAACATCACCATCGACCAGACCTTCTCGCTGGAGACGATCGTGCCGGTGCAGTTCGACGTGCCGATCGTCGTCAATGTGGCCGAGACGCCGCTGTACGCCGCGCTGGAGGACACCCGCGCCCGCCTGCTGCTGCTGGAACAGGACCTGAGCCGTCCGCTGCTGGCGGGGCCGGCCCGGCGGGAGGCGGAACCCACGCCCACAGCGCCATGAGCCACGCTCCGCCGGGCGGCGCCCTGATGGGCGTCACGCTGCGGCCCGCCGTCCCCGCCGACCAGCGGACGATTCGCCGGCTGGTGCGCGGGGCCGGGCTGGACCCCACCGCGCTGCACTGGTCGCACTTCATCGTCGCCGAGCGGGATGGGGTGGGCATCGTGGGCATCGGGCAGATCCGCCCGTACCGCCGCTGCCCGGAGCTGGGCAGCCTGGTGGTGCTCAAGGCGTACCGCGGGCAGGGCCTGGGCGGGGCGATCCTCCGCGCCCTGCTGGCGAGCCGACCGCCTCCCATCTACCTGGAGTGCGAGGGGAGCAAAGTGCCGTACTACACCCGCTTCGGCTTCCGCGAGATCCCGTGGCGGCAGGCCCCCCTGCCGCTGAAGCTGAAGGCGGGGCTGGGCAACCTGATCGCCCGACGCGCCGGCTGGCGCGTGGCGGTCATGGTCTGGGATGGGCCTCCCCCCATCCCGGATGCCCCGGTGGAAAAAGACCGACCCCGCGGAGGTTAACCCCGCGGGGTCGGTGGTTCGGAAAGCCGCCGGTAGATTAGCGGGCTTTGACCTTGATGGTGCGCGGCTTGACGGCCTCGGCTTTGGGCAGCGTCAGCGTCAGCAGGCCGTTATCAAAGGTCGCCTCGATCCGGTCTGCATCCACCGGGATGTCCAGCCGCAGCGACCGGGCGAAGCTGCCGCGGAAGGTCTCAGCGAACAGGTAGGTGACGCCTTCCTCACGCGGCGGGATCTGGCCCTTGATGGTGAGCGTGTCGCCCTCAAAGGTCACCTCGACATCCTCGGGCTTGACGCCCGGAATGGCGACCTTCACCACCACGTCGTTATCGGTCGTGTAGACATCGACCGGGAGCCGGGCGAAGGTGGAACCACCCAGCAGATCGGGCATGCTCCACACGAAGCTGTCCTCAAAGAGGCGGTTCATCGCATCGCGCAGGCTCAGCGCACCAGCAGGGTTCCAACGAGTCAGGCTGTTCATCGTCTCATCTCCCTTCTACCGATTCAGCATTACGCTTACAGGATAGCCAGGGAGCATCAGAAGAATATCAACGCTGCATAAGACTTGTATAAGCGCCGGCGCGGGGGATCAGCCGGTCTGGATGCGGCGCAGCGCGAAGGCGATCTCAGAGGGGACTTCCAGCGCCTCTTCGCCGCAGTTGGGGCAGGCGCTGTCCTCGCCCTCGAAGCGCAGCCCGCAGCAGTTCCAGCAGATGTAGCGGTGCCCGACGGGGAAAACGGTCAGGGGCACCCCTTCGACGGGTGTGCCCCGGCTGGCCTGTTCGTAGAGGATGCGCAGCTCGTCCTCCGGCATCCCGGTGTACAGATCGAGCTGCACGCCGAGCAGCCGGGCTGCCGCTCGCTCCGCCTCGGCGGCGGCCTGTGCCAGGATGGCCTTCATGCGCTCCAGCTTATCGGCCACGGCAGCAACCGTCCGGCGAGTCTACTCGTCGTCGCCCCGGCGCAGGCGCTCGACCACGTCGAGGTCGCGCTGCAGGCCGCGCTGGCGCAGCACCAGCGAGATCACGTAGCCCAGCCCGATGGCGCCCATGATCGCATAGCCCAGGATCAGGTAGCTGATCGTGTTGGGCGGGCCTTCCTGAATGAACAGCAGCGGCATAGCAGTCGCTCCCCTCTGAGTCGGTGCGGAATCGGCGGCCCTACCCCGCCAGCAGCCGCGCCTTGAGCTGGCTGACCCGGTCGGAGAGATGCTCCAGCCGGATGCGGTGCCACAGCAGGGTGAAGAATACGAACGTGAAGGTGATGAAGCTGAAGATCATCGCCTGAAGCATGCGCGGGGCCATCCCGAAATCCCCCTGCGCCGTGCTGGCGCTCTGGCCGATCACCACCGGGTGGATGGTCGCCTCGATGTAGCGCACGCCGAAGAACGTCATCACGACGCTGGCGAAGGCGATGATGCCATAGACCGCGCCGAAGCGGGCGCGGCGGGTGGGGTCTTCGATGCCCTGGCGCAGCATCAGGTAGGCGGCGTAGGACAGCCACATCACCGCCGCGCTGGTGAGCTTGGGATCCCACGTCCACGGCTTGCCCCAGGCGAACTGCGCCCAGACCGGGCCGCTGGTCAGCGTGATGGTCACCAGCGCCAGCCCGACCTCGACGGAGGACTGGCCGACGATGTCCCACGACCGCCGCCCGGTGATCAGGTAGGCCACGCCGGCCACCACCACCACCAGGAAGGCCAGCGCGCCGGCCCAGGCCGCGCCGACGTGAAAGTAGAAGATGCGCTGCACCGCGCCCATGGTCAGCTCGGTGGGCGCGTGGATGAAGGCCATGTAGGTGGCTGCCAGCAGCATCAGGCCGGTGAAGGCCGTCAGGATGCTCAGGCCGATCGGGCGCGCTGGGGACTGCGTGGTACCTGCCATCCGGTGTCTCCTCCAGAAAACCGCGCCCTGTGGAGCGCGTCTGCCTGCGCGGGCCGCGCCTTAACCAGAACGCCCGGCAGCAGCTCCGCCAGGCGCCCGTATTTTGGCCCGCTTTCTGACAGATATTCTATCACAGGGCCGCGCCGCCTCCCACTTTTTGCGCATTTCAGGGGGGATCGGGCCGGCTG
>DAOTXW010000019.1:0-2427 GCA_034435035.1 Anaerolineae bacterium | reverse complement strand
CGGCAGAGGAGCCGGCGCCGCTGGTGATCTGGGTCGCCGACGCCGTGGCCCCCGGCCCCGATTCGCCGGGGGCGCAGCAGCTCCAGGAGCAGCTCGACGCCTTCGAAGAGTCGCAGCCCGGGCTGCGCGTGGCCCTGTACACCAAGCTCAGCCGCGGGCCGGGCAGTGCGCTGGCCTATCTGCGCAGCGCCGGGCCGGTCGCGCCCGCCGTGCTGCCCGATCTGGTGATGCTCAACCGGGAGGCGCTGGTGGAAGCCGCCGGCGAGGACCTGATCGTCCCGCTGGATGGCTTGATCGACCCCGCCACGCTGGCGGGCCTGTACCCCGCCGCCGTCGATCTGGGCACGGTGGATGGCCGGCTGATGGGTCTGACCGCTCTGCTGGAGTTCCAGCACGTGGCGTACCGCGATACCATCTTCCCCGCGTCCCCCGGCTCGTTCGAGGCCGTCCTGCAGGCGGGTGTGCCCTATCTGTTCCCGGCGGGGCCTGCGCCGCACGTGAGCCAGACCGTGCTGCTCCAGTATCGGGCGGCGGGCGGGACGCTGACCGATGCGACGGGCCGCCCGGCGCTGGACGCGGAGGCCCTGCGGGCGGTGCTGACCTTCTACGCCGGCGCCCGTGAGGCCGGGCTGATCGACCCGGCGCTGTTCCAGATCGCCGATCCCGCCGAGACCTGGCGGGCCTTCCGCGATCAGGGCGCCGGGCTGGCGGCGGTCACCTCCAGCCGCTATCTGGCCGAGCGCGGCAGCCTCCCCGGGCCGGTCGGGCTGGCGTGGACGCCCACCGCCGACGGCCGCCCCTATGCGCTGGCCAGCGGCTGGGCCTGGGCGCTCGTCACCCGCGACCCGGCGCGGCAGGCCGCCGCCGCGGCGCTGCTGGCCCACCTGATGAACCCGGTCAACCAGGGCGCCTTCGCGCAGGCCAGCGGCTGGGTCCCCTCCCAGCGGGCCGCGCTGAACGTCTGGGGCGAGGACGACCCGTACCCGGCCTTCTGCAACACGGTGCTCAACAGCGCCGCGCCGACGCCCGATACGGCGCTGCAGGCCGCGGTAGGCCCGGCCATCCAGGCCGCGCTGCAGGCCGTGCTGCTCAACCAGACGCTGCCGCTGCAGGCCGCCCGGGACGCCGCCGCCGCCGTCAACCCCGCCCCGGCGACGGTCCCCTAGCGCCGGGCATCCCCTGAGCCGCCCGGCGTAGTGCCGCGGCGCTGATGGATGTATGATCCCCCGCATCCTGATCGCCCGGGGAGATCCCGCCATGCCGCGTCTGTACCGCCCCGACTACAACCCTCTGCGCCGCAGCTTCTGGTTCGGCCCGCTCGACAGCCGCCCGCTGGCGGTCTGGCGCGTCCTGTTCGGCCTGATCCTGCTCAAGGATGCCCTCTACCACCTGCCCATCGCCCGCATCTTCTACAGCGACGAGGGGATCGTGCCGCGCCGCGTTCTGTGGCAGGGCATGGCCCGCAGCTGGCGCTTCTCGCTGATGGATGCGCTCGGCCCGCCGTGGCTGGTGATCGCCTTCTTCGTCCTGTGGGCCGTCGTCCTGGCCGGGTTCACGCTGGGCTGGCGCACCCGCCTGATGGCGATCCTGAACTGGCTGCTGATCATCTCCGTGCATGAGCGCAATATCTACGTCCTGAACGGCGCGGATACCGTCATGCGCGTGCTGAGCTTCTGGGCGATCTTCCTGCCGCTGGGGCAGGTCTACTCGCTGGATGCCCTGCGCGGGCGCATCGACCGCTACGCCCGCAGCCGCCAGCCCGCCGATCTGCGCCCGCCGGAGGCGCCGCGCACGGCCCTGGCCTTCCCCGTGCGCGTCGTCCAGATCCAGTTTGCGCTGATCTACCTGTTCACCGCCCTCCTGAAGGACGGCGACCCGTGGAGGGACGGCACGGCCATCCAGTACGCCCTGCAGCTCCAGTCGCTCACGCTGCCCACCGGCGACTGGCTGCTGAGCCACGGCCCGGACTGGCTGCTGCATCTGATGACCTACCAGACCCTGTTCACCGAATGGGCCTTCCTGCCATTTGTGTTCCTGCCGTTCTTCCAGCCGTGGCTGCGGGCCGCCGCCCTGATCCTGGGGACGCTGCTGCACACCGGCATCGCCGTCACCATGTCGATCGGCAACTTCTCGCCGGTGATGATCACCGCTTACCTGCTGTTCGCCGAGCCGGGCTGGATCGAATGGGCGGAGGCGCGGCTGCGGCGGACGCAGACGGCCTCCACCCTGCCGATCCCGTCCGGGGCCAGCCCACTGTGGCTGCTGCTGGCCGCCGCCCCGGCGAGCCGGCTGGCGCTCGACGCGCAGGACGCCCAGCCCGCGGATGCCGGCCCGGACGGCTGGCGGCTGCGGGACGAGCGGGGGCGGACGCTGACCGGGCGCGAGGCGTGGCTGCGGGCGGCGGGGGCGCTGCCGCTGAGCCGGCTG
>DAOTXW010000018.1:0-4097 GCA_034435035.1 Anaerolineae bacterium | reverse complement strand
TCGCCCGGGGCGCTTCCGCATGCGCTCGAACGCGGCGACGGCAAAAATGATGCCCACCGCCGCCGCCACCCCCGCGCCGATGCCCAGCAGCAGGCTGCCCGTGGCCGCCTGCACCGCCTGGCTGATGATCAGCCCGATCACCAGCGGGATCACGGTGATCAGCATCGAGCCAGCGTCGGGCCGCGCCGGGGAAGCCCGTTTGCTCATCCCACGATCTCCCGCACCGCCCGGATCACCTTCTCCGCGTTGGGCAGGGCGCTCTGCTCCAGCTCCCGCGAGTAGGGCAGCGGCACGTCCGCCTGCGAGACGCGCTTGACCGGCGCGTCCATCCAGTCGAACGCCTTCTCCTGAATCTGCGCCGCGATCTCCGAGCCGAAGCTGAAGTGTGGCCAGGCTTCCTCCACCACCACACAGCGGGTGGTCTTCTTGAAGCTCTCGATCACCGTGTCGATGTCCAGCGGGCGCAGGCTGCGCATATCGACCACTTCCGCGCTGATGCCTTCGTTCTGCAGCTCAGCGGCGGCCTGCAGGGAGACCTGCACCATCTTGCTGTAGCTCACCAGCGTCACATCCGTGCCCTGCCGCTTGACGTCGGCCTTGCCCAGCGGGATGGTGTAGTCGCCCGCCGGCACCTCCCCGCGGGTCTGGTAGAGCGTCGAATGCTCGACGAACAGCACCGGGTTATCGTCACGGATGGCGGCCTTGAGCAGCCCCTTGGCATCGGCGGGCGTGCTGGGGCAGACCACATACATGCCGGGGAAGTGTGCGAAGATCGGCTCCGGGCTGTGCGAGTGCGTCGCGCCCAGCTGGCGGCCCCCGCCCGTGGTGGTGCGCACCACCATCGGCACGCTGAACTGCCCGCCGAACATGTAGCGCACTTTGGCCATGTGGTTGACGATGGCGTCGAAGGCGTACAGCGCGAAGTTGATGGTCATGATCTCGGCGATCGGGCGCAGGCCGTTCATGGCGGCGCCCACTGCCACGCCGACGATGCCCAGCTCGGCGATCGGCGTGTCGCGCACGCGCTTCTCGCCGAAGTGGTCGTAGAAGCCGCGGGTGACGGCGTAGGTGCCGCCCCACACGCCGACTTCTTCGCCCATGATCAGGATGCGCTCATCGCGCTCCATCTCCTCCCACAGCGCATCGGAGATGGCTTCACGGTAGGTGCGGACCTGAGGCTCGCCGGTGGCGGGCCCGGCCTGGACGGCGCTAGGCGTAGACATCGGTATACAGCTCCTCCTGAGCGGGCAGCGGGCTGCTGCGGGCGAACTCGACGGACTCCTCAACTTCCTGTTCGGCGGAGTCGGCCATCGCCTGCAGTTCCTCTTCGGTCGCCAGCCCGTTTTCTTTCAGATAAATGCCCCAGCGCGAGATCGGATCGTCCTTCTTTTTCTCCTCGATCTCATGCACGCTGCGGTAGCGCTCCGGGTCGCCCATCGAGTGGCCGCGGAAGCGGTAGGTGATCGCCTCGATGAAGAACGATCCCTGTCCGGAACGGGCGTAGTCGGCGCCGTCCCGGAACATCTCATACAGGGCCAGCAGATCCATGCCGTCCACCTGGATGCAGCACGGCATCCCGTAGGACTCGGCCCGCTTGGCCAGATCGGAGACGGCGGTGGCGCGGGCCACGGCAGTGCCCATCCCGTACTGGTTGTTCTCCACCACCCAGACCACGGGCAGCTTCCACACAGCGGCCATGTTGAGCGCCTCGTGGAAGTAGCCGATGTTGGTCGAGCCGTCCCCCATCAGGGCCATAGTGACGCGGTCGGCCCCGTTATACTGATCGGCCAGGGCCAGCCCGGCGGCCAGCGGCAGGTGCCCGCCGACCACGGCATAGCCGCCCCAGAAGCGCCGGTTGATGTCGGCCAGGTGCATCGAGCCGCCCTTGCCCTTGCTGACGCCGGTGGTGCGGCCCATCATCTCGGCCATCACCCGGTTGGTGGGCAGCCCGCGGGCCAGCGCCGCCCCGTGATCGCGGTAGGCGGTGATGATGTTGTCGTCGTCGCGCAGCGCGTATCTGGCGGCCACGGCGATGGCCTCCTGCCCGATGTACAGGTGCAGGAAGCCGCCGATGTCGCCAGCGGCGTACAGCTCCGCGCATTTTTCCTCGAAGCGCCGGATGAGCCACATCAGCCGGTAGGCTTCGAGCTTCTGCTCTTTAGTTAGCGTCATGCCATCCTCTCCGGTACAGGCGGCAGAGCGCCCGCCATCTGGCGGGCCGCTGCCGGGGTCTCCACGCATATCAGCATGATTGTAGCAAATCAGCAGATATAACACACTCCGGGCGCAGAGGTTGCAGGCCGCGTTGCGGGCCGGGGCTGGATTCAGCCCGCGACCGCCGCTACAATCCGCGGCATGGAATCGCTGACTATCGCCCTGGCCGGCGCGCCTGTCTGGGCAGAGGATCTGACCCGCGCCGTCACGGGGATGGGCCACCGGCTGGCGGCCTACCCCTCTACCGAAGGCTATATCCCGCGGCTGGCCGCCGATCACGCCGCCCTGATCGTGGTGGACGGCGACAGCCCCGGCTGGCGCTTCTGGATCACCTCGCCGCGCGTCAACGCCGCCACCCGCCGCATCCCGATCGTCGTCGTCAGCGCCGACCCGGCCCGCCGCGCGGATGGGCTGGGCGCGGGCGCAGATTTTGCGCTGCCGCCCGCGGACATCCCCGCGGAACTGCCGGCGCTGATCGCCGCCCAGGCCCGCCGGACGGACGGCCCCGCCCGCGCCGCGCTGGCAGCTGCCTGCGGCGAGCCGCTGCCCCCGCAGGCCCGCGAGGCGATCGAGCAGTTCAACCGGGGGGAATACTACCGCCAGCACGATCTGCTGGAAGCGCAGTGGATGGCCGAGGCCGGGCCGGTGCGCGACCTGTACCGCGCCATCCTGCAGGTGGGGATCGCCTGCTACCAGGTGGAGCGCGGCAACGTGCGGGGCGCGCTCAAGATGCTGTGGCGCAGCCAGCAGTGGCTCGCCATCCTGCCCGACGTCTGCCAGGGCGTGGACGTGGCCGCCCTGCGGGCCGACTCCGACCGGCTGCAGGCCGCCCTGGAAGCCTGGCCGGAAGGCCGCGATCTGGCCGACTTTGACCGGTCGCTGCTGGTGCGGGTGCGGCTGGCTGCCTGATGGCTGGCACCCGGCGGGAGCGCCCGGGCCGCCCTGCCGGGCACCTTCCCGACTATCAATTCGTCGTCGGCGTCGTTCGGCGTGATTGTCCTGGCGCAGGACTCCGGCAGCCTGGTGCTGGATGGCCTGAAGATGGATGGGAGCAACTTCGCCGATACGCTGACCAGCGACACCCACGAAGGTTTCGGGCAACACCTGGATCCCGTAGACGGCCGGCAGGTCGGCGGCGGATCTCGTTCGGGCGGGCCGCCGACCTATCCGCGCCCCAGCACGGCAGGGGGGAGCCAGCCAGCCGCCCCCTGCCCTCAGCCGCTGATGCCGGCCTGCGCCAGCAGCCCGCGCAGCCCCTCCAGCGAAAAGTCGCCTTTGCACATCACGCCGGCCACCCCGGGCAGGTGATGCAGCGGCCCGGCCTGATCGACCAGCGCTGACAGCACGATCACCGGGATCGGCTCGCCCGCGGCGCGCTGCAGCTCCGCCAGCACCGCGAACCCGTTCAGCACCGGCATCATCAGGTCAAGCACGATGGCGCGCGGGGCGTCGGCGCGGATCATCTCCAGCGCCTGCTGGCCGTTGCGGGCCTGCCGGGAGCTGACCCCCAGCACCGTCAGGGCGTCAGTCACCAGCGTCCGCGTGTGCGGATCGTCATCCACCACCAGCACATACCGGTCCTCGGCCACCGCTGCCTCCCTGCGGGCCTGCGCCCGCGCCTCTCCCTGCCACAACGTACAGGATGAGTATGGGGCAGCCGGCGGGCCGGCTCAATGGGAAAAAGGGGGCACGCCGGTGCTGGCGCGCCCCCTGTGAGTGTCTGGCGGCAGAAGCGGGTTACAGGGTGATGGGTTCGGTGGACGGCTTGCCCGGAGCCGCCGGGGCAGCCGGCTCCTCCGGAGCGGTCGGCGGCGTCGGGGCGGCCTCAACGGGCGCGGCCAGTACAGGCGCCGGGGCCTGCTCTACCGCGGGCACTGCGGGCG
>DAOTXW010000017.1:0-39978 GCA_034435035.1 Anaerolineae bacterium | reverse complement strand
GGCGCGGGGCGAGCCGCGGGGCGCGGCCGCTCGCGCCGTGGCGGCCCAGTCCGGCTGGCCGCGCCGCGCGGTCTACGATCTGGACGATGTGTGAGCCATCGGCTATAACAGAGCCATGCGAGTGTCACGGGCTTCCCTCTGCCGGCTGCTGATCGGGATCGCGCTGAGCGCGGCGCTGGCGGCCTGTCTGCCGCGGGCGAGTTCCGGTCTGCCGGCCCCGATCGCGACGCTGCCGCCTGCCGACCTCACCGCGGCGGCTGCCGGGCGGCCCACCCTGCCGCCCACCTTCACCGCCTCGCCGAGCTGGACTCCGCCGCCGCCCGCGGGCAGCACCGCGCTGCCGTCCGCCTTCCCGACGGCCACGGCGACCCTGTCGCCTTCGCCGCCGCCGTCGCTCACGCCGACCGCTACCCGCCGCGCCACCGAGACGCCGACCTGGACGCCCGATACCCGGCTGCTCCAGCCCACCCGCGCCCCGGCTTCCACCGGGACGCCGCCCACCGGCATCCCCGGCCTGGCGACCGTCACCCCGAACTCCAGCGGACCGCTGGCGGGCACGCCGATTCCGTCAGGCTGCACGGCCAGCGCCGCTGCCCCCAACCTGCTCCAGAACCCCGGCTTTGAGGGCGGCTTCAGCCGTCCCCAGTATGATGATGTTGAGGTGCCGCAGAACTGGATCGTCTTCTGGAAGCCGGAAGGCACCCCGGTGACCTACGATCCGCAGAACACCGACGGTTTCCGCCGGCCGGGCTCGCGGCTGATCACCGCCGCGCCGCCCTACGACAGCCCGCTCCGGGTGCTGGCCGGGAACCAGGCCCTGCTGATCTACGGGGGCAACAGGGTCTTTGACGCAGGGGTGCTTCAGCAGGTGGCCGTCACGCCGGGCGATACGCTGTGCCTGGCAGGGTCGGCGCACGCCTGGAGCCAGCACCAGTCGGATGACCGGACGCGCTCCCGGCTGGTCACGGAGGACGATCGCGCCAATGTCACATTCCAGCTTGGCATCGACCCGTCGGGCGGCGGCGATCCGTTCGCCGGCAGCGTGGTGTGGGGCGCGCCCGCCAATCTCTACGACAGCTACCAGGCGATCCCCGGCGTGCAGGCGCGTGCCCAGGGGGGCACGATCACCGTCTTTGTGCGCGGCATCACCCGCTGGCGCTTTGATCACAACGATCTGTTCTTTGACGAGATCCGGCTGGTGAAGCTCGCCCCGTAGGGACTCAGGCCGCGGCGCCGGCCTGGAGGACCTGCCGGTAGACGGCGGCCGTCTCGGCAGCGGTGCGCGCCCAGGAGAACTGCGCCGCGCGGGCCAGTGCCTTCTGCCCCAGCTCCTGATTCAGATTGTCCTGCGTGAGCGTGGCCAGGATCGCCCCGCCCATGTGCCGGGCGTCGTCCGGGTCCACCGCGAAGCCCGCATCCCCCAGCAGCTCGACCAGCGCCGGCGTGTTCCCGGCGATCACGGGCCGGCCGCAGGCCATCGCCTCCAGCACCGGCAGGCCGAATCCCTCGTAGCGCGACGGGAAGGCCACCGTCCGTGCCAGCCGGTAGAGCGCAGGCTTGTCCTCCTCGTCCACCTCTCCGATCACCTGCACCGACTCAGCCAGCCCCATCCGGGCGATGGCCGCCTGCACATCCAGAAAGCGCGGCGAGCGCCTGGTCGGCAGGCGGCCGGCCAGCACCAGCGGCGCCTCGGTGCCCGTTCGCACGTAGGTGTAGGCCCGCAGCAGGGTTTCGACGTTCTTGCGGACATCGTAACCGCCCAGGTACAGCACATATTCCGGGGGCAGGGCGTATTTCTTGCGGACGGCCAGGTCGAGCAGGCTGCCGGGCCGGGGATGGTACTGCGCCGGGACAGCCAGCGGGATCGGGTAGATGCGCCCGGCCGGGATGCCCAGGTGCGTGAGGATGTCCTCACCGGAGGCCCGCGAGTCGGTGATGACCGCTGCCGCGCCCCGCGCCGAGGCGGCTGCCAGCCCGGTGTACAGCCGCGCCAGCCCGCCCCCGCGATACTCCGGCAGCAGCAGGGGGATCAGATCGTGGATGGTGACTACCACCGGCAGCGGGCTGGAAAGCGGCGGCGCCCAGTAGGGGGTGTGGATCAGATCGGCCCCCGCTCGCCGGGCGGCCTGTGGGAAGTCCTGCTGTTCAAAGCGCAGCTTGGCCCACTGGCCGCGGCCCCGCAGGGGGGCGGCGATCACCGCGGCGCCGGGCGGCGGGTTGATGTCCCTGAGGCCATCGGGCGCGATCAGCGTGATCTGCGCGTCCGGGGCGGCGGGCGGCCTGCCTTCCGCCCCGCCGACCAGCGCCCGCGTCAGCTCCCGGATGTACTGGCCGCTGCCCGTGTCGGGGCGGTCCCAGAACCAGGCGTTGAGCGCGATATGCACCGGGCGGGCCTCAGCCGGGGCTCAGCAGCAGGGCCAGCAGCACGATCGCCAGCCCGCCGCCCATGCGGATGATCGCAGCCTGGTCGGCCTCTTCGCCTTTCGCCTGGCCGGTCAGCCAGCGATCCACCGGGCGGCGGGCGGGCGGGAAGGCGGAAATGAACACCAGCACGCCTACCATCACCGGCCCCCAGCGTCCGCCAAAGAAGAAGGTCGTCAGCAGCAGCACACCGGCGACCAGGATCAGCCCCTGAAACGCGCGGGTGACCATGTTCTCCGTCACGCTGGCCTGCTGCGTGCGGCGCGGCGGGCGCTCAGCCGGCGCGGGGTGCCGCGGGGCCGGGGTGCCCTTAGGCGGGGTCGGGCGTCTGGTAGCCATGGGGATGTGTCCTGTGCCAGGCCCATGCGGTCGTGATGATGTCGTGCAGCGAAGGGGTGCGCGGCTTCCAGCCCAGCTCGTCGTTGATCCGCTCAGCGGAGGCGATCAGCACCGCGCCATCGCCGGGGCGGCGTTCCGCCTCGATGGCTGGAATCGGCAGGCCCGTGACCGCTCGGGCGGTATCGATTACCTGCCGCACGCTGTACCCCTGCCCGTTGCCCAGATTGTAGATGCGCTCACCCGGCCCGCCGTTCGCCAGCGCCTGCACCGACAGCACATGGGCGCTGGCCAGGTCCTCAATGTGGATGTAGTCGCGCACGCACGTGCCATCCGGGGTCGGATAGTCCGTGCCAAAGATGGTGACCGCCTCCCGCTGGCCCAGCGGCACCTGGAGTGTCAGCGGGATCAGATGCGATTCGGGCTGGTGGGCCTCGCCGCGCAGCGGTGTGCCGTCGCCGTCCAGCATGGCGCCGCAGGCGTTGAAGTAGCGCAGGGCGCAGTAGCGCAGCCCATGCACCCGGTGATACCAGTACAGCATGCGCTCGATCATCAGCTTGGTCTCGCCGTAGACATTGCTGGGCCCCAGCGGGTCCTCCTCGGCCAGCGGGCCGTTCTTGCTGGCATAAACCGCGGCGGTGGACGAGAAAACCAGAATCGGCACGTCGTGGGCGACCATCGTCTCCAGCAGAGCGACGGCTCCGCTGACATTGTTGTGCAGGTACAGACCGGGCCGCAGCATCGATTCCCCCGCCTCGATATAGGCGGCGAAGTGGGCCACCGCATCGGGCCGGTGCGCCCGGAAGACCGCCTGCAGCGCCGACCGATCGTTAACATCGCCCTGCACAAAAACCGCACCTTCCGGGACGGCCTCCCGGTGCCCTCTCGACAGGTTGTCGAACACCACGACGGAATGGCCGGCCCGCATGAAATGCGCTGCCGTCGCCGAGCCAATGTACCCGGCTCCCCCTGTGACCAGTATCTTCACCGGACCTCCCCGTGACCGCTAACGCGCGGTCAGATAGCCCTGCACCGCCTCGCCGGTCAGGCGGGCGGTTTCCTCCTCGAACCCCTGCAGCTGCTCCGGTGTGACAACCCGGTAGGCTTCCTCGGCCATGCGCGCCTCGGACAGCACGATCGCCTCCAGCGCCGCCGGACTCATCCCGTTGGACCGGGCGAACAGCCGCGAGGTGCGGCGCGGGCCGTCGGTGCGGATCATGTGCGCCACGTGGTCGCGCCAGGCGATCAGGTGGCGATCCTTCACAAACGGCAGCCAGCCGCCGGACGGTGCGGCGCTGCCCAGGCGGGCGGCCAGCGCCGGCGGGACACGCGCCGCCGCGCGATACTCGATATACGTCATCAGGATGCTGTACAGCCGCCAGCGCGGGTGGTGGATCCCCCACCGGCGGCCCGGTATGAACAGGCCCGGCATCACGATGCGCTCCAGCCAGACCTGATCCATCACCAGATGCGCGATATACCCGGCCACAAAGGCGGCCCGCTGATCGTCCAGCCGGCTGGCGTGCAGCCCGGGCCACGCCGCGAGCATTACCTCATAGGCGGGGCGGCTGTCGGCAGGCGGGATGGTGAAGAAGTGCGTGGCCTCGCGCCGCTGCCCGCCGATCGCCCGCGCGTCCGGGCTGATCGTGCCCAGCAGGAAGGCGGCCTGCGCTGCGCTGCTCCCCGCCGCTGGATCGCCCGCCAGCCACGGGACGGCCTGCCCGAAGGCCGCCGTCTGCAGCAGATCGATGGCCGCGGCCAGATGGGTATGGGCGTTGGGCATAGCGGCGTTATTGTACACCACCCCGGCGGGGCTGTTCAAACCGCCCCTGCCGCCGGGGATGTCTCAGCCGAGCACGACGAACTCGATCCACAGGCCCAGCAGGATGTGCCAGATGGCATAGTGACCCAGCCGGGTGCTGAGCGCCGCCAGCCAGCCGGATCGCCGGTAGAACAGCGCCTGCAGCAGGTTGAAGGCGAAGCCGCTGCCCAGCGCATAGATCACCCGCAGCAGGCTCGCGGCGGGCCACTGCTCCAGCGGCTCCCACAGCGACGTGAGGATGGCCGCGATCCAGAAGACCCGGTTCTGCCACGCTTCCGGCAGCAGCCGCCCCGCGATCAGCAGGATCACCGTCAGCGGCAGGAGGCGATGCAGGACCTCGACGTAGACGGCTCCGGAGGTGAACAGCAGCAGCGAATACGGGAAGGGCTGGGTGAAGGGCGGCAGGCTCTGGTAGGGCGAATGCGGCGTGAGCACCTCCCAGACCAGCACATCGGCCGCTCCGAACCCCGCGCCCACCACCGCCGGCAGCCCCCAGCGCTGCCAGCCCGATACGCGCTCATCGACCAGAGCGGGCAGCCCGGCCAGCGGCTGCGCCCACACGGCCGCCAGCCCCAGCGCCAGCAGCAGAAATGTATCCCATCCGATCAGCCGAATGCCCGGCTGGCCGGCCAGAAAGACCCGGCCTGTGAAGTAGGTGACTAGGACGATCAGGACGATGACAGCGTAGGCGGCCAGGGACGGCGTCTGTTTGCTCGGCATGGGGTGCTCCGGTCTGGAATCCATCAGTTCCTCCTCCGTTCATTGAAATACGGCTCCAGCGCGGCGTTGATGTCGCCGGCGATGCGATCGCTGACTTCGGCCAGTGGGCCGTGCTTGGCCGCGTGGGTGGAGATGCCCACCGCCTCGACGGTGACCGGCGCCCCGGCGGCCTGGAGCATCCCGGCGGCACGCCGGGCAGCGAGGATGCCCCCCGCCGAGTCTTCGAACACCACCACCCGCGCCGGGGTGCCCGCCAGCCCGGCCAGCGGGCCGGTCAGCCGCCCGCTCTCGGCCAGGTCGGCGGCCGATTCCAGCGCGGCAGCCTCACTGCCGGAGGCGGCGGCGGCGATGGCGGCCAGCGCATGCACCGGTGACGGCTTGACATAATCCGCCGAGCCGCGCCCGCGCCGGGCGGCCAGCCACGTCAGCCGCCCCCCGGCGATCAGCGGGCAGTGGTGCGGGGAAAGCCCCAGCAGTTCCAGGGCCAGGTCGCCTTCCGGCGGGAAGTAATGGCGGGGCAGGCTGCCGTCGGGCGCCGGCAGGTCGGCGGGCGGCAGGCTGGGCCGCGCCGTGAAGATCGCCATGCGCCAGCCAAGCCGGGCGGTCAGTTCCAGCAGCCGGGCGGTCGTCTCCGGTGTGATCAGCGGCTCGTCATGCGCCAGCAGCAGGCTCCCGGTCTGGTAGCGGGGGATCTCGTCGTAGAAATGGGCGAAGCGGTCGCTGCCCAGCGTGTAGTGCTGGAAGATGTAAGTGAACGGCGCCTGCAGGACGTACACGTTCGCCAGCAGCGCCTCCAGCAGGGGGTGCAGGGCGGAGTCGCTCGTCTCCTTCAGGGCCGCCAGCGCGGTCAGGCTGGGATGGGTGGCGCCGGGCGGATGGGCGGCCATCAGGGCGCGGGCGCGGCCGGCGAAGTCGGGCCGGGGCACCACCACCCCGGCGGCGCGGAGGGCTGCCAGGGTGTCATCCAGGGTTTCGCGGCGCAGATCGGGGCGGACATTCAGGATATCGCTCAGCAGAATGGCGGCGGCCAGCGCGCCCGAGTCCCATTCGCTGGTCAGCCCGCTGGATTCAAAGACGGCGATCTCGTCGGCGGTCAGGTTGACGGGCGGCTGGCCCATCTGGCCGGCGATCACGTCGAGGGTAGCCCGCAGGGCCTCTTTATACCCGTGGGCGCGGATCAGCACCCCATCCACATCGAACAGCAGCAGCGTCAGCGCCATACGTTGTCCTCCCCGGCTCGTATTGTACCGCCCCGCGCCCGACGCTTCACCCCGCTTGTTGTGATCGGTCGGCGGGTCTACACTGGAATGCAGCTCATCCTTCCGTCCAGGAGCGCTCCCGATGCCCCTGCCATTTCTTCCCCTGCCCCCGCCGCTGGCGACCCTGATCCCGGTCCTGCTGGCTGTCTGGGCGCTGAGCTTCGCCGCCGGCCTGCTGGTTGGCGATCGCGGCGGCGACCCGACCCGCCGGCTGGCGCGGCCTGCCCGGCTGGTGATGATCGCGCTGGTGTTGGCTGCCGGGCTGGCGCTCTGGCTGATCGCCGCTCGCGGACGGGAGGCCGCCGGCTACGCCCGCTGGATCGTGGCCGGGCTGGTCTGCGGCGCGGCGGGCGATCTGGTGCTGGGCGGCTTCCTGCCCCTGCGCCGCCCGACCCTGACCGCGATCGGCCTGTTCGCGCTGGGGCACGCTGCCTACCTGCTGGCGATCTTCACGCTGCGGGCGGCGCTGCTGCCGCCCGGCTGGTTCAGCGTCGCGATTCTGGTGATCCCGGCTCTGTTCGCCGGGGCGCTGCTCTGGGAGTTCGCGGCGCACACGCCGGGCCGCGATCCGGCCCTCAACCGGGCCAGCTTCTTCTACGCGCTGCTGCTGACCGTCGTGCTGGTGCTGGCCGCCTATTTCCCGATCCGCGCCCGCATCCTGTACACGCTGGGCGTTGGCATGGGGCTGTTCGCCGTCTCGGATGTGATCCTGGCCGGGCATCTGCTGCGCGGGCGCACCTTCCGCCTGCAGCACGATCTGGTCTGGATCCTGTACAGCAGCGGGCAGATGCTGATCGCGCTCTCCATCGCGGAGGCCGCCCGGCTGCTGCCCTGATCCTGCCGCTACGGCTCCAGCGATTCGGCCACCCGCAGCAGCTCCTCCAGCCCCAGCAGGTTGCTCTGCAGGGCGAAGGTGAAGGCGCCTTCCTGCCACGTCAGCACATTGACGGCGCTGAACTGCCAGCCATCCGCGCCGCCGGGGGGGATTCCCTGCGCGGCCCGCTCGATCCACATCCCGGCCTGCCCGCGGACGGTCATCGGGGCGGGCGGGATGGCTCCCGGCGCCGCCGCCGGGGCCGCCGCCGGATCCGGGAACATGGCCTGCCAGAGGCTCAGGAAGCCCGGCGGGCTGCTGCCGGGGCCGCTCTGGTAGAGGGTATGGACGGCGGTCAGCCCGCTTTCCGGCGGAGCGGCCTCCCGCACCAGCAGGAAGTAGTCGGCGGGCAGGTAGGCTGGCTCATAGGGCGCGAAGCCGGCTCCTGCGCTGGCTTCCTCTTCGCTCTGCAGCGGCAGCGCGACCAGCGTGGCCTGCGGGCTGGCCTGGGCGGTCACGACGATCGGCCCGGGCAGGGGGGTGGGGCTGGCGGCGCCTGCCGCGTCGGGCGCCGGGCGGCAGCCGGCCAGCCCGCTGCCCAGCAGCGCCGCGAGGATCCAGATCGGGGGGGTGGGGCGATGCATCGTCGCGCTCATGCCTCGGTTTCAGAGATTCACGCCCCTGATTGTGCCCGCGGCGGCGCGATCCGGCAAGCGGGCGTCCGCCGCAGGCTGGCGATCCGGCCCGCATCGCGGCACAATAGGCCCGCATCTCTGCCCCCGGAGCCCTGACCCATGCTCGCTGCTGCCCGCCTCCCCGCTGCTCCCCGCCTGACAGCCCGCGCCCTGCTGACCGCCGCCGCGGCGGCGCTGATCGCGCTGGGGCTGTACCTTCGGACGCTGCATCCCGGGGTGGGGCCGTCGCTGGACAGCATGGAGCTGCAGATCGCCGTCCTGGTGGACGGGGTGATCCACCCGCCGGGCAGCCCGCAGTATCTGCTGCTGGGCCGGCTGGCGATGGCGCTGCTGCCGGGCCCGAACGCCGCCTTCCGGCTGAACCTGTTTTCGGCGCTGGCGGGCGCGGCAGCCGTCGGCGTGACGCTGCTGCTGGCCTACCGGCTGGCCTGGCGGCGCGGCCACGAGACGGCGGCGCTGGCGGCCAGCGCGTTCGCCGCCCTGAGCCTGAGCATCGCGCCGCGCCTGTGGTACCAGTCCAGCATCGCCGAACTGTATGCGCTCAACGCGCTCTACGTAGCCCTGGTGCTGTATCTGCTGGTCGCCTGGAACCAGTCGCGGCGGCCTGCGGCCTTCTGGGCTGCTGCGGCGGTCACGGCGCTGAGTCTGGGGCACCACGCCAGCATGATCCTGCTGCTGCCGGCCTGCCTGTATGCCGTGTGGGCCACCGACCGGGGGCTGCTGCGCCGCCCGCGCGTCCTGCTGGCGCTGGCGGCCATCGCCGGGCTGGCGGCGCTGCAGTATGCGATCATCCCGCTGCGAGTCGCCGCCAATCCGCCCTTCTGCAACTTCTGCCCGTCGGGTCCGGCGCTCCCCTCCTATCTGACCGGCGGCGCGTTCCGCCGCGCCTACTTCGCGCTGCCCCGCCGCGAGATCATGGCCCGCCTGCCCGAATCCATCGGCCAGTTCAACGTCCAGTTCATGCCCTGGGGCTACGCGCTGGGGATCGTCGGGCTGTGGGAGGCGCTCCGCCGGCGGCTGCCGGCTGGCCGGCTGCTGGCGCTGGCGCTGCTGGCCGAATATCTGTTCGTGATCGCCTACGCCATCCCCGACTGGCACGACTTCCTCACCCCCTGCTACGTGGCTTTTGCGCCGCTGGCGGCCTGCGGGGTCATGCGGGTCCGGGAGGCGGCTTTCCCGCGGCTGCGCGGCCCGGCCTGGTTGATCGCTCCGGCGGCGGGCGCTGCCGGCGCGGTGCTGCTGGCCGTGACCCTGCTGGTGAACCTGCCGCTGGTCGATCAGCGCGATCAGACCGCCTACGAGGTCAACGGGCGGGCGCTGCTGGCGCAGGCCCGGCCCGGCGCCTGGCTGCTGATGCCCCATCCGAACTCGGCGGCGTTCTACTATTCGTGGGCGGTGCGCTACCTGGCCTTCGAGCAGGGTCTGGCCGGCTTCAGCGCCGTGGCCCCGGCGGAGGTCGATCCGCCGCCCGGCCCGCCGCCCGCCTACCTGGCATGGACGGATGCCGCGCCTGCCCTGACGCCGGAGGCGCTGGCCGCCAGCCCGCGCCAGCTGTTCGTGCTCGATCCTGGCGAGGCCCGCGTGGCCGATTACGGGCTGCTGCCGGTGTGCGCCCCCGGCGCGGAGGTCATCGCGGGCTACGAGGTGGTCGCGGTGCGGCAGGGTGAGCAGACTGTCCCGCTGGTCGGCCCGGAGCGCTGGGCGCAGGTGGAACCGCTGATCGTCTTTGCCGGGCAGCCGGCTGCCTGCCCGTGAACGGGCTGGAAAACTGGCCTTTCCCGCTGTTATACTCTCTGACGCACCGGTTTGGCAGTTCACTCAAGGAGGAATGTCAGCATGGCGATTCGCAGGGCGCAGGCGACGTGGCAGGGCACGCTCAAGGAAGGGCAGGGCGTCATGAAGCTGAGCAGCGGCGCGTATGAAGGCCCCTTCTCGTTCATGTCGCGCTTTGAGGAAGGCGCAGGCACGAATCCGGAGGAGCTGGTGGCTGCCGCGCACGCCGGCTGCTTCTCTATGGCGCTGTCGTCCCGCCTGACCAATGCTGGCTTCACGCCGACGCGCATCAGCACCACCGCCGAGGCGCACTTCGAGAAGCTGGAAGAAGGCTGGCGCATCGTGCGGATGCACCTGATCACCGAAGCGGAAGTCCCCGGGCTGGAGGCCGATGCTTTCCAGGAGCATGCCGAGGAGGCCAAGAAGGGCTGCCCGGTCTCCAACATGTTCGCCGGGCGCATCGCCATCACGCTGGAGGCGGCGCTGCGCTAGCAGGCCGCTTCCTGCCGGGCTACGGGGCGCGCGCAGCAGAAGGCCGCGCCCCGGTTGATTCCCCCGCCTGAATCCTCCGGGCGCGGCTTGCATCTAACCTGATCAATGAAACAGCCAGACTATCCCAGTGAGGTAAACGCTTGATGGAAATGGAAATCGTCTTCCCCGGCGGCCAGCGTGTCGATGCCAACATGGGCAACCTGACCATCGTCACCAACCAGGACGGGAGCGCGCCGGCTCCCTTCGGGCTGTTCCTGGCCTCGATCGGCACCTGCGCGGGCATCTATGTGCTCAGCTTCTGCCAGCAGCGCGGCCTGCCCACCGACGGCATTCGCATCGTGCAGCGCATGAGCCACAACCCGCTCACCCGCATGGTGGACCGCATCGAGCTGGACATCCAGCTCCCGCCCGACTTCCCGGAGAAGTACAGGGAGGCCGTGGTGCGTTCGGCGGAGCTGTGCGCGGTCAAGAAGCACCTGGAAAACCCGCCGGTCTTCGACGTGCACACCTCCGTGGTGGAGATGGCCCGCTGAGGCGGCGCCATCGCGCCTGACGTCTTCTCCTGATGCAAAGAGACCTCCCGTGGCAGGAGGTCTCTTTGTTTGTGGGCGGGGACCGCGGCGGGCCGTCAGACCGGCAGCCGGTGCTCGGCCTCCCGGAGATGCTCCTGGTACATGGCGACCCAGTCGGTATCGTAACGGCGGATGGTCTCCTCGGCCTGCTCCACCAGGGGGCGGCTGCCGATGAACAGCGGCGTGCGCTGGTGCAGATCGTAGGGCTGCAGCGTGCGGATCGGGTTCACGCCGTCCGAAGCATAGCCGCCGGCCTGCTCGGCGATGAAGGCCAGCGGGGCCGCCTCGTAGCACAGCCGCAGCTTGCCGAACGGCTGGCGCGGGTCCTTGGTATCAGCCGGGTACATGAAGATCCCGCCCGACAGCAGGTTGCGGTGGAAGTCGGCCACCAGCGAGCCGATGTAGCGCAGGGACAGCCCCTTCGGGCTGGTCGGAGCGCCGCCGGTGAGCCAGTGCATGATCTGGCGCATCCCCTCGCCCCAGTGGGGCGCATAGCCCTGATTCACGCTGTAGAACTTTGGCCGGTCCGGGATGCGGATGTTCGGGTGGGAGAGCAGGAACTCGCCGATCGTGGGATCGAGCGTGAAGCCGTGCACGCCGCGCCCCGCGGAGTACACCAGCATGGTGCTCGAGCCGTAGACGACATAGCCCGCCGCTACCTGCCGGTAGCCCGGCTGGAGCAGGTCCTTCAGCTCGCCCCGCGGATGGTCGCTGATCTTGCGGTGGATCGAGAAGATCGTCCCCACGCTCACGTTGTAGTCGATGTTGGATGAGCCGTCCAGCGGATCGTACAGCACCGCGTAGTTGCCGCAGGGGAACTCATCGGGGATCGGCAGCGGATCGGGGTGCTCCTCGGACGCCATGATGCAGATGCGGCCGGTGTGGTCCAGCATGCGGAAGATCACGTTGTCTGCATACAGATCGAGCTTCTGTTGATCCTCGTCATGGACATTGGTCGAGCCGGCCCGCCCCAGAATATCGGCCAGCCCGGCGCGGGTGGTCTCGCGGGCGATCAGCTTGGCGGAGAGCGCCAGATCGTACATCAGGTTGGTGAAGGCGCCGCTCGCCTCCGGGTACAGGCGCTGCTGCTCCAGGATGTGGCGTTCAATGGTCATAACGATCGAGGGGGTCATCAGCGCAGGGTCTCCTTTCTCAATGAGGACGGGCCGGCGGCCCGCCCGGGTGGCCGATCGCAGGCGCCTGCGCGGAGCAGGGCCTCACAGCACAACCAGCGTGATGTAGTAATAGCCCAGCAGGGCGCCGATCAACGCGGCGTCGATCCGATCCAGAAAGCCGCCGTGGCCGGGAATCAGCTGGCTGGAGTCTTTAGCGCCTGCATACCGCTTGAGCATGCTGATGCCCAGATCGCCCAGCGGGCTGATGGCGGCGACCAGCAGGCCGATCAGCAGGCCGTGCTGCGGCTGCATGGCGGGGCCGGCTCCCAGCAGGTGCCATAAGGCCGCCAGCCCGGCGATCGCGCCGGGCGTGACCAGCAGCCCCCCCAGATAGCCTTCCCATGTCTTGCCGGGGCTGATGTCCGGGGCCAGCCGGTTGCGCCCGAACGCGCGGCCGACGAAATAGGCGGCGGTGTCGGTGATCCAGACCGCCGGCAGCACGATCAGCAGCCAGAACAGCCCGTCTGGCAGCAGCCGCAGGCCGACCAGATGGGCGCCCGACCAGCCGATGTACAGGCTGCCCGCCAGGGTCATGGCGAAACCGGTGATGGCGTTGGCGGTGCCCTGCCGGTAGCGGATCAGCGACCAGCCCAGCGAGAGGATCAGCAGCAGCGCCATGCCCGGTTCCAGCAGGCCGAGCTGCGGGGCGGCGCGGTCGAGCACGAACAGGGTGCACCACAGCAGCATCAGCCCGCCGGAGGCGCGGTGCCCCTGCCGGGCGACCAGATGGACAAATTCGATCAGGGCGATGCTGAGGATCAGCCAGGCAGCCAGCACCACCCACAGGCCGCCGGCGATGACTGCTGCCACCACCGGCACACCCAGCAGGACGGCGCTGAGGATACGCTGGCGCACGCAGCCTACCTTACCATGCCAAAGCGGCGATCCCGTTCATGATAGTGGATCAGCGCCTTGCGCAGCTCTTCCCGGTTGAAGTCCGGCCAGAACACATCCGCGAAGTAGTATTCGGCGTAAGCGCCCTGCCAGATCAGGAAGTTGCTGGTGCGCAGCTCGCCGCTGGTGCGAACGATCAGGTCAGGGTCGGGCAGGTCGCCGGTGTACAGGAAGCGGCTGACCAGCTCCTCGTTGATCTCCTCAGGCCGGTAGCCCTGCCGGACGATCTCCTGAATGGCGTGGACGATCTCCGCCCGCCCGCCGTAGTTGAACGCCACGTTCAGGATCAACCGCGAGTTCTGCCGGGTCAGATCGATGGCCTGGCGCACTTTGTGCTGCAGCTCAGGGCTGATGCGCGACAGGTCGCCGATGTGCCGCAGCTGCACCCCTTCGCGATGCAGATCGTTCAGCTCCCGGTCGATCACATCCTCCAGGATGCGCATCAGCCCCTTGACTTCGCTCTCCGGGCGGCCCCAGTTCTCGGTGGAGAAGGCGTAGATGGTCAGGATCTCGATGCCAAACTCGACGCAGGCACGCAGGATCTCGCGCAGGTTCTCCGTGCCGGCGCGGTGTCCGGCGATGCGCGGCAGCCCGCGCTGCTTGGCCCAGCGCCCGTTGCCATCCATGATGATGGCCACATGGGCCGGAACCTGTTCTGGCAGCAGGGCCACTTCCTGCGCCGCAGCGGTGCGGCCCGCGTTTCCGATCGGTGTCTTTGCCACAATAAATGCCCTACACTTCCATAATCTCGTGTTCTTTACGTTTGCCGATCTGGTCCACCTGCTCGATGAAGCGATCGGTCAGCTTTTGCAGATCGGCCTCCCCGCGCCGCCGGTCATCCTCGGAGATGAGTTTCTCCTTCTCCATCTCGCGGATGTCGTCATGCACGTCGCGCCGGATGTTGCGCACGGCCACTTTGGCTTCCTCCAGCCGCTTGTGCACGACTTTGGTCAGATCCCGGCGGCGCTCCTCGGTCAGCGGCGGCAGCGTCAGCCGGATGATCTTCCCGTCGTTGCTGGGGGTCAGCCCCAGATCGGAGGAGCGGATAGCCTTCTCGATGATGTTGAGCGAGCCTGGATCGAAGGGCCGGATGGCGAGCAGCTGCGGTTCCGGTGCGGTGATGGTCGCCAGATTCTGCAGCGGGGTCGGGGTGCCGTAGTATTCCACGGCCAGCTTCTCCACCAGCGCGGGATGGGCGCGGCCGGTCCGGATCGCGGCCAGGTCTTCTTCCAGCGCGTGAATCGCGCCTTTCATGCGATGCTCGGCATCGTGCAGTGTGTCCTTGATCATGGTGCATACTCCGAGGTCAGCCCAGGCATCGGTGCAGGTGAGGTGTTGGATGGTGGGACAGGCTGCGCGCCCCGCCGGGGCTGCCTGTTCCGGATGCACATGCATCATTGTGTCCCAACTGGCAGGGCTTGTCAACCGTGTAAGATGCCGGCGCGAGGGCGGCTGCCCACCCTCGCGCCGCCGCTGGCTGAGTCAGTCGGCTGCGCTCACCGACAGGCGGTAGACGGCCGGCTCCGTGGTGTAGCGCGTGGCCCCGGAGATGACCAGCACCACCCGGCCGCCCTCCGGCACGGTCACGGACGCTTCGCCCCGGTTGGACTCGTCCAGCTCCAGCCGGGTCACCGTGGCGCCGCCCTGAGCATCGAGCGCGAGGATCTGCACGATGAACCGCTGCGGCAGCACGTTGTTGTGCCGCACGAAGCCGCGGGCCTCCCAGTCGCTCTCGCCGCTTTCCGCGTCGTCGCACCAGTCGATCTCCGGCACGCAGACGTTGTCCACCGCCATGCCTGGCTGGTTCACCGCATCATCGGTGATCACCTCGAAGCGGATCAGGATGGGCTGCCCGGCATAGGCGCTCAGGTCGAGCGATTCGCGCAGCCAGCCTTCCGGGGTGGCGTCCGGCTGCGCGAGACTCTGCCCGGAGTAGGCCGGCCCGTAGGAATTGCCGTGCGGGTTCTCCGTGGTGGTGTAGGGCGTCTCCAGCAGAGTCCACGTCTCCCCGCCGTCGGTGGAGACCTCGACATAGCCGTAGTCCCACAGGCTCTCCAGCCAGAACCACACGCTGTACTCCAGCGTGGCCTGCGTCACATCGGTCAGGTCGATGGCGCGGGTGAGCGTCATGTTGCTGTCATCGCCCCGGTTCGACCACCAGATATGCGTGTCGTCGGTGCTGGCGTCGCCGTCGGTATTGTTCGCGCTGGTGGGCAGGATGGGCACCTGCTGCGCCCCCTCAAACGTGATGCGCACCTCGCCGGGCCGGTCGATCTCGATGTAATCCACCCCGTACTGGTGCACCTCGGCGTTGGACGGGCCATACGGGTAGCGGCTGATCGTCCCGGCCAGCCCCGGCGGGGACATGCCCGGCATATCGCTGTAGCCATAGCGGGCGTCGATGTCCTGATCGTTGAGGATGTTGGCGATCGCCCAGTCGGCAAAGACATCGTCGGCCCGCGCCGCCTCGCCCAGATCGGCCAGCGTCTCGTCCATGCTGCGCAGGCCGTTTTCCTGATGGCTGACCAGCGCCCGCAGCGCATCCTGCCCGAAGCGATCCAGGAAGTAGGCGTTGAACAGAAAGGAAGCACCGTAGTGCGGGGTGGTGTCGCCGTCTTCGGGCCAGTCGGTCAGCTGCAGATCGGGGTTGAACAGGTAGTACGGCATGAAGCCCGACGGGCCGAAGCCGTTCAGATAGGCGGCCACCTCGCTCAGGCCTTCGTTCATCCAGATGTCCTCGTTGCGATCCACGCCCCAGTGGATCATGTGCTGGAACTCGTGCGCCAGCGTGCTGTCATACTCGGTCGTGCCGGGGACCGTGTTGCTGATGTTGATGAAGAAGATCTCTTTCTCATTCGAGTAGGGCACGATCGCTGCCGGGTACTGGCTGGGGCTGAAGAAGTAGCCGGCGATCCCGCTGCCCAGCTCCACCGAGTGCAGGATATGCAGGCGCACGTCGCCGTCGATGCCCGGCGACGGCTCGCTGCCGAAGTACGACCGGTTGGTTGGGTAGGTGCGCTGCTCGAAGCGGTCCGCCGAGCGCTGTATCGCGTCGAGGTCGTAGTCCTGCCCGTTCTCGACCCACATATAGACGTGGTCGGTGCGGTACACCATCTCGGCCTCGACCTCGACCACGGAGTTGGTCGATTCGTTGTCCACGTAGAAGATCTCGCGGTCGCCCACGGCGTATTCGCCGGGCGGGCTGACGGCCGCCTCGGTGATACCCAGCAGGCGCCCGGCCAGGTCGTAGCGGTCGCGCACCGGGATATCGGCTTCCTCCAGGGCCGCCAGGGTGTCCTCCGCGCCGGGCGGCGGCGGGGAGGGATCAAACGGCACGCTGATGGTGGGCGTGGGCGACGCCAGCAGCGGCAGCACAGGCGGCGGCGCCGGGGAGGTGCGCGGCGCGGCGGTGGCAAAAGTCAGCACGCCCGCGACGCCGAACAGGAAGACTCCGGCGGCGCACAGGCAGACGATCATGCCGCCGACCAGCGCGACGATCCACAGGGTCGCATCCGACTTGCTTGGGGTAGGGGTCTGAAGTTCGTTCATGGGCGCTGATTATAGGCGGCCGGGCCTCCCGGCGCGAGCAGCTGGGCCGGGTGTCTCGGTAGCTGCCTGCCCGTGCCCGATGTATAATCCGGCCCAATTCTGCCTGGCTGGAGACTCTGTGTCTGGTTCAACTCATAATCTCATGGCGCAGCCCCGCCTGCCCGCCCTCCTGATCTCGCTCGGCGTGGGCGCGGCGCTCATCGGCGGCGGCATCGCCCTCAGGGCGCAGCAGGATCGCTTTGTCGCGGTGGCGCTGGCGGCCACCAATACGGCGCTGGCCCCGACCCTGACTCCCTCGCAGACGCCGACCGAGACGCTCACGCCCACCCCGTCGGATACGCCGACGCCGACCGAGACGCCCACCCTGACGCCGACCGGCACGCTCCCGCCAACGGCCACGCCGACGGCCACCCTGACGCCTTCCCCGACACCGGTGCCGGCGGCGACGGTTAAGATCGATACCGGGACGTATGCGCCCCCGCTCACGCCGCCCGCCACGGCCATCCCCACCCCCGTGGAACCGATTGAGGTCCCGCCCGGGGTGATCAATGTGCTGCTGATGGGCAGCGACAAGCGGCCTGATGATGGCGGCTACCGCACCGACAGCCTGATCGTGGTCTCGATCAACAAGACCGAGGGCACGGTCAACATGCTGTCGCTGCCGCGCGACCTGTACGTCTACATCCCCGGCTACACGATGGCGCGCATCAACGTCGCCGATTCACGCGGGCAGGCCGTCGGCTGGCCCGGCGGCGGCCCGGGCCTGGTCAAGGAGATGCTGCTGTACAACTTCGGCATCACCATCCACCACTATGCCCGGGTGGACTTCGACGGCTTCCGGGAGATCGTGGACATCATCGGCGGGATCGAGGTGCCGGTGGACTGCGCCATCACCGGTCAGCGCCTCCGGGATCCCTCGGTCACCGCGGCTGACTTCGCCACCTATGATGAGTGGGTGGCCTACACAGCGGACGAAAGCAACTGGATGGAGTACACGCTGCCGGTAGGCGTGCAGCAGCTGGATGGCTATATGGCGCTGTGGTATGCGCGCCAGCGCCACGGCACCGGCTCCACCTCCAGCGACTTCGACCGGGCGCGCCGCCAGCAGCAGGTGCTGCGGGCCATCCTGGCCAAAGCGCGGGGCGATGGCCTGCTCACCGCCACCCGCGCCCCCCAGCTCTGGACACAGTACAGCGATCTGGTGCAGACCGATATGGGGCTGGGCAACCTGCTCCAGTTCCTGCCGGTCGCCGCCGATCTGGAGCCGAACGAGATCCGCAGCTTCATCCTGACGCCCGACCTGCTGATCGGCTGGCAGGAGCCGGGTACCAATGCCAGCGTCTTCCTGCCGCAGCCTGGCGCGGTCGAGAACCTGGTATCGCTCGCCATGCAGCCGCCGGCGCAGAACTATGTCGTCAGCAACGCGGTCACCGTGGAGGTCCGCAACGGCACGGGCACGGATCGGCTCGACGAAGTCGCCGCCGACCGGCTGGCCAATGAGGGCCTGATCGCCATCCCGGCCGGCCTGGCCCCGGAAGCGCCCGGCCAGAGCCAGACGATCATCTACGACTTCACCGGGCGGCAGAAGACCAGCCAGCTGCTGCTGATGCAGCGGATGTTGCGCGTGGCCGATGCCGATGTGATCGTGCAGCCCGATCCAAACCGCCGGGTCGATTACGCGGTGCTGCTGGGCAACAACTACCAGAGCTGCCGCTACGGCAACTGAGCGCGCCTCTCAGCGGACGCAAACCGCCGCCTGTCCGGGTTTCCGGGCAGGCGGCGGATCGTTCTGGCTCACTTGCCCCGGCGCTACTGTAGTTCCTGATCGATGATCGTGGTGAAGGCGACCAGTGGCTGCGCCCCGACCAGCCGCACCCCGTTGATGAAGAAAGTCGGTGTCCCGGTGACTCCATACGAGCTGCCATCGCGCAAATCGTTGGCCACCTCATCGGCATACTTGCCGCTGTCCACGCAGGCCGTGAAGGTATCCACATCCAGGCCGATCTGCTCGGCCATCGAACTGAGCGCATCGATGCTCAGCCCGGTGATGGCCTGGTTGGCGAACATCGCGTCGTGCATCTCCCAGTACTTGCCCTGCTCATGGGCGCACTGGGACGCTTCGGCGGCCTTCTGGGCCTCCGGGTGGATGCTGTTCAGCGGGAAGTCGCGGTACACCAGGCGAATCTGATCGCCGTACTGCTCAAATAGCGCGTCGAAAGTCTGCTGGCGGAAGCGCGCGCAGTACGGGCACTGGAAGTCGCTGAACTCCACGATGGTGATCGGCGCGTCCTCCGGGCCGAGGAAGGGATCGTCGTCAGCGCTGACGCCTTCAATGCGCGGCGGCGGCTGGGTCGGCTGGGGTGCCTGGGCGCCCTCCTGCGCGGCCTGCAGGAGCGCCGCCGATGCGGCTCCACGCTCGAAGGCCGCCGTGGCCAGGAAGTACCCGGCGGCTCCCCCGATGGCGAAGGCGGCCACCGCCACCGCTGCCGTGATCAACCAGGACTTCTTGATGACGATCACATCGCTGTCATCATCCGCGGCTTGCTTCTCAACGGGATCCATTTCACTGCTCATCTCAACTGGCTCTCCATTTGGCGTCATACGCTGTCCTTACTGTCGGGTTACTGTCGGGAAGGGCCACAGCTTGGCTGCGGCTGGCTGGCCAGACGCATCATTATACACCAGATAACCTGCCCTGTCCTGCTCCGGCGCCGGCTCACTTTTGCCTCACATTATCCCACAGGTGGGGCTGCCTGATCAGCGCGAAACCGCGGCCTGGCACCCCGCTAATTGGCGGGCAGGGGCCGGGTGGCTGCGCCGGATGCGCCATTTGGCGGGGCGCCTGTGCGCGCTTCAACACTGGCCCGGCGGACGGGAGGCCGTTAGGATTGATTCACGCATGAAGGGGGTCTATCACTGATGTCGGCTGAAACATCTCCCCCGCCGTTTGCTCGCAGCGCTCTGCGGCGCTATGGGCTGGCGGCGCTGGCGGCGCTGATCCTGGCCGGGCTGGCACTGACGCTCGCTGCGTGGGGCCGGCAGGATGCGGCGCACTACCGCCCGTCCGAAATCATCTACGACCGCCCCCTGCACGGCGAATACCAGGGCGGGCCGCTGCCCGGCTCCGTCGCCCTCCTGCCCGAGGACGGCCCGCAGCCCCGGATCAGCGTGCCGGACAGCATGCAGATGGCCGGGCGCGTCCGTCTGGGCCAGAGCCGGCGTCACCACTTCGTGATCCGCAACAGCGGGCAGGCCCCCCTCACCATCGCCGGCGTGTATACCACCTGCGGCTACCTCTCGGCGGACCTGACGGCCTCGGTGATCCCGCCGGGCCGGGCCGCGCTGCTCACCCTCACCCTCGACACCTCTCGCTACCCGGGCGCCCACGCCGGCATGATCCGCCGCGGGGCGATCCTCCAGACCAACGATCCCCGCCGCCCCGAAGTGGCCGTGTGGGTGCAGGCGTTCATCATTCCCTGAGCAGCGCCGCATCCGCCGTGGTAAGATCAGGGCAGGCCCGCTTCCGGGCTGCAGCGATGCAGGAGTGAGTGCATGGCAGGCGAACAGCAGCGCATCCGGGTTGTTCTGGCGGATGATCATCAGGTGGTGCGGCGGGGCATCCGGGATTTTCTGACCGACAGCGGCGAGATCGAGGTGATCGGGGAGGCCGAGGATGGCGATCAGGCCCTGCGCCTGATCGAGACTCTCCGGCCCGATGTCGCGGTGCTGGACATTCAGATGCCGGTCCGCAGCGGCATCGACGTGGTGCGCCGGGTGCGGGAGCAGAAGCTGCCCGTCGGCTTACTGATCCTGACGGCCTATGATGACGAGCCGTACCTGATGGCCGCCATCGAGGCGGGCACCAGCGGCTACGTGATGAAGACCGCCGACGCGCCGGAGATCGTGCGCGCCGTGCAGGCTGTCTACGAAGGCCGATCGGTCCTTGACCCCAGCATTGTCCACCGGCTGATGCGGGTGATGGGCTCGGGCGGCAGCGAGCCGGCGCCGCGGACAGCCGATCTGACCGAGCGCGAGCTGGCGGTGCTGGCCAAAGCCTCGCGCGGGCTGACCAACAAGGCTATCGGTCTGGCGCTGGGCATCAGCGATCGCACCGTGCAGGGGCATCTGCGCAACATCTTCGAAAAGCTCCAGGTCACCAACCGCACCGAGGCGGTCGTCCGGGCCGTCCAGCTGGGCATGATGGAGCTGCCTGACTGATGGCAGATCGCTCCGCGGCGCCGGGTCCGCTGACCGGGCTGCCGCTCCGGCTGCTGACCATGGTCGCACTGCCGCTGCTGATCGCACTGCTGGTGCTGTCCTTCGGCAGTGTGGCGCTGCACGAGGCGGCGATGCGCGATCTGGTGGCCGGCCATGATGTGCAGGCGGTGCGCGGCGTGGCCGCCAGCCTGTCCGTGCGGCTGGAGCATCAGGAGGCGGTGCTGCTCGCGCTGACGGCGCAGGCAGCCCGCAGCGGCGATCCGGCCGCGGTGGCAGCCGGCGCCGACAGCCTGTTTGACGGCGGCGTGGCCTTCTACGATGCGCGCGGGAACCTGCTGGCGGCTTCCCCGCGGGTGGCCACCTGGCAGTCCTCCAGCCCCATCCGCCCGGACCTGGCGGCGGCGCTGACTCAGGCCGCCCCCGGGGGCGATGCGGTGCTGCTGCCGCTGGTGGAGCCGGGCAGCGCCTCCACCCGGGTCGCCATCGTGCTGCAGCTGCCGCCGCTGGCCCGGCAGAAGGTCGCGGCGGCCATCGGGGTGGTCTCGCTCGACGAGCTGGGCTTCCCCACGCTGGTCGATGCTCTCAACACCTCACCCGGCGCCGCCGCCACCCTGGCGACCCTCGACGGCCTGATTCTGTATCACAGCGACCCCGCCCGCGTGGGGGAGACGCTGTCCGCCGAACCGGGCCTCAGCGCGGCGCTGCGCGGCGAGATCGGGGCCGACTATCACCGGGACAGTCAGGGTCACCCGGTGATCGCCGCTTTTGCGCCGGTGGGCGCATCGGGCTGGGTGCTGGTGCAGCAGGAGCGCTGGACGGAGATGCTCAGGCCGCTCACGCGCTATTCGCAGGCGGCGCTGCTCGCGCTCGTCCCGGGGCTGGCCATCGGCGCGGCGGCGGTCTGGTTCAGCGTGCGGCGGATCGTGCACCCCCTCCAGCAGCTTGAGGCCCGCGCCACCGGGCTGGCTGCCGGGGACTTCGTCAGCATCGAGCAGCCCGTGGGCGGCATCGACGAGATCCAGCATCTTCAGGGGTCGCTCCGCAAGATGGCTGCCCAGCTGCGCCGCGCACACGAGGTGATGCGCTACTACATCGGCTCGATCACGCGTGCGCAGGAAGATGAGCGTCTGCGGCTGGCCCGCGACCTGCACGATCACATGATCCAGTCGCTGATCGCGCTCGACCAGCGCCAGCAGATGCTCAAACGCTACCTGCAGGACAGCCCCGCTGGCGCGGCAGCCCTGGCCGAACTGCGAACGATGACCGCGCAGACCATCGACGACCTGCGCCGCGTCATCCGCGCCATGCGCCCCATCTATCTGGAGGACTTCGGCCTGGTCCCGGCGCTGGAGGTGCTGGCCCGCGATATCAGCGCCGAGGCGGGCATCCCGGTGGATTTCAACTGCCGGGGGGAGCCGCGCCGCCTGCCACCTGATCGGGAGATGGCCCTCTACCGCATAGCGCAGGAGTCGCTGAACAATGCCCGCTGGCACAGCCGGGCCTCCCGCATCACGCTGGACGTGATCTTCGAGCCGGCGCACGTCTCCCTCACGGTCCGCGATGACGGCGTGGGCTTCCGGGCGCCGCGCCGCGTCACCGACCTGTCGGGCAGCGGGCACTTCGGGCTGATCGGCATGTATGAGCGGGCCGACCTGATCAACGCCGAGCTTGACCTCCAGTCGGCTCCCGGCGCGGGCACAGTGGTCGCCCTCCGCGCCGCCCTGCCCGCTGAATCCGCGGCCTTTACCGGTACCAGCGCGCCAGTTTGAGTCCTTCTGTGAGCCGTGTATAATGAGCGCAGACGGACTCCCGGCAGGCGTGCCCCGACTGCCTGCGTGGGCCTGACTGTTTCTCCCTGAGGCGAGGTCGCCGTGGCTGAACAGGAACGTAAAGACCGTATCATGGTGGTGACCAGCGACCCGGATGAACGGGCGCTGCTGGTCGAAGCGACGCTGCGGCCGTTCGGCTATGAGGTGGAGTCGGCTGAGGATGGCGGCGCTGGCCTGTCGCGGGTGCTGCAGGAGCCGCCGGACGTCCTGCTGCTCGATCTGGGGGTCGAAGGACTCAGCGGGCAGGATGTGCTGGCCGCCCTCAACGCGCAGGCCGTCGATCTGCCGGTGATCGTGCTGGCCGACAGCGGCGCCGAGCAGGATGTGCTGGCCGCGTTCCGGCTGGGCGCTAAGGACTATCTGACTCGCCCCGTGCGCGAGGCCGAGATCGTCCAGGCGGTCGAACGCGCCCTGAAAGAAGTGCGTCTGCGCCGCGACCGCGAGGCGCTGGTCAGTGACGTGCAGGCGGCAGCCCAGGAATCCGAACGCCACCTGCGCGAGCTGAAGACGCTGATGGGCATCGGCAAATCGGTGGTGGCCATCCGCCAGCCCGACGAGGTCTTTGAGCGCGTGCTGCGAGCCGCCCTGCAGTTGACCCGGGCCGAGACGGCGGGCCTGTTCCTGCGCGACCCTGAATCCGGCGCCCTGATCGTGCAGAGCGGCCACAACCTGAGCCGCAACCTGATCGAGCGCATGGGACAGCCGATCGAGGACGATCTGGCCGCCCTGGTGATGAACTCCCAGGAAGCCTATCTGGGCAGCGGGCTGGGGCTGGAGAAGTTCAGGCCGGCCCAGCAGGGTGTTTCCGCTGTGATCTATGCGCCGATGGTGTTCCAGGATCAGCCCATCGGCGTGCTGTGGGTCGCCAATGCCCGGCTTGTCTTTGAGAGCTACCTGAAGGACATCATGACGGTGCTGGCCGATTACGCCGCCATCGCCGTCGCTGATTCCCGGCTCTTTGCGGCGATGGATGCCCATAACGAGCAGCTCGCCGCGATGAACGAGGCGCTGCAGGAACGGGCTGCCGCGGCGCCGGCCCCCGCCGGCGGCCTCAGCGCTGACCTCTGGCGGCAGCTCCGCCGCCCTCTCACCGAGCTGCTGGGCAACATGAATCTGTTCCGTACCGGTGAGATGGGCAGGCTGGCGGCCGGGCAGCAGGCCGCCGTGGATGTCATGCACCGGCAGCTCGATTCGCTGATCCACATGCTGGACCAACTGGCGCCGCCTGAAGCGGACATCTGATAAAGGGAGCTGGCGTGCCTGGCGAGCGCATTCTGGTCGTTGATGATAGCCTGCAGCTGCGGGATTTCATTGTAAACAACATCCTGGCGCCCCGGGGCTATAGTGTGCAGGCCGCCCGCAGCGGCATCGAGGCCGTGGACATGGCCGTGGAAGACCCTCCCGACCTGATCCTGACCGACCTCGCCATGCCGGATATGGACGGCCTGCAGATGCTCGCCGAACTGCGCCGCCGCGGTCTGTCCATCCCCGCTATCCTGATGACAGCCGAGGGATCGGAGGACATCGCCGTCCGGGCGCTGCGGACGGGCGTGATGGATTACTTCGTCAAACCGTTCGACCCCGACGATCTGCTGCGGGCCGTACAGAGGGTGCTGGCGGCGACGCGCATCGGCGCGGTGCGGACGGGCGTCTCCGATCAGCGCGGGCTGCAGGTGCTCAACACCCTGATGGCGGTCGGCAAGTCGCTCACCTCGCTGCTCGATATTGAGGCCGTGCTGGGGCGGGTGGTTGAGGCCGCGGTATTCCTGTCCAGCGCTGAAGAGGGGACGCTCATGCTGGTCGATCCGGAGACCGGCGACCTGTACGTGCGGGCGTCCCGCAATCTGCAGGATGGCCTGCAGAACATGCGCCTGCGCGTCAGCGACAGCCTGGCGGGCCGGGTCATCAGCACCGGCGAGCCGCTGCTGGTCGGCGGTGAAGGCTATCAGAAGATCAAAACGGCCTATCTGGTTCGCAGCCTGCTGTATATTCCCCTCAAGATCGGTGGCCGCGTGATCGGGGTGCTGGGCGTGCACAACCGCGCCTCGGAGGCCCCGCTTTCCCGGCAGGCCATCGCCAGCCTGACGGCCCTGGCTGATTACGCCGCGGTGGCCATCAACAACGCGCAGCTTTACGAGGCCGCAGAGAGCGAGCGCGTGCGTTTCCGGCAGGTGCTGCAGGAGATCCATGACGCCGTACTGCTGATCGATCGCAGCGGCTGCATCTCACTGTATAACCCCGCAGCGACCCTCTTCTTTGAAAGCGCTGAGACGGACGCGATTGGCCGCCCCCTGAATGAGGTGGTTCACAATACGGACCTGCTCAACCTGCTGGCCGAAGGCGGCGGGCAGGGGCACCGTCACGGCGAGGTCCAGCAGGGGGAGCGCACCTTCAATGCCAGCGTCAGCCCGGTGGGAGGGGTCGGCCAGATCATCGTGATGCAGGACATCACCGACCTCAAGGCCCTCGATCGCTCCAAGAGTGAGATGGTGACCATGGTCAGCCACGATCTGCGCTCCCCGCTGACGGCGATCCTGGGGTACATCGAGCTGCTGGGGCGCATTGGCCCCCTCACCGAGCAGCAGGAGGAGTTCACCCGGCAGGCCAGAGCGAGCGTGCAGCACATCACCGCCCTGATCGATGACCTGCTGGACGTGGGACGCATGCAGGCCGGTATGGATCGGCAGCGCGAGCCGGTGGCGCTCACGGAGATCGCCCGGCGTGTTGTGGAGGATGAGAGCCAGGGGGCAGCCCTCAAGCGGCAGCAGCTTATCTACGAATGCGCTGACGACGTGCCGCCGGTGCTGGGCAGCCCGACCCGCCTGCGCCAGATGTTCGCCAACCTGATCGGCAACGCGATCAAGTACACGCCCGAAGGCGGCATCATCCGCGTAGACGTGTATGCCGAGGAGGGGTCGGTGCTGGCTGTTGTCTCCGATACCGGCATCGGTATCCCGCCGGAGGAGCAGCCCCACATCTTTGACCGGTACTACCGTTCGCGCACCGTGGAGGACACGCATGTAGGCAGCGGGCTGGGCCTGAGCATCGTGCAGGGCATTGTGGAAGCGCACGAAGGGCGCATCTGGGTGGACAGCGCCGTCGGCCAGGGCACGACCTTTACCATCCTGCTGCCGGCCTACAGGGCGGCCTGATCCACCGCGCCGGGGAGGCTTCCCGTGACCGTCCGGGGATGGATGCTGGGGTATCTGGGTCGTCTGGCAGCTCGCCAGCGCGGCGGCGGAGGCGGCGACCGCGCCCCCGACTGGGTGCGGGTGGCATCGTGCTTTGATCCGGTGCAGGCGCAGATCGCCGCCTCCCGGCTCGCGGACGAGGCGATCCCCTCGCAGCTGCATCAGGATTCGGCCCACGGCGGGCTGGCCTTCACCGTGGGCATCTTTGGCCGCATCGATATCTGGGTGCCCGATCCGCTGAGCGACCGGGCCCGCACCGTCCTGCGCGACACCATGGACGGCATCGAACTGGACGAAGGCTGACCGCTTCATCAGGAGGGCCGCGATGCCCCGACGACGGCTGCAGGATGCGATCACCGACGTGCCGGGTATTCGCGTGGGCCACGCGCAGGATCGCGAGGCGATCACCGGCTGCACCGTCGTGCTGTGCGAGGGCGGGGCGGTCGGCGGTGTGGATCAGCGCGGCGGCGCTCCCGGCACGCGGGAAACCGACCTGCTGAGGCCGCTCCATCTGGTGGAGCAGGTTCATGCCGTCCTGCTGGCGGGCGGCAGCGCCTACGGACTCGATGCCGCCGCGGGCGTGATGACCTGGCTGGAGGAGCGCGGCATCGGTTTTGATGTCGGCGTGGCCCGGGTGCCCATCGTCCCGGCGGCCATCCTGTTCGATCTGGCCATCGGCAGCGCCGCGGTGCGCCCCGATGCGCGGATGGCCCGCGCGGCCTGTGAGGCGGCGTCGGGCGCTCCGCCCGCTCAGGGGAGCGTCGGGGCTGGCACGGGGGCGTGCGTCGGCGGCATCTTCGGGCCGGCCTTCCAGATGAAGGGCGGGATCGGCACCGCCAGCATCCTGTGCGGGCGCGGCGTGATCGTCGGCGCGCTGGTGGCGGTCAACGCCTTTGGCGACGTGATCGACCCCGGCAGCGGGCGCATCGTGGCCGGGGCGCGCCGTCCCCCGGAGGGCAGGGAGTTGGCGGATACGCTGGCGGTCCTGCGCGAGCTGCCGCCGTGGCCCCGCGCCGGCGCGGGGCGCAGCACCGTCATCGGCGTCGTGGCGACCAATGCCCGGCTGACCAAAGAGGAAGCCAACAAGGTGGCCCAGATGGCGCACGACGGGCTGGCCCGGTCGATCCGCCCGGCGCACACCCTGGCGGACGGCGACACCCTCTTTGCGCTGGCGACAGGCGATCGCCCGGCCCACGTCACCACAGTGGGGGCCTTCGCCGCTGAGGTCGTGGCCCGCGCGGTGCTGCGCGGCGTGCTGGCGGCGGAGCCGCTGGGCGGGCGCCCGTCGGCGTCGGACTTCGGACGATGATACGGCCTGTCAGCAGCCGGGGGCCGGCTGGCCTGACCGATCGGCTCTTATCTTAACGGACAGACATCATGATGAGCGACCCTCAGCCTGACCATGCCGCATCCCTGTCCTCTCTGCGGGCTGCCAGCGCCATCCCCCTGGTGGGTCGGAACGCGGCGCTCAAAGCGCTGCTGCTGCGGCTGGAGCAGGCTCAGCAGGGCTGGGGCGGCAAGGTCGCCGTGATGGCGGAAAGCGGGGTCGGCAAGACGCGCATCGCGCACGAGCTGGCCCACCATGCTCGTCAGGCGGACATGACGACGATCAGCCTGCCGTGCCGCGGTACGACGCTCCGCCCCTACCAGCCGATGGTCGATCTGGCCCGCCTGCTGCTGGATATCCCCGTCGAGCTGCCTGCCGGCGAACAGCATGCCCGGCTGGCGGCTGCCTGCACCACCCTGGGCCTGCGGGACTTCGAGCAGACCCTGGCCGAACTGCTGGGGCTGGCAGCCCGCCACCCCGCGGCTTCGCCGGGCTCCCCTCTGGAGGCAGATGCCGATGCGACCGTCCACGATCTGCCCGACCGCGAGACCGACCTGGCCGAAGTCCTGCGCCTGATGCTTCAGGGCGAGGCAGCCCGCGGGTCGGGCCTGCTGATCATCCTGGACGATCTGGACGAGGCGGCGGAGCTGACCCGCTCTACCATGCTGAGGCTGATGGAGGGGCTGGATCGGGCGCCAGTGCTGCTGCTGGCTGCCTTCCGGCCTGACGCGTCGGAGGAACTCAAAGGGGCGTTTGGCAGCGCCATCGTCCCTCTGTCGATGCTGAGCCGCGAAGATACGCTGGAGATGGGGGCGTCGGTGCTGGGGCTGACCTGGCTGTCCACGGAGCTGGGCGAGATCGTGTGGAAGCACACCGGCGGCCGCCCGCTGCTGATCGAGATGCTCGTCACCAGCCTCAATGAGGCGGGCCGCATCGCCGTCCGCCCGGAGGACCGGTTGGGCAGCCTGACTGGCGAAGGGACGATCCCCTCCCTGCGCGAGATCGTCATCGACCGCATCCGCCGCCTGCCGCCGGAGTACCTCAAGACGCTGCTGAACGCGGTCGTGCTGGGCGATGGCTTCCGCACCGGCGCGCTGGGCGTGCTGCACGAGAACCGCTCTGAGGCCGACCTGCTGGCCGATCTGGAGGGATTGGTGCAGGCCCGGCTGTTGGAGCGCACCGGCGAGGGGCGCCGCGCGATCTACCGCTTCCCCAACGCGCTGGTGCGCGACACCCTCTATGAGACGGCTCCCCCGGAGCGGCGCACCGCCATGCATCTGCGGGCAGGCGAGTATTACGCGGTGCCCGCCGGCGGCCGCCCCATCCGCACCGAAAGCGCCGTCTATCACTTCCTGCGGGCGGGCCGGCCTGACCGGGCGATGGGGGTGATCGACACGGCCATCCAGCGCGCTCAGGATGAGTCCGACATGGAGCGGGTGATCGCGCTGCATCGCGAAGGGCTGCAGGTGGCCGCCCGCGACCCGGCGCTGCGTGACCGCCAGACCCGGCTGGCGTCCGCTCTGGGCGATCTGTACGTCCGGCGGCGCGACTACCGCGGCGCGGCGCTGGCCTATCGCCAGGCCGATCTGGAGCAGAGCGACCTGTCCCTGCAGGCCCGGCTGGCGCTGGCGCTGCTGGCACTCGACCCCTCGGCGGCAGTCGGCATGCTCAGCCGGCTGGCCCCGGCCATCCCGCCCGACTATCCCGACGATCTGCGCTGGCGGGTGGAAGCCGGCCTGGCGTGGGGGCTGGCGCTCACCGGCCAGACCTACGAGGCGGTGCGTCGCAGCCGCGACTCGCTGGGGACGCTCAGCAGCGCTGCCGGCTTCGGCTCGGCCCGCACGCTGATGCGCGGCACGCTGGGCATGGCGCTGTATTATCACGGCGATCAGGCGGAGGCCAGCCCGCATCTGGAATCGGCGCGGGCCGGCTACGGGGCGCGCGGCGACGAGCAGGGCGTCCTGTTCATCAATCAGGTGCTGATCGGCACCCCGCGGGCCGACATCGTCAGCGCCTGGCTCGACCTGGTCCTCAGCCGGCTGGTGCGGTCAGGCCCGGCGCGGGGCTAGCGCAGCCGGGCCGCCGGCGCCCTCTGTTGACAGGGTCAGGTGACGGCCCGGCTGCCGGCGTGTTTCGCGCTGTCCCCGGCGTCAGGTGCGCCGCGAAGCACTAGCCTGTCGGTCCCGGCTTGTCGGCCCGCCGGGCGAAGGCGCCGTACAGCGCGCCGCCGGCTGCTCCAAGCCCTGTGCCTACGCCGAAGACGAGGCACAGCCCGATCACCAGCCCGATGGCGAAGGACAGGATCATCAGGTCGGCGGGCAGGGCGACCCCGCCCATCTGACTCTGCATCTGCGCCTGCAGCTGCGCCAGCATCTGCCTTCCGGTGAAGGCGGTGACGATCGCCGACAGGCCCAGCGAAATCAGCAGGACGACCAGCCCGGTCGCTGCGCCCCCCAGCGCCATCGCGCCGGGCTGCGCGGGCCTGCCCGCCCGCTGCGCGAAGGCGCCGTACAGCGCCCCGTAGACTATGTACAGCAGGTAGGCCACGCACGACAGCGCAAATGACAGCGGGTAGTAGACGGGCGGGATCTCCTCCGGGCGCGGCATGGTGCCGAACGGGATGCCGGCGGCGGCGTTCAGGCCGTAGCCGCAGGCGGTGGTGATCAATACACCGCCCAGCCCCACCAGAGACGCCTTCAGGACGGCGCCAGCGTTGATCGATGACATTCCAGATCTCCCTTGCAGTCCAATGGGTACGCTGCGGCCAGTATAGCAAAACTGAAAACTGGCGCCGCCCACCACCCGGCGGGGTTGACAGCCCGACCCCTGACCGGGTACTCTCGGAGGCCGCGCCTCCCTGGCTCGTTCCACTGCGGACAGGTTCGCTATGCTGCTCAACATCCTGCTGACGATCATCCTGCCGATCTTCGTGCTGATGGCCGTCGGCTATCTCCTCGACCGCGCCTTCAACCTGGACGTGCAGACGCTTTCCCGCCTGAGCTTCTACGCCTTCACCCCGGCGCTGATCTTCACCACCGCCTACCGCTCGACGCTGACCGGGCCGGAGATCAGCCGCATCGCCGCCTTTGCGGCGGCCCAGCATGTGCTGCTGGGGCTGCTGGCGCTGCTTGCCTTCTCGCTGCGGCCCCTTCGCACGCATCGCCCGGTGATGGCGCTGGGCGCGGTGTTCTACAACGCCGGCATCTACGGCATCCCGCTGATGCTGCTGGCCTTCGGCGAAGACGCGGTCAGCATCATCGGGGTGGTGCTCACCGTCCACGCGCTGCTGTTCTTTACGCTGGGGGTGTGGCTGTTCGTGGGGGCGGATCGGGGCAGCCTGCGGGCGACGCTGGGCCAGTTTCTGCGCTACCCGGTGCTGTACGGGCTGGTGCTGGGCTTTGCGCTGCGCTCGCTCGATCTCAGCCTGCCCGTCCCGCTGCAGACTTCGGTGGACTACCTGATGCAGGCGTTTGTGGGCATCTCGCTGCTGACGCTGGGGGTGCAGCTGTCCAAGTCGCCGGCGGCGGGCGACGGCGGGCCGGTGGCAGCGGTCAGCCTGATGCGCTTCGCCGCCTCGCCGCTGCTGGCTGTCGCGCTCATCCCGCTGTTCGGGCTGGAGCCGCGCATCGCGGCGCCGCTGACGGTGGCATCCGCGCTGCCAGTGGCGGTCAACGTGTACATCCTGGCCGCCGAGGTGGGCCAGGACGCGCCGCTGGCCTCGCGGCTGGTCTTCTGGACGACGGCCCTGAGCGCGGGTGCGATCCCGGTCGTGCTGCTGGCGCTGGGCCGCAACTGAGGCGACCCCCGCCCGGCGCGGCAGACAGCCCTTGCCTGCCCCTCCGGAGCCGGAAAGCGATCACGAAACTCGCGTGACATTTTGCCCTCCTGGCCGCTCAGACTGTGCCACCTGTGCTATCATGAAGGTGATCAAGTCATGCTCCGCGCAGCAGAAAGGATCCCCTTATGCAAGACCTGACCGAAGCGCTGGTGGAGCTGGTTCGCCGCGCTTCCACCGAGCTGCCCGCCGATATGAAAGCCGCCCTGCAGCGCGCTCGCGCCGCTGAGGAGCCGGGCTCGGCGGCCGAGAAGGCGTTTGACGCCATCCTGGAGAACGTCGAGCTGGCCCGCGGTGGCGCCCGCCCGATCTGCCAGGATACCGGCACGCCGATCTTCGAGGTGCACCACCCGGAGGGCTGGTCCACCCGCCGCCTGGGCGATCAGATCCGCGCCGCGGTGGCCCAGGCGACCGCCCGCGCCTACCTGCGCCCCAACGCGGTGGACAGCCTCAGCGGCGAAAACAGCGGGGACAACACCGGCGAGGACTTCCCCACCATCCACTTCCATGAATGGGAGCAGGATACGCTGCGGGTCGATCTGCTCCTGAAGGGCGGCGGCTGCGAGAATGTCTCCACCCAGTACAAGCTGCCCGACAGCCGCCTGAAGGCCGGGCGCGACCTGGAGGGCGTCCGCAGGGTGGTGCTGGACGCCGTCTACCAGGCGCAGGGCGAAGGCTGTGCGCCGGGCGTGCTGGGCGTGGCCATCGGCGGCGACCGCGGCACATCGTACATCAAGGCCAAGCAGCAGCTGTTCCGCCCGCTGGAGGACGCCAACGAGAACCCCGAACTGGCCGGGCTGGAAGCGCGTCTGCTGGAGGAGTCCAATCAGCTCGGCATCGGGCCGATGGGCTTCGGCGGCAAGACCACCGTGCTGGGTGTCAAGATCGGCGCGCAGCACCGGCTGCCCGCCTCGTACTTCGTCTCGGTGGCCTACATGTGCTGGGCCAACCGCCGCGCCAGCATGGAAGTCCAGCCCGGTGGGGAGGTGACCTATGCGTAGCCTGACCGTCCCGATCAGCGAAGCCGATGTCCGCAGCCTGCACGTAGGCGAGGCGGTCAACCTGAACGGCGTCATAGTGCTGGGCCGCGACGCGGCGCACAAGTACATGCTGGAGAAGCTCATCAAAGGCCCGGTGCCCCCCGCCGAGCAGGCCACCTATGACGAGCTGAAGCGGCTGCTGGCCGGTGGGGTGATCTACCACTGCGGGCCGGTGGTCAAAAAGTACGACGACGGCACCTATTCGTTCGTCGCTGCCGGGCCAACCACCAGCATCCGCGAGGAGATCTACCAGCCCGACGTGATCCGGCACTTCGGGCTGCGCGGCGTGATCGGCAAGGGCGGCATGGGCCCCGGCACGCTCAAGGCCTGCCAGGAGTACGGGGCGGTCTACCTGCACGCCATCGGCGGCGCGGCGACCCTGATCGCCAACCAGGTGAAGGAAGTGCTGGGTGTCCACAAGCTGGAGTTCGGCGTGCCGGAGGCGATGTGGGTGATCCGCGTGGAGGATTTCCCGGTCGTGGTGACGATGGATTCCCATGGCCAGAGCATCCACGAGCAGGTGCAGAAGGAGTCGCGGGCGCGGCTGGCCGACCTGATCGGGGTCTGAGCGCCCGGCGGTGAGGCGATCCGGGGCAGGGCGCGGGGGAACCCCCGGCTCTGCCCCGCGCTGATTCTCAGGCCGGGGGGCGGCGGCGGATCGCCCGCTGCACGGCCAGCAGGCCCGCCGCGGCGGCGACCGCCAGGAACGGCTCGACCGGGGCGCGGAAGCGGGCGTTGGAGGCCAGCCCCGGCAGGTACAGCAGCAGCGCCGGGATCAGCCCCAGCAGGATGAGAGCGGCCCAGTCCCGCCGGGCCGCCAGCCCGATCACCCCGATCAGGCTGAAGGCGATCAGGCCGGCGGTGTGCAGCGCCATGTACCCTTCCAGCAGCAGGATCGCGCCCGCCTGCCCGCGCATGGCGGCGGCGATCTCCCCGATGTCCCCCGTCATGAATCTGCTCACCGGGTCGCCAAGCTCGCTGCCGCGCCCGAACAGCCCCAGCATGAAGCTGAAGCCGGGCCGCAGCCCGTTGAGCGCATCCACGCCGTTGTGCCAGGCGAATGCCAGCGGGTGCGCCAGGATCGTCTCGCGGGCCAGCGCGCCCTCGGCGGCGCCCGGCCACGCGCTGTCCGGCGCGGGCCGCGCCTCCAGCTCAGTATTCAGCCGGCGGCGGGCCTCCTCCACCGGGATGCCGAGCCGGTGCGCCTCCAGGCTGGCCGCATTGTAGTAGAACAGGTTATAGCCGCTGATGGTCGTCAGCGCGAAGCGGCCGTAGATCGCGGCGTTGCGGGCCATCCACGGGCCGGCGGCCAGCAGGAAGCCGGCGGCCAGCGCCAGCGCGTGGAGCCAGCCCCGCCGCAGCGGCAGCCGCGTCAGCGGGATAGCCGCCAGCAGCGGCAGCAGCGGCAGGCCGATCGGGCGCACCAGCGCCGCCAGCCCGTAGATCACGCCGCTGCCGGCGCTCAGCGGGGGGCGGTCGCGCTCCAGGGCAGCGGTCAGCGCCAGCGCCGCGCCGATCATCAGCGCCGCGAACAGCGTCTCGCTGTAGCCGTAGCCGGTCATCACCGCCGCGATGGGAGACAGCGCATAAATCAGCCCGGCCAGCAGGCCCGCCCGGGGGCTGACCAGCCGCTCGCCCAGCAGGATCACCCCGCCGGCAGCCAGCGTCCCCAGCAGCGCCTGCACGACCGCCAGCGAAACCAGCGGGCGCGGATCGCCCAGCCCGATCAGCACGGCGATCAGCGCCGGGTAGCCGGGCGTGCGCAGCGCATCGGGCACCGGCCCCTGCCGGGACGGGGTGGCGAAGCGTCCGGTTTCGGCCAGCATGGTCCCCAGGCTGAGGTACTGGCGGGTGTCCGAGGCCAGCGTCACGCGCTCCGGGTCGGGCAGGATCGCCAGCACCACCAGGGCGCGCGCCAGCAGCGCCGCCGCCAGCACGGCGATCAGGGCGGCGCGGCGGCGGGACGGTTCGATCGGCATGGAGAAGGATGAGGGGGGCCCTCCCGGCGCGGCTGCCGGGAGGAGCCTGCGCACCGCTCAGTCAATCAGCCGCTTGCCCTGCATATCGGCGGGCGCCTTGACGCCCATCAGCTCCAGCAGGGTGGGGGCCACATCCATCAGCTGCCGCCCGGTGACCTCGCGCCCGGCATTGGGCTGCCGCGGATCGTACAGGATGAACAGGCCGTTGGAGGCGTGGTTGCAGTCGTCCGGGCCGGTGTCGTTCTCGAAGGTGTGCACTCCCCCGTGGCCGAAGCTCCCGACCGAGCGCCAGTTCAGGTTGTCCCAGTACACGATCAGGTCAGGCGCGACGTTGCGCACCTTCTGGTAGATCTCCTGCGGCTTGAAGACACGGGTATCCATCGGGCGGCCCAGGTGATCGGGGATGGCCTTGAAGCCGGCGATCAGCTCGTCGCGCACGCGCTCGTAGTCGGCGCGCTTGATCAGCCCCTGCGGCTCGCGGCCCTGCACGTTCAGGTAGACGCGGCCATAATAGCCCCCCGCGCCCCAGGCGGTGGTCTTTTCCCAGTCCACTTCGACTTTGGTGAAAGGCGTCAGCATCCGGTTGCCCTCGGCGTCGAAGGCTTCTTCCGGCGGGGCGTCCTTCAGCACCAGGTAGCCGTTGCGCCACAGCCACTCGTTGATGGCGATGCCGCCGTCCATCTTCTTGCCGCCGTGGTCGGAGACGACCAGCACCATCGTGTTGTCGTCGATGCGCGAGAGCATCCGGGCGAGCTGGGCGTCGATCAGCTTGTAGTATTCGCGGATCGTGTTCTCAAACTTATTGCCCGGCTGGTAGCGCCGGTGCCCCGGGTCCATGAACGACCACAGCCCGTGGTGGATGCGGTCAACGCCCATCTCCACCCACATGAAGTAGTCCCAGGCGGTGCTTTCCATCATGTAGTTCAGCACTTCGAAGCGCTGCTCGGTCATGTCCCAGATCTGCTGGACCAGCCAGTCCTTGTCCGGGGTGCGGAAGTTCTTGACATCCAGCGCGTAGCGCGGAGCCAGCTGCAGCACCTTCTCGCGGAAGTCCGCCGGGAAGGTGAACTCGCTGTCGGTGGAAGGGGCCAGGAAGCTGGCGACCGTCAGGCCGTTCACCGGCTTGATCGGGAAGGTCTGCGGCACGCCGATCAGCGCCACTTTCTTGCCCGCCTCGCTCAGGATGTCCCACACCCGCGGCTCCTTGACCTGCGCGTTGGTGGCGATGATCTGGTTGTCGTAGGTGTAGTCGCGGCGGTTGCGGAAGCCGTAGATCCCCAGCGTGCCGGGGTCTTTGCTGGACATCATCGAGGACCAGGCGGGCACGGTGATCGCCGGGATGCACGACTCCAGCTGACCCCACACGCCGCCCTGATACAGTCGGCGCAGGGTGGGCAGCTCGTCGCGGAATTGGTCGAATACCAGTTCGGGGGCGGCGCAGTCGAGGCCGACGACCATGACCTTGCGGTCGGAGGACTTACGCTTGAGGAAGTTAAACATGCCGATCCTGCCTTGTAAGGGCCGGGGGGCGGCCTGCCTCTGGGGCCGCCGCGCCCCGGCTGTGTGACGGAGACCGCCTACTGGCCGCTGTTGTTCTCAGACTCTTGGCGCTTGCGCCGCATCCCATCGATCAGCACTTTGCTGACTTCGGGGCGGGTGAACTCCTCCGGCAGCATCTCGCCGCGCTCCAGCATCTGCCGCACCTGAGTCCCCGACAGGGCGATATGCTCGGATTTGTCATGCGGGCAGGTCTTGGAGCTGACGATCGCCTGGCACTTCTTGCAGTAAAAGGTGTGCTCGAAGAACAGCGGCACGATGCCGATGGCGTCGGCGTCGAAGTTGTCGAAGATGGTGTGGGCGTCGTAGGTGCCGTAGTAGTTGCCCACTCCGGCATGATCGCGCCCGACGATGAAATGCGTGCAGCCGTAGTTCTTGCGGGCGATGGCATGCCAGATCGCCTCGCGCGGGCCGGCGTAGCGCATCGCCGCGGGGAACACGCCCAGCAGCACGCGGTCGGCGGGGTAGTAGTCCCGCAGGATGGTCTGGTAGCTTTCCACGCGCACGTCGGCGGGGATATCGTCCGACTTGGTCTCGCCGACCAGCGGGTGCAGGAACAGGCCATCGACGATCTCCAGCGCGGTCTTCTGGATGTATTCGTGCGCCCGATGGATCGGGTTGCGGGTCTGGAAGGCGACGATCTTCCGCCAGCCGTTCTGCGCGAACATGCGGCGGGTCTGGGCCGGGGTGTGGCGGAACTGCGGGAACTCGGTGCGGGAGGCCAGCGGGAGATCGAACACCCAGATGTCGCCGCCCAGCAGCACATCACCCTGCCTGTACAGGCGGGCGACGCCGGGGTGTTTATCCTCCTCGGTCCGGTAGACGTTGCGGGCCTCGTCAGCCTTGTCGTAGGGGTACTTCTCAGCGACCTCGACCACGCCCATCAGGTGCAGACCGCCGGCGGGGTCCGGCTCCGCCAGCGCCACCGACTGGCCGATCTGGATGTCCTGCGCCTCCTCGGCGCTGACGGGCAGGGTGACGGGGATCGTCCAGGGGAGGCCGCTGCGCAGGTGCATATCCTTTACCACGCTGCGGTAGTCCTCGGAGCCCATGAAGCCGGTCAGCGGGCTGAGGACGCCGGTGGCGATCAGCTCCACGTCGGAGACGTTCATCGGGGCCAGCACCACCGTCTTGAGATTGCGGGCCATCTCGCGGGTGGCGGCGGCCATCTCGCCGCGTACCAGACGGCTGACGAGCGTGCCGCCATGCGGCGCGATGGAACCTACGAAGGTCGGAGAATCAGCGTTTGCAGTCATGATCAACAAACTCACCTCAATCGGGCGCGCCGATCACGGCGCGGGGCGCCGCCAAGCACGAAAAGGCACGCATCGGCGCGCAGGGTGGATGCGTGCGGGGCAGGAGTGTACCACAAAGCGGCAGGGCTGTCGATGCGGTTTTTCGGGCCCCCGCCCATCAAACTCGGCCCGGTAGGCCCTTTGGGGGAGTGAATCCCGGCTGACTGCCACCCTATAATAAGGTTGTAAGGAATACGGGATTGGAAGCCTGTTTCGCCTTTTCGTGTTATCGTATATAAGGGAAACGAACAGACGATGATGCCGCCCTCTGCGCCGCCCAACGCCCCGAGCGTGATCATGGCTTATGAGCCGCCCCGCAGTGACTCGACGCCGATTGTCCTGGTTGCGGATGACGATCAGGGCGTTCGCGAGATTCTCGCCGCCAGCCTGGAAGGTCTGGGTTTCTCGGTCATCCTGGCCAGCAGCGGCACGGAAGCGCTGGAGTTGATCCGCAGCCGCGTGCCGGATCTGGCGCTGCTGGACTTCCGCATGCCCGGCCTGAGCGGCCTGGAGGTCGTACAGGCGGTGCGGACGGAGCGTTCCTCTACGGCGCTGCCGCTGATCATCATGAGCGTCGAGAGCGAGAGCCATACGATCGTGCAGGCGCTGGAGATGGGCGCCAACGACTATCTGAGCAAGCCCGTTGCGCTTGAGGTGCTGGCGGCCCGGGTGCGCACCCAGCTGGAGCTCAAGCGGCTGCAGGACCTGCACATCCGCCATATCGCCGAGCTGCAGAATCTGGACGCCCTGAAGAATCAGTTCTTCCAGATGGCTGCCCATGATCTGCGCAACCCGCTTAATCTGATCCAGTTTGGCGTCGAGATGCTGGCGATGTCCGGCGATGACCCCCTGAGCGATGACGAGCGCGAGCGCGTGCTGGATGCGGTGCGCGAATCGATCCAGACCATGAAGTCGATCATCGATGACTTTTTGGATCTGCGAGCTTTGAAGGAAGGTAACCTTGCGCTGGCGCAGGAGACGCTGGCGCTGGATCAGATGGCCGGGCGGGCGGTTGACCAGTTCCGCGTCTATGCCGAGCAGAAGCGGATCAGCCTGAGCTTTGAGACCCGGGACGATCTGCCGCCCCTGACGGGCGACCCCGATCGGCTCAAGCAGGTGATCCACAACCTGATCAGCAATGCTATCAAGTTCAGCCCTGCCGGCGCCCGGGTGCAGGTGCGCGTCACGGCCCGGGAGGGCTGGCTGCGCCTGGAGGTGCTGGACAGCGGCCCCGGCATCCCACCTGATGAGCTGCCCCTGCTGTTTCAGGAATTCACCCGGCTCAGCAACCGGCCCACCGGCCAGGAGCGCAGCTCCGGCGTCGGGCTGTCCATCGCCCGGCGGCTGGTGGAGCTGCACGGCGGGCGCATCGGCGCCGAGAGCGCCGTGGGCCATGGGTCGCTGTTCTGGGTCGAGCTGCCGGCCGCCTGATGCTCAGCGGTTGATCTGGCTCACCGCCTGCTGGATCGCCTCCCGGATACGGGCATCCGGAATGTCATCGGGCCGGCTGTAGGGATGCCCGTTGACCCAGATCTGGAGTTCTCCACCCGGCCCGGCGCCAAAATCCAGCTTGAGAGCGGCCAGATCGGCGTACGGCGCCAGGCTGCGGCGCACCACCTCCTCGATCTGCTCGGCGGCCAGGCTGGCCGGGCGCTCTCCGGGATCCAGCCGCGCCTCGCTGACGCGCGCCCGGCTGTCCGGCGAGAGTTCAGTCGGCGGGAAGCGCCGGGTCCCGGTGTACCAGGCCAGCAGGGCCACCACCAGCACCAGCGCGATAGCAATCAGCATCACCAGCGCGATAATGGGCATCGGTTCCTCCCCCCGGGGACTGTGGTGTGCAGGAAGCCTGGCGTGGGGGATCGCGGCCAGCCCCTACCTGGATGCACGGCGATCCCTCACCCGCTGCCTGTCAGCCGGGCCGCGCCGTCCGGGGCGGCGCTTGTCGGCTTCTGACAACTATAGTACGTAGTTACCCGACCTGTCCATTGTCCATCGGAATACTATAATCATAGATGCCTGTTCAGTGGAGTGACATGGGCGGTAAAAAGGCTATAATCGCCCACACCATCTGATGAAATGCCCGGGCCGTTGAATCGCCGGGACCACTGGATGATACATTCGTGTTGCGTTAGTATGGTGGCGCAGTTCCGCTGATAGGCCGAGGGAGGCGTAGACAACAGATGACACGGGGACGCATCCTCTATGTGGAGGATAATCTAGAGAACCGCATTCTGATCAAGCGCATCCTGGAAGCAGAGGGTTATGCCGTCATCGAGGCGGAAAACGGCGCAGCGGTGCTCCGGATCGTCGAGTCGGCGGAGCCTGACCTGATCCTGATGGACATCAACCTGCCGGACATCGACGGCTACGAGTGCACGGCCCGGCTCCGTCAGGTGGATCGCTTCAGGAAGATCCCCATCGTGGCCCTGACGGCCAATGTGATGGAAGGCGACCGCCAGAAGGCACTTGATGCGGGATGCGATGGCTACATCCCCAAGCCGATCGACGTGGATCACCTGCCCACGCAGGTGGCGGAACATCTGCGCAGCGCCGATAGCCGCCGGGCGGTCGGGGCAGCTCCTCCGCCGCCGTCGGTCAGACCTGCCCCTGCGGCTCCGCGCCCGGCAGCCAGCCTGCCGCCTGCCCCCCCGGCGCCCGTTCGACCGCCGCCGTCTCTCATGCCTCCACCGCCGCCACCTCCTGCCCCCCGGCCTGGCCAGGCTCCGGGGGGCAGCAGCGGGTCAGTGCCGGCGTCGGGGCTTACCAATCGTCCGGTGCCTGCCTCCGATGGGGCGGAATGAGCAGGGTACCATTCGGCATAAGCGATATAACTGCCCGGAGAGTGATAGGGATAATGCCGCATGACGAAACCGAAATCTGACTCCAAGAATGGAGCCGCCGATCGCCAGCCATCCAGCGGGGCAGGAGATAGCAGGGATGAGAAGATCGTCCTGCCCACGCCCATCGCCGCCACGCCGCCGCCGCCCGCCGGGCAGGTAGCCGACAAGCCTGAGGGGGAAAACAGGCCGCCGGAGCCGCCGGCTGCGCCACTGCCACCTGTCAACCCCATGCCGGGCTTCTCGGCCAGCCCGCCCGCCCCGACGGCGCCGCCGGCTCAGACGGCCCCGCCCGCTCCGACGGCCCTGCCGGCTTCGACGGCGCCGCCGGCTCCGACAGCCCCGCCC